>JBELHN010000001.1:0-4831 GCA_042091395.1 Colwellia sp.
TTACAAAAGCAGACCTAGTCAGCACATTAGCGAATACAGATACAAAATTTACTGTATTTGCCCCAACAGATGATGCATTTGCTTTGATTGATGAAAACACGTTAAATGCATTGTTAGATGATGAAGACGCCCTCTCTGCAGTGCTATTACAACATGTAATTCTTGAAAATGAAGTTGACTCAGTAACCGCTTACACATTGAACGGTAAGCAAGCTGCCACAGCCTCTGGCGCAATGATTGGCATTAACATTAACCCTATAACAGATGTACTAACCTTTGGTGGTGCAAATGTAATCATTAAAGACATATACACAACTAACGGAATAATTCATGTAATTGACGCGGTAGTTATTGCTGATGTAGAGCTTCCCACACCCCCAGAAAGTATCGTTGATGTAGCATTAGGTGCGCCAGAATTTACAACGTTAGTGGCTGCCCTGCAAGCTGCAGATTTAGTTGATACCCTTGCAAACTTGGATGCTGAGTACACAGTATTTGCTCCCACCAATGCTGCCTTTGACAAATTACCAGACGGTACACTTGATGCACTATTAGCTGATACAGAAACGTTGAAAGACATTCTTTTGTATCATGTGTTAGGTGGTACTGTGTTATCAGATGCTGCAATTTCTGCTGCCGGCTCCATGGATAATACAATTGGTATGGCTAACGAAGGCAAAGCAGCACTTTCACTGGTTGGTACTAACTTATTTATTAATGGTGCGTTAATATCTTCTGCTGATACAATGGCAACTAATGGCGTAATTCACACCATTGACAACGTAATTCTGCCAATAGCGACTCCTGCAGAAGCACCAACCATGAACATTGCTGAAGTAGCAGTATCAATGCCTGAGACATTTTCCACGCTAGTTACGGCCCTAACCGCAGCAGATTTAGTTGATACTCTATCAAATGAAGACACCACTTTTACTGTATTCGCACCAACTGATGACGCCTTCGCTAAAATTGATGCTGACGCTTTAGCTGCTTTACTTGCTGATACTGAGGCATTGTCAAATGTTTTACTTACTCACGTTGTTGGCGAATCAAGCTTATCTAGTGTTGATGCCTACAGCCAAAACGGTAAATCATTAACAACTGCATCAGATGAAATGGTAGCTGTTAGCGTTGATGTTGATACAGGCATGTTAATGATTGGTGACGCTAAAGTCATCATCACCGACGTACAAGCAACAAACGGTACAATTCATGTTATTGATACAGTAATTATGCCTGATGCGGAACCAGCATTAGGCAGTATTGTTGATGTCGCTTTAGCAAGTGCTCCAGAATTCTCTACTTTAGTAGCAGCATTAACTGCAGCCGACTTAGTTGACACCCTTGCTGATTTAGAAGCGGAATACACGGTTTTTGCACCAACTAACGCAGCCTTTGAAAAACTTCCAGAAGGTACCTTAGATGCCTTACTTGCTGACCCTGAAGCCCTAGCTAACATTTTGTTATATCATGTTGCTTCGGGAACAGTGTTATCTGATGCAGCAATCAGCGTAGCTGGTTCAATGGATAACATGGTGGAAATGGCTAATGGTGATAAAGCTTCACTCTCGTTAACTGAAGAAGGCTTATTCGTTAATGGTGCTATAGTAAGTAGCCCAGATAACATTGCTGACAATGGCGTTATTCACGCAATCGATAATGTGATTCTACCTATTGAAATGACAACACCCACCATGAACATTGCCGAAATAGCGGTATCTATGCCAGAAACCTTCTCCACTTTGGTTACAGCGCTAACTGCTGCAGACCTTGTTGATACGTTATCTGACGAAGACGCAACGTTCACTGTATTCGCACCAACGGATGATGCTTTTGCTAAAATTGATGGCTATGTTTTGTCTACATTACTAGAAGATACTGATGCATTAACTACTGTATTGCTTAACCATGTAATTGGTGGTGAAAGCTACTCTAGCGTTGATGCTTACGGTAAAAACGGTAAACCTTTAGGGGCGGCTTTATCAGGTACACAAATTTTTATTAGTGTTGATTCTGAAACAGGTATGTTGATGATTGGTGATACCAAAGTTATTATTAAAGATGTCCAAGCAACCAATGGTACTATTCATGTTATTGATACAGTACTTATGTAATATTAGAGTAATCAATATACATTTATGATTAACTCTTACACTCGTTAAATATTTTAATTAGCCTCTGCCTGCAGAGGCTTTTTTATTTAATTGATCATTATATGACTTTGTTACGTATTAATTATTAATAAAATAATAGCGAAATTATTATGCATCAACCAGTTTTGAACTTACCAGTATTTCCATTGCCCGTATTCCTTTTACCAAAAGGAGTAACAAAATTACGTATTTTTGAAAAAAGATATTTAAAAATGGTGAGTTTAGCTTCTAAAGGCCAGGGGTTTGTTATTTGGTTGAAAGGTCAAGCGGTGAAACAGTCGTCCGATAACATGCAGTGGGGCAGCTGGGTCGAAATTATTAATTTTGATCAAGGCGAGGATGGGGTGTTAGAGATAGATGTAATGTGCAAATCTTTAGTTATGATAAAAAATATGACCACAGATATCGATAACCTTCATTTTGGTAGTGTTGAGTGTACTGAACACTGGTCTGAGATGCCCGCTAGTATTAACAATGAAGAACTCGCCACTTCATTAGATAATGTATTTAAAGAAAATGAAAACCTTAATGAACTCTATCCTCAAAAAATTCTTAATAACCCTCATTGGGTGTTGGCTAGATGGTTAGAGATTCTTCCCATTGAGCTTAATGTTAAAAATGCTTTTGTAGTCAGTTATACCTTTAAAGAAGCTAAAGAATTTGTCGAATCAGTTATATTCGAAAAATAATATATTTATTTCAATTTAAAGTGATCTTAATTAATTTGTGGCCGTAATATTTGAAAATGCTTTCAAAAAGTTGAAAAAGCGATGCAGAGTAACTTGCTAAGCACACAGACAAATGCTAAATCTAGCAGTATGTCAAATAAAATTAATCATCCTCAGCTATGTGATTGGCTTAAGTCAGTCGCAGAAAGTCGTGACAAGCAAGCATTTACACACTTGTTTAAATTTTTTTCACCCAAAATATTGCGAATAGCTCGTGGTAAATTTCCTAACGAAGCGCAAGCCAATGAAGTTGTACAAGATACAATGACTAATGTTTGGAAAAAAGCGCATTTATTCAACCAAGATAAAGGAGCAGCTACTACCTGGGTATATACAGTAATGAGAAATGTTACTTTTGATATGCTAAGGAAAATTCAGGGTAATAAAGAAGACAATATTAGTGAAGACATTTGGCCAATCGCAGAAAGCTTAAGCTTAGATACAGAACCTTTTGCTGATCATCTAGAAGATAAAAAATTGTTGAGTGTTATAGATGAATTGCCACTTCCACAACAAGAAGTCATTAAAGGTTTTTACCTCAGAGAAATGTCTCAAGAACAACTAGCCAAGCATCTTAATCTGCCGCTTGGCACCGTTAAATCAAGGCTTAGATTAGCACTTGCTAAACTGAAGTTACAGTTAGGAGAAAGAAATGATTAGTCATCATCCATCATTTGAGTTAATTCAAGCTTTTGTTAAAGGTGACCTACCAGCCTCCTTAGCTGCTGGCATAGCCATACATGCAGATATGTGTCCTAAGTGCCAACACACCATCGCTCAATGCACTGAACAATTGGCTGAATCGAGTTTTGAAGAAGAATTTCTTGACCGCTTTATTGTTGACGATGTTAATACGGTAAATAACATGCAGGACTTAGATTTAGACCTGATGATTAGTGATATAGTCGCAACAACAGACGTTGATTCAGTTCCGGTTAAAGTTGATAAGACCATTGAATTTAAGGGGATGAATTATACCTTACCAAAAGCGTTAAACAGCATGGAATTTGGTAACAATTCACAAATTGGTAAGTTAACCCGTTCTCGTGTTCAGTTAAATGAAGGTGATATTCATACCAGCTTATTACACATCCAACCTGGTGGCGGTGTACCAAAGCATACTCACAAAGGTTTTGAGTTAACAGTTTTATTAGCTGGTTCTTTTCATGATGAAACTGGGGAATACGTCAAAGGAGATTTCATTATGCTTGATGGGTCTCATCAACATCACCCCATTTCGACTAATGGTTGTTTATGCTATACCGTTGCAAATGATGCGCTTCATTTTACTCAGGGTATAAACAAACTACTTAATCCAATTGGTTCTTTTATTTACTAAAATAAATAATTTATTTTGTATTGTTTAGACGATTACAACTGAACAAATTTAAGGAATTAGCATGATTTATTCAGTCAATAAAAAAGATTTAACGGTAGGTATCAGTGCTTGTCTGGTCGGCGAAAAAGTGAGGTTTGACGCAAGTAACAAACCTTCTAACTTTTGTATAAAAGAATTTTCTGAACACGTATCTTATAAAACGTTCTGCCCTGAAGTCGCTATCGGACTTCCTATACCTCGGGCAACTATTCGCCAAATTAAACGTGATGATGTAATACATGTATCGCAAAAAGATGGTAGCGGTGATGTTACTGAAGCACTAAAGGCATATGGGAAAAAAGTTGCTGCAATGACAAAGCAATTGAGTGGTTATATCTTTTGTGCGAAAAGTCCGAGCTGTGGTATGGAAAGGGTTAAAATTTATAGCCCTGAAGGAAACTCGTTACCATCGCATGGCATCGGTGCTTTTGCCAGAGAAATTATGGTAGCTAACCCTTTATTACCCTGTGAGGAAAATGGTCGCCTTAATGATCCATTAATAAGAGAAAACTTTGTAGCAAGAGTTTTTGCTTACAAACACTGGCAAACTATTGAAGCCTCTGGCTTAACTA
>JBELHN010000001.1:4931-44098 GCA_042091395.1 Colwellia sp.
GCAAGAGTTTTTGCTTACAAACACTGGCAAACTATTGAAGCCTCTGGCTTAACTAAACATAAATTAACGACATTTCATAGTCGTTATAAATACACTGTTATGAGTCATGACCTAATTGCTTACAAAAAATTAGGGCAATTACTTGCCAGAGCTGACATACCTCTTGAGCAAATGGCTTCAGAATATATTTTAGGTCTAATGACAGCACTCAAAATTATAGCAACCCGAAAAAAGCACGCTAATACCCTATCACATATCCAAGGTTACTTTTCTAAACACTTGCAAACCATAGAAAAACAGGAATTGTGCGAGCAAATTAACGCCTATCGCCAAGGTTTAACCCCTTTAATAGCACCATTAACGTTAATAAAGCACTATCTACTTCGCTACCCGAAAGACTATCTTAAACAACAGGCTTATTTGTCTCCTTACCCTGATGAATTAAGATTACGATATGCTTATTAGATTTTTTATAGCTTACTGATAATTAATTTTTTTATTAAGGAATAGATTTGTTACTTTGGTTTAGAAATGACCTTCGTACACATGATAATCCGGCTTTACACTACTTTTTGCAACATAGAGATTTGCAACAAGTTGGTAAGGCCATTTTTTTTATGTGTGAAAAACAATGGCGAGAACATGATTGGTCAGCCATAAAAATAGATTTTATTAAAAGACATGCCCATGCTTTAGTAGAAGAACTAGCAAGTATTAATATTGAACTCTTACTTGTTGATGTTGATAACTTTGCTGAACAAAATAATTATATTCAAACATTGATAAAACAACATCGCATTACAGAAGTCGTGGCAAATAGTGAGGTTGAGTTTAATGAAAAAAATCGCGACTTAGCACTCGTTAATCAAGGTGTACAACTTACCTTGTTTGAGGCGGATGTTATTGTTCCAAAAGGCAATATACTCAACCAGTCTGGTGAAATGTATAAAGTTTTTACGCCTTTTAAACGAGCATGGCTAACATATGTTCAAGAATTTGGGTTTGATTATCTTGGCAAGCATTGTCAAAATTTAACTAGCGTTAACGAGGTAACTGCTGAACACCAGTCTGGTAAATGGCCTTTAGCTCGTGACTTTGAAGCACAAATGTTGTCACGCTTTCTTAATGAAAAAATTCACGCTTACAATGTACAAAGAGACTTTCCCAGCATTAAAGGAACTTCCGGTCTATCTCCTTATTTAGCTGCGGGAGTGACTAGTCCTCGCTATGTTTTGCGTTTACTACTTAACCAATACCCTGATTTGATTCAAGCTTCAGATAGTGAAAATTTTGCTTGGCTAAATGAATTAATATGGCGCGAATTTTATAGGAACCTCATATTTCATCATCAACGTTTGTGCAAATATAAAAATTATAAAGAAAGTTATGATGCACTTACATGGCACTTTGATCAAAATTTATTTACTGCTTGGTGTGAGGGTAAAACAGGTTATCCAATCGTTGACGCGGCGATGAGACAACTGAACCAAACCGGTTGGATGCATAATCGCTTACGCATGATTGTTGCCAGTTTTTTAACAAAACATTTATTAATTGATTGGCGATTAGGTGAAAAATTTTTTATGCAACACCTCATTGATGGTGATTTAGCCTCTAACAATGGTGGTTGGCAATGGGCTGCAGGTACGGGCTGTGATGCACAACCTTATTTTAGGATTTTTAACCCAATTAGGCAAAGTGAACGCTTTGATCCCAATGGTGATTTTATCCGTAAATATATACCAGAACTTAGGCAGGTGAAAGGTAAGGACATTCACTTTCCTCACCAATATATTCGCAAAAATAAACTTAACATTTATTGGCCCGCGATTGTTGAGCATAAAGAAGCAAGAATTAAGGCTTTAGCCTTCTACAAAATTTAATGATGGCCTTGTTTTAATTACATTAATTTACGAACGCCATTGAGGTATTTATAATGGAAAATATTGCATTGAAAGAAGTTGCTAGCAATTACCCTGTGTGGTTAAGTAATTTTATATTTGTGTATCAAAAGTTATCGACTGATAATCTAGATTTATTGGAAGATTTATATCATAAAGACGTAACCTTTATTGACCCAATGCATAAAGTCGAAGGTTTTAAAAATCTATTCCAGTATTTTAAGAACCTCTATCAAAATCTGACAGCATGTGATTTTGTCATTGATGATGTGGTGTGGGAAGACTCGAAAGCATCTATTTTTTGGACGATGTCTTATTTACATCCGAAATTAAATAAAGGTAAGCGGGTTCAAGTTAGAGGTACGTCCCACATTAAAGGGCAGGGAGGCAAAGTAATATATCACAGAGATTACCTCGATTTAGGTGCCATGCTTTACGAGCAATTACCTATATTCGGAAAACTAACTAAGTGGATTAAAACCAAGGCAGCTAATTAATGACAATTAGAAATGTTTTGATTACCGGTGCCACATCTGGCATTGGTTTAGCACTGTTCGAACAATATGCTAATAATGGTGACAACGTTTTCGCCTGTGGCCGTAATAAAGAAACTTTAGCCACACTCGCTAACCGTGCGCACAAAACCTTAGCCTTTGATATTACCAAACCAAGACAAGTATTAACCGCTGCACAAGATGTTAATGAGCTAGATATTTTAATTTTAAATGCAGGAGATTGCCGCTACATTGATAACGTGCTCAATTTTGACGGCCCTTCTTTTACTCACACAATATCAACTAATTTGTCATCTTTAGGAGCGCTGTTGCAATACTTCCTTCCTAAAGTAAAAAAAGGTGGCCAAGTTGTTTTTGTTAGTTCTAGTGTAACCATACTACCTTTTCAAAGAAGTGAGGCATATGGGGCTTCGAAGGCGGGAATGGATTACCTTGCGAATAGTATAAGACTAGACTTATTAAAACATAACATTGGTGTTACATTGGTCCACCCAGGGTTTGTTAGCACGCCATTAACGGATAAGAATAATTTTGAAATGCCTTTTCTTTTAACAACCGAGGATGCTGCTTCACGGATATTTCGTGGCATTGACAAGCGTAAAAAATACTTACACTTTCCCAAACGACTTACTTTTATTATGAGATTTTTTGCGTTTTTACCATCATCAGTATGGCAATCATTTATCACTAGGAATAACAGCACATGAAACAGGTTGCAATCATAGGTTCAGGCATTTCAGGTCTAACCGCAGCATATTTATTATCTAAAAAACATAAAGTTACAGTCTTCGAAAAAAATAATTACATTGGTGGCCATACCGCTACAGTAGACATTGAAAAATCTGGCGAAGCACACGCTATTGATACTGGTTTTATTGTATTTAATGACAAAACATACCCCAATTTCCTCGCATTACTTGACCAAATTGGCATTGGTAAACTTCCTACCGAGATGAGTTTTTCAGTTCATAACTGTGAAACTGGCCTTGAGTATAACGGCCATAATCTTAATACCCTGTTTGCGCAACGAAGCAACCTGTTTAAACCTAAGTTTTGGCTATTGGTCAAAAATATTTTACGGTTCAATAAACTCTGTAAAAAAATATATCAAGATGATGTCTATTCAGAGGGATTAACGTTGGGGCAATTTCTCAAAGAACATCAATTTGGAGATTTTTTTGCTGAGCATTATATTCTTCCAATGGGGGCCGCTATTTGGTCTAGTTCACTTTCGCAAATGGAAGACTTTGAATTCAAATTTTTTGTAAGGTTTTTCCATAATCACGGCCTACTAAACATTGCTGATAGACCTCAATGGTATGTTATTCCTGGCGGCTCAAGAAGTTATTTAACTCCACTTTGTGAACCGTTTAAAGATAATATTCATACCAATGTAAATATTGACAGCATTACTCGTAACGAAAATAAAGTACAACTTCACTTTGAAGATTCTCCCTCTCAAACCTTCGATGAGGTGGTTATAGCTTGTCATTCTGATCAAGCATTAGCACTTTTAGGTGATGCCAGCGATGATGAAAAAACTATTTTATCTGCTATGCCTTACAGTGAAAACTCAGTGATTTTGCATACTGACAAGCGCTTATTACCATTACGTGAGAAAGCTTGGGCAAGCTGGAATTATCAATTAAGTAATGATCGCAGTAAAGCAGCCAGTGTTACTTATAATATGAATATTTTACAAGGTATTAAAAGTGATACTACTTTCTGTGTAACGTTAAACCAAAAACAAGATATTGATCAAAAAACTATTCTTAGAGAGTTCACTTATCATCACCCTATTTTTTCCAGTCAATCAATTCAAGCGCAAAAATTAAGACACAAAATATGTGGGACTAATAATACTCATTTTGCTGGCGCATATTGGCATAATGGTTTTCATGAGGATGGTGTTAAAAGCGCAGTGGAAGTTGCTCAACGTTTTAATTGCCCACTGTTACCAAAATATGACAATGCCTAAACCATTTAGCAACAGTCATATTTATTTGGGCAAAGTGATGCATAGGCGGTTTAGCCCTAAAAAACATAGTTTTAGTTATCGCCTATACATGCTAGCACTTGATATTGATGATGTTGAAAAGTCTCAAGTTGGCTTTGGTATTTTTGGTTTTTCTTGGTTTCACCCTCTTCGATTTGTACAAAAAGATTATGTTTCAGGTGAACCGCATTTTTTAAGTGAACGTATTAAGAATAAAATTAGTACGTTAGGCGGTCATAACGACATACAACGTATCACCATGTTAGTACAGGTAAGGTGTTTCGGTATCTACTTCAGCCCAGCAAACTTCTATTTTTGTTATGATAATAAAAGTAATTGCACGCAAATGTTAGCAGAAGTGAGTAATACTCCCTGGAATGAAAGGCATTATTATTTAGTTGATTTACTCAATAAAGACGTCGTTCCAACCAATAAAAAAATGTTTCAAGTCTCTCCTTTTATGGATCTAGACATGACTTATTTTTGGCGGGTAAACCCACCTACAAGGTTACATGATAATTTGCTCATTAACATACAAAACAAACGTGTTAATGAGATGAGCCAAGATAGTGAAAAGGTATTTGATGCCAGCTTAGTTATGCGTAAAAAAGCGTTTACTAAAGCAGATTTATTTAGCATTTGGTGTCAGTTGCCTATAATGACCGTTAAGGTAGTATTATCAATATATTGGCAAGCAATGAAACTATTCGTTAAGCGAGTACCTTTTATTGGCTATCAAAAAGTTGGTTAATTCAGTTAAATTGACATCAATACGAAAATTAAAAATTAATTCCATTAAACGTTAGGGGTAAACCATGGAGCAAGTTGAAAGTGTTAGCGTAGCAAAACAGGCAAATTGGTTAGACAAGCGCTGCCGCAATTTAGTACTTGGTGTTTTTTCAAAGTTTACTTATGGTCAGTTAGAAGTTGTCGAAGGAAATGAACATTCATATTTTCCTATATCTTGTGGCGATGATGTAATTAAGGCAAAAATTCACATCCATGATATCAGTGTGTATCGCGATTTTGTGAAAGGTGGCAGTATTGGAGCTGCTGAAGCTTTTATAGCAGGTAAATGGAGTAGCCCTAATTTAACTAATGTTATCCGTATGTTAGCCAAGGCTCAGCAACAAACAGATAGCATTGAATCGAACAAATCATGGTTGAACAAGTTTAAAAATACCATTGCTCATTGGCAAAATAGAAATACTCAATCAGGTTCAAAACGAAATATACTTGCGCATTATGATCTAGGTAATGAACTTTATACTCGTTTTCTGGACCCGGAAATGATGTATTCTTCAGCCATATACCCTACAGAGACATCGACTCTTGATGAGGCACAACGGTTTAAACTGGATACTATCTGCCAACGTTTATCTTTGACTGAAGAAGACCATTTGTTAGAAATTGGCACTGGTTGGGGAGGCTTAGCCATTTATGCCGCGACTCATTATGGTTGTAAGGTAACTACAACAACTATTTCTGACGCACAATTTGATTATGCTAAGTCTCGAATAGACAAATTAGGATTAACCGAAAAAATCACTTTGTTGAAGAAAGACTATCGAGAATTATCTGGTAGCTACGATAAGGTAGTGTCCATTGAAATGATTGAAGCCGTGGGATACGACTTTTTACCAAGCTTCTTTAAACAATGTAATGATCGCCTAAAAGTTGGAGGAAAGTTGTTAATTCAGTCGATTACCATTGCTGACCAGCGATTTACTCACTATAAAAATAATGTTGACTTTATACAACGCTATATTTTCCCTGGTGGCTTTTTACCCTCTATCAGTGTATTGGCACAACATTTAACTGAATATAGCGAACTCGTGATCGAATCACTCGATGATATTGGTTTAGATTACGCCAAAACATTGTCTCATTGGCGCGATAATTTTCTTGCATCCTGGTCAACGATCTCAACACTAGGTTACGATGAGACCTTCAAACGTTTATGGCTTTATTACCTCGCTTATTGTGAAGGTGCATTTTTGGAACGCTCAACGAGTACAGTTCACTTGGTAGCTAGGAAGTAAATTATCGTCTACGTTAAGAACACCTCATAAGGACTAAGTTTGCAATCCACCAAATTATCATAATCTAGCCAATGACTATTTTTGGTGGTAGCCCCCGCCTTAATGAGCATTAACATTAGGCAATAAATTTCACCTTAAAATACTGATAAATTATTGCCTTTACAAAATTAACGCATGCAAACAATACTCTAATTTCTTTAAGTCTGTGCATTTAATCTATTCATTTAAATCTTCAGCCACTACTTTAATTTATAAAGCCTTTGTCAGTTTTTTTTACAGTTAATTTATAAAAACATTTTTAAACAACCTAAGTTGATGATAATTTGTGCAAAAAAATCATGGCATAATTAAAGCATCATTTCATGTAATTGTACTTTTAACTAATTTTTGCTAACTAATATCTGCCACCGTTAGGGTGTTTTTTTTGAAATTTACACCTTGTTAAATTTAATCGTTAAATAAAATTATTAAATAAAATCGACGCTAAAGTACAACCTAGGTAATTATTGAAGTAAGTCTTCATGGAGTAATTTTTAATGAATAATATTAATAAATTTTTTAACACCCTAGTAGTTATATTAAGTGTTAATTTTGGTTTCAGTAACTTCAGTCATGCAAATATTATCTCCTACCCAGTTGAGGTAACTTTCAGAGACTTTACACCTGAGCATGTTGATTTTGATGGCAGCCATATTTCTCAATTAAAATTAGGCATGGTTGGTCCTATGTTAGTTGGTGGTGTTCCTGTATATGTTGGCAGTGATGGTTATGGCGCGGTAGACGATGCCAATTCATTTGCTGACTGGTATGCAGATTGTAACCCGTTAACTCCAGCGCAATCTTGTATTGGCGAATATAAAATTGACATAGACGCTGAAGTAAATACCGACACGGGTACATTAACATACAGTAATTCATCATTCTTCCCTCTCGATGATATTATTCCTGATGACTTTGATAATCATAATAACCACAATTATTACTTTACTGCACAATTTGAGTTAACACTCAATTACAATGCTGCCAACACTAATACTTTTAACTTTACCGGCGATGATGATGTTTGGGTTTTTATTAATGATGAATTAGTGCTCGATATTGGCGGCATTCACCCTCAAAAGAGTGCTAGTTTTGATATGTCTGAGGTTGCAGCCGAACAAAATATTTTAGAGGGGGAAGAGTACACCTTTAGTTTTTTCTTCGCTGAACGTCATTTTAGTAAGTCTAATGTACATATTTCATCAGCATTAGGAGAACCAGTAGTAACGACTGCAGAGCCGGATAGTTTGTTTAGTATTGGTTTAGCTCTGCTTATACTGGTATTTTTTTCCCCACTTACACGTTCAAAATTACAATATTGAACAGTCTAGGTTCACCTTGTTTCCTACCTAAATACCACGCTGAATTTAAATAAAACTCAGCGTATTCACAGTATTTTTTAATTAAAGAGATAATATTGTCGATTTACACAGTAACCTTTATTCGAGACAAAAATTTTCAGAATTCGAGCACCTTTCGTTAACACTATTTAACTTAGGTAAAGCCAATTGCACAAAAGGTAAAAGGTTTTAGTCAATTCCACCGATTTCTCACGGCAGATTATTCTCACTGTTAATTAACATTCATGAGCTTTACGCAAGACCATTAATTTGGTGATTAATGATATTAGGAGGAGGCTAAACAATACTACTGAATTACTTGCAGCATAAACAGTTAGTTGTTCATATTCACTACTCTCTAGAGGTAATGTAGATAAATTACTGTTGTTGTCACTGCTATATGATGCAACGATGTATGGGTTTCCAACTTCATACAAATCAATCAGTACGTCATAATATTCAGGTTGAAAACCGTAACTTAATGTACTGTAAACTTGATAACTATCTTCTGCGCTGTCACCTGTCACTATAAAGCTATCAGTGGTGTAATAGTGTTCCCACGGTCCACCATAAGTTCTAATGTACAACTCCGCGTATAGTTGCGCTTGTTGAAAGGGATAATAAGAATTAATATCTGCGTCAAAAGTGATGCTAAAGGTTTGATAAAAACCATCGTTATCTAAGTCTTCAATTAATTGTGTGTAGGCATCATAAATATAAAAATAGTCATCTGTTGATTCACTTGAAGCATTTTTGTCGCCTAAGGCTTGTGTGAATTTTTTGTTATTTTTTTTCGCATAACGCTGTTTATGAGCAATCATGTCACTTCGTTTAATGGCTAAAGCTTTATCTGCGTTTTGATCACTGTTACCTGCGGCGGTATTCTTTTGAATAACTGTTAATACCGCTTCATCTAGTTTTACTTCAGAAGAAAATTGAGGTTGTTCAAATGAGAAGCTCACCTTCGCCTTTTCATTAAAATCTTGAGTCAAATTTTGCTTTATATATTTTATTGTGGACTTGTCTGAGTTTTCATCCTGAATACTCGTCCTACTATTGGTATTGACTTCTGTAGTATCAATATTTCTTGTTATGGTATTAGCAGAAGCAACAAAAACAAAGTTGAGAAGTATAGTTATCACTATAATTAAATTGGTTGCAGCAAAGTTTTGCCACTTTATATTTGTTGATGATGTGTAAAACGTGTGAGTATTATTAAATAGTTTCATTGTAAAGGCCTGTTAGCAAAATATAGTGCTATTAAAGCCCAGGCAAGCTTAACTTAAGCTGAACAAATATAACTTTTTAGGAGCATTCAGGATTTATTCAGGTTATTTTTGATAAGCTTGTAAACATAGTTTATTTGCTGGTCACATTCTTTTAGACTAACACTATTATCAATCATTATTCCAAGCTAGGTATTAATTCAATGTTCCGAATTTTGCTTATAACATTAGTCTGCTATTCATTTGCCTTTGCTGCACCCAAGGCTCATGCCGCTTTTAATTCAAATGGTCAATCAATTAGTAAAGTATCAGAAAAGGTTATAACGGCTAAACAAGCGGCAAACATAGTAAAACGCACTTACGGTGGAAGAGTACTCAAAGTTAGTCGCATCAACCAAAAATTTTATAAAGTAAAAATTGTCAAAGTTAATGGCCAAGTTACATCTAAGCTTGTTAATGCCAAAACAGGACAAGTTAAAAAATAAGTATTACTAAAGTATGTTTCTTGAGGGTATTTAGAAAAAGGTTAACTAGGTATATATATTAGGAAGCCTAATTATAATGTGCATATCCTAAAGAAAAGTTAATCAGAGGCTATACAAAATAAATTGATACTCCTTTTTAACTTATTTGAATATTATTTAAAATATGTTGTACCCCCTTTGTAAAAGTACAAAAGTACAAAAGTACAAATATTGTAAACACTTTGCCTTGGTGCCATCACACTTAATCTGAGTCAAATCTTAATAAAGTTAAACATGCGTTAATGACTCTTGAGGACTATTTATTATGCGATTATTGTTAGTTGAAGATGATATAAGCTTACAACAAGCCTTACATAAACAACTGATCATACAACAATACTCTGTAGATCTTGCAAGCGATGGACAAGAAGCTTTATTTCAAGGGCTTGAATATGATTATGACGTTGCCGTTATTGACATAGGTCTACCTTTAATGGACGGCGTAACCTTGGTTAGAACGTTGCGGGAGCAAGGTCGTGATTTTCCTATTTTGTTATTAACGGCGCGTGATCGTTGGCAAGATAAAGTGGCTGGCTTAGATGCTGGCGCAGATGATTACTTAACAAAACCTTTTCACACGGAAGAACTGAGCTCACGCTTAAATGCCTTAATAAGACGCAGTGCTGGTAAAGCTAGTGCAGTTATTGAAAATGGCCCGTTTAGTTTAAACACCACAACTTCTGAAGTAACAGTCAATCAAACCTTGGTTAGCTTGAGTGCCCATGAATATAAGTTGTTTAAATATATGATGTTGCATATTGGTGAAGTCATTTCAAAAACATTACTGACAGAGCACATTTATGATCAAGATTTTGACCTTGACTCTAATGTAATAGAAGTTTTTATTAGACGACTCCGTAAAAAGCTTGATCCTCATAACAATTTAAATTTCATTGAAACAAAACGGGGTCAGGGGTATCGCTTAATGAATTATATTGATAATAATCGACAGGTTTAATGAGCTTGAAACTTTTTCAGAAGATAAAGGAATTGATAACACCTGATTTTACGTCACTTAAATTACGTTTATTTTTAAGCCTACTTACCATGGCCATCATTATCTTACCGACTATAGCCATTATTATTATGAATTCCTATGAAAAACATATGATGCAAGGTATTAAAAATGAATTAAGTGCTTACAGTTATTCTATTTTAGCGGTTGCAGAAGTTGATAATGGAAAATTAATTATGCCGCTAGCTTTAGCCGATAACCAGTTTAATGTAATGGAGTCCGGCTTATATGCTTTTATAACTAATGAGGACAATCACCTATGGCGTTCACAATCGTTATTACCTGTCAATTTGCCGCCAAAGATCCCTGTTCAGCTTAGTAATTTAGAGTCAGGAGAACAAGTTTTTAGCAGTGTAGAGCTAGATAAAATACAAGGGTTTATTTTCAGTTATGCGGTGAGTTTTTATGACGGCATTAATGATGTGCCATTATTGGTTCATATTGTTAAAGATAAAAAAGCACTGTTAACATTAATTGAGGAGTTTAATCATCAACTTTGGATTGGTTTAGGGGGGTTGATGAGCATCATTTTATTAATGCAAATTGTGTGGTTAATATGGACGTTAAAACCTTTATCAAGACTACAAAAAGACATTCATGCCATCGAACAAGGTAAAACCGATCAGCTTACTAGCGCTTATCCAACAGAGCTTGCTCAATTAACTAGGCAATTAAATCAATTATTATTAACTGAAAAAAAGCAACGGCAACGTTATCGTAATGCGCTCTCTGATCTTGCTCACAGTTTAAAAACACCTTTAGCGGTATTACAAGCACAAGATAACAAGTCCTTTGTTGAAACAGAACAACTGGCTCGAATTAATGCCATTATAAATCATCAATTAACAAGAGCTCAGAGCGCTGGTCATAGTGCTTGGCATTTAGGTATCTTAATTTCTCCACAAGTAAAAAAATTATTAAATGCACTTCATAAGATATACCAAACAAAAGCAATAAATACTCAAGTTAACATTGCAGATAACATCAGTTTTAAGGGTGATGAAGCCGATTTTATTGAGTTACTTGGTAACCTTTTAGATAATGCGTTTAAAGCGGCTAAAAGCCATATTTTATTGAATATAAATATACTTAATAACAGCTTAGTTATATGTATAGAAGATGATGGTGAAGGCTTCAAGCAAGCACAAATCAAACAAGTCTTAGAGCGAGGTATAAGAGGTGATACATACCAAGATGGTCATGGTGTGGGCTTAGCGATTGTGCGTGATTTAGTTGAAAGTTACCAAGGAACATTTGATATTAGTTATTCTCAAAAGTTGGCTGGGGCCAAGTGCAGCTTACACTTTTCGGGCTACTAAATACTTAAAGTCTCCAAAAGCAAGGGATATAACTTTGTTCAATGTGACTAAATCTTAAACTATGTATACAGTGACGTCTTGGTATATTGTTAACGCAAGGTTATTGGCTAACTATCGTTAAACAAACGCCTAAAAACAACGTAAGCAGAGAGTAGACATGAGTGGCTTGCCTCTTAATTAAAAACTGAACTAAATGTATTATTTTTAATTCCTACTCATTTTAAATCCTTTACTCGACTTTAAAAAATCGAGTTAATTAAATGGTTAGGCTAATCTTAAATTCATTTTAACTACTTTCAATGCCTGTTTTGTAGCGCTTTATAGGTGTTTTGTTCAGGCCTTGTTCAGTTAAGACCTCGTATAGTGTAAACATACTTAATAATCATAAAAGGTTAACCTATGTTTAAATTTATACGTAAGGAATTACCCAAAAAACTGGCAATATTGTTATCTACTTTTGTATTGCTTTTTTTGGTGTTCAGTCAAAACTTGTTAGCTAGCGATATTACTACAAACGACGCTATTTCTGACGCAGAAGTGGCACAATTACTTGCCCCCATTGCGCTTTATCCTGATACGTTATTAACGCATTTATTAATTGCTTCAACCTATCCCATTGAAGTTGTAGAAGCCCATCGCTGGCTGTCTAATAACTCACCGGTAGATAAGCAACAAATTCGTGACAAAGTAGAATATAAGCAATGGGATACTAGTGTGACTATTCTCTTTGATTTTCCTAGTTTATTAAAGAAGTTAAGCGACGAATTAAGCTGGACACAAGCCTTAGGTCAGCTATTTTTAAGTGATCAAGAAAGAGTATTAGCTAGTATACAAAGTTTGCGTAAGCAAGCTAACCTTGCAGGTAGCTTAAATAATATGAGTCACGTCAATGTCACTTATGAACGTGATGTTATTATTATTGAGGCCGCACAACCCAATATTATATACATACCATATTACAATACTCGTAAAGTATATGGTCGATGGTATTGGTCTGGTTATCCACCAATCACTTGGTCAATACCTAGTGTTGTCGGTGTAAGTTATGGCTGGTTTTCCTGGGGCCGGGGAGTGCGCATTAATCATCACTATTATGGTAATGCTTTTCATTGGCATAAGCGTTATGTAGCAAGTTACCCCATCAAACATAAACACCATTATTCACCAAGAAAACGCGTGATAAGTCATCATGCTAAACGTTGGAGTCATCAAATAAAACAAAAAAGAATAGTGAGTTATGATGGCAAAAAATACCATAAAAAACATCATAACCGTATTTACACTCAAACCAAAACCCGTAAATCCAATAAGTTATTGGCTCCCGCTCAGTATAAAGCGGCTATTAAAAATAAAAGCTTACAAGCAAAATACAATCGTAATAAAAATTTGATGCATTCTGTTAACAAAAACACATCTTATGTTCAGCATAAAACTGACAAAGCTAAAATTCGTACAGTGAAAAATAAAAGCAGTAATATATTGTCGCAACATAAGGTTAAAAAGAGTAATTTCATGGCAACAAAAAGTGTCACAAAAAAAATCAACACCAAAAAATACTTAGCAAAAAAAACTACTAAGTGAAAGTTATGACATATCTAATGGGTCAGGAGCTTAGTGGCTGCAGTTAAAATTTGGCTCTAACAATGGAATGATGTGAGCTATTAACGCGGGTTAACGATTATCGGCATTTTTTTGGTAGTACTGTGATTTCAAATATGTGTAATAACAAGAAAATATAGAATGCAGCCATTATTTTGTGTATGTTATGAATTGTATTAATTTTCATAGTAGTCGTTAACTCACATTAAGGTTATAAAGGAATATGAGAAGAACTTCATCGATTTTAAAGAAACATAGAAATAAAGAACATGTCTATTTACCAGCGGATGCTCGTGATAATCAGTATATTTTAGCTGAAATACCATTAACTGATAAACTTCTCGACTTAGTAGGGGCTGATATTGATGAATCATCTAGTAAGCCTTATCAAAAGTTTTATCAAGCCTTGTCACATCAAGTCTTTACCATTGTTGAAGCGCATGATTTAACCCATGTTAATTTTGTTGCTAACAACCGCTTAGTTCGGGTGCGTTACAGCGGAGAGCAACAAGTATTACACACCGAGCAACAATCATTTTTCTTTTATTGTCCAGAGCATAATAGTACTTTTAAAGGCTATTTTGATGGCGCTATCAGAGCGAATAAGATCAAACTACTTTTTTTGGCAACAGGCAAAGATTTACGAGTAAATTCAGGTAAATTTCATAATAATGTTTTCAAAGCGGTGCAAGCAATAGCTGAAAAAGTGGGTTTGTCCCAAGGAGATATTAAATTACGAGACCATCAACATTTAACCTTTGATGTGTTTGCTAAAGATAAAGGCGGTACAAATACGTTAAGCCATACTTTTAGAGAACTTGCCGATCGTTATGAAAGTCAAGGTCAGGCAATTAGTCCTGAGCACACTTCAATTACTTATGTTGTCGCTAGTATCCCAATGGCAAGGCGTTTATTGAAAGGTGCCAATATTGATTATTCATCAGATACACCATTCACACACCTTTACGAGAAAATTGAGAAGGCGTTTAATGTATCTTGCCAAGCCAACCAAATAGACCAAGGAGCATTAATTGCTAACGGTTTGTCGCCATTTGTTCGTTTTGACGAAAATGAAGAGTCTTCAATTAAAGGTGAACTCATTTCGATAGGAGTAAACCCTGGTAATCCGGATAGTCGTTTTTGTGTGCATTGGCAGGGTGATTCGTTAGTGGATACTTTGCGTTTTGTGTTTTTTGCCGACAAGAGTGATGAAACTCATCATAATTATGGTAAGTTTGTTAATCAAGCCATCGCAGCGGTAAGAAAGTTTTCTGATGAGGTTAATTGGAAAAAAGAAAGTGACGACATTATTGTGCGTGTACATCAACATATTATGATGAATGTATAAGCGATTATAAAAACTTTTATAAAAAAAACCAGTCTGCAGAGCGGGCTATTGAGTCAACTCGGAGCTACTATTTTTCGATAGTAGTTCCTTTTTGTTATTTAGCTCTGAAAAATAACGATAAAATCCCTAGTAGAAGTAAATCATCACCGCTCTACAAACCAAATTTATGTTCGATTAGAACGTTTTTTCAATGACTTATTTAAAACTCACCAATACCTCCTATAATATTGATTATAGGAGTGGTAATTATGACGAAATATGTCTTCTTAGATACGGAAACAACAGGGCTAGATCCCCACAAAGGTAGTCACCGAATTATCGACCTAGCCTGCATAGAATATGAAGATTCTGCTCCTACGGGTAATGTCTTTAAACTCAAAATTAATCCTGAAGGTAAAAAGTCCAATAAAGGCGCTTTTCGCGTTCACGGAATCCTAGATGAAGATTTAGTGGGTCTACCCACCTTTAAAGACATACATGAACGTTTCATAAATTTCATAAAAGATAGCCATTTAGTTATCTACAAGGCTGAATTTGATTTAAAATTTCTAAATGCCGAGTTAAATCGTCTTAATTACCCATCTACTGTTTCCGATATTTGCGCTGAAGTGACTTGTGCAATGGAGTTTGCCAAGAGCAAATTTGGTGTGAGAAAAATTAGCCAAGATGCAGCTTGCCTAAGATACGGTATAGATATTTCAAGTCGAACTAAACACAGCGCTTTGCTTGATGCAACCCTTTGCGCCCATCTCTTTTTTAAACTACTCGATGAATCCGAAGTACCACTTAAATCAACACCACAGCAGAAGAAACATACTCTTACTAAAGCCATTTCAATCCCAAGAGCCTATAAAAACAAAAGAAACGGGAAATTACACACAACTTAACTTTTGTAAAAATCCAGAGTGTAAGAATTTTGGTGTTATCGCTAAAAACCCAACGTATAAAGACAACGGTGAGTTAAAGCGTGGTTTAGGCAATGAATACAAGCTTACATGGAGTGACGATAAATCTGAGCATATGCTGACCTGTAAACTGTGTGGTCATAGCACGACCATGATACATAACCGTTGCTTTGAAGCGGAAGTAACACGTTTATCAACGGTGCATGAACCAATAGAGCCTACTTGCCCTAATAAAGCGATACCAGCTATCCCAAACAGCTTTCGGTATTATTACATTCCGCATTCACCTGAAAACAGGCGCGGGACTCGTATTCAAAAGACAAGGTGCAAAAATAGAGATAAAGGCATTTACACTCACCCAGAGCTTTATAAATTAGATGGTAAAACTCAACCTGACCGCGTTGTTGAACATATAATCAAAGAGCCATTTAAAAAAGGCGGCAAGCCAGTAACTCAAATTGTTAAAGAAGATAGGTTAGGCTCACAACTTATAACCTGTAAGGAGTGTGATACTAGGTTTGCCATTAAGGTAAATCCTGCTAACCGTCATTACCGAGATTTAATTAACGTTACAATATTTAAAGATATGATGAACAAAGACATTATTAATCGCATGATGGATAAGCATGGGCTTGGTGCCAAAGTCATATACGACAAAATTAATTTCTTTTATGAGCAAGCCTTAGCCTTTGACCACTATCACTCTCAAATGCTCGATCATGCAGTTGCCACGAAAACTCTGAACCTTAGCTCTGATAGACAGTTTTATCTAAGTAATTGGGGCGACCATAACATGCCAAAGCCCACGCCCATTGTGAATACATCAACGGTCGATAACGACACAGGATTTGTTTTTGTTTCAAACGTTAATTTCGATTTCACCAGTGACTACATCGAGATAAACAAAGAGCATCGTGAAAAGAAAGAGCAAGAGAAGTTTCCTTATTACAGACGTTATGCGCAATACGTATTAAGCGACGATAATGTTAACGAGCAAGTGCCGGAAACTGAGCGTAATGTTGAGCTACAAATGCCACCAAAAGGGTTATTGGTCCAACAAACTTACAGCGTGTTAGTTCACTATAAATTGCTTAAAGAAAAGCTTAAATATGCAAACCGTGTTCACTTGTTTGCCGATAACGATTCAGGCATCAAATTGGCCCTAGGAGCCGTTTTCTGTGATTGGATAGCCCATCATAAGCTTTACGCCTTTCAAATCTCTGCTGACAAGTCTGGTAGCGCTCAATACCTTGATGACACATCATTAGAGCGTTTTAAAGAAATTAGAAATGAATTAATAAAAGATAATCCAGATATCACCAAAGAAGAAATCAAAGCCGCACTTTGGCAAGCGCAACTATCAAACAGAAAAAGAGTGGGTAATGCTAAATCAGAATGGATTATTAATCCCAACAAAGAATCACGCTTAGGAATGCTTCTGCCATTGGGTGATGTTAAAAATATGAACCAGCACCAAGTGATTAAATCGTTGACAAATGCATCGCTTCATGGTGTCGATAATTGGTTTCAAATTCTACGCTGACACATTAATCTTTTAGAGCGACCTGTTACCGGTGCCAGCAATGCAAAACGCTGGAACGCCTTCGCTGGTTACAATCCAGAGTGGATGGTAAAACTGATCGAAATTAAGAGAGTTTACTTTAATTATTGCATGACCAATGAGCGCATTATTGACCGAAATTTCTCTGGCAATAGCAAACCTAAACCTACCACGCCAGCTATGAGACTTGGATTAACCAGAAAGCTTTATACGGCAGAAGATTTATTGTCATTTAGTCTGGATAAAGTACGCATTGATGAGGTGTATCGTAATAAAACAGAACACCTACCTAGTTTCTTGAGTAACCGATTTTAGTGTCAGGTTATTTTACAAAGGCACTAATCTTAAATCACACAAATACGCTAACCTATTGTTTTTTTGTAATTTACCTAATTGGCACACTGCCTGCTTAGTACCAAACAAGTATTTATTTTTAGCTTTATTAAATACCTTCCAACCTTGATGGAAAGGGATTAAAAGGAAAACTCAAATGAAAAACAAATTTTTGAAAGGTTTAGCTGCAAGCTTTGCTTTAGTTATTAGTGGTGTTGCTAATGCTGGATTAATAACTGTTGATATCACCGAAACGCTTATTTGGGGGGATGAAAATACTCCGGGCTATGTAATGCAAAGGTTAAATGAAGATGTGGCTGGTATTATAGACTTAACAAGTTCAGATGTAATATCGAACCCTTCTGGCTGGAGAGGACACGCTGATATAGACATTACGGCTTCAGGTCTCGTAACCCTAACAGGGCGTGAACCTTCGGGTTTTGCAAATTATACGAATGCTTTTTTTGACTTTTCTAACATACTTTTTAGCGATGTGGAGGTCATAACGGGTGTTTCTGTAATTGATGGTACTGGAATATTTGACGGGCAGTATGGAGGCTATCCTTCACCTATTATAAGTTTTACATCGAATTCATTTTCCATCGATTACAGACCTTATCCTGAGGAATTAAATTTTGGAGAAGGTCAAATAGCACAATTTCAACTTCAAATTGAAAGTGTAAATGTCCCAGAGCCTTCTACTTTAGTAGTTTTCGCTTTAGGTTTAATGGGTCTAGCTTCTCGTAAATTTAAGAAGCAAGCTTAATTTACGGTTACAGGGCTGAATCATTAAAACACTGATCATAACGATCAGTGTTTTTTGGTTTTCAGATATAACAACTCAACATATACAGAAAGAACACACCCACCTTACTGGAATCTGATTGTATCTTGCTGATAAATATAACTAATCGTAAATTTCAGGGTTCTTAGGTAGTTTTCTTTCGGATCATTTCTATTGTAAAATAAAGTAAAATTTTTATGAGAGTAAAAAGCCGTTTTGTTACTTCAACAAAACGGCTCCGAGTTGACTCAATAGCCCGACTGCAGAGACTGGTTGTTTTATTTAACATTACATTTAGCTAGCTCTTAATAACCCCTTAAAAGGCTAAATTGCTTCATAACTTTAATTATTTAGCTACCGTTTTGATTTCTTTCGACGAATATAAAGGGTACGGTTTAATTTAGCGACAATTTGGCCTTGTTGGTCTTTAACGTAAACGGGGATTTCGGGTAAATATTTATCCCCATTAGCGGTTTTATTAATAATTTCATCAATTAAACTTTGCGTGAGCTGAAATTCAGCAGTAACTTTACCTTTACCGGGTTTAACAAAATCAATATCAGCTGACTTGTCCCAAACGACATAATCTTTTCCTAGGTTAGACAGTATCATTAACATGTAAAAAGGATCTGTCATGGCAAATAATGAGCCACCAAAATGGCTACCTACCGCATTTTTATTCCAAGGCCTAAGGGTTAGTTGTACGCGCGCAAATTTAAAATCTTTAGATATTTGCGTTACACGGATACCAGCAAAAAACATCGGCGGCCAAATATTCATTATAAGGCGAAATGCCCACGACTTTTTAAAAAACCAATTCAAAATAACAACCTCATCGTACCAGTTGGGTGTCAATATAAACGTTATTGTATTGAAAATCTAGTTTGATAAAAGTAAATGTATCTTGTGCGGTAATCTAGTGCTGCAAGAGTAAAGTTTTTATATAATTAAACTAATTATTTTAAAAGCTTACAAAGAAAACAACATCAATTCCTAAATAATTAATTGTTATATGCCTAGTTTTAAAACGTATTAAGTAATGCTTTGAATACGTATTCATTTTTTTAAGTGTTTATTTTTGTATGAATTAAGAGCAGTGTTGGAGGGCTATAAAATTAGCTAGATAATAAAAACTACATTAGGAATAAAAATAAAAATGAAAACTAACGTAATAAAGTCATTATTAGCAACCAGCTTAGCCATTGGCATGACATGCCAAGCGCAAGCTAATCCGCAACCAACCACTTTCGTACATCTATTCGAATGGAATTGGCAAGACATAGCACAAGAATGTGAAGATTACTTAGGTCCCAAAGGTTACGCCGCAGTTCAAGTCTCACCGCCAACTGAACACATCCAGGGTAGCCAGTGGTGGACGCGCTATCAACCCGTCAGTTATAAATTAGAAGGTCGAGGTGGTAATCGGGCCCAATTTGTTGACATGGTTAATCGATGTAAAGCTGTCGACGTCGAAATCTATGTTGATGCACTTCTCAACCATATGGCCTCTGGCGATGGTGTTGGCGTTGCTGGCAGTCAGTATGGCTTTCGAAGTTTTCCTCAATACTCGCCAAGTGATTTTCATGAAGCCTGTTCAATCAATGACTATGGTAATCGCTGGGAAGTTCAAAATTGTGAGTTAGTTGGCTTAGCTGATTTAAATACAAGTACGCCTTACGTTCAAGAGACATTAGCAGGGTATTTAAATGATCTTATCGATATTGGTGTAACTGGCTTTCGTCTTGATGCCTCTAAACATATGGCTGTTGGCGATATTCAAGGAATTTTATCTAAAGTAAATGGCACGCCATTAATTTTCCAAGAAGTTATAGATCAAGGTGGAGAGCCCATTACTTCCAACGAATACCTCAGTGCTGGCTTAGTCACTGAGTTTAAATACAGTACACAGCTTGGTAATGTTTTCAAAGCCGGAAAATTATCATGGTTAAGTACCTTTGGTGAAGGTTGGGGCTTTTTACCAAGCAGCTCCGCGGTTGTTTTTGTCGATAATCATGATAATCAGCGCGGACATGGTGGTGGTGGGAATGTCATTACTTTCGAAGATGGTCGTTTATATGATTTAGCTAACGTATTCATGTTAGCTTATCCATACGGTTACCCTAAAGTTATGTCGAGTTACGACTACCATGGTGATACTGAAGCAGGTGGTCCTGATGTACCTGTTCACAATAATGGCAACTTAGAGTGTTTTGCCGAAAACTGGAAATGTGAACATCGTTGGAGTTATATTTCTGGGGGAGTAGACTTCAGAAATAATACCGCTGACAATTGGAGCACTACAAACTGGTGGGATAACGGTAATAACCAAATTGCATTTGGTCGTGGTAGTTCCGGTTTTGTTGCGATCAATAAAGACGACTATAATTTAACTGCAACGTTAAATACCGATATGGAGTCAGGTGAGTACTGTAATGTCTTAAAAGGTGAATTGTCTGTCGATGAGTTATCATGTTCAGGTGAAACCATAAGCGTTGATAATAATGGTAATATTAATGCCAATGTGGGGGCTTGGGATGCCTTTGCTATTCATCAAGGAGCGAAAATAGTTCCTGAACCTGAAGAGCCACAAGAAAACGATGTTAAACGTACTGTAATCTTTATCAAAGCGCAAACTCAAAGCGGTCAAGATATGTTCATACGTGGTGGTATAGATCATGGTTACGCAAATAATGAACTGGGTAGAAATTGTGACAGCAGTAATTTTGAATGTGCAATGCCTATTGTCCATAACAATTTAGCTAATACAACAACTGCTCCTTGGAAAGATAATGAGAGTTATCTTGACTGGTACGGCAGTGAAGAGGGTCAAAGTAATGAAGCTGAAGGTACACCACTTGATTGGACGACTAATGTATGGCCATCTAGTTGGGGAGCTAAACGAACCACAGCTGATGACGGTTATGGTGAAGATCCATTGAACATTTGGGGGCAACACTACTGGATGTTAGATGTAGAAATGGATTGTAGTAAGGCGGTTAATAATAAGTTTGAGGTTAAAGCTTATGTTAAAAATGGTCAAGGTTGGGAAGGCGATATTAATCACCCAGAAGCACCATATGCCTCAAATAACCATTTTGTTGAATGTGGCAAAATTAATACCTTTGAGTTCAGTAGCAATTATGTAGAAGTGAGAGATTTTTAATATTCTCAATATACATTTCAACATGATGTAAGTAACCTATTAAAGCAGACAAGAATCTCACCTTGTTTGCTTTTTTTAATCAAAAAATTGTGTTTAATAAATTGAGTGCCTCGAACAATCTGTTGTCACAATACAAGCTGCAAGTTATCAAAATTCCTACTTATTTAGTAGCACGTCACATTTCATGCATTAACCTCATTGGTGTCTGAAATCGTTATTACTTGGCCTTAACAAATATCGACAACTTTATTCAAAATAGAATTCATGTTTCAGCGGCGATAGACAATAATCTACTCGCAATGGAATGTTTATCATATTACCTTTAAATCATCGTGCGAACATCATTAACAATAATTACGTGCGAGCATCATTAATAATAATTATGTGTTTATTGATTAAACTGTGCTCTCTTCCGCTGTTCGTTGGATTAAGTTACACTAATTTAGTTTCTAGAGACTCAGCGGCTAATTTATTCACTTAGAACCATACAAGCAAATCATGCATGATAACTCCTTACGATTAACCAAAGCAGTATATTCTCTGTTGAATGAGAGTATTTCGCCTGCCACGCTCTCTATTGATAAATGTGCATCAAAGGTGTCTATGAGCTCGACATCTTTTCGACGTAAACTGAACCTTGAGGAAACAAGCTTCAAGACAATTCAACAAAAGTATTTAAATGAATTTTGTGTCACTGCCTTATTGACTGATGACATGAGTATCGATGAGATTTTTTTAAAGCTTGGGTATTCAGAGAGATCTACCTTTGAGCGTGCCTTTAGGCAGCGTTTTGGTGTTAGCCCTATTCAATTTCGTGAACTTTCATTAAGCGTTACTAATTGTTCTAGCTATAAAAGCTTGGTAACTACTGCGCAAAACATGCCTCCTTTGTCTGATAGTTGCAAACAATTATTAAATGAAAAAGATAATGAAAACTTTGATTTAGAGCGAGTTTTGACTATCGTCGCTCCTGACGCTATTTTTACTGGCCGATTAATTGGATTAGCGAGTAAAGCTATTTATGGTAAAACACCCCGTAGTTTAAGAGAGGCAATTAGTCGGAGTTTAGGTATTTCTACTGTAATTAATCTTGCAATTGTCTTCTCTGCGAAAGATTTACTTAATAAACATATAGAGGGGCATATCATTGAACAGTGCACCAAAGCGTTTATTGTTGCGCCTAAACTTTTTCAATTAATTTGTAAATCAAAAGGTGGCGCTGTTATTGTTGATAAACCTCTTATTGAGCAAGTATTAATATTCGCATTACTGGGTCTTTTCCTGTTATGTCATCAAAACACTAATAAACATAAATTTGCACATCATTCTTTGAGAGGAATTAATGACTTAACAATACTAAACAGTCATTTCTTAAAAACTATGGGAATTACCGTCTTTGGCGCTTCAAGTTTGATGCTATCACTGTGGCACCTAGATGCAGATGTCATTAAGCAACTTAACCATTTAGATAAATTAAGCAAAAAGTCAATTAAAGCTTCTCAGCAAGATGAATATGTACTTTTTATGTTGGCTTGTATATTTAACTTAGCGACAGAAAACCTTGATTACAGTGAGCTCAATGTGAGAGCTAAACAATTAAACATTGATAATTTTGATGAAATAAGAGGTGCGGCGCTTAATATGTAATAAGTAGGTTGATATGCAAATTTATTTATTGAGTCATCACCATTATTGAATGACTAATCATATTTTGGCAATCTTCTCAGCCACTCATAAGAGGGGGGCTGGCTGAGAAGATTAGGAAAGGTTGTCATGAATGTTAGGGCAATGACCTGCTCGCTTTTCTTGACGTTAGGTACAATATAGGAAGCAAAGCGACTAGCCAAGGGGAGGGTTCAGGCACACTAGTAATTGGTGCATCACTAATTTTAACCAATGAAATATTATCAATTAATCCGCCTAAAGTGTTCTCAGTGCCGAAGGCACCAAAACTTAAATTCATAGTATCATTTTCAGCGATTAAATTAACAGATTGCGTTTGCCAATTATTTTGTTCATTGCGCGTGCTGTCAATTGAAAAAACAGCATTAGCGCTAACGTCAAAATCTGGTGCGATATCATACCAAAAGACATTAATCCCATTGTCGTTTTCTTTGTTTGTTCTTGGCTTGTATGAGAATTCCATCAGATATTCTGCATTAACCTCTAAAAAATTAATGGTTTGAGTTATTACTGAATTTGATGCGCCATTTGGATGAGAGTCTAATTCCACATGATGATTACCGTGAGCAGAACTAGTGACGATATTTCTTTGCAGTTCGGCACCATGGCCATCGGAAGTAAACCACCCAGGTAAGGATTCATAAACATCCCAACCGTTATTGTGGTCAAAGTTCTCTAAACTGATTTGATGAACTAGGCCTTGAGCACTTGAGGTATCATCAAAAAGTAACCATTCAAAGCTTCCATTCTCAATTAAGGTTGCGTTCACAGTTGAGGCAATCAACAAAGCAGGTACTACTAATAATTTTTTGAAAATTTTTAACATTTTCTATCCTTTTTAATTATTAATTTTTCATTATGCTACATAAAATTTGAATTTTTCAATATGGCTAAAGTGTCCAAAGATATTTTTAAGTAAAATATTTTTGAACATGATCAAATAACTATAGTTAAACTAAAAAAATTACCAGTTCGTTATTTGTAACAAGTTTATCTCTCAAAGGAGAATGTTTTTGATAGTTTTTGAGCGTTTTATACAGTGTTTATTGCACCAATTATTGCGGGCAACGGGTTTGTGTTTTAAAAAAGTTCAACCGCTTTTGACCAAAAGTGACTGGAAAGTTGACTAATAATATTCGACTCAGCATTGATTAAAAAAGCAAAGCCTAAATTTAAAGTTGGGCAATAACCTATTTCGGCTCTGAACCCTTCAACCCATCCACCGTGGTAGATTATAGGGTGTCCTTTAAATTGATATACTCTCCAGCCTAAAGCGTAATGAGCGTCAGTTAAGTACTGCCGCCAAAATCGTCGATTTAAGTCTTTTTTAGTTTTAATTTTGGGTGTTGTTAATGCTGTTAACAAGGAGGGTGATAAAACCTTTGGCTTGTAACCTAGATTAGCCATCAACCATGCAGATAAATCGGTTATGCTGGCATTAACCCCAGCTGCAGCCGGTACTTTATAAAAATCAGGACTGACCTTTACCGTTCGCCAAATATATTGATAATGGGAGAGCCCCTCTTGATTTTTTTTTGCTATTTTTTTACGTTGTACTAAGACGTGTGGCTTCGCTGTATTGATGTTTTTTTGTTGGTAAACATTGATACCCAATGAAGCATTTTTCATATTTAAAGGTTCAAATATACGTTCATTTAATAGTATTTCGTAGCTTTTTGGTTGACTTAATTCAATTGCTTGCTCAAGAAGGCCATAAGTAATGTTTTGATAACCGTAACATTTATTTGGTTTGCATATAGGGTTAATGCGTTTGAATTGGTTAATAATTTTATTCATAGACCAGTTTTCATGAAGCAAGTTATCAAAGGCGTTTGGCATCAACCCAGATGATTGGCTTAATATATGTGCTAGTTTGATTTTATCTGCGTCGCCGGCTTTAGCTAATTTAAAGTTAGGAACATACTTTGTAATAGGATCCGACAAAGATAGGTGTTGTTCAAATGCCATCATGGTCGTTAACGTTGCAGCAAAAGTTTTGGATACAGAAGCTAAACGAAATACTGTGTTATCATCAATGCTTCGGCGTTTTGTTTTATCAGTATAACCAAAGTGCTTTTGGTCAATAATGGTATCTCCATGAACAATTACATAAGCCCCTCCTGGGATGCTGTGTGCTGTTAGCTTTTTTTGTACATTATTAGCAAAGGTTTCAGTAAATTTCTGAATTTTGTTCGCATGGGCGTAGGGTAATGTTGTCAGTAAAAAAACTAACAATAAACAACATAATGTAGACTTGGATATCATAAGAAATTGCAAATGCGTGTAAAACATCATTTTAGCGACTAATTCAGCAAATACAAAGTCTATTGCTTTTGAATAAAGCTCTTTTGGGGATAAGCAAAGCAATAACATGACCAAAGATGCTAACTTGATTATACTGGTTACTATAATTTAATTAAAATTTTAAGCTAATGAATAATAATACTGAAATACTCGACTCTTTTTTGAGTGAAGTAAAAAACACACAATTTATATGGGCTCTGCAAGATAAAAGCAGTCAAGACTGGGTTGTTCTTGACTCACCTACTTTTGAAGATACTGAAGTAATGCCATTGTGGTCGAATGAATCACTCGCGCAACTTCATTGTATTGATGAATGGCAGGATTACCAGCCTTGCCAAATATCTTTAGCTGATTGGTTTGAGTTTTGGCTAGAAGATTTAAACGAAGATGGTGTCATTGTTGGTATTAACTGGCAAGGTGATGATGACTGTCTTGAATTAGAACTCAGCGAGTTTAGTCAGTCGCTTGCTAGCATTGAAACACTATCATAGTCTATTTACATTATACTTTTACCGATACTATTCCCCACTATATAAGTTAAGTGCTGGAATGGAATAGTCAAAGCAGCTCATTATTACGTTAATGTGTTATCACACTTTTGAGTTGCTCTACCTCTATAGTATTTATTATTTCAGTTGCTACACATGCAAGAGATATCATGACCTTTTCCTCATTTAAATTATCATCACCTATTCTTCAAGCCATAACAGACATTGGCTACAGTAAAGCCACACCGATTCAAAGCCAGGCAATTCCTGTGGTTTTGTCGGGCAATGATATGATTGCAGTCGCACAAACTGGCACAGGCAAGACGGCAAGTTTTGTATTACCCATGTTAGAGCAGATTTATAAGCGTTATAAGAAAACCGATAAGCCGCTCCGAGCAAAGCGAATCCGTGCACTTGTTCTGGTACCTACAAGGGAATTAGCCGCTCAAATTAAACAGAGTATTGTGCAGCTTAGCAAACATCTCAATGTAACTTGCATGGCAATGTACGGGGGGCTTGCTGTCCAAGAACAAAAGCAGCAGTTGATATGGGGGGTTGATATTTTAGTTGCAACACCGGGGCGTTTACTGGATATGATTCATCAGCGAGCTCTTCATTTTGATGCGCTGGATATGCTTGTTTTTGATGAAGCCGATAGAATGCTAGATATGGGCTTTATTGATGATATTAATAAAATTATAGAGCGCTTACCTCAGTCACGCCAAAATTTACTCTTTTCAGCTACTATGTCTAATGAAATTAAAGGTCTAGTAAAAACCGCAATTTATAAACCAGTGGAAATTAATGTCGCTAAAAGTGAAACAACTCAACCCAATATCAGCCAATGGCTAGTCACTGTTGACAAAAGTGAAAAATCGGCCTTGTTAAGTTATTTAGTAAAAACTTTTGCTTGGCAGCAGGCAATTATATTCATTGAAACGAAACATGGCGCAGCAAAATTAGTTAGTCAATTAGAAAAACGAGGAATTATCGCGCAAAGCATTCACAGTGGTAAAACTCAGCCTATTAGAGAAAATATTTTGGCTGACTTTAAAGCAGGGCGAATTAATTACTTGGTGTCGACGGGTATTGCTGCAAGAGGTATTGATATTGACGGCTTATCGTGTGTCATTAATTATGATTTACCAGCTAAAGCCGATGAATATGTTCATCGTATTGGCAGAACAGGTAGGGCAGGCGCATCAGGTGAAGCTGTTTCATTAGTGTCGAAAGATAATTTTAGAGAGTTGTGCCGTATTGAAACATACCTAGGACACATTATTGAGCGCAAAGCCTTTGTCGAATTTCCAGTTAAAAAAGTAGTCCCTGTTTCAATTTTAAACTACATAACAAAATATTCAGCGTCACACAACAAGTAAAAATTTATTTCGAGCTACCAGAAATGGCTGTTATTATTTTTCAGCGATATTCAATAATACATAGCAATTAATATAATTCTTCAAACTCTCATAGCTACATATAAAAAGCCACTCATAATAATTTATGAGTGGCTTTTTATATGCTTGAACAATCGGGCTTAATTAGCATTATCAAAGGCAATTAACTCTCTGTTGACATTAATTCCCTAAGTTAGCGATCAAACCAATATTATTGTGGTTGAATTAAATGAACATCCCTTTGTGGGAAAGGAATGGCAATAGCATTTTTATCAAGGGCTTTTTTCATTGCTTCATTTACACCAAAGAATACGTCCCAATAATGCTCTGGTAAACAATGAGGTCGCACAGCAAAGTTTACAGAGCTGTCAGCCATTTCAGATACCCCGACAAATGGGGCAGGATCTTTTAATACGAATTCGTTGTTGACTAAAACATCCATTAATACTGCTTTCACTTCATCAATATCTGCGCTGTAGGAAACCCCAATAGACAAGTCAACTCGAATTTGTCCCTCAACAGTATAGTTGATTACCGAACCATTTGAGGTAGCTCCATTGGGAATGATAATACGTTTTGATTGCGGAGAAATTAAAATAGTATTAAATATTTGTACCTCTTTAACGACGCCTAGGTGGCCTTGCGTTTCGATTAGGTCACCCACCTTATAGGGTTTGAAAACCATTACCAATACACCGCCAGCAAAGTTAGCCAAACTACCTTGTAAAGCGAGGCCAATAGCTAAACCTGCAGCACCTAATACAGCAACAAAAGAGGTAGTCGCGATTCCAACCATAGATGCAACAGAAATAAAGAGGAGTAATTTTAGTACCCAAGAAACTAAGCTTCCCATAAAAGGGATTAAAGTAGGATCAACTTTAGAACGCTCCATAGACGCGGTAACCAATTTACTTATACCGCTTATTATCCATAAACCAATCAATAAAGTTATAATTGCTAAGGCTAATTTAGGGGCATAAGTTATACCCAGTTCGTATGCCTTATTGGTCAATGATTCAATTTGCGTAATACTCGTATCAAGTGTATTCATTGCATCTCCTTTGTTAACAATAATTGAATATCATAGTTATACTATACCTAATTACTATAAATACCAATTAGGCAATTGAATAGTCGTAATTTTTTTGTAAACGTGTTGTCCTTTTCTAGGTAAGTTAAACCTCTATTTTGACTGAGCCACTAAACCAATGTCTACTGATACGCTAATAGGCTGTACTGCTGTTGCGATTAATTAAATTCAGTCATTGATTTGTCATAATTACGTCATGTTATTTTCATATTTTTTCATTAGATTAGCCATAAGCTCTACTATTGGTAAATTACAGGAAAAATTATGAATAATGATGCTTGGGATGAAATTGACTTTCTAGATGAATCTGAAGAACAGCAAGTTTTTGAGAAAAGTACTAAAAATAAAGGTAAAAGTCGTAAACGTAAATGGCGAGAAATCGAGGAAATAAAAGAGCAACGTCGCTTAAAGAGAGATTTAGCTGATTTTGAGCGTGATGCCTTCTAATTTAGCCTATTGACTTTGTGACTAACGGATAAAAAAAAGCCACATCATAGATGTGGCGGAAACAATCAATGTAAGGGAATACAAATGATTTAAGAATCAGTGAAATTGAAAAGACTTTATTTATACTTAGATTCAATGCACGTTGATTTTGACATGAAGCAACGGCTGCTAAGTATATTATGGCCCTCTCAATTAATAGAGTAATTATACTATTTTAAGCTTTGTTGTAAAGCTTTTTGTGTAATATTATTACATTTTAGTGGTTTTAATTTTTTTATAGAGTGTTTTTTTAAAAAAACGTAACTTATTATTACTATTTTGTAGTTTAGAAACAATGATAGCTATTATCATTAATAATTATTTAATATCTTTTTAAATTGAAACCAGTTAGTTATTATTTTTTGTTTAGCAAAGATAGTAACTCATCATGTATTAAAGTTTATAAACTCTTCACAATACCAATCCACAGTTACCCTACTCGAAGCACCAGATAGTATAAGTAATATTTTTTCTAAATTCTTATACGAAGATTTAATATGGAAGGTTCATACCAAGCTTTAATAACACAAAGGCTTTATGTGATTGACAATTAGCCGGTGGACAATCTCCAATAAAGGTAAGACTTTAATAGCAAAAACTGTTAATACCTTATGAAAAACGAATAAGTGAGTAACCTAAAAGCTAGCCGAGGGAATTATTTATCTTACATTAAGGTTTTACAGCAATATTGTTCAAAATTATTGGTGTCGTTCCAGAACAATGTAACAAATATTTGATGACGTTATGATAGTCACTTATTCAAAAATAGATGGCTTTGCAGTTTATCGATGAGGTGTTATTTAGTCACAATGATTAAAAGGAGTTAGCTCATAGTGGGAATGTGGCAATTACTTTGAGGAGTAGCTAGGCGGATAATAACATGCCAAAAAACAATGTTAATTGGCATGTTAGAGTTAAGAGCACTTTCTAGTAATAAGAAATTTTTTTATTAGGATATCTTTACCAAATACGTACTCGTTCATCTTCAGCTAAGTACAACGCGTCTCCAGGTTTCACATCAAAGGCTTTGTACCATGCATCATGATTACGTGGAGCTTGCGCACGAAAACGTCCAGGAGCATGTGTGCCACCTCTTAATTGGTTTAGCATGCTTTTTTCGGTACGTTTTTCTTTCCAAACTTGTGCCCAAGCTAAGAAGAAGCGCTGATCACCGGTAACACCGTCAATCACTGGAGCTTCTTTACCGTTTAAACTTAATTTATAAGCATGGTAAGCCATAGCTAAACCACCTACATCCCCAATGTTTTCACCTAAACTGTTTTGACCATTCACGAAATTATCAGGAATTGGTTCATACTTATTATATTGTGCTACCAGTTGTGCAGCCTTGGCATCAAAAGCTTCTCTATCAGCATCTGTCCACCAATTTCGTTGTATACCTTGAGCATCTGATTTTGAGCCTTGATCATCAAAGCCATGCCCCATTTCATGGCCAATTACCGCCCCTATAGCACCATAATTGACTGCATCATCAGCATTAGGATCAAAGAAAGGAGGTTGCAAGATGGCCGCAGGAAAAACAATTTCATTAAATGAACTATTGTAATAAGCATTGACTCGCTGTGGTGCCATTCCCCAACGATTACGATCGGTTTTTTCTAGCTCTTGGGCAACACTTTCTTCGTTAAAAAATTGGCGAAGGTTTTTTACGTTACCAACCAGATCATTGTCAGTGATTGTCACACCGTCGAATGATTGCCACACATCAGGGTAGCCAATTTTAGGTGTAAAAGCGGCAAGTTTGGCTTGGGCATTAACCTTTGTTTCTGCACTCATCCAGTCAAGTGCTTCGATTCTTTCACCCAAAGCTGTGCGTAAGTTTTCAACTAAGGTTGCCATTTGCTGTTTTGAGCTCTCAGGAAAGTATTTAGCAACATAGACTTTACCTATAGCAAAACCTAATGATTGAGTACCAGACATTGCGCTAATAGCCCTTTTCCAACGTGGCCTAGGTTGCTGTTGGCCATTCAATTCTTTTCCAAAAAAAGCGAAGTTAGTGTTATAAATATCTTCAGATAATAACCCCGCGTTACCACTGATGGTATGGTAGGTTAAATAGTCTTGCCATACTTGAAGAGATTCGGAGTTTATTAGAGCTATCATGGCTTTAATAGGCTCAGGCTGAGAGATATTTAGTTGCGGTACCTTGTAACCTGATTTTTCAAAAAAAGTGTCCCAATCAAAATTGGGGTATTGCTTCGCTAAATCGACACGTTTTATTTGATTAAGTGATAAATCGCGATTACGTCGCTTTTCACGTGGCCAATGACCTTCTGCTATTTTTGTTTCAAGTTCAAGTATTTGTTTTGCGCGGGCTTCACCATTATTTATGCCAGCAAAGGCTAACATCTCTGCAATGTGAGCAACATAAGCATCGCGTGTTTTTTCAAAACGAGGATTTTGCTCTAAATAATAAGAGCGATCGGGAAGTCCAAGACCTCCTGCGCCAACAGACATTTCATATTGATTGGGATCTAAACGATTAAACCACATGTAACCACCAATAGGTGATTTTGTACCGCTCAGCCAAGCTTCTCCAAAAACTTCAGTAAGTTGCTTAGTATTTTTTATACTTTTGATTTGATCTAATGTCGACTGAATTGAGGTAATACCCAGCTTGTTAATGGTGTCGGTATCCATGTAAGCTTGATAAAAGTTGGCGATTAATTGTTCATTAGCACTCAAGTCTGAGCGACTTGCAATGTCATCTATGATTTCCTTAACCTGTTGCTGGCTACTTTCGGCTAAGGCAGTAAAAGCACCAAAACGTGTTTTATCAGCTGGCATCACATAATTATCATACCAAGTACCGCTGGCGTACATAAAAAAATCATCGCCTGGTTTGATGGCTTCATTGCGAGCAGTTAAATCGACACCAAAACTCCCAAGCTTGGCTTGATTATTCGCTATAGGCGATTTATCTGAATCGGTAGCGGCTTCAAAACTTCCACACCCCGCTAATAAGCTTGTAGCTAAAGCAATTGCTATTATAGATTTTTTCATTGATTCATTCTCTTTTGTGGTAAATTGTATTGTAAGGGTGATTATGTATATGCAACTCTGTTATTTATTATTTTTATAGTAGAGCTTTTTTATTAGCTAAGTTAACAATTTTACTTTTCATATTCTCTATCATGTAAAAAAAATGTCAACAGGCTAAGGCCTTGATGGAGATTGAACACAAATATTACATGTCAAAACAAGTTTACATACTTGTATCATTGTCCGATAAAGCCACAATTAAAAAGACGTTATTGCTTCCGTTTTTTCGCTCTTTGTATACTAAAACCATAGTTTTGTTGATTTTTTTAGCTCATATATAAATGGATGCTTTTCTGAAACCCAGTTATTAAGGAGGAAACTTTTTGTTACCTCGACTTTATTAAGTCAAGATAGCTCAAATTTCAAAGGTGATAATGCCCTATAAAAGGAATAAATGCTTCAGCATAAGTGAGGAATAAAACCGATTTCTTGTTTGTTAGAACCTTATTTATCTGAACTCATCAAATAGGACATTACTCGCTTCACTTAGTCACTTTTATTTTCAACAAGATGTAAATCGCGAAAAATCAATGGGGCCCACAAAGTAACAAGCCATGAGTGGCTCTAAATGTGCCTGATATCTATATGAAATTGAGATGTTTATTTTTCTTTTTGATAATATCTTTTTAGCCTTTAAAAATGTATCTTGTTAATAGTTTAAATTTTAGGGGGTGTTAAAACATGACGATAAAATCATCTAAAGAAACGCAAATACAGGCCATGAAAGTCGCAAGAGGTATTCAAAAAAAAGGGCAAACGAAAGAACACACTAAACTCATCGCACAAGGCATTGAAAAAGGTATTAACGAGTATAAAAAGCAACAAGCTAAAAAATCACGAGAAAGAGACAAAGAGCGTAAACAACAAAGTAAACAAAAACAAAGGCAAGCAAATGATAAGCTTATTACCCAGGCGCCAAATCCTAATAGTAAACCATATTACTTACCTTGGGTTTTATTAGTTATTAGTTGGGTTGGCTTTATTAGCTTTTTGTTTCTAAACGAATCATTCAAACTTGTATAAACTCAAATAATATCCGAGGCAGAAAAGATAAACATATTAATTAAAACGACTAATGCAAAAAGCGCTAATATCTATTTCGGTATTTTGTTGGGTAACCAGTTGGCCAATGAGTTTGCCAGTAATTGCACCCTGCGTTAAGCCAAGATGCTGGTGTCCGAGCGCAAAAAATATTTTGTTATGGTTAGGTGCTTTGCAAATCACGGGTAAAGAGTCAGGCAATGAAGGTCTGCATCCCATCCATACTTCTTGTTTTTGTGCTAATTTATTTTGGTTATTTGGTAATTTTTTTAAAATAAAAGCTGCATTATCTTTTAGAATTTCGGCACGTTTATAATTTGCAGGAGTTGACAACCCAGCATATTCAACAGTCCCCGCTAGCCTTAACGTTGAGTTCATGGGGGTCATAATAAAGCGCCGCTCCGCAGAAGCCACGGGTCTATTTAGAAAAACATTTTGTTGGTTTGTTGCAATACTTAGGCTGTAACCACGTTCAGCTTCAATGGGAAGATGGTAGTTTAAGCCCTTTAACAACGTCTTTGACCAAGCGCCACAAGCAACTATACAGTGATCAAATTTTAACTCTTTATTATCAGTGATAACAGCAACTTGGTTGTTGATTTGGCTAATACGACTCACGGCGTTTTTAATAAATTGCATACCATTAAGTTGCGCAAAGTTTGCTAGTGTTTGACTTATTGCTAATGGATCAATGGTGTGAGCTACTTCAGTAAAATATAAGGCAAAATTAATGTTTTTACTCAAGTTTGGTTCAAGTGCTAAGGTCTGATCTCTATTAAGAAGTTTTACTTTGATGCCTGCCTTTAAATAGAGGTTATACATGCGCTCAACTCTTTTGATATTTGTGGTTTCAAAAACCAATAATGATCCCTTCATGGTCATTAAATGCTCAGCGCCAATTTTTTCTAACAGTACCTGATAATGATGAATAGAATTCTTGTTTAGTAATTGTATTGCTTTGGTATTTTTACTTCTCAAACTACCGCGCATATTATTACAAAACCTTAAAAACCATGGCATGGCTTTAACAAAATGTTTAATAGATAGCGAAACAGGCCCAAGTGGATCCATTAATAACTTTGGTACTTGCCACAACAGCGAAGCTTCTGCTAGCGGAAAAACCTGCTCTGTCGCAAAGTGCCCAGCGTTTTCCTTTGAACAGCCAAAGCCAATTTCTTGTTTATCAATCAGGGTCACTTGGTAACCTAAGTTTTGTAATTCTAATGCGCAGTTCAAGCCAATAATACCCGCCCCAACTACTGCAACCGTCGGTAATGTTTTACCTTGTTTTGTCTTGTCCATGCCCAAGCTCCTTATAAATGATCGTATGCCAATAAACATAGTTTTGGATAAAAGTTAATTTATCACTTGCCAGTTAAAATTTATTGTATACAATATATTTTAAATTAACTAGTCATAGTTTTTTAAATAAAGTGTGTAAATAGGGAATTGATAAGGTGCTTCAAAAAAATCGGTAACCTTGTGAATTTCTTCTTGGCACATCACCCCAAACAACTGACTTTTGGACATGGAAAAGAATATTATGAATATAAACTGGAAAGGTGTTTACCCAGCGGTAACAACGCAATACCATGCTGACTTATCCATTAACTTTGCAGCGACCACGTCGATGATAGACACCATCATAAAAGAGGGGGTTGACGGCATTATTGTACTCGGCACTGTTGGTGAGAATGCATCACATACTCGCCAAGAAAAAATAGCTATTTTAACTGCTGTTAAAGAGGTTGTTGCAGGCAGAGTGCCCTTAATTTCAGGAGTAGCTGAAACTTCGACCCAATTTGCCATAGAGTATTCCCAAGCTTGTGAAGAAGTTGGGATTGATGGCTTAATGGTCTTACCCGGAATGATCTACAAGTCTGATGAAAACGAAGCGGTCAGTCACTATCAACAAATTGCACGTAACTGTGCATTGCCCATCATGATTTATAACAACCCTATCACGTATGGTGTAGACGTTGGCATTGAGGGTATGAAAACACTCGCTAAGGAAACTAACATTGTGTCAATAAAAGAAGCGACAGAGGATACTCGACGAATTTCTGAGCTATTCTCAGCTTTTGGTGATCGTTTTATTATTTTTGGTGGTGTTGATGATATCGCACTCGAGTCATTGATGCTTGGCTGCACAGGCTGGATTTCAGGTTTAACTAATGTATTTCCTAAAGAGTCAGTAGCCATATATAAATTAGCTGAGCAAGGACGTTATAGCGAAGCGTTAGAAATATGGCGTTGGTTTTTACCTTTATTGCGTTTGGATACGGTACCTAAACTTGTACAGTGTATCAAATTATGCGAACAACTTGCAGGTCGAGGCAGTGAGTTGACTCGAGCTCCCCGTATGCCATTAACAGGTGAAGAACGAGCCAATGTTGAACGTATTTACAATGAAGCTGTTGCCAATCGCATCGATCTGAATAAATTTAATTTAGATTAATAGACATGAACTTGTGATAAATATTTACCAAGTTTTTAAGTAGTGCACGCATAATCCAACTTAGCTTGATGAGTGTGCACAACGAAAAATTGATTAAGTTTTGACGTTGGATAGAAATATGGTTAAAGGGACATTTTTTTGTGTAGATGCACACACATGTGGAAACCCTGTTAGGCTAGTAACGAGTGGTCACCCTAATTTACTGGGTGAAACCATGAGTGAAAAGCGCACAGATTTTATGAAAAATTATGACTGGATAAGGCAAGGATTAATGTTTGAGCCTAGAGGTCATGACATGATGTCGGGGGCTTTTTTATACCCTCCTTGCACCAAGAATGCAGATATAGCCATTTTATTCATTGAAACATCAGGGTGTTTACCCATGTGTGGACACGGCACTATCGGTGCAATCACTGCCGGTTTAGAGAATGGATTAATTAAGGCTAAAACTCCGGGTAAGCTGGTTATTGATGTTCCAGCAGGTAGAGTTGATGTTGAGTATGAACAAGTTGCGGGCAAGGTTTCTCACGTTAAATTATTCAATGTTGCAGCCTATTTAGCGCATCGTGATATCACTGTATCTATTCCCGGTTTAGGGGACTTAACTGTCGATATCTCTTATGGTGGTAATTTTTATGTCATTGTTGAACCACAAGATAATTTCCCAGGTCTTGAACACTGGTCTTCAGCTGACATCCTTCGTTGGAGCCCTATTGTGCGTCGTGAAGTTAGTAAACAGGTTGCCTGTGTGCATCCCGAAAACCCAACTGTCAATGGTGTAAGTCACGTGTTGTGGACTGGCGTGGCAAAAACCAGCGGAGCCGATGCAACTAATGCTGTTTTTTATGGAGACAAAGCAATCGACCGCTCACCGTGTGGAACAGGAACAAGCGCTAGAATGGCACAATTATTTGCCAAAGGTGAATTAGGGTTAGGTGATAGCTTTGTCCATGAAAGTTATATTGGTAGCCAATTTATTGGAAAAATAGAGTCAGTAGTTGACATTATTAACAACGGAAAACCTATTAAAGCAATAATGCCGAGCATTCAAGGTTGGGCTAAAGTGTTTGCAAAAAATTGTATAACCATCGATGACGATGATCCTTATGCTTTTGGCTTTAGTGTTATTTAAATTTATTGTTAAGCCTTAACCAAGTTATTACTTAAGTTAACCACCTATGAACTAAACCATAATATTGACTAATTAATTAACTGCTCGTGCTCTTGTGAGCCTGCACTAAACGAATTTTAAGTTTTATAAAAGTGAGAAACAAATGACAATAACAGGAAAAAACCTTATTGCAGGACAGTGGTCAGGGGATACTGAAGGCGGCTTTAAAGCCGTTAATGCGCAAACGCAGCAACTGATAGACATTGAATTTGCTGATGCCACAGAAATTGAAGTTTCAACCGCAATTGAACGGGGACATCAAGCCTTCGAAAGTTATAGTCAATTAAGTGCGAATAAAAGATCTAACTTTCTTCGCTCTATTGGTGAGGAAGTCCTTGCCCTAGGTGATGCGCTCGTCATAACCGCATCTGAAGAAACAGGTTTACCTGCAGCTAGAATTGAAGGCGAAAGAACAAGAACTGTCAATCAGTTGTCGTTATTTGCGGACTTATTATTGTCTGGCGAATATCATGGGATTGTTGAGCATGCCGATAATAATCGCCTGCCATTAGCAAAACCGGATACACGTTTAGGGTATATTCCCCTTGGTGTTGTGGGTGTGTTTGCTGCGAGTAATTTTCCACTGGCTTTTTCTACGGCTGGTGGTGATACCGCCTCAGCATTAGCTGCTGGTTGTCCTGTTATAATGAAGGCCCACGCTGCGCACCCAGCTACTGCAGAATTAGTGGCAAAGGCTATTTTAAGAGCCATTGAAAAGTGTCAATTAGATACGGGAGTCTTTTCTTTAATTCAAGGGAAAAACTACGCTATTGCTACTCAAATTGTTACGCACCCATTAATAAAAGCCGTTGGATTTACAGGTTCAGAGCGGGTGGGTATGATTTTGCAAAACCAAATTTATCAACGTCCTGAACCTATTCCTTTCTATGGTGAACTTGGCAGTATTAACCCACAGTTTATTATGCCAAATAAAGTGCAAAACGATAGTACCCAGATAGCGAAAGCGTTGGTCGATTCACTAATGATGGGGCAAGGACAATTTTGTACTAGCCCTGGTGTTTGGGTTATCAGTGGTTCAGAAGGCGATGATGGCTATCAAAACTTTATTGACCAAGCAAAAGCGGCAATCAATAATCAACCTGCTGGTGTTATGCTCACCCCAGCCATTGGTGATAGTTACAAGAGTGCCGTAGCTCATCGCCAAACGTTGAATGGAGTAACCTTACTGGCTGAAGGAAAGTCTGGTAACAATAAGCAATGTGTGGCGTCATTGTTTACTACTGACTTTGCTACGTTCAAGGCTTTACCCACATTGCAAGAAGAAGTGTTTGGTTTTAGTGCATTAATTGTACGTTGTAATAATGTCAGTGAAATGTTGGAGTTAGTAAATATTATCAAGGGTAATTTAACTGCTAGCATTCATGGCGCAGATGAGGATATTGAGCACGCAAAGGACCTCAGTAGGTTACTTGCTCATAAAGTTGGTAGGTTAATCTACAATCAAATGCCAACAGGGGTAGAAGTGTGTGCATCGATGAATCATGGTGGGCCATTTCCTGCGTCAACAGATAGTAGAACGACCTCAGTTGGCAGTGAAGCTATCAATCGTTTTAGACGCCCTATTTGTTACCAAAATATGCCTACAGAACTTTTACCAAGCCTGCTTCAGGATCAGACATAACGATAATGCCCTAATCACTTGTTATTTACTGAATAAAATAAAATGACAAGTGAAATACATTAATTTTAACAGTGTCATCAAGACTCAAAACCCAATCAACAGCTTGTCATTTTTGATTGGATACTCTCTTTTCTGGCATTGTTAAGTTTTACTCAATCTAAAGTGATAGAGCCAATGCGCCCAGATAAACGAAGTCCTTTTCAATCTGCTTTCTATGTCGCCAATACCATGGAGATTTTTGAGCGTTTAGCGTGGTATGGGATGTACACACTACTCGCAAGTTACATTATGTCACCAATAACCCAAGGAGGCTTGGGTCTAGGCAATACTGAGCGTGGCCTAATAATGGGTGTTGTGCCATTCTTTCTTTACTTATTTCCTGTTATATCGGGTGCGCTTGCTGATCGATTTGGTTATCGAAGAATGTTTTTATTGTCTTTCACCTTAATGGCACCTAGTTATTATTTGCTAGGTTATGCTAAAGACCTCGCTAGCTTTATGATGCTCTTTATGATGATTGCTTTAGGTGCTGGCATTTTTAAACCGGTAGTAACCGCCACTATTAGCAGAACAACCGATGAGAGTAATCGCGGTTTAGGTTTTGGTATTTTTTATATGATGGTTAACATAGGAGGGTTTTTAGGCCCGCTATTGGCCCCTATTGTTCAAAAAAACTATGGTTGGCAATGGGTTTTTATTTTTGCCTGTGTATGGATTTCAATCAACTTTATTCC
>JBELHN010000001.1:44198-48648 GCA_042091395.1 Colwellia sp.
GTGCATTATCATTACCTTGGTACCAACAAAAAATGCACATTGGTAATAAACCTTTTATGGTGTATTTGATGATTTTAACCGGGTTTTGGACGGTTTACATGCAAATATTTGTTACCCTACCTGTTTATATAAGGGACTTTGTTGACACCTCAGACATGGTCTCATTGCTCTACTCTTTGAGCCCTTGGCTGCATGAACTCTTAACTTCTGTAAACCTAGATACCTTATCTGCAGAAATTTCGCGATTAGCAATTCAATTTCAAAGTATCGACTTAGTCACTGATGCAGCTGCCTTGCAAGAAATTAACCGTGCATTACTTGCTTTAGATGTGCGTATTCCACAAGCTGATATTATTGCCAATTTTAGTCAATTATCGCCATTGATGCTCGATAATTCCTACAGTGAAATATTGGCTAAGCAGTGGTCAGAATTGTATCGGCAAATTAATCCTGCAACTATTTTAAGTATTGACTTTTTTATGATCATTCTTTTTCAAGTCATCATTAGTCATTTTTTAAATCAATACAAAACCTTGTCCGTATTGATTATAGGCACAGGAATAATAGCTGTTTCCATGCTAATGCAAGGGTTTGCCCATGGTATTATTTTTGGCGGGCTTTGGTTAAGTTCGACGGTTATGGTTTTTGCATTGGGTGAAATGTTTGCCTCACCGAAAAGTCAGGAATATGTGGCCAGTTTTGCACCGCCAGATAAAGCCGCGATGTTTATGGGATATTATTTTGTGTCGATGGCATTAGGTAACCTATTTGCTGGTTTACTCTCTGGTTGGTTGTACGGTTTTTTTGCAAGTCAACTCAAACAACCGGAAATAATGTGGGTAATTATTGCAGGCCTAGGTTTTGCAACGTGTTTAGCTTTATATTTTTTTGATAAGCATTTTGTGAGTGAAATTACTAAGCAACAGTCTGCTCAACAAAAGCAAGCTGTATCAACAGCTTAATAAGCTATATTACTGGCAATGAGCCGTTGGCTAAAATACCCAGATTACACAATATTGTTTTGAGAACAGAGTACTTCTAATGTCTATAAATATAGAAAACGCCGCCGTTAAATTTGAACAATGGCGAGCCAACGAACAAGCACAATCTTTTGTCAAAATAACTACCCTAGAATGTCATACCGGTGGTGAGCCTTTGCGCATTATTACTAGTGGCTTCCCTGCATTACAGGGTAACAGTATTTTAGAAAAAATAGATTATTGCAAACAGTATTACGACGAATTCCGGCAGGCATTAATGTATGAACCTCGAGGTCATGCAGACATGTATGGCGCTATTATTACTGATGCTGAGCGTGAAAATAGTCACTTTGGAGCAGTGTTTATTCATAATGAAGGGTATAGCACCATGTGTGGCCATGCAGTGATAGCATTAACAAAATGTGCTGTAGAGGCAGGAGTTGTTCCGCAAACAGGGGAGGTAACTCAAGTCATTATTGATGTGCCATGTGGTCAAATTTATGCTTCAGCCCATGTAAAGAATGATCAGGTCACTAAAGTAAGCTTTACCTGTGTGCCTTCATTTGTGTATCGAAAAAATCAACAAATTGTCGTTGAAGGATTGGGCAAGGTGAATTTTGATCTCGCATATGGAGGCGCTTTTTATGCCTATGTACAAGCCTCTTCACTTGGCTTGTTTCTCAGGCCCGACCAACATCATAAATTAATTGATTATGGCCGAAGGATTAAACAAGCGATTACCTCATCAACAGTGACAGCGCATCATATTGAGCACCCTGAAAGCAAAGGCCTAAGTTTTTTGTATGGGGTTATTTTTGTTGATGATTCTCCAAATGCTGGCGTTCATTCACGCAATGTTTGCATTTTTGCTGATGGTGAATTGGATCGAAGCCCCACCGGCAGTGGTGTTTGTGGAAGAATTGCTTTAGAGCATGAAAGTGGTGATGTCGATCTTCACCAACCCATCACTATTGAGAGTATTTTAGCCAGTACTTTTACAGTGAGTGCCACTGAAGAATTAGATTTTGCTGGTTTTAAAGCAATATTGCCAGAAGTAACCGGGGATGCGCACATTTGTGGTAAAGGGCAATGGCTAATTAATAGTAGTGACCCATTAAAATATGGTTTTTTATTGAGGTAATCATTTTTTAACGAACTACAACTAAAATTCAACGAATAATTTGAAGGGTTTTTTATGAATATACTGAAAATAAAGCATAAGCTATTAAAGGTCCCAAGAGGTGCAATGCTAATATTTAGTGATATCAATATTAGTTACCTTACAGCATTTACTGGTCATGCAGCGACATTGTTAGTGACCAGTAACCATGATTATTTAATTACTGATTACCGATATTTTGAGCAAGCTAAGGTTCAAGCTAAAGGTTTTACCGTCATATGTCGTGATAGGGCAAATCAAAGTTTAGCGTCACTGATTGCAGAGTTGTTATTTCAGGATGATTGCCACTATTTACATTATGAGAGTGAGCACATTAGTGTCTCTCACTGGCAGAATATTTATCAGCAACTTGCCCCCTTGTTGTCAGAAAATAACATCATGCCTGTTGTTGGCGCTGTTGAATCATTGCGTGTTATTAAATCAAATACTGAAATTGATTACATGCAGCAAGCCGCTGACATAGCAGACAAAGCTTTAGCGATTATGCTTAATTCTGTAAAAACAGGTGTTTCTGAGCGGGAATTAGCTAATCTGCTTGATTATGAAATGGCCAAACTAGGCTCAGAAACTGTTTCTTTTGCAACTATTTTGTTGTTTGGTGAACGAAGTGCATTACCCCATGGTACACCATCCGATAGAACTTTAAAGTTCGGCGATCTTATATTGATTGATTTTGGCGCCGTTATAAAAGGTTATCGCTCTGATATGACGCGTACTTTTGTCTTTGGCCAAGCAAGTGCAGAACAAAAACATATTTATCAGTTAGTGCAAAATGCTCAACAAGCAGCACTTGATGAACTAACAGAAGGGGTGATTGCAAGTCATTTGTATCAACAGTCAGCCAATATATTACTCAACAGTGAATACAAACAATATGCTGGTGAAGGTTTGGGCCATGGCCTTGGTTTGGTTTTACACGAGCAACCATTCATTGACGCTAACTGTGAAATGCCCATCGAAAAAGGCTGTGTAATCACTATTGAGCCAGGTATTTATATCCCTGATTGGGGAGGTGTCCGTATTGAGGATGACGTGGTACTAACCGATAAGGGCTTGCAAGTGCTTACCCGTTCACCTAAGGGCTTAATCGAGTTATAACCTTATTTAGGTCATAGCCAGTAACTTGAGGCGTGACAGTTTATCTATTGGAAGTAGATAAATTAATATAACAATCAACATTCAATACTTAATATTTGGTAAAGAGAAATAACTTTCTAACTACGCTTTTACAACATGTCTTACTGTTGTTGATTGTTAGCTGGAATACGTTTCTGAAGAGCCAACTTTTAAATACAAGTACAACCTAATTTGGTCAATGAAAATTATGAAAATAGTTAATGCAGAACAAGTCCACCAACATTTGAGTTTTGATACTTTAATTCCATTATTACAATTTCATTTCAGTAGGCCATTTACTATGCCACAACGTCAAGTTCATCAACTTGCTCCAGAGTTATCGCATAACCATGATGCATTTGCTCTGCTCCCCTCTTGGAATGAGCAAGTCATTGGTAACAAGATGTTCACTTACTTTCCTAGTAATTCTGAAAAGCATCAATTGCCAGGTTTATTTTCAAAAATAATGTTATTTAAACGACAAACTGGAGAGCCTTTAGCTTTGGTTGATGGCACTAGCGTTACCTATTGGCGTACAGCTGCCATTTCGGCTCTTGCAAGTAAGTTATTGTCCAAAGAAGATAGTCAACAGTTATTATTATTTGCAACGGGAAATTTAGTTAATTATTTAGTTGCAGCGCACTTGAGTGTCCGACCTATTAAACGAATAATTATTGCTGGGCGCAATATAGATAAAGTTAAGCGCATTATAAAATCTCTTGAAGAACGCTTTCCCTCAGTTGTTTTTACTGCCTGTCTTGATATTAATGTTGAGGTTGCAGCTGCTGATATTATTTGTTGTGCTACCGCTTCTAAAATACCTTTATTTGATGGGAAGGCAGTATTACCCGGAACACATATTGATTGCTTGGGTAATCACTTACCCGGAGCAAGGGAGTGTGATAGCGAAACTGTTGTTAATGCTAAAGTCTATGTTGACAGTCTAGCAAACACTTTAAGTGAAGCCGGAGAGTTATTGATCCCGATACAAGAAAAAGTTTTCAGTGAAAATGACGTGATTGGTGAACTTGCAGAGATATGCTCTACACCGTCACTGTGCCGACAATCAAATCTGGACATTACGTTGTTTAAGTCAGTTGGCACAGCGATCAGTGATTTAGTGACGGCTAATTATGTTGTTGAGCAGCTTCAAAATTAACTGAGTAAAGTCACG
>JBELHN010000001.1:48748-126439 GCA_042091395.1 Colwellia sp.
AGACTTTCCTCTATTTTATTACGATGATTTTCCATCATGAAACGAACCGCTAAATAGCCCCAACGATAAATTCTGTCGCTGCCACCATTGTTGTTGTAGCTGGTATTGAACAACTCACTTAACGCAAAGCTTTTATGATGGGCTAAAGCGATTGCTTTGGGGTTATCTAGGCCTAAAGCAATATATTCAGCTATTCCTTCTGACCACCATACTCCATGAGGGTAAGGAGCATTGGGGCTGGGGCAAAACTCAGGTCCTGCGTGATCATCATGTAAACCATTACAATAGTCACCATGACGGTTAAAGCGGCCATCAAGGTAATGGATATATTCATGAGATAAATTCCACAAGCTACCGTTACGTTCAAAGGCTACAAATTCAGCTTGGTTATTTTTCTTATCGGGGTAACCTTCCAAATACATTCCTCCATTATTAGTCGGCATGTTAAAATGGTGGCCTGCGTATTTTATATATTCCTCGTTTGAACGATAAAAATTAGCACGTAAACTGATATTATTATCATCAGCCACAGGTGTGTCTCGTGTATTAAAAATACGGTGAAAATTATCTTCTTTAGCAATGAGCTCCTTACATGCTTTAGCAATCTTTACAGTGGTTAGCGTCTGTGAGCGTATAGTTATACTGGGATTACAGTGATGAACTTGGGTTAATACTTTATCTACAGCGGGTAAGCTTGTCGCTGAAGTCAGTGTTAATTTGTGCTCTGTTGATGCTAGAGGTGAAAAGCTAGTAGAAGCTGATAGCGCTAACGTTAGGTAGAGTTTACTAACGCATTGTGTTTTTTTTGTCATTGTTATTCACTTTTAAGCTTAGAAGTACTGGGTAAAGTTGTTTACGCTTGGTAACCAAAGGGATCATCTATCGAGTGTGCAGGTTCCGTGAACCATTTAGGGCCAGTTTCAGTCATATAGAAATGGTCTTCTAAGCGCACGCCAAATTCCCCATATAAGCAAAGCATGGGCTCATTTGAAAAACACATGCCACTTGCCAAAGGCGTTTTATCTCCACGAACTAAATATGGCCATTCATGAATGTCTAGGCCAATACCGTGCCCTGTTCTGTGGGGTAGACCAGGGATTTGATAATTAGGCCCATAACCCTGTGTTTCAAGATAGCCCCGAGCAGCACTATCTACCCTTTCACATGGAGAGCCTAATTGGGCTGCTGCAAACCCTTGCAACTGAGCCTCTTTTTCATGTAACCAAACTTTTCTTTGTTTGTCTGTGGCTTTACCAAAAACATAACTGCGAGTTATGTCTGAATTATAGCCTTGAACCAAGCAACCTGTATCAATCAGTACCATATCGTTTTTTTCGAGTGTTTTAGGTGTTTTTACACCGTGCGGGTAAGCAGTGTCTTGGCCAAACAAAACAATACAAAACGATGAACCGCTGGGAGCTCCAAGTTTGATATGAGCTTTATTGATAAAATCAGTTACTTCTGTCGTGCTAATGCCATTGGTTAATATTCGAGCTACAGCACGATGGACTACCATAGTCATCTCTTTAGCACGTTGTAATAACGCTATTTCATTAGATGTTTTAATCATTCGACAGGCGGCAGTGATGCTTTTACTGCTTGTAAAACAGAACTCCTTGTTAACATGTTTAGCGGCTTCATGTATGCCATCGACAACAAAAAATGCGGTTGATTCATCAATAGCGATGGTGCCCTCAGATATATTCATTTCTCCTAAGGTTTTAATAACAAGTTCATAGGGAGATTCATGTTCATGCCAACTGGCTACCTCGGCCTTAATTTTCATAAAGCCGGATAGGGTACTCACTTCAAACCAAGGAGCGATATAAATTAAATCGCCTTGTGCCGGTAATATCGCGCCAACTAAACGCTCTGATGCATACCAATTAGTTCCCGTGAAGTAATTTAAATTTGTGCCAGCATTTAGGAATAATGCACTGACATTTTGTTGACGCATAAGTGCTTGCGCCTTGTGAATACGTTGTTGGTATTCAGTTGCTAAGATCGGCACTATGTCTTTGGTCATATCGGTTAATTTTGCAAGCTCTGTCTCAGCGGTAGAGCCACCAATTCCATTATACATAAACTTTCCTCATCAATTTTTTGTAAAAGCAATTTTTCATAAACACCAGGATAAGTATCATGTACGTTATGAAAATGTCGATAAAAAGTAATGAGTATATTGTATACAATAAATGGTGTTATACAAGGGTAAGTAGAATTTATATGATTATACGTGTGTTAAAGCGAGTGATTAGCTAAGAAAATACCGAAAAACAATGGTAATTAAAACCAGCGGTCTTTTATCTTACCGTATTGAAAATATCCCCATTGACCTGCACGTCGAAGAGGTGCCAGTGGAAAATTAGTCAAAGGTGTTTGATAAATAGGTAGATTGGGCAGTGTTTCGCCCGCGACTTTTTGTGCCAAACGTTTTCCTGCTTGCACTGAAAATGAAACGCCACTTCCACAATAGCCCATGGCATAAAAAATATCTTCAGTGGCGTTTTGGTAAATATGTGGCATGTCATCGATTGACATACATAACCAACCAGACCAAGCATACTCGTAAGAAACATTCGCCAGTGCCGGAAAATTACTTTGTAAAATTTTGAGTAAACGTTGAGCATAATAGGGGTCTGCAGAACGTTTACCAGTTATTGCCCCACGACCACCAAACAAAATACGGTTATCAGGTAATTTGCGGTAGTAATATTTTAATGCGCGAGTATCCATGATGACATTGCTGGTTAAAAAGTTACATGTCGCTAACTGATCTGCACTTAGCGGGGGGGTGACAATAATTTGCGAAAGTACTGGCAGGGTTTTGTTTCTTATTAACGGATGAAAGTTTTTAGCTGTGTAACCATTCGTTGCGATAACTACTTTTTGGGCGCGGACAATTCCCTTAGGTGTTTGCAAGATATGTTGCGCTTGCGAGCGCTGCTCCGGTTTTTGCTTATTGTCACGGGTAAAAGCTGCAACTGGACTATCACAATGGATAGTCACTCCAGCTTTTTGAGCCAGTGTTTGATAGCCCCAAGCCAGTTTTAATGGATTGATGCCAAAGCCATCTTGGTATCGAATAGCACCGAAGGCATTTTGATCTGCCATATAATTTTGATGTAATTGCTGGCGAGATAGTACTTCAATATCATAACCAAACATCTTTTTTTGTAATGTTGCCGCATCAACTAAACTTTTTAACATGCTGGGTTTGTGGGCGACTCGAATGTAACCTTTGTCTTGCCTATCACAATCGATACCTTCAGCGATAAAATCATTTACCGTATCAACACCAGCACACATTTCTTGATAAATACCACGCATAGCTGACTCACCCCATTGAGATTGCATAGTGGCATAAGATTTTCGACCTGATGATTTTAAAATAAAGCCAGCATTACGGCCACTGGCTCCCCAGGCTGTTCTATTGGCTTCTAAAATAGTGGCCTTAATACCGTGATTGCGAGCCAAGTGTATTGCGGTTGATAATCCTGTAAAACCTCCACCAATAATCGCGACGTCAACGGTTATATCTCGTTCAAGCTGACCATCATCAGTTGGTCTTTTGAGTGAGTTATTGGCTTCACTAACCTCTGCCCAATAACTGTTAGGGTAGTTTTGGTGAGCGGACAAATTTTTATCAAGTAGGGGATCGTACATAAAGCCACTTTCATGCTGAGCTATTTCATTCAGGTTATACCCTAAAAAGTTAACCAATTAAAGAGCCGTGGCGTGCGTTAGTGTCTTGGTAGAGTAAAGTTTTATGGACTAAGCAGAAGGACTCAACAAATGTTTACTCAATATTAGCCGTCATCATCTTAGTTAATAAGTTTGCTTCGGCCCATTTGTATAAAGTGACAAAATCTTTACACTTTTTATGAACAAAACTGATTAATTTTTAAGTTAAAAGCTTACATATGTAACTTACTGTGTAATAATACAAGTGTAGTAACATTTTTTGGAGGTTAATATGGCCCATGAGGAAAGACGTAATATGTCAAAAAATACTGATACTAGTTTAGATAATCGTAGTAATGAACAAAAATCAGCGTTGGAACAATTAGCCGATGCAAACCATGAAATTGAAGAGTTAAAGTTACAAATTGCTTGGCTAGAAAGAACTTACGAATAGTTTTTTTAATGGTAACTAAAATTATCTAGTTTTGTGATCAAAACTATTGGTTAATTGTTAATCGTTTTTGATTGGAATATATGTAATTTTAACTAGTATCATTTGCTTATTTAAAAAGACAAACACCTTTGGGTTTGTCTTTTTTTGATCTTAACTGTAAAAGTTTAAAATTTTAGTTTCAGTTATTTGGCTTGTTTCTTACTTTTTAACGCCTATTAGCAATTTTATATGAGAAGATATTTGCATCTGTAATGGTTCATGTTATTTTCATGCATTTAGTTTAATTAACGTTTTCAATAGACAGTTAAAGGAAATACCCTATGCCTAAGGCAAGTGATATTAAGAAAAATGCAGCAATAGAACACAATGGTAAAGTCTTAATCGTCAGAGACATCAGCCGCTCTGTGCCTCAGGGCAGAGCAGGGGGAAGTTTATATCGAATGCGTCTTTATGATGTGGTTACTGGCAGCAAAGTAGATGAAACATTCAAAGCCGAAGATATGTTGAATTTTGCTGATCTAAGTCGACGCCCAGCCATGTTTTCTTACATTGATGGCGAAGAGTACGTTTTCATGGACAACGAGGATTACACGCCTTATAACCTCAACAAAGAAACCATTGCTGATGAAATATTGTTTATTGATGAAGACACACAGGGATTGTCGGTTATTATAGTAGACGATTCACCCGTAGGTATAGCCCTTCCACCTAGTGTTGAATTGACGATATCAGAAACCGACCCTTCAATAAAAGGTGGCTCGGCCACTGCACGAACTAAGCCTGCTATTTTATCTACAGGGCTTACCATTCAAGTTCCAGAGCACGTTTCAACTGGTGATAAAATTAAAGTTAATACCGAAGAGCGTAAATTCATGGGTCGAGCTGACACTAAATAATTTTTAGATAAACTCCCAGACAATAAAATAATAAACAATGCTCGATAATACGGGCATTTTTATTGATTTATTGTCGATAACGGATGTAAGTGGAAATATTAATAAGGTGATATATGACCAAGGTTCATCATACTATTGGCACTCCAGGGCAAGCATGGCAAGACAAAGAAAAACAGTTATGGTTCGAGCAGCAAACTACTCAGCGCTCCTATGAAGACGATGTCTTAGCTAAGCTTAATACATTAGGTGGCGATTTTGAGTGCGTGAAGTATGGGAATTTGCAGGTGAATTTAGCACAGTATCCACTTTATGCAGTGATAAGTAAGCAATGGCTGGCGAGTAATAAAAGTATTTTGATTACTGGTGGTGTTCATGGTTATGAAACCAGTGGTGTGCAAGGGGCTTTGCGTTTCTTAGAAATGCACGCTAAAAGCTTAGGTAAGCAGTATAATATTGTTGTTATACCTTGTGTTAGTCCTTGGGGCTATGAAACGATTAATCGTTGGAACCATTTAGCAATAGATCCTAACCGATCATTTTACAAAAATAGCCCAGCACAAGAGTCGTCTTTGTTAATGACCTTTCTTGATGAACTTGATGTTTTATTTACCATGCATATTGACTTACATGAGACAACAGATACAGATAATAGTACTTTTAGACCAGCACTTGCTGCTCGCGATGCTATTGAACAAAAAAATTGGAATATACCCGATGGTTTTTATTTGGTCGGAGATTCAACTAAACCCGCAGCTAGTTTTCAACAAGCAATAATAAAAGCGGTGGCTGAGGTAACCCATATAGCACCTGCTGACGAAGCCGGTAAGTTAATTGGTGTTAACACAGAACAATTGGGTGTTATTAATTACGCTGGTAGAGAGCTTGGTTTATGTATGGGTTTAACGGATGCACAATATGTTACCACCACCGAAGTTTATCCAGATAGCCCTCTAGTTGATGATGAAAATTGTATTAATGCCCAAGTAGCCGCTATTCTTGCTGCAATTCAATTTATATAATAGCCAGCTTGAAATTTATTTTTTCAATTTCCTAAAGAAAGCTGTTGAAACTATTTTATTTAGTAATGAAGGCTGCAAGATTAGTTTGCGCATCTCTAGCAGAACGATTTATGAGTATTATTCCTCGTAACGCACCGCTAGATCATTAATTTGGATATTATCAAATGAACGGCCATCGGCTGATGAGGCTGTTGCTGTTTGCCGGCTTAGTTTTGTTACCTTGACTTTTAAGGGGTTAACATTAAAGCTAGCGATAGTTCTTCCCTGAGCATCGTTAAAATGGTTAATGTGCAATAGGCTCAATGAATCACCTATTTTCAAGCCGTGATCACGACCTAAATCGATTTTTACCTGGTTGCCTTGTACTTGCAGTATCTTACCACGACTTGGCTCACACATAATATTGTCATCAATATCTTTAATAACGTTGTCAATGGTGTTGTCTAGCATAATGCCGTATTCACTCTGCCAAAAAGCATCGCCTTCAACATCCACACTAAGCCTTTTGGTAAATGTCCAAGGCGCTGAATCTTTGTAGTTTTTCTGCCAAAGTCGTTCACCATTTACCCCATTGTATAAATAAACTGTCATCGTAAACGATCTAGGGTAAATACCTTGCTGCCAGAACGACAATGAATTCGTAGCATTTTTAGCAAATGATATATTACTTATTTCACTAAAAACCACATATTGACTATTGGACTGATCACTTAACGTTTCTACTAATAAGCTAATGTCATTGCTTGCGAGACTATTATTTAACCGTGAAAATTCAGTTATATTATTCAATATGTTACTTGTTTTAGTGTAAGCGCTTTGTTGATTGAGTTGTTCACCTAAGCGTTGGGTAACAGCTTTATCGATAGCATATATTTTACCAATATTAGCTTGCTCTCTCTGCAACAAATGACTGCGTGTTAGTAATAGCGATTTTTTAAAATTAACAGCAAAACATTTTTTTTCTTGTGGAAATATATCGGCTCTGATGGTGACGGTAATTGAGTTATTAGCATGCACCTCATCAACTAGTTCTAGAGCATTAACGCTACCACTAGCTCTTATACTAATTAAATCTTGTGTCAATAAACCATTAGCCACTTGCTGTACACTAGAAACACTAGCTCCTGAAACAAGTAATGATTTTTTTAACGCATTTTCAACAGCTTGTGTCCTGGCTTCATCTAGGCTCACCTTGTGTGTAGAGGCACTACCTTGCGTTTCGTACCATTGGCTATGAACCATGTGGCTAACAAAAATACTGAGCATAATTGGCCAAGGGGTAATAAATTTATGCATAATAAGTATTACTTCCTAATATTCTAGTATCGCTCTGTTAGACAGAGGTAGGCGGTGAAAAGTCATCTATCAAATTCAAGCAAATATCATGCCTTAGATGAATACATAGATTAATGCATACTTGGATTAGGTCTGTTGTGTTGGCTCAAAACATGCATTGATTTGTCTATTCTGAAAAATATATATTAATGAATCTATCACTTAACTAGTTAAAGTATAGAGTTTACAAGGGGAATACTATGAAAAAATGGCTGATACCATTAATTCTTCCGACTTTATTATCGTGTCAAATACCTAACGATGACAACTTTTATCAACTGACTCACAATGAGCAAGAAGAAATTGATAGTTTCGAGCTTCCCCGTCACGCTATTAATGATGTGGTAAAGGGATTAGCGTATCAGATGTTAACCAGTAGCAGTTTTGTTAATGCTAAAACACCGGTAGCAGTTGCCTCTTTTGTTGATTTAAAAGATTTAGAGACCACTAACTGGCTAGGTAATCAATTAGCAGAAAGTTTTGTGCATGAGTTACAACGTCATGGTTTGATCGTTATAGACTATAAAACTACCGGAAGTATTCGCGTCACTAAACAGGGCGATTATGTATTTAGTCGTGATTGGCAGGAGTTGCCAGAACGTCAGATTATTGACTACGTAGTGTCTGGTACTATGGTGACTCAGGATGACGGTATCTTAATTAATGCTCGCATGATTGGTATCCAATCAAAGGTCGTTGTTGCGACTGCACAGTCTTTCATTCCTAACTGGGTTCTAGGCGACGAAATGAATCATAGTGAAAAAGTAAAAATGATAGATGGTATGATAATTCGAGATAGTGCTATGTTAATTAATGATAAACGTGCTGTTTCTATTCAAAATTAGTTTTTTATCGTTTAAAAAATATAGTGAAAAATTGGAGTAAGGGAGCATTTATGAAAAGCTCGTTATGTAAGGCTAGCATTATACTTATATGCATTATAATGAGCAGCGCATGCTCGACAATGTACGACAAACATGTGCAATGGCAAACAGAAAAGCCAGAAGAATTTCCGGTTTTGCATGCCAGTGGTTTTGCACCCATAAGTTTACAAAAGTCGTCTAATGAAACTCAGCGGATGTTAATGGCCATAAAAGCGTCAAAACTTGCCGCTTATGTTGAACTTGCCGAGCAAGTTTATGGGCAACAACTGTCTAATAAAGTTTCTATGGCCGACTTACTGATCAACGACCAGCAACTTAAGGCATCAGTTCAGGGAATTATTCGTGGCGCTAAAGTGGTAAAGAGTTACCCTGTTGGAGATATTTATACAACAGAATTACAGTTGGATTTTGAAGATGTTTATATTATTTATCAAGCCAATCAACAGAGAAAAACCATTAAGGACGTTCGTTATTTTTAATTGATTAGCATCGTTAAATCACCATGATATCTAAGTACCACTGGAGCTATAACATTCATAACATGGGTTAGATCTTATTGTTTTAGATTTTTATTTGTTTCGGGGGTGTGGGTTTGTTTCTAGGCCTTTAAACCTAAGCTAGATAAACCAGCACTTTTCTTACCTTTGCTATCGTAGGTGATAGCATTTTTGTTGTGATTTTCTAATAAGCTGGTTTTCATGCGCTCAACAGCCAATTTCGACTGCTCAATAATTTGCCCATTGACTACGCTCTGTTGTTTACATTGCTCTAGTAGTAAAGCAATATTGGCCAAAGCATCAGTTAATATCCCGGCAGCTTTGTCTTGAGCAAAGCCCTTGTCTTGACTTATTTTTTGGTCGAGTGCTTCAATAGCCAATAGGAGAATATTTTTTTCTTCACTAATTAATAGCAAAGCGTCAGGGTCATGCTGCTGAAGTATTAGCTTTTCATTGGCAATCATTTCAACAAGGTCAGTAAGTTGTTGATGCTGTTGATTTAACAAACTGTTGGGGGAAAACTCGTTAACACCTGTCTGTTTCGACATAGGTTTTGCCTTGCGGATACACTAAATTTATAGTGTTAGTGTATCGCTAAACCAATTTAAATTCAAAATTAGCAATACTTGCCGCTAACTTTTCTGGATCTACCTTGTAATCACCATCACTGATGGCTTTTTTCAGTTCTTCAATTCTTTTTTGGTTAACAATCGGCGCATCTGCTGCTTTTTTTTGCAACTCGCTCAGTTGTTGCGCTTGAGGAGTAATAGACACGGAATCCTGAGGCGATATTTTTACCTGATTGTTGGCAGAGGCCGTTTGTGCCGTCTGCTGCTGAATTTGTTTTTGTTGAGCGAGCTGACCTGCGTTGTTAGTATTCAAATTGTTAGTATTTATAGCCATAATTTCATCCTTAAACAATGAAATGAGTAATATTATATGATTATCGGCCGATGCCAACGTAACTTTAATTAAATATAACGTTAATAAAATAATTATTTTAGATCTAAATATATCTTACGCTGAATTGGCTATTAAATAAAGAGAGTTCGGTGTTCGTCAATAAAGTAACAGCTTGTATAGCTGAAAGTTATTTTTATTGGTTATGTATCTTACTCATAAGGTTTAAAGGTTAACAATGACTTGTCGTGCATTTTTTACTCGAGGTGAAATAACTTTATTTGAACGTGAGTTCCTAACACGGATTTGGTCATTAACGTTACCGGAACTTAATGCCATGCCTTGCGTTTTGATACTAAACCCATCGGAGGCGGCAATAATCGTGACAAAATCACCTTTGCAAACGAGGCAAAAACTTGTTTTATTTATGGCACGGCCCTGAGCAATACGTTTTTTAGCTTTTGCACCAAAAACCAGAGATGTATCATTAAGCTTATCACCACGTAACTGATTAACCGGTAAATAATTCAAGGCGACATTATTTTTATTTAACATGTCGCCTTTGTTAATAGTCGAAGTGGCAACCAAAATCGCTTTAGTTATTTGAATTTTTGCCGATAAGTAGATTTTCCAGGGGGCTTTATCATTACAACTAATTTTGAGATTTACATTTCTAGTATTCTTCTTTTCAGGTATATTTACTAATAGTGGAACTTCACAAGATTTTACCTCTATACGTGGGTCTAAACTTGAAACAGAAATAAGCACTTTTTCGTCTTCGCTTGAGGGATACTGCTCAATTAAAAACGAGGTAGCGAGTTGCTCAATGTACTTAGCATCAAGCTCATGACTATTTGCATAGGCATAACCACCGAGAAGAAATAATAAAAAAGATATGTAAATTTTGATTTGGTACATATATTGTAGGCTATCGTTAAGTAAATAAAAATGTCGACTATGTTTATTCGAAAGCATAGCGATGAAATTCAAACTGGCGTCAACAAATAGACGCTTTAAGATTTTAAAAATCTTCAGTTTAATACAATTCAAGAATTGTGCCCGTTGCTATTTTTAATATTATTTAGCGCATCCCGGGTACAATTTTATACGAGGTTTTTATGGCAGGCATCCTTGATTCAGTAAACCAACGTACCCAGCTAGTGGGTGAGAATAGATTAGAGCTACTTCTTTTTAAATTAGTTGGCAGACAACGTTTTGGTATTAATGTGTTCAAGGTAAGGGAAGTTATGCCCTGCCCAAGATTAACTTTATTGCCCAAACAAGACTCTTTTATTAAAGGTGTTGCCCACATTAGGGGGCAAACTATCTCGGTGATTGATTTAAGTAAATCAACGGGGGGATCAGCAATAGAGCAAAGTGATGACAGTTATATCATTATTGCTGAGTATAATCGCAGTGTTCAGGGTTTTTTAGTTGCTGGTGTTGAGAGAATTGTTACCCTGAGTTGGGCTGATGTTATGCCACCCCCTGAAGGCGCAGGAAAATCGAGTTATCTCACAGCGGTTACTGAAATCGATGATCAAATGGTCTCTATTTTAGATGTTGAAAAAATTCTAAACGAAATTAGTCCAGTCTCAACCGATGTTAGTGATGATATTGTTGATGCAACTGTAGGTGAAGAGCTGGGTGAAAAGCTAGTAATGATAGTTGATGATTCTACTGTAGCGCGAAATCAAGTTAAAAGAGCCCTAGAACCTCTGGGTATTAATATGGTGTTAGCCAAAAATGGTCGAGATGCGTTAGAACAATTACTAATCATTGAGGCAGAATGTGAAGAAAGTTTAACCGAAAAGGTCGCTTTAATGATTTCAGATATAGAAATGCCTGAAATGGACGGTTATACTCTAACGGCTGAGGTCAAGGGCAACGAACGGATGTCAAAAATGCCTATTATATTGCATACTTCTCTGAGTGGCGTTTTTAATAATGCAATGGTTGAAAAAGTTGGCGCTGAAGATTTTATTCCAAAGTTTCACCCGGACGAACTTGCTACCTCAGTAAAAAAATGGTTAAAAATTGAAGATTAACTCTTCCTTTGAATAAACAGTTAATATGCCAACTAATTGGCTATGAGCTGCTCCTTGATATTAGGAGAAAATAGTAGATTGATAGGAAGTTAAAGTGTCAGCAAGACAACTTGATGAAAAAAGTTACAAACAATTTCGAACCTTTTTAGAACAGCAATGTGGCATAGTGCTAGGTGAAAACAAACAATACTTAGTCAAAAGCCGACTAGCTCCATTGATGGCGAAATTTAATATTGATTCGTTAGGTGAATTAGTCAGTAAAACTCTAAACCCTGTTCAGCGACAAATGCGTTCTGCGGTAATAGATGCCATGACAACCAATGAAACTTTATGGTTTCGAGATGATTACCCTTTTAAACTTTTGCAAAGTAAACTATTGCCAGATTTGTCTGAGAGTAAGGTGCCGGTTAAAATCTGGTCGGCAGCAAGCTCCTCTGGGCAAGAGCCTTATTCTATTGCTATGTCAGTTTTGGAGTTTCAGCAAAAATACCCTAAAGCGTTCTCTCGAGGTGTTCAGGTAACAGGCACTGATATTTCAACAACCATGTTAGAACATTGTAAATATGGGCATTATGACAAACTAGCCCTGGCTAGAGGTTTATCTGCCGAGCGAAAAAAGAAATTTTTTGAAGCCGGTGATAACGATATGCTGAAAGTGAAAAGCCAAGTGAAAGCTATGGTCAATTTTAGGCCACTTAACTTACTTAACAGTTTTAGTTTGATGGGCCGATTTGATATTATCTTCTGTCGTAATGTCTTAATTTATTTCTCTCCTGAAATTAAAGCGCAAATTATCAGTCAAATTCATGGCGCATTAAACAGTGGAGGCTATTTATTTCTTGGCGCCTCAGAGTCCCTATCCGGTGTTAATCAAGACTTTAACATGGTGCGCTGCAGTCCCGGTATTGTCTACCAAAAAAAGTAATTCCACCAAAATACAAGCACTAGTCTAGCAAAGCCATCTGATAACAAGTCATACTAATTGACTTAAAAATCTATTTTAGTAGTTACCTCCCTTTAACTGGCATAATTTTTGAATGTTTAGCCGTAATAGTAACTCATAATGAGGCTCATATGGCTATAGGTTTTGATAAAGGCTTTCAATTACATTCACAAGGTATGCAAATTCGTGCTCAACGTGCCGAAGTTATTGCCAGTAATATTGCCAATGCAGACACACCTGGCTACAAGGCTAAAGGTTTAGATTTTAAGCAAACGATGGCAAAAGCGGCAACTAACCAGCAAATGGGTATGACTCGTACCAATGATAAACACTTTGATGTTCGTACAGAATTAAATAATTCTGTTGATTATCGAGTGCCTAATCAAGCAGATACCGGTGATGGTAATACGGTAGATGTACAAGTGGAACGAAACTTGTATCTCAAAAACTCATTAGAGTATCAAGCAAGTGTTCAATTTCTTAATGGCAAGATTAAAGCTATGAAGAAAGTGATATCAGGAGGTCAATAATCATGAGTCTTTTCAATGTATTTAATATAACAGGTACAGGTATGAGTGCACAGTCTGTGCGCTTAAACACGACTGCCAGTAATATTGCTAATGCTGATAGTATTAGTAGCAGTGCCGATCAAACTTACCGCGCTAGGCATCCAGTATTTGCCGCTGCTATGCAAGAAGCTGCCGCAGGGCAAACATCAAACAACGGCAGTAGTGTTGGAGTAAATGTATTAGGTGTTGTTGAAAGTGATAAACCCCTTAATGTTGAATATTCACCCAATCACCCTATGGCAGACAAAGAGGGTTACATTTATAAACCCAATGTCAATGTCATTGAGGAAATGACCAATATGATATCGGCATCACGCTCCTATCAAACTAATGTTCAATTAGCTGAGTCAGCTAAAAATATGTTGAATAAAACCCTCATGCTAGGTCAGAGATAATGAATAATCTTAGTTATAAGTTAAACCAAGTTCACTGCAAAGGAGTGAGTTATGGAAACTGTTAAGGGCAATAACCCTCTAGAAGGGTTACGTTGGCAAAAAGAAGAATATAAGGAGGCTGAGCAAGACAAAGGTATGCTTACCCAAGCTGATTTCTTTGCATTGTTGACCAAGGAGCTATCTAATCAAGATCCGACTAAGCCGGTAGACAACAATGAAATGATTTCGCAGATGACTGCTTTTTCAACAACAGATGGTGTGCAGAAATTAAATGCATCATTTGATAATTTCGCTACGTCGATGACCTCTAGTCAAGCATTACAAGCTTCTTCATTAGTTGGCCGCAGTGTCTTAGTTGAAGACAATGTTTTTGGTATGGCAGAGGGTGAGGCGGTAAAAGGGAAGTTAGTTTCTGATCAAGCGGCGAGTAATGTCAACATTTATGTGGAGAATGTTGCTGGTGAAGTCATTCAGACTGTGCCAGTTGGTAATGTTGCAGCTGGCGGTGTGACTTTTACCTGGGATGGGCAAAAATCTGATGGTCAACCAGCAGCAGAAGGCGCATATCGCTTTCGTATTGTTGGCTTGGTTGCAGGTGAAGCATCTGAGCTTGAAGCCATGACTTACCGTAAAGTTGACAGCGTAACGCTAGCAGGTACTGGCGGTAACATTATGTTAAATCTCAATGGTGGTAGTTCAATGGCCTTAGCTGATGTAGTTGAAGTATCAGAGGGTGATGGTTAACTTTTGATCTTTGTCAAAATTGTCAAGTTACACCTTGATTACAAGTTAAACACCAAACAAATTTAAAAGCTTGACCTAGGTATTTGAAAAAAAACTAGGTGGTCGAGTTAAAGCGAAATTATAAGAGGGTTAAATTATGTCATTTAATATTGCGTTAAGCGGGTTAAACGCCGCACAAAAAGATTTAGATGTGTCATCAAATAACATTGCTAATGTTAATACCATAGGTTTTAAAGAATCTCGAGCTGAATTTGTTGATGTTTATGCAGCGTCTTTATTGGCATCAGGTAAAACTAAAGTTGGTGATGGTGTGTTAACCGCTGACGTTGCTCAACAGTTTTCACAAGGTAGTATTCAATTTACTAATAACGCTCTGGATTTAGCTATTACTGGCAATGGTTTTTTTGCGACCGTGCCAGAACTCGGTTCACTAGAAACCTCTTATACACGAGCAGGGCAGTTTAAACTGAACGCTGATAATTTTGTGGTGAATTCTCAAGGTGGAAATCTACTGGGCTTCCCTGTAAATCCCGATGGCTCTTCAGCCTCAGTGAGTTTAAGTACTGCTGCGCCAATCCGCGTGCCAACGTCTTCAGGTGCTCCAACTAAAACTAGCGAAGTTGATGTGCGAATGAACTTACCCGCAGGTGATAGTTATATTTCTGGTGCACCAGGCAACTTTGATCCGAATGACCCATTAACTTTTAATAATTCAACCTCAGTAACCATATTCGATTCATTGGGTGATAGCCACGTAATGACTTATTTTTTTATCAAAGATAATCCGACAACGACTCCTAATAACTGGGTCATGTTTGCTGCTGTTGATGGTAACCCTATTGACTTGGTTGATAGTAGTATTCCAGCTCCAGGTGCTACAGGTATTGTCGGTGGTGATATTTCTGGCCCCCTTGCACCTACTGGTGTGCAAGGAGCAAGGCTAGAGTTTAATGCTTCTGGCGATTTTATCTCGCAAACACCATCCCTTGCCGATGGTGGTATTATAACCCGAGATTTTACAGGTTATTTACCTAACGGCGCCGATACCTCACAAACGGTACAAATTGATTTTAACCTTGATCCTAATGCGCCAAATCCCAATGAGCCTACTCAATTTGCCTCTAACTTTGAAGTTACTGCCTTAAATCAAGACGGTTTGGCGGTTGGTCGATTAACAGGTATTGATATTGGCACCGACGGTTTAGTTCGCGCGACATACAGTAATGGAACGTCGCAACCATTATCACGAATTGCCATGGTTAATTTTGCTAACGAGCAAGGCTTAACCCAAATAGGCAATACCGGCTGGAAAGAGAGTATCATCTCGGGAGAGCCCCTTGCTGGCGAAGCAGGATCTGGTACTTTTGGAACAATTAACTCTTCAGCGTTAGAGCAATCTAATGTTAATTTAACCACAGAATTAATTGATCTAATCTCAGCACAGCGAAATTTCCAAGCTAACTCTAGAGCTCTTGAGGTTGATAACCAGCTAAACCAAACAATCTTACAAATTCGATAGTTAGCAGGTTTTATTTATTGCCCTAAATGGTAATAAATTGTTAGTTCATTGACAAAAGCTACAGCATAAAGGTCTTCTTTAACTGTAGCTTTTTTAGTTTCTCGCAACACCTTTTACTATCAAACTGACTATCCCACTTCGAACTTAACTATCTATCAAATTCCCCTGAAGCTACTAACTGTATCTCGTTTTTATAGGTGGCACTTAATTTGCATTATCCATACATATACTTAGTTTCAGGATAATGATGATGGATAAGATGCTCTATATCGCCATGAGTGGTGCTAAACAAAACATGCATGCTTTATCAATTAATGCCAATAACTTAGCCAACGCTAAAACTACCGGCTTTAAGGCTGATTTAGCACAAGCGCGCAGCATGCAAGCATACGGTGAAGGTATGCCAACCCGTGTTTTTGCGATGACAGAGCGTGCAAGCCAAAATTTTGACTCTGGTGCGATGTTACAAACGGGTAGGTCACTAGATATTGCCATTGAGGGTAGTGGCTTTTTTGCTGTGCAATCTGAAAATGGCCAAGAAGCGTATACGCGTGGTGGTCACCTAAGACTAACCGAAACCGGTGCATTAGAAACTAACGACGGTGAATTAGTGATTGGCGACAATGGTCCCATTACTTTACCGCTACCAGTTAATAATATTCAAATTGGTCGTGATGGCACCATTATGATTCAGCCTGAAGGTGCGCCAAGTAGTATTCAAGATGAAGTAGCCCGAATTAAATTTGTTAACCCAGATACACGACTTATTGAAAAAGGTAATGATGGTTTATTTCGTGCCAAAAATGGTCAGGCATTAGCAGCTGATACGCAGGTTACTATGGTCAGTGGTGCACTAGAATCAAGTAATGTAAACCCTGTTAATGAAATGACTGAAATGATTGCTTTGCAACGTCAATTTGAAATGCAATTGAAAATGATGAAAACCGCAGAAGAAAATGACTCAAGTGCTTCGTCATTATTGCGCGCATTCTAAGAATATTTTCATGTTTTTTAACTATTTTAAAACACCAAACACTCTAAAAATGAACACTATATAGGTGATGTATGAACCCAGCATTATGGATAAGTAAAACCGGTTTAGATGCCCAAAATAAAGACATTTCGGTGATTTCTAACAATTTAGCCAATGCCAGTACTATAGGCTTCAAAAAGAGTCGCGCTGTTTTTGAAGATTTATTATATCAAAATATCAACCAGCCTGGTGGTCGAACCGCACAAGATACTGAAGCGCCCTCTGGCTTAATGTTGGGTGCTGGTACTAAGGTAGTTGCGACCCAAAAAATTCATACCCAGGGTGACTTAATCTCCACAGATAACGCACTAGATTTGATGATTCAAGGGGAAGGCTTCTTCGAAATATTAATGCCTGATGGCAGTTCTTCTTATAGTCGTAATGGCCAGTTTACCATGGACGATGAGGGTAATATGGTTACTCCTGGTTCAGGCTATTTAGTTCAACCGCAAGTGACTATCCCAGAAGATGCGCAAAGTATTATTGTTTCTCAAGATGGCGAAGTATCGGTAACTTTGCAAGGTCAGGCTGATCCTGCTGTTGTTGGTCAAATTAATTTGATTAATTTTGTAAACCCTACCGGCCTGCAACCTATTGGTCAAAACTTATATGCTGAAACAGCGGTGAGTGGTGCACCACAAGAAGGGGTACCTGGTCTTGAAGGCTACGGCATGATAGTACAAGGTGCTCTCGAAACATCTAACGTTAATACCACTGAAGAGTTAGTTAACTTAATTGAAAGTCAGCGTGTTTACGAAATGAACTCAAAAGTCATTTCAGCGGTAGATCAAATGCTTAGTTATATCAATCAACAACTTTAAAGATTAAGTGTTAACGCATCAATTGGCTCATACTCAGCAATAGGCAATATAAATGAATATCTCATCTAGGTTTAACATAGCTTCCAATATTTCATTTTACGTTAGTAGTAAATGGTTAAACTGGCTTTTGCTGAGTTTGTTAGTTTGTCTAACCTCAGCGTGCAGCAATACCATTGAATTAAGTAAAGCATTGCCAAATGACCCAGATTTTGCACCTATTATGCCTGAAGAGGAAACACAACACATTGTGCCAACGGGGTCATTATTTAAACCACATTACGTCAATAATATTTATTCAGACTCAAAGGCACACCGTGTCGGTGACATTATCTCTGTTATTTTAAGTGAAAAAACGCAAGCTAGAAAGAATGCTAAAACGGAACTGAAAAAAGAAAATGAAACCACACTCGATGCGGTAACTGGTTTTGGTGGGGCTCCGGTAACGGTTGACGGTAAAGCACTGCAGTTTGGTGTGAGTCAAGATTCAAATTTTAAGGGTGATTCAAAAGCAGATCAAGGTAACAGTCTAAACGGTAATATATCAGTGCATGTGTTACGTGTTTTACCCAATGGCAATTTAATGATTCGGGGTGAAAAATGGTTAACTCTCAATAATGGCGATGAATATATTCGCCTGACTGGGATTATTCGCTCTAAAGATATTAACTCCAATAATACTATTTTATCGACAAAAGTTGCGAATGCCAGAATCCAGTACGCGGGCACGGGAAGCTTTGCCGATGCTAATGAACAAGGTTGGTTAGTCAAATTTTTCAACAGTACATGGTGGCCTTTTTAGCGGTCTTATTGACGCAGCATTTAATGAACGATCGATTATTCGCTAGGTTCATTCACACCATCAGTTGTATCTCGTTTTTTAAGGTGATTTTAATGAAAGCAGCACTTCATACATTGTTAATTTTAATATTTGTTGTGGCATTGCCCAGTAATGCGCAACGTATTAAAGATTTGGCGGATGTTGCCGGCGTGCGTTCAAACCAGCTGGTTGGTTATGGCTTAGTAGTTGGTTTACCAGGCACTGGTGAACAAAGCCCTTTTACCGAGCAAAGCTTTAAAACCATGCTAAGTAATTTTGGTATTACCATGCCAGAAAACTTAAAGCCAAAAATTAAAAATGTCGCCGCTGTTGCCGTGCATGCTGAGTTAGGTGCTTTTACAAAGCCAGGACAAACTATCGATGTTACCGTTTCAAGTATGGGTAGTGCTCAAAGTTTGCGTGGTGGTACTTTGTTGCAAACTATACTAATGGGCCTAGATGGCAATGCTTATGCGGTCGCACAGGGTTCACTCGTGGTCAGCGGCTTAGGTGCGCAAGGCTTAGATGGCTCGCAAGTCTTAGTGAATATTCCAACGGTTGGTCGTATTGCTAATGGCGCCATTGTTGAGCGTGAAGTCAAATCGCCTTTTGCTTCAGGTGATTTTATTACGTTTAATTTACGTCACTCTGATTTTACTACCGCCAAACTGTTGTCTGACACTATTAATGAGTTAATTGATGGCTCAGCCAAGGCTATCGATGCGACTTCTGTGCGTGTTACCGCTCCCCGTGATTTAAGTGATCGGGTGAGTTTTTTATCGGTACTTGAAAATCTTGAGTTTGAGCCAGCCTCACCGGCGGCGAGAATTATTGTTAACTCTCGTACCGGTACCATTGTTATAGGCTCAGAAGTAAAATTGCTTGCTGCTGCAATAACTCACGGTGGTATTACAGTGACTATTAACGAAGTACAAGATGTTTCTCAACCTAACGCTTTCGCTGAGGGTGATACGGTGGTGACCAATCAATCGGCGGTTAATGTTAGTAATTCAGATGCACGTATGTTTGTTTTTAAACCTGGAGTGACGCTTGAAACGTTAGTCAGGGCCATTAACGAAGTGGGTGCGGGCCCTGGTGATGTTATGGCTATATTAGAAGCATTAGATCAAGCTGGCGCTATTCGCGGCGAACTCATTATTATATAGGGCTGATTAACCTCATGGCTGTTGATATAAATTCGAAGCACCACTTTGATCAAGCACGAAACGCGCTTGATCTTAATGGCCTTAATGCAATTCGCCAACAATCACGTGAAAGTGATGGTGACGCTAAAAAAGCTGCATTAACTGAGGCAGCTCAGCAGTTTGAAGCTATTTTTATGAAAATGCTGTTGTCTAGTATGCGTAAAGCACAAGATGTATTAGAGTCTGACAGCCCCTTTAACTCACAATCAACAAAATTTTATCGTGATATGCACGACCAGCAAATGGCGGTTGAACTTTCTTCAAATGGCTCATTAGGCTTGACAGATTTAATTGTTAGGCAACTTGGTGGCGACAGTAACAATTTCATGCCTAACAGTGTGTTACGTAATGATGGCAACTTGCCAAACAATTACTCTGCTAATGGCAATGGCATCAATAATAATGAACAAAGCAAGGCTGACGAACAACATAATACACTTGTAGAAAAAATGTTGGGTCATAACCAACCAATATTGCCTGATATTGACGTGCCTTATACTGGGCAGTATCAATCGTCTGCAACAGTCACTAATCCATTACCAATAACGTCAGCGCCTTTTAACCTCAAAACACCAGATAACCTGCAAACAGGTGTCAATAATTCAGCGCCAAGAATAGAGCAACGTTTTGACGCCCCAAAAGATTTTGTGACTGCGTTAATTGAGCCTGCACAAAAAGTACAACAAAAATTAGGGGTGCCGTTCCAAGTAGTGATTGCTCAAGCGGCTCTTGAAACCGGTTGGGGGCAAAAAATAATTAAAGATCAACAAGGCACTAGTTCACATAATTTATTTAATATCAAAGCTGATTCTCGTTGGGCTGGCAACAAAATTACCAAAGATACCTTAGAGTTTGAACAAGGTGCCATGGTTAAAAAAGCAGAGCCGTTTAGAATGTATCAATCGTTAAATGACAGTGTTGACGATTACATCAAATTCTTATCACAAAATGATCGTTACCAAGGTGCATTGCAAAAGGTAAACGATGTGGAACAATTTCTGCATAGTTTACAAAAAGCAGGTTATGCAACCGATCCTCAATACGCCGAAAAAATATTGGGTACCTTAAAAACGGTAACTAACCTTATTGACAAGTAACAGCCAAACAAGGCGGCTAGTTACTTTAGACTGTAAATAACGATCAAGACCATTAGCCATATTCTGGCTTGTATAGGTTAGCGTTAACAATGTAACGCTTTAGGAGAAAATACTATGACAGTAAGTTTGTACCAAACTGGTGTGAGTGGTTTATTAGCTGCTCAACAACAACTGGCAACTACCGGTCATAATATTAGTAATGTTAACACTGAGGGTTATAACCGCCAACGTGCCGAACAAAATGTATCCGTTGGTCAAGTAAACGGAGCTAACTATATTGGTGGTGGTACATACATAGAAGATATTGCTCGTCTCTATAATCAATTCTCTTATAAAGAGCAATTGATGACTCAAAGTAAACTGAGTAACGCTAACTCCTTAAATGCTCGTTTTAGCCAACTTGATCAAGTAATGTCAAGTTCTGGGGATGCAGTGATGGGGTCGTTAGAGCAGTTTTATCAATCTTTAAATGGTGTGGCTGATAATCCTACAGATTCTGGTTTGCGCAGTATTGTGCTGAGTCAGGCAAATATTCTCAGTAATGACTTCAATGAGCTAACTAATAATTTCGTTAGCATGACCAAGGCTGTTAATGGTGAAATTGAGCAAATAGCGAGTAAAGTGTCTGAAATATCAGAAGAGATAGCCAACATTAATGAGACTATTATGCAGTCAAATGGTAATTCAGTCTCGGGGCAAGCAAATGATTTACTTGATAAACGAGATCAACTCATTGGTGAGTTGAGTGAGTATACAAGAGTATCTACCGTTGAGGACAGTAATGGTGTATTAACTGTCATGATAGGTCAGGGAACTACCCTAGTTGCAGGCATAACCCCAATGGCATTGCAAGTTAGTGCGGGAGATCCCGATGCAATGATGACCGAATTACGCCTAGTAAGTGGCAGTAGTAGTGTTGCATTAAATGCGTCAACATTAGGCGGTTCCCTAGCGGCAAGTGTTGAATTTAGAGATCAACACTTAATGCAAACAGGTATTGAAATTGATCGTTTAGCGATGGCAATATCAGCTACATTAAACGATAGTCAGGCCAGTGGTTTAGATTTAAATGGTTTACAGGGCGCTAATCTGTTTACCGATATCAACACGACACAATTACAGCAAGGTCGGGTGCAGGCCTTATCTTCAAATACAGGAACCAGTCTAGGCCAAATCTTTGTCAATGATGTGTCATTAATACCGACGGATGCATTTGAAGTGCGTTTTGATGGTACAGATTTTACATTATATAACCTTACCTCTGGAGCAACTGAAAATTTAGGTCCACCAGGCTCAGGCACTCCGGCAGGCACGCATACTCCCTCGTCACCAGATTATGGTTTTTCTTTTGTTGAGTCTGGGGTACCCGTAGCAGGTGATGTTTTTAAGGTGATACCAACTAAAAATAGTGCTGCATTGATGAAAGCAACGCTAACTGATGGCGATGCTATTGCAGCTAGTACGCCTGTTGGTGTCACCCCATCGTCCAATAATGTGAGTGATGGTAGTGTAGAAATTATTAGTGTAATAGATCCCGTTGCCGCTAGAAACTTTACTAACGCCCCGGCAAATACTGAGTTATTAGTGGATGTTTATGAAAGTTCTCCCGGGACCTTTAGTTACCGTATTTATGACGCTAATCCAGCAACACCGCCACCAACCCCTCCCTCAGTGGTTGGTGCTATTACCTCAGGGACTTTCATTGCTGGTAATACCGCTGTGATTGGTCTACCACCTGTGAATCCTGCTTTTGAAATAGAAATATCTGGGCAACCATCAGGTCAAGGGGTTCTAGCTCCAGAAAAATTTATTATAGGTGATGCCTTTGGTGTTGGTAATAGTGGTAACGCTGTACTTATGGCAAAAACTCAAGAGCTAGGTGTGACTGAAGGAGGCAATGAAACTTTTAGTAAAAGTATTGCTATTACCACCTCAACAGTTGGCTCTAAAGCCAGTAATGCCAATATTTCTGCCGATACAGCCCAAGCACTATTTACACAGGCTTACAATCGTAATCAATCGACATCAGGGGTGAACTTGGATGAAGAAGCAGCGAATTTACTAAAATTCCAACAAGCTTATCAGGCTGCATCGCAAGTTATATCAACAGCAAATACAATCTTCGATACCATTTTATCGGCCGTGAGATAAGGATTACCTATGCGCGTCTCTACCGCACAATTTTACTTTCAAAATGCTCAACAAATTAGCAACAAATCTTCTGATGTTAATAATCAAGTCGAATATATCTCAAGTGGAAAGCGAATTTTAACGGCAAAAGATGATGCTGTATCTTTCGGCACACTGTCTGGATATAAAGAAGATATGGTTAATATAGACAAGTATAAGCGTAATATCATTCAGGCTGAAAATAGAAATACTCTGCTTGAAACATCTTTTACAACAGCAGAAGGTGTTATGCAGGAGTTAAAACAACTGTTTATACAAGCAAATAACGGCACCCTCTCTGATAGTGATTTAAGTGCACTTGCTGATATCGCTAAAAATAGTCAATCTCAACTATTAGATGTGGCAAACAGTAAAGATGAGACAGGAAGCTACATTTTCTCCGGCTTTCAAGTGGAAACGGAACCTTTTTCATTGCAAGTTAATAATACAGTTAATTACAACGGTGACAGTGGTAAGCGAGAACTCCAAATAGGTAAAAATATTAATGTTGAATTAAACCAACCTGGTGATCAGGCATTTGAAAATGTTGCTAACCCTATCGGAGATTTTGTACCAAATTACCTTACAAATGTAGGGGGGATAGCAGTTAATACTGCTGTGGTAGCTAATCCATCCAGTTATGATGAGCTAGGTTTTCCACCAAACTACACTTTTACCTTTTCAGCACCTGGTGATTTAACCGTAACTGATAATAATGGTGTTGCCGTTTATCCCACATCACCATATACACCAGGGCAAACAGTTGCCTTTAATGGCATAGAGGTTAAAATTGGCGGCAACCCATTGCCGGGTGATCAATTAGAGATATCGCCTGCAAAAACAATCAGTATATTCGACACCATTAAATCAGCTATTGATTGGATGAACGTTGGTACAACCCCTGCAAACCCCAGCCAGCATAGTAATGACTACTCTGCAATATTGAGTCAACTGGATGAGGCCCTGGACCACATGACTTCGGGTAGGAGTCAAGCAGGGGTTAGACTGAGCTTAATTGAGAGCCAACAGAACAATCATCTAGATCAAGAGCTTAGTATTGCCAAGGGCAGTTCTAATATTGAAGATTTAGATTTTGCCAAAGCAATATCAACTTTTGAAAAATCAAAAGTTGCATTACAAGCCGCACAACAAACCTTCATGCAAATCAAAGACTTATCTTTATTTAATTATATTTAATTAAAGTTTTTCTTGTTGGCATAGTTAATGCTTTAAATAACATGTCAAAATTATAATGTTGTGGTTCCAAAGCAATGTGCATCAATAACAGGAGCTACTATCTAAACTTAGGAGATGATAATCATGGCTTTAGTAGTAAATAGTAATATCTCATCGTTGAACGCCCAGCGTCAATTAAGTAACTCCACAAATGAATTAAGTACCTCATATGAGCGCTTATCCTCTGGTAAACGCATCAATAGTGCTAAAGATGATGCAGCGGGCTTACAAATTGCGAGTCGTTTAACAGCTCAGGTAAATGGCTTGAATCAAGCATCTCGTAACGCTAATGATGGTATTTCACTAGCCCAAACTGCAGAGGGGGCATTAGATGAATATACTAATACTCTTCAACGTATGCGTACCTTAGCTGTTCAATCTTCAAATGGTTCAAATACCACAGCAGATAGAAACGCCTTGAATGCTGAATACACAGAATTAGAGAATGAACTTGTCCGTATTGCAAGTCAAACCAGTTTTGGTGGCGTTGACCTTCTTAATGGTACTTATACAGCAAGCTTCCAAGTTGGTGCTGATGCAGCGCAGATTATCGAGATTTCAATCTCGACAAACTTTGCTACAACAGTAGGTTTAGCTGGTGGTGTCGATACTTTTACCAATGCACAGGCCGCTATTAATAAAATGGATAGCGCATTAGCAGAGGTAACCAGTGTTCGAGCCGACTTAGGTGCAAAACAAAACCGCTTTAGTTCTGTTATACGTAGTAATGACAATACAGCACAAAACGTTTCAGCGTCACGCTCACGTATTGAAGATGCTGATTATGCTAAAGAGTCAGCACAATTAGCACGTAATAGTGTATTGCAGCAAGCATCAAGCTCAATGTTAGCGCAAGCTAACCAGCAGCCACAAATAGCTTTGTCGCTATTACAATAAATTAACGGATAATTTATTTTTAAAAAGCCTCTTTGGAGGCTTTTGGGTTTTATAAGTAAAAATTTAATAAAAAATAAAATTTTTTTACTTAATTATATCAATGCTTAATGCTGTTTTTTTATGTTATTTAAAAATAATTTTATAGTTTTACTAAAGTTATTTTTTGAGTGCCCGATAAAGTTTGTGAGCGGAGTTACTAATATATATTTCGAGTAACTTTAAATATTTTAATTACAAATAATATATTAAGAGTGCAATCACTCGGGAGTTCAACATGGCTTTATCGGTTAACAGTAATATTTCATCATTAAATGCACAACGTCAGTTATCAAGATCAACTAACGATCTGAGTGTTTCATACGAACGTTTATCTTCTGGTAAACGTATCAATAGTGCAAAAGATGATGCAGCGGGTTTACAAATTTCAAGTCGTTTGACTTCACAAATTAATGGCTTAAACCAAGCAACTCGTAACGCTAACGATGCAATCTCTTTATCACAAACAGCTGAAGGTGCGTTAGACGAATATACGAATACTGTTCAACGTATGCGTACATTAGCAGTTCAGTCTTCAAACGGTTCAAACACTACAGCAGATAGAACCGCATTGAATGCAGAATACACAGAATTAGAAAATGAGTTGGTTAGAATTGCAAGTCAAACAAGTTTTGGTGGCGTTGACCTTCTTAATGGTACTTACACAGCAAGTTTTCAAGTAGGTGCTGATGCAGGCCAACTTATCGAAATTTCGGTTTCTACTAACTTCGCTACTGTAGTAGGTACTGCCGGTGGTATTGATACTTTTACCAATGCACAGACCGCCATTACTAAAATGGATAGTGCATTAGCAGTAGTGAATGGTGTTCGTGCAGACTTAGGTGCGAAACAAAACCGCTTCAGCTCAGTTATTCGTAGTAACGATAATACAGCTCAGAACGTATCAGCGTCACGTTCACGTGTTGAAGATGCCGATTATGCTAAAGAGTCAGCTCAGTTAGCACGTAACAGTGTATTACAACAAGCATCAAGTTCAATGCTAGCTCAAGCAAACCAACAACCACAAATAGCATTGTCACTGTTATAATTGATAGATAAAGCTTAAAGGTTCGGTTATTAAGGGAGCTTGTTTTCAAGCTCCCTTAATTGTTTTTTAATACAAGCTAGAGGTGAGTATTATGAGTCAGGATTTAAGTTTTAATAACACAGAAGCTAATTTTTCTACTCAAGCAGTAGTCATTCCTAAGAATAAGAAGCTGAGTAATAATAATGTTACTGCCCAAAAAGTGGAAGAAGGTGCTAGTATTAGTGATAAATTTCTACAATTATCAGCAGATAAAGAAACTAGTCCTAAAATCGCGGGTGAGGTTAGTGAAGACGAAGTTAACGAAGCGTTAGAGGTTGTCTCAAGCTACATTAAAAATGCTTTTAAGGATGTGGCTTTTTCTAATGATACTAATTCTGGAAAAACCGTAATAAAAGTGACTGATAAAGAAACACAAGAATTAATTAGTCAATTTCCAAGTGACAAAATATTGTCAATGGCTAAAAAAATTAAAAGTTTACACCAAGAAATTGAAGCAGTTTCAGGTTTGTTGGTTGACCGACACGTTTAGTGTTTTAGTTAAATCAATTGTTAGTCCTATCAGGATTATTCGTTAAGAGGAGATAGTTATGGCAGTTACAAGCTTAGGTATAGGCTCAGGAATAGACCTAGAAAGTCTTGTTGTGGCGTATATTGATGCTGAAGCGATCCCTCAAGAAATTCGACTACAAGAAAAAGAAGAACGATTAAACCTTGAGCTTTCTGGCGTAGGTAGCTTTAAATCAGCATTATCTTCGTTTAATGATATTTTAACTAAATTATCAGATGTCGACGCATTTAATAAACAAGTTACAGCATCTGACAGCTCTGCAGTAGAAGTTAAAACCAATGGTTTTGCTAGTAATGGCAGCTTTGAAATTGATGTAGAGCAGATAGCACAGGGCAGTAGGCGTCAGTCAACCTTGCAAGGTGCCTCTACAGATATTTTAGGCGCAGGAACACTCACATTTAATGCTGGCTCGGAAACTTTTGATGTGACGATTGGTGCTTCAGATACCTTGAGTGATATTAGAGATAGCATTAACGCTCAGGCTGAAAATTTTGGTGTGACAGCAAATATTATTAACACAGATGCGGGCACATACCTAGTATACAACTCAGAGGTTAGCGGCGACGTTAATAATTTAACGGTATCTTCTACAGGCAGTGCCGCACTGAATAATATCTCTAGTTTGTCGACTCAAGGAGTCGATGATGTTGCACAAGATGCGAGAGTTTATGTGGATGGAAATTTAATTACCAGCGACACTAATGAATTCAATAATAGTATTGAAGATATCACTTTTACGGTCAGTGAAGTGACTACAGTCGGCTCACCAGCAACCATCTCTGTTAGTCAAGATTCTGAATACGGTAATGAATTAATAGATGAATTTATCTCGGGCTACAATGCTCTCGTCGATAATTTGACGGGGCTAGCAGCACCTAAACAAGGTCGATTAGCATTTGATCCAAACGTTCGTCAGGTGAAACAAGACCTTGTTAATACCGTTATTGAAACTGTTAGTGGTGTTTCAGGCTCGTTCAGTGCCTTGTCAGATATAGGCTTAGAGCTTGATCGAAACGGTAATTTACGAAAGTCTACCTTTAGTTCTGCTAATATTTCCAGTGGTCAAGAAAAACTTGATTACGCATTAGAAAATAAATTAGCAGATCTTGGCGAGCTATTTGCATCATCAAATGGTATAGCCACTCAAATGTCGAATATGATTGATGGCTATATCTCAAGTGATGGCGTTTTAACACAACGTCAAAACACACTAAATGAGAGAGTTAGTGGAATTGCTGATGAGTACGCAAATTTAGAGGATCGCTTAAGGTCTTATGAAGAGACGTTAAGAAAACAGTTTACTTATTTAGACTCTACAATTTCACAATATAATGCAACATCTTCTTATTTGACTGGAGTTTTAGCAGGATTAACTCCTAAATCTGATGACTAGATAAGGTATTTCTATTAAATTTACTTATAGGTGAAAATATGCGAAACAATTTAAAGGCATATAAGCAAGTAGACCGAGAGAGCGCAGTAATTGCTGCAGACCCTCATACAATTATTAGCATGCTATTTAATGGGGTTTTTGAAAGTCTTTCTGTCGCTAAAGGTGCAATTAACCGCAAAGAGTTCGAGCTTAAATCTCAACAGCTAAGCAAAGCAATGAGTATTATCCGCTCTTTGCAAGATTGTTTAGACCATGATTCGCAACCGCAGATTTCTGATAACTTTTACCAGTTATATGGTTACTGTATTGAGCGTTTAACTGATGTAACAACTTCTTTAGATGTTAAGGCTATTGATGAAGTTACTGAGTTACTTAAGCCTTTGAGTGAAGCTTGGCAGACAATGCCTAACGCCGATAAAGAAGAAGGCATTTCCTTATTAAAGTCCAAAGAATTAGCTAGTTAATGCTTAGTGATAATGTGTTTTTATCATTATCTAATAGCATTAGAGAGCTTACCCAGACAGCTAATAAATTTGTTGAAAAAAATGACATAGAGCAATGCAATATTGCTCTAGTTGAACGACAAAAATTGCTTGAAAAACTCTGTGATAACCTACCACCATCTTCTGAAATGAGTTCCGAATTTAATGACCAACTACTTGAGTTGTTGACCTGGGTTCAAGGACAAGACAAATCTAGCTCAGAGGAGTTAATGTCCAAACGGCAAGAAAATATGTCAAAATCCATTAAACAGCATCAAGCTAGAAAAGCTTTGAAACATTATAATAACCTACTATAAGTGAGCTAGCGTGAGTAACCCATTCGAAAGTTTAACAGAAGCAGAGCAACAGCTTGAACAAATGAAGCAGTCTAACTTGTCAGTAGAAGAACATGAAAAGCTATTGCAAGCAGCAGCAGATCAGATGTCATTATTAGTCTCTAGTGATGAAGATTTAATGGCTAACTATGATGTTAATATGGCTGCTTTTAAAAATTATTACCCTGATATATATAGTTTCTTTTCTACCTACCAACCAGTGAAAACCGGTATTGATACTACAAATGGTTTTGTAAATGCACTAAATTCTGAAACAGGTAACTACTTGTATGCTTACCCTTCCTATCTAGAAACTTTGGTTCAATTTGAGAAATTTAAAAAATTGCCAAATATTAAACGCTTTAATTTTAATTTTGATGTTGAAAAAGGTAACGAAGCTAATTTTATTCATGTTGACTTTTTAGATAAGATGCTTGATTTATTGCCCCAAAAAAGTGACGAGGCCAAAGAAAATAAAAAAAACCTCAGCGGGTTAATTGTTTTTGGTGTTGGGGCGGGTTATCACTTAGAGTTAATCTCACAATATTATAATATTTCTTGTATCAATATTGCTGAGCCAGATTTAGATTTGTTTTTTGTTTCATTATTCAGTGTCAATTGGGATATGATCCTCAACAATTTTGATAGAAAGGGTACAAGGGTTTTTATCTCTCTTGGTGAGCAAAAAGATACCTTTTTTGAAGATTTTATGAAGTCAAGCCATAACAATGGACGCTATCAGTTATCACATGTTGCCGGTTATATTCACTATAAAACCCCTGAAATCAACTCTATGCTAAATGAGTTTAATCGTCGCTATACAGAAATGGGACAAGGGTTAGGCTTTTTCGATGATGCGGTTATGTCGATTGGACATATGTTAGGGAATTTAAAAAACCAAGTTCCTCTACTAAGAAAAATGGCTGTCTTAGAGAATAAGGTGTCAGAGGTGCCCCTATTTATCGTAGGAAACGGCCCTTCTTTAGATGAGCTTGTTGACACAATTAAAGCTTATCAAGATAGAGCAATTGTGATTAGTTGTGGTAGTGCATTAAGCGCATTATACAAATATGGTATTAAACCAGACTTCCATTGTGAACAAGAGCGGACTTTCCCTGTTGCTGAAAAAATTACCCACTATTGTCCTGCAGAGTTTTTAGAAGGCATCATACTCTTAGCACCAACGACAGTTCACCCAGAAGTATATACATTATTTGATCGTAAAATGATGGCCGCGAAACAACATGAACCTTCTTCAGCATTATTAGTAAGGGATGTCGAAGGTACTGAGCTTTTTACATCTTATCACTTTATTAATCCAACGGTGGCGAATACTGCACTTGTTATGGGGTATAACTTAGGCTTTAAAAACTTTTTCCTATGCGGCATCGACTTAGGCCATAGAAGAGGTGACTTACATCATAGTAAAAAGAGTCTTTATTATAACGATCAATTAGAAGACAAAGATCTGTATGAAATAAAAGATATAGACCAAATAGAAGTGCCAGGAAACTTTGGTGGCACATTTATTTGTGACCCATTTTTTAATCAGTCGAATTTCAGCTTGAGTAAACAAATTCTTGGTTGTGCTGATTTAAATTGTTATAACTTGAGTGATGGTGCTTTGATCCCCGGCAGTATTCCGACAAAAGTTAATGAACTCGCGCCATTATTTGAGTCAAAGCTGGTTTTAGAAAAAAGCAAGCTAGTTAGTCAAACCTATGCCAATGCTATTCATGAAGATAAAGGTTTATTGCTCTATAACCGTTTAGTTGACAATTTGGATTATGCATTATTTGATGAGACTTGCGAGAGGTTAATTAAACTAAATAAATCCTCTGTAGAAACCATTCGTGAAGCTTCTGATTTACTGTTGATGAATACCGATTTAATCCGTAAAACTAATGATCACATTCATGATTTATTAATTGGTACAGTTATGCACATTCAAGTAATACTGACCCAATTGCTCTATGAAGCAAGTAATGATGAAGAATCTCTTGAACTGTTTAATAAAGGTTTAGCTATTTATCGAGACTTTTTAGCAGTTGCTCCTGTTTATTATCGAGATAATGCAGAAAATGCTCACTATGTATTAGATTGTCAGTGGATTGTTAAATTAAGAAATACTCCTCCTTCGGTATAGGTTACTTATTTTGTCTATATATGATGATAATTTATCTGTTATCTCTCGGAGATGGCCACAACTCTCTAGCCAAATAGCTTTAACTCAATATCAAGTAGCTCAAGTACAACTTGTTGAAGATAAACAGGTATCATTAGTTTTTGATAATATTCAACTTGCGAGTAGTCACGATCAAGTTGCTGAAGCGAGTTGTCAACTTGAACAGCTAAATATAACGAGCAAAAAAGTTACACTATATGGTAGCACGTTAGGTACTATTCAAACCTTGTTACTCGCACGTCAGCAGTTGAGTCAACTTTCTATCGTTATATTAAATCTTACCGTGTTTAAAGCGTGTTTATCGTATTTTGATCAACGCTCCTGGCTCGAAGATAAACGAGTTCTGCTCAGGACTTCTGAACAAAATGAACAATTAAGCCGTCCATTTATTGCTTTACCTGCTGCGTTAACGTTAGCGAGTGAAGAAAGTTCGCCATTAAGGGATCGAGTGTGCTTAGCTTTAGACCACGATTTTATTAATGAAAAACGAGGTGTTAATAATAAGGCGTTATTAGCGCAATTGAATAGCAATATTAATTATATTAAAAAGGATCTTGATGTAAAACGTTTATTTTTATCTAAGAATAACAAAAGCTTTATAGTCTGTGGTGCAGGGCCAACTCTCGCTGAACATTATGATTTTTTGTCACTTAAAAATACTCGTGATAACTTTACGCTTGTCGCTGTAGATGCTGCGGTTATACCACTTTTTAACAATGGCATAATGCCAGATATTGTGGTTTCGATTGACCCTGTCGCCAAAAAACTATTCAAAGGTGTAAATATGGCCTACTTTAAAAAAGTGCCTTTAGTGTATTTTCCCGTCATTAGTGAGTCATTATTATCTGCGTGGCAAGGGCCTAGGTATACCGCTTACTCTAAGGGAGAGCTGTACAATAGTATTAACGGTATACACGCTAAAGGGCGTCTTTATTGTGGCGGTAGCGTTATTCATCCGGCCATTGATCTTGTTATTCAAATGGGAGCAAATAAAGTGTTATTGCTTGGGGCTGATTTTTCATTTCCAGGTGGGAAGACTCATACTCACTGGCGAGAAGATGTTTCTGATGATGCAGTTCATATTACTGTTGAAAAATCACCTCACTGGGTTCTCAATGGCTTTAATGAACGTGTTCCTACGCTATTGAACTATCGAGGGTATTTAAGGGATTTAGAAGACTATATTAGTTTGGTCAAGCATGTTGATTTTTATAATGGTAGTCGAAAAGGCGCGACCATTAGAGGCACAAGAATTTGGCCTCCTACTTCATAATATTGATAGAAATAATAATTAAATATGTATTATAAAAAACTTTTAGAAAAAATTGACCAGACTAGTATTGCTTTTTTACAAGCTAGAGAAGGGCAAGCTAATGAACTATTAACTGAAGTTTTTGATGATCTTATGAAGTTATCTGACTTTTTTACACCTGAAACGTTAAAGATATTAACGCAATTATTAGCAATTATGCATGATGCTCAGCAGCGACGAGATCATGTTTATTTGGTAGATATTTTGCAATACGAAATTCCTAAGTACCTTAAATATTAGGTTGTATTGAAATTGTGGGGAGTACTTCCGCTTGGTGATCAAACATGCACACTTGAACTAGATCACAAGGCCTTCCCTTATAGGTATAGTGCTGTGTATAAATACAATCATCAACATACCCTGACTTTATGAACGCTTTCGTGCTTGCAGGATTAACATCGTAAGCGGCAGCACAGAGTTTCCTTAATTTCAATACTTTAAAGCCATATTGAGAAATTAGCCTAATGGCTTGTGTTGCTATGCCTTTACCCCAACATGACTTATCACCAATAAATAAACTGATATGGGCAATGTTGTGCATATAGTTAATATGGCCCACTTTAATATTGCCAATATGCCGGTCATTGTCTTGTAACTTTATCGTAAATAAAAACTCATGAGGTGAGGTTATTGATGACTCAATTGTAGTGAGAACACTCTTTAAGGTTTGTGGTGAAAAGCGGACTTCTAAATATTCATTTATAGCTTCGTCATTAAGCCAGTCAACATATGCGTCAGATAGATCGGCTAAGGAAATTGATTGTAAGTAAATTTCCTTAACGTGTTCACTTTCAATTTTAATATTTTTATTTAATGTCATACTTAACCACTCTATTTACTAGAAGATACTCGTCTTATCCAGCAGCTTTGATTAGGCGAATTTAAAATATTTCGGGAATATAAATTTCGCCTCGCCAGCCTAGTTTAGCTATATTTTCTTGAATTTCTCGATAAAATGAAGATGATATTATTAATAAAAAGTTAAAATCTTCATCTTTTGCTATTAAGTTTTTTATTATGGAAGGAGCATATTCAACGGCTTGCTCAATACCACAAAAATACTTCCCTGCTTTATCTCGATTGCCATCAACTAAGTAATCTGGTTTTACATTGGCACTCGACATTAAGGATATACCGCAACTTCCAGCTCCCCACAAAATTATTTTTTTATCCTTTGCCATTTTGCTGATATCTGCCCAAACTGCTTGGTTTTTAAGTTGCAACCCTGCAATGTTTTCAGGTTTTTTAATTTGATTGGTCGAAAAATTTGATTTTGTGAATGAAGTAATAAGATTACCGGAGCTAGTTACAGTACTTGCTGCCTTAAACCAGCCAAATTGATTGGCCAAATGAATTAAAGAAAATTCTGAAAAAACATGTATGTGTTCTATATGAAAAGCGATTGTTGAGTTATTGGTTATTGCCCAATCTAAACTAGGGGTTTCTATTATAAGGTGGGTCTTGTCATGGCTAACTGCATTTGTTGCTTGAAAAAAATCTTCAAAATTAAATATATGCTCAATAACGTGGCGAGAATAAATAAGGTCATAAGTGTTACAGATTTTTTTCACTGTTTCTGTGGTGAAGAAGTCTGAATATATTGTTAAGCCTTTTGCTTTTGCTGCTTGTGTCGACTCAATACTGGGTTCAAAACCTTCCGCACAACTTATCGCTAATTCATCTTTTAATGTCGCTAACATTTCACCACTTGATGAGCCTACCTCAAGTACTGACGAGATTGATGTTTTATTCAGGTTGTTTTGTTTTAGAAAGTACAGAAAGTCATCTCTAAAGGTCGTGCCTAGGTTACTTGGTGGTGGAGTATAATAATGATGTGAATATATTTTCTCTAATAAATCTCGGTGGTCTCCTATTTGGTAGACATGGGAGCAATCATCGCATTGCTGATAATATAAGCTAACAGCATAAGGTGCAGGAATTACACTTGGATCAGTCACTGGGTGCTGATAAATAGGACTATTTTCTATTGTAATGCAGGGGCGAGCATTTGTTGAGTGACAAACCGGGCAATTCATAATTAACCTTTTTATTATCTACGAGTCTATTTTAATTCACGAATGAGCATAAAAGCTTCAGCATAATTTACGCCAACACTTGTGCCTCTTACAGTAGCTAACGCTAATATTGCTTCTATTGAACGAGTATGAGGGTAAGGTCTCATTTCTGCTGAGTACATTGCTAATAGAGCTTTTTTATCATCAAGGTGCTCGGTAATGTTAATAAAGCTTGTTGGCGTAAATTGGTTGGCATTGCTTTTTATTGCCCACTCAGTACTTGAATTCACTTCAAAGCTATAGATGTTGGCAACCTTGTTTGTTGGTTGCGGCCTGTTTGCCGTTATAACCGCTCGGTGTACTATTTGGTGATCGATATTTAAGTCGCCTACATGATGGGTATATATAATATCAGGTGCAATAGCCGTCAAAAGGGACTCAATAGATTGCACAATATCGATTAATGGCACTTCATCCATCTTATTATCAGGGTAGTTTAAGAAATATTGTTTGGCATTTAAATGGGCACCAACTTCATTTGCCATGTCATTTCTGCAACTAGCATCATTAACTTCGGCATCTACTCTTGCTGATACACCATCGGTCATGTAAATAATATGGATGTTATCATTAGCGGCTTTATGTTTTGCTAATGTGCCACCACAGCCGATGACTTCATCGTCAGGGTGAGCAACAATAGCTAGAATGGTTTTATTCATCAATAAGCTCCCATGTTAATGCTGTGCCAAAATCGATATCAGTACGCACTTTTTTACCTAATATTTCTTCGTATAAACTCGGTGATAAACCAAAACCGGGGCGGATAATACGAGTATTCTCTTCAGTTAAGGTTGTTCCGGCTTTAATGTCTTTTGTCACGTATATTGAACGACCATGGTTTTTTCCTGGTCTTTTGGTGTTATTGAAAATATTACTATCACCTTGCGCTAGCCATGTTGATTTAGCATCAGTGACCAATGAAGTTAGTTCAGTAGGGTTAAGCGAGAATTCTGCATCAGGTCCACCTAATGCTCTATCTAAGGTAAAGTGTTTTTCAATAATCGTTGCCCCTAATGTTATGGAAGCAATAGCAGGGATGTTAGTTAAACTATGATCAGATAAACCATAAAGAATACCTAGAGACGCTAGCTCTTTAATTGCAGATAAATTCATTTGTTCGAAACTTGACGGGTAAGCACTCGTACAGTGAAGAATAGCAATATCATTACAACCATACTGTTTTAAAAAGCTAATACTGCGCTTGATTTCATCAAATGTTGCAATACCGGTTGACATTATTACCGGCTTACCTGTTTTCGCTACGGCTTTAAGTAATGAGAAGTCTTGTATTTCAAATGAAGCAATTTTATAAGCAGGGCAGTCGAGTGTTTCTAATAACTTTACTGACTCTTCATCAAATGGTGAGCTGAAGATAATAATGTTGTGCTTTTTCGCATGCTCGAATAACGCTTCAGTCCACTCTATTGGCATCGCAATTTTATTATACAGCTGATAGTAACTTTGTCCTTTCCATAGGTCATCTTGAATAATAAACTCAGGTTTATCACAATCAATAGTTAATGAATCTGCGGTATAAGTTTGAATCTTTATCGCATCAGCTCCACACTTGGCTGCTTGCTCAATTATTTTTTTGGCGATAGAGAGATCACAGAGGTGGTTATTTGACATTTCTGCGATGATAAATGGCTTATTACCTTGAGCTATTTTAACGTTATTTATAATCATTGATCGACTTGGCTTATATCAAAGTGAATAAAAGGTATATTGCAATTTCTTGCAAATAAACCGTCAGTTGTCAGGTCGTCTCCCACCATAACAGGGTTAATAAACTCGTGTTGTTTTGATAATTCATCATATGCGAAACGACTTGGCTTTAACTGTAAGCTATTTTTAGGCGAACAGATAAATGATACCGCGAATTTTTCTACGGCTAAACATTTAAGCTTGGTACTTTGGACTGTTTCTCTTCCGTTAGTGACAACAAAGAGTTTCTTATCGGTTAAGTGTTTTTTTACTGAAGGAATTAAGCTTTTCTCTGCAGAAATATAACGTCCGTCATGTTGAGTATAACGCTCTAACATTATGGCTAATAAGTTCGCAGGTAAGTGAAATTGACTTATCGCGTCATTAAATAGTTTTGGGTACTTATTACCTTTTAATTGTTTATGTGCTAATAAAAAACTTGCTATACCTGAGCTGCTGACAGTATTTAGCTTTTTCAAGTACAATTCTATATCCTCAAACGCTCCGCGATCATAATCTTGCTGATAAAAAAGCGTATTATCTAAGTCAAAAATTACTTCATCATAACCTTTTAATTGTTCAAATAGCTGATTAACTAACATATGAATTCTTGCCAAAAACGAATGAACTTTTGATTTCGGATTTCGTTAACATGAGGAATGTTAAAGGGGATTGATAGTCGCGATTTTATTGCTAAATCAATGATGTCAAAGCCTGCTAACGTTGAGAAAATTAAACTACCAGACAAACGAGGATTAATTTCGATTAAATGAGCGATATTCTTTTTATCTAACATAATTTGAATATTGATGGGCCCCTTAAAACTAAAAACATCACAACACTTTTTCGCTAGTGCCAACACTTGCGGATTTTGCTCAACTTCTCCTATTCTCGAAACACCTGCTGTTTCTAATCTTTTTCTAGCTAGACCAAAAAGCCACTGTGAATCGTTGCCAGTTAACACATCAACTGTATATTCTACGCCTTCAATAACTCGTTGAATAACACCGTCTTGTTTGGAAAAGTAAGGTATTAAACTATTATCATCTATATAAAATATTCCCTTGCTTCCTCGACCATGGTTTGGTTTGAAAATAGCCGGTGAAGTTGTAGTTAATGGTGCAACAGGCAGGTTGTTTTTTTGGCAGTAAGTTTGAAATTTTATTTTACTGGTGCAGGTAATAATCGAGTCTTTAGCACTCAAGAGTAGCTTGTTCGCGACACTTGGTAACAACTTGGGGTGTTGACATAACAAGCTTAATTCTTCATCAATAAAAGGTATATAAAGGTCGAATTTTTCATCTAAGTTATTTATAAAAGGAATAAAATCATCGTCACTGCATAAAGGAGATAGATAAAATTCATCACATACATGAGTTGCTAAAGCGGTGCTATGTTCATTTGCGTCTACACCAATAACATAATGCCCAAGGCTCTGAATATGTTTTATTATTTCTGTTGCGGCAGATGAACCAGCCGCACTCATTAATATTCTCATTGTTAAGTGCTCACCTTAAAATTAGCTACCGTTAACTGATATGTAGTTGATGAAAATTGCGTGAAGCCTGCCTTAATAAAAGCTTTTTTTGATGCCGTGTTCTTTGGGTCAATGTTAGCAATATATTTTGAATTTTCATTGCGTTTTATTAAACTGTTTAAGGCTAAAACAGAAAAACCATTACCTTGGTATCTGGGCGCTATAATGAGTGAAACTTCATAACAATTAATCGTGCATTGATTGGTTATCTGCTTATCTAAACGTAACAAGCCAATATTATTGCTATATTGATCTTGAAGTATTATCAGTGTTCTGTTTTTATCCTTTAAGCAATCTTGATACCATTGCTTATGCTCTTGCCATGATGGTGTTTCAGGATTATTGAAGTATTGACGGGTTTTTTTATTTGATTGCCAGTGGAAAGTTAATTCACAATCATCGATAGACGCTTCACGAAACTTCACATTGTTAGTGTCGGCGTAAATCTGCTTTTGGGGTGTGTTCAACGTTTCAGTCATGATAAATTGCGCTACCTTTTGTGTGCCTGTGCCATCACAAACATCAAAACAGGCGCTAACCATCTTTTTATACTTATCAGTATTTCCCTGTAAACTTTTAATGGCGTAACTCATTGAATCTATAGTGACGTCTTGGTGCCAGCCCAAGTTTATTATTGCTCCTTTAGTCGTTAAATTATCGGCAATTAACTGCTGATTTTCTGCATTAATGGTTGTTAAACAAGGTAAACCTAACGCACACCGTTCCCATGCCGTGCCACCACAAGCACCTATGGCAATATCTGCAGTTAACATTAACTCTGCCATGTTTTTACTGTCAACGATGAGAGTTGCCCAAGTGTTGCTTTGACAAAACTGTTTTAATGCGTTTAAGTGTTTTGATTTACTTGAGATGACGACATTAGTGGTCACCTCTATTTCCTGCTGAATTAATTTCTTAATGGCAAGCAAAGCTTTTTTCGATAAGTTTTCAGGATCGCTTCCCCCCATAGTAATGAGAATATTGCATGTGGATGAATTGTTAGCTGTCATGTAGACTTGTCGTCGTCTAGTCGCTGAAGCTTTCAAAGCGCTAAACTCATCTCTAAGTAGAATGTATTGCTGCCCAAGTAACATAGCACTATGCTCTGGTATTAACGCATTATAGTCACTGCAATTGCGAAGATAGGTTTGATCTAAAAGATAATCACAAACGTGTTGACGATTTGCTAAATCATCAATCACGAACATTTTTTGGCAATAGGGTTTAATTAACGATTGCCAGTGGTGGTCAATTGCATAATGATCGACAACAAGTAAAGAGATATCGGTTAATGTCTTAATCTGTTCGATACATCGTAAAGCATCCTCTTGATAACTAGTCCCCAACCAAGAGTTGGTGTTATCAGCTGATATAGTTTGAGACGAAGCTGGTAGCTCTATTAAATGAAAACCTGAATCAATGATTCGTTGATTTATATTACCTTTGTTGCTGCGGCAGATAAAAACAATAAATAATTTTTCTACTTGCTGGTGTGTTTTAAAAGTACGTAAAAGTGCTTGTGCCAAGGTTAAACACCTCATCACATGGCCATGTCCTATAATAGTTGAACTATCGACTCGAAAAACTATATGCATTAACTCATCTTTCTTAACGTACTTTAAACACGGGCTCTAATAATTGCCCTTTAAAAACATTATTAAAATCTTTGTTTTTAATGGTATTAGTTAACACCATTAAAACTTCTTGGTATACCGACAATAAATTGTCAATGTCTGAGGACTTATGGGCATAACTTAAATTATGCCCACCGCCTAATAAAATTCCACGTTTTGCCATTTCTTGTAAAAACAATGATTTTAACTCTATTGCTGTATAACCCCCTTGTTCCCCAATCATTAAAAATGACCAAGCGGGGTGGCCAGCAATGTGTAACCACGACTGCGCTTGTAAATTCTCTATTTGCTGACTTAAGCCGGAAAGTAACCTTTCACCTATGCATTTTAAGTGCTCGACAACCTGTTTTTCTTCCATAAAGGATAAAGTCGATTTCACTGCTGCTAACGAAAGAGTTTCCCCTGCGAAGGTGCCGGAAAAAAAGATATCTTCCATCAACTTCATAATATCACGTCGACCTACTACGGCTGAGATAGGGTAGCCATTTGCCATGCCTTTACCAAAAGTAGCTAAGTCAGGGGTGACATCAAATAACTTTTGCGCGCCACCTAAGCTGTATCTGAAACCAGTAATTGTTTCATCAAAAATTAATACGCTACCATTTTTCTTACACAAAGCCTTTACTTTATGTAAAAAGTTATTTTTAGGAAAATCGGTATTCATGGGCTCCAGAATAACTGCAGCTATTTTACCTGGATGATTTGAATACAGTGCTTCTAATGAAGAAATATCATTATATTGAAAACTATGAGTGAGTTTTTTTGTCGCTTTGGGTACCCCTAAATCTCGTGTGGTAGAACCAATATACCAGTCTTGCCAACCATGGTAGCCACAAACAGCAATATGCTCACAACTTGTATAAGCCCTCGCTAAACGAATAGCAGCAGAGGTTGCATCACTACCATTTTTCCCAAAACGTACCATCTCTGCACAAGGAATGAGTTCAACTAACTTTTCAGCGACTTCCATTTCAAGCTGGTGGGGCAGCGAAAAGGTAACGCCCGATTTTATTTGCTTAATAACGGCTGCATCCACTTCAGGATTACAGTAACCAAGAGATACGGATAATAAGCCACTGACAAAATCAGTATATTGATTATCGTCAGCATCCCATACTTGGCAGCCCTCGCCACGTTTAATAAACAATGGAGAAACATTTTTAGGGTAAGCGGTATGGCTTTTACTGAAAGTTTGGGATCCTAATGGAATAATTTTTTGCGCACGTTCAAGCCATTGGTTAGATTGTAGGTAAGATTTTTCCATTATGTTAACCCTGTCTTTATAAACTTTTGATCTTCTCGTTCTGATTTAATTAAACCCTCGTTACGAGCAATCTTGTTATTGAGCATAGCTAACTCAGGCTTCTTGACGATTAAAGCCAAAATATCTGCTAAATTGAATGCTGGTTTATTTGGGTAAAGTGCCTGATAAATTTTGCTGACTAGTTCAAAATCGACAGCTTCATCGACCGTCCAACGAAAGTGTGATAAATCTTCTTCGTTCGCATAGTTTGTCTGTGAGAACTGTTTAGGGTTATTACGAATAAACGGTGTAACATGTTCCCGTTCAGAAGCTTTTTCTGCCTTTTTATAAGCGGTTTTAAGGGCATTTAAACTTAACACTTCAACATCTAACCCATCGGGGAACGTTGGAGGGCAGCAGTTTGAGCAATAATCTACCTGTTGATTCATATAATGTGTTATAACATTATCAATGACATCTGACTCTATCAGCGGACAATCACCAGTCAGTCGAACTATATGTTTAATGTTGCCATGTTTATTATTATCTGTAGCCGCATGATAATAGCGACCAAGTACATCATCTAATGCGCCACGGTAACAGCTTATGTTTAATTCGTTACATAGGCTGTTAATCTCATTATCTTCAACGGCATCACTTGTTGCTACTACTAAATGGTGGGGGGTTTTCATGCGCGAAATACGTAATAACTGATGTTCAAGCATAGGCTTACCCTGTAGTAACTTTAATACCTTTCCGGGTAATCTTGATGAAGACATTCTTGCTTGTAATATCACTAAAACTTCAATCATTAACTAAATCCTTGGATAGTTACTCGGTCTATAGAGTTGTTATTTCGCTATTGTTCACTAGCACTTTCGTTTTAACGTTCTATTTGCCAATGGCTAGGGTTGATTAATCCTATTCTTGAATCAGCAAGTGAGCAAAGTTCTTTGGCTGATACTTGTAAAAGCTTTGCTTGATGGTATGCGTTTACTATTTCTGATAGCTGTTGTGTGCTGCAAACCCCAACGACAATTTTCTCAATAATATCAATAGCATTTTTTTTAATCTGGACAAGCGAATCTCGTGCCAATAGCACTGATAAAGCTAACGTTATTTTAGAGCAAGAGAGGTAGTTGGCTAAATCAGAAAAAGCCTTGAATTTATCTTCATAAGGCTTGAAGTAAACTTGCCGTTGACCTTCGTCCATGAGCAATAACCCTTGTAAAAATAAAGACCGAGCATGCAACCTTATTTTTTTTTGCTGACATAAGGTAAGTATTTGCGGGGAAATGAAACGTTGATCAAATACATTGATTGGTACTTGAGCGATGTCAATATCATATGCCTGTGTAATTTGCATTAATTGCTCTGGTGAATATACCGAGACACCAATGCTTTCGACAATATGTTGCTTTTTTAAATATTTTAATTGTAAATAGAACTCTTCTTTGTAAGTATGCTCGAGTAGGTTCTCAGCTTGGTGAAATAATAATGCGGATAGTCTTTTGCACTTTAAGTCATACAAGCTTTGCTTTACAAAAGGCATAATAGAATCTTGTTGAGGTGATAAAGCAGGCACTTTACTAATAATGTTAAACTCTTTACTGGCGTTTAACTCCCCTAATATTTGCTCACTATTTCCATAGGCTCCAGCGCAATCTAAGGTATTGATATCTATAAATGCAGCTTCCGCTAAAATGTCTTTAACTTGGCTTTTATTTACCTGGCCTCTGGTATTACTTACGCCGTAATCTAAACCAAACTGTACCGTTCCTAAAGCGAGTTTCATCACTATTACTCGTTTGTGTCGTTATCAAGTAAACCTAAAAGTGTTTGTATTATATATTGTTGCTCTTGTAAGCTTAGGTTTGGATATAAAGGTAGTGATATTGCTCGTTGGTAATAATTTTCGGCGTGTATATAGTCGCCTTTATTAAAGCCTAAATTTTGGTAATAGGGTTGTAAATGAATAGGAATATAATGTACATGAGCAAAGATATTTTTAGCTCTTAAGGTGGTGACTATACTTTTACGATTCTGTGTTTGAGAGCAGGGTAATAATACGATATATAAGTGGTATGATGATAACGTTGTTTTATGAACAGGTAAGCACTGTAATGAAGCCTTCTTAAAGGCAATATCATATACTTTAGCGATTGCATTTCTCTTCGCTACAAAATCATCTAATCGCTTTAGTTGGTTTAATCCAAGTGCTGCCTGCACTTCAGTCATACGATAATTAAAACCTAACTCAATTTGTTGGTAATACCAAGGCCCATGACTTGCTTCTGTCATTTGCTCAGTTTGGTTTGTGACGCCATGGCTTCTTAATAGTTGCATCTTATTGGCGAGATTTTTCTGATTGGTTAGTGCCATGCCTCCTTCCGCAGAGGTAATTATTTTTACTGGATGAAAGCTAAAAATGCTAATATCACTGAATTGGCAACTACCAACTTTATAACCGTTGTAACTTCCACCAATGGCATGGGAGGCATCTTCGATAATGGCGAATTGATATTGCTCAGATAAGGCTTGAATACTTGCCATATCACAACTATTTCCCGCCATATGAACAGCAATTAGTACCTTAGGCAGGCTGTTGTTTTTTTTAGCTATGGCTAGTTTTTGTTTTAGCTGTGCAATACAAAGATTACCGGAGGTTAACTCAATGTCAATAAAGTCAATGATAGCACCGCAGTATAAGGCACAGTTTGCCGTGGCGACAAAAGAAATTGGTGAAGTCCAAACCCTATCTTTAGGTTTTACCCCTAAAGCTAAGCAGGCAATATGTAGGGCAGAGGTTGCACTATTAGTTGCAATCGCGTGTGCAGCATCACAATATTGAGCAATCGACTGTTCAAATTCAGGTACTTTGGGTCCCTGTGTTAGATAGTCTGACTTTAAAGTACTAACTACCGCTTCAATATCTTCGTCTGATATATCCTGTTTACCATAAGGGATCATAGTCTCAGGGTTAAATGATGACATAGGGAACTCTCATGTTATAAGCAGGCATGGACATTAAGCGAACGAATTTGTTCAACAGTTAAAAAGTCATCGTTACTTAAAGAGTCATATTCATAACTCTCCGGTACCAGCTTACCTTTTTCGTTAATCGCGTTGACTGTGAAGTCATTACTTCGGCTACTAAACTTGATTGCAGGCGCGATAACAAAATGGTCGTCAAACTCAAAGGTGCTGTAACAAATTTCACCGGGACACATGACTTCATGTAGTTTTTCACCTGGACGAATGCCAATGATTTTTTGTGGTAAATTGGGTGCCATAGCCGTCGCTAGATCTGTTATTTTAATTGAAGGTATTTTAGGGACGAAAATTTCACCACCTAACATACGCTCGAAGTTCTTGAGAACAAAATCAACGCCATTTTGTAGAGAAATCCAAAAGCGTGTCATCTCAACATGAGTTATGGGTAAATGATCACTACCTTCATTTATTAATTTTTCAAAAAAAGGTACAACGGAGCCGCGTGAACCAACGACGTTACCATACCGTACCACTGAGAATATCGTATTGTGTCCACCTGAAATATTATTCGCAGCGACAAAAATCTTATCAGAGGCAAGCTTTGTAGCACCATATAAGTTAATTGGGTTAGCAGCTTTGTCAGTCGATAAGGCAATCACTTTTTTTACATCGTTATCCAGTGCTGCATCAATTACATTTTCAGCACCATTTATATTGGTTTTTACACATTCCATAGGGTTGTACTCAGCCGCTGGAACTTGTTTCATTGCTGCAGCATGAATTACATAATCAACTCCACGCATGGCACGGGTAAGCCTTTCTTTGTCTCTAACATCACCAATAAAATATCGCATACATGGCTGATTGAACACCTGTTGCATTTCAAATTGCTTTAACTCGTCGCGTGAAAAAATAATAATCTTTTTAGGTTTGTGGACTTTTAATAGGGTCTCGACATATTTTTTGCCAAATGAGCCAGTGCCACCGGTAATTAATATACTTTTGTCATCGAACATTGATGTGCTCATGTTAGTCCCATTATTAATTTAGAGTGAGGTATCAAATAGATTAAAGCAAATTATGTGCCTTAGATCATTAAGAAATAGGATTTTTTACAACACAACTAATTATCATTGAAAGAGAGACGAATGTGAATGATGTAAATAGAGGGCTTCGTGTTTGTTGTTATGTACATTTACTAAATTACCAGTTATGCCACTCCTATTGACAGTGATAAATAGCGTTGAATCATCATTTTGTGTGATAAATATACGTAAGTCATAACATACTAATATTCTAGATATCGTCAATAAAGTGCCATTTAGATGGCAGTTTACCAACTTAGCGTCAAGTTTTTGTTGCTTAAAAATTAATAATAGCTAAAATTGTTTGTCGTAATAAAAACATTAAAAATAGTACGTTAGCACTTTTTATTAAAAGATAGATGAGAGAGATAGCAGTAAATATGGGGCATAAGCAAATACTTATTGTTGACAACGATGCTGGCAGAAGCCAACAAATTACCACGGTATTAGCTTTTGTCGGCGAACATTTTATCCATTGTGAGCAAGAACAAGCCGTTGCGCATATGTCAGATATTAACCGCTTTTTAACCGTTATATTAACCGGCAAAGTAAGTGATGAATGTGCTGCGTTAATCAAAGCTAACCCTTCAATGCCTTTTATTTTACATGATGTTGTTGATGCTAATGCGTTAAATGTTAATGTTAACGTTATTGGTATGCTTACTACTCCGCTAAATTATGCCCAACTTACCGAACTCATTCATCATTGTCACCACTATCATAACAACTTGCCTCGATGTGAAAAAAGCTTAACTAAAAGTCCTTTATTTCGCTCGCTTGTTGGAACCAGTAAACCCATGGCTGAAGTTCGATTTTTAATTGAGCAAGTCGCTAAAACACCAGCAAATGTATTGATTTTAGGGGAGTCAGGTACTGGTAAAGAGGTAGTAGCGCGTAATATTCACAATTTATCTGACCGTGCTAAAGGTACATTTGTGCCCGTTAATTGTGGAGCTATTCCGGCTGATTTGCTTGAAAGTGAACTGTTTGGCCATGAAAAAGGGGCTTTTACTGGTGCTATCTCTAGCCGAAAAGGTCGTTTTGAGTTAGCCGAAGGTGGCACACTTTTTCTTGATGAAATTGGTGATATGCCACAACCTATGCAAGTAAAACTGCTCCGTGTTTTACAAGAGCGTACCTTTGAACGTATTGGCGGCAGTAAAAGTATTAAAGCCGATGTGCGAGTGATTGCCGCTACCCATCAAAATTTAGAAAAAATGATTACAGAAGGCCGCTTTAGGGAAGATTTATTTTATCGTTTGAATGTTTTCCCTATCGAGACACCAGCGTTACGCGAGCGTAAAGAAGATATTCCCTTGCTCTTAAAAGAGTTATTAACTCGTTTTAAACACGAGCAAGGTAATACCGTGCGCTTTACCGAAAATGCAGTTGCTTCATTGATGGAGAACCCTTGGGCGGGCAATGTCAGAGAATTATCTAATTTGATTGAACGTATGCTTATTATGTATGGTAATCAGATTGTTGATGTGGCTGAACTACCACTTAAATATCAGCACATTGATGTGCAAGTTTATAACCCTGATTACCCTGAAGAGCTTCAAGAACAAGATGCCATTAATGATTTGTTTTCTGGCTTTGATTACTCAGAAGATGATGAAGATGAAGCAGTTCAGTTATCCACATCTACTGAGGTAGAAGCACCGACAGAGGTCAATGCCGATAATACTTCGCAGGGAAACGTTTTACCTTCTGATGGCTTAAATTTAAAAGATCATTTGGCTGATTTAGAGGTGTCTTTAATTAAGCAATCCTTGTGTAAACATGATTATGTTGTAGCTAGAGCCGCTGAAACATTAGGCATGCGCAGAACAACCTTAGTGGAAAAAATGCGAAAATATGATTTACAAAAACCCAGTGAATAAGGTCTGTTAAGTCTTATTAGGTCAATAGATTGACAGCATTATAAACTTTCTAATCATTAATTTAAATCTAACTCATTGTTTTAATATATTTAAATAGTGGCATATTAAATGCTTCATAGATATCAAGTAATTTTCAAAGGTATCTATTCATGGCACAAGTTATGGCACAAGCGAGTTCTTGCGATAATTCCAAGCACACTGATTTACATGGCATTAAGTTGCACGGTAATGTGCACGCAGATAGACCTCTTGATCAAAATGCCTCTGTTAACCTTGCCCACGAAGCTTTTCCTGGGGAATTGGCTGCATTAAGATCACAAGTCAACCAACAGAAAGTTGTTAACAATAATACTTTTTTACCTAAAAATGCTGCTCCCTTTGAACTAGTAACTGAATCAACATTATCCCATGAGCAAACATGCTCACTGTCAAAGGCAAGCATTCATAGCAAACCTAGTAAAGGTCACTCAGGTTTATTTAGCGATCAACTATTAGCTAACCAATTAATTGATGTAATGCCAACGGGTTTAGTCATGCTAGATGGCAATGGTATTGTGGTTAAAATTAATCAAGTTGCGAAAAACTTGCTTGATGAGCCAATACTGGGGCAACCATGGTTTAATGTGATTACTCGCTCTTTTAATCCTCAAGAAGATGACTGGCATGAAGTGTCTTTAAAAGATGGTCGTCGAGTAAAACTAGAAATAACCACGTTAGGTAATCAGCCGGGTCAATTGATAATGATCACCGATTTAACTGAGACACGTTTATTACAAGATAAATTAGCACAAATGCAACGTCTGTCTTCGTTAGGTAAAATGGTGTCAACACTTGCTCATCAAATACGCACGCCTTTATCCGCAGCAATTTTATATAGCGAAAACTTAACTAACTCATCATTAACCGAATCAGCTAAAACAAAGTTTCAGCGTAAATTAAACGATCGTTTATATGATCTTGAACAACAAGTTAATGACATGCTGTTGTTTTCAAAAAGTGGTAAGGAGCAGGTGGTAGCACCTGTTGCAGTTGCTGAGCTTATCAACGACTCAGTTAACGCCATGGAAGCATTGCTTGAAAAGAGTAATGTGCAATTAAAAATTAAGCTGTCAGCGCCTAAGTTACAAATACTTGCTAATAAAAATGCACTCAATGGCGCCATTCAAAATTTACTACATAATGCTCTGCAAGCCATGTCTGCTAAGGAAGTGAAGAAACCGTTAATTACTATTCAATTATATAAGCAAGCTAATCATGTTTATTTAAGTGTTAAGGATAACGGCCCAGGCATTGCTCCCCAGTTCAGTGAAAAAATATTTCAGCCTTTTTATACCTCAAGTAGCAAAGGCACAGGGCTTGGTTTAGCAGTAGTTAAATCAGTTGTTGAGGCACACCAGGGTGAAGTGAAGATAATTAATCAAGTAGATTGCGGTGCGCATTTTGTTATTAAATTACCTTTACTCGATCAAACTGTTAACTCAAAAACAAACAAAGTAGGAGAGTATTAATGGCTAAGCAAAAAGTGTTGGTCGTTGAAGATGATGCTGATTTACGCGAAGCATTGGTGGATACCCTTTTATTGGCTGGCTATCAATGTGTAGAAGCTGAATCTGGTGAACAAGCATTATTACAATTAAAAAGTCATCAAGTTAAGATTGTCATCAGTGATGTACAGATGGCAGGTATGTCAGGTCTATCATTGCTAAAAAGTATTAAAAGCTATCAGCCTAATTTACCTGTATTGTTGATGACAGCATATGGCACCATTGATGATGCTGTGCAGGCTATGCAAGATGGCGCATGTAATTACATTGCTAAGCCTTTTGCACCACAAGTTTTGTTGAATATGGTGAGCCAATATATACCTCCTACTGTGGTGAATCATAATGATCCCATTGTTGCTGACAAAAGCTCGTTAGCGCTTTTATCTTTAGCGAGTAAGGTGGCTAGTACTGATGCCTCGGTGATGATTCTAGGCCCAAGTGGCTCAGGAAAAGAGGTACTGGCTCAGTATGTCCATAATCGTTCGAAACGTCACGGTGAATCCTTTGTGGCAATTAATTGCGCAGCAATTCCAGAAAATATGTTGGAGGCCACTTTATTTGGTTATGAAAAAGGAGCATTTACCGGGGCTATTCAGGCATGTCCAGGTAAATTTGAACAAGCTCAGGGCGGTACTATTTTACTTGATGAAATAACCGAGATGGATTTGGCATTGCAAGCTAAAATACTACGGGTTTTGCAAGAACGTGAAGTTGAGCGTCTAGGTGGCCGAAAGACTATTAGCCTTGATGTAAGGGTTATCGCTACCAGTAATCGTGATTTAAAAGAGGCGGTGCGAGAAGGCGTTTTCCGCGAAGACCTTTATTATCGCTTAAATGTTTTTCCATTAACTTGGTTGCCATTAGCGCAACGCGTTGATGATATTTTAGTCTTGGCTGAACACCTAGTGTTAAGGCATTGTCAAAATAATGGCGACAGTGTACCAGAGTTTTCTGCTGCTGCTCGTAACAAACTTCATAGTTACCATTGGCCAGGTAATGTGCGTGAGCTTGATAATGTTATACAACGTGCCTTAATACTGCAAAGCAATAGTCTTATTGATGCTAGTGATATACTGATAGAGCATTTTGACACCGCTATTTTACCTGTAGAGCCGTCTGTAGAAATTACTGAAGATAAGTTAGGCAGTGAATTGAAATTACAAGAACACCAAATAATTTTAGACACCTTACAAGCTTGCCACGGCAGTCGCAAAGATGTTGCTGAGCGCTTAGGTATTAGCCCACGCACCTTGCGTTATAAAATGGCAAAAATGCGAGATTCAGGTATTCAAATACCCGTGTAAATTCAAACTAGAATATTATTTTCTTCTAAAAATAAGTTAACCAGTTAAGTTATTTATATAAATAAAGCTTAACTGGTTTTTCTTGTTTTAATTCCCACTTTTATTCAAATAAATAGCTTTTCACTCATTGGCATTATGTTTGCAACCACCTGTTTATAACAGTAGATACGTTAGAAAATTGACTAAAGTGAGTGAACCATGGATATCAAAAATAATTCTCTGTACAGCCAAATGCAAAGTATGTCGTTGCAAGCTATGGGCAACAAACCAACAGCAGTGAATGTTGATGATTTTGGAATTGATAGCATCTCTCAAAATAACCCACTGAGAGTCAACGAATCTAGTAGTAATTTTGGCAACATGCTTTCGCAAGCACTCAATAATGTCAATGATTTACAGCAAGCTGCGGGCGAGAAAAAACGTGCTTTTGAAATGGGCGATACAAGTGTGACCCTGTCTGAAGTGATGGTAGCATCATCTAAATCAGGTATTGCCCTTGATGCCACTATTCAGGTTCGTAATAAGTTTGTTGAAGCATACAAAGAAATAATGAGTATGCCAGTATAAAAACAATGAGTACGCTAGTTCAATATTATTAATATGCTTTGATATAGCTTGTTGACAACAACCTGTATCAAACTTTCTTAAAAAAGACCGTACACACAGTTCACCGGAGAAGTTAAGTGTCTGATACAAATGCAATGGTTTCAGCGGGTAGAAATAACGATATGCTAGCCAGCGAGACTGATAATGTCGGAATAGAAGAACAAAAGTCAGGTTTTGCTGCCTCGCTAGGAAATGTTGATATATTACGTCAAATTACCATTGTTGTAGCATTGGCTATTTGTTTGGCAATAGCCGTCTTTGTCATTATGCTAGCTAATGAACCCGAATATCGCTTTTTATCGAAATTACCTACTAAGCAACTGATTACCACGATGGATTTTCTTGATGCAAATCAAGTTGAATACCGCCAAGAAAACAACACTATCTCAGTACCTACTGAAGAATACCAAAACATTAAATTATTATTAGCTCGAGAGGGCTTAACCGATGAGCCCTCTCAAGGTGAAGATATTTTAATGAAGGATATGGGGTTTGGTGTAAGCCAGCGCCTTGAGCGAGAACGGTTGAAGTTTAGTCGGGAGCAACAATTAGCCAAAACCGTAGAACAGTTGCAAAGTATTAATCGTGCTCAAGTATTGTTGGCTATACCTCGTGAAAGTGTTTTTGCACGACGAGAAAAAAGTCCATCAGCCACGGTCGTTTTGACCATGCAACGTGGTAAAATATTATCTGAAGAGGAAGTGGATGCGGTAGTTGATATTATCGCTTCTGCCGTTCAGGGCTTAAGCCCAAATAAAGTCACGGTTACCGATCAACATGGTCGTTTACTAAATTCTGGCTCGCAAGACTCAATCTCTTCACGCTCAAGAAAAGAATTTGAAATTGAGCAGAAACGTGAACAAGAGTACATGGAAAAAATCGATAGCATTTTAATTCCTGTGGTAGGGCTAGGTAATTATACTGCGCAAGTTGATATTGCTATGGACTTTACCAATGTTGAAGAAACACAACGTCGCTATAATTCAGACTTACCAGCATTACGAAGTGAGATGAGTGTTGAAACCAGCAACATAGGTGGTGAACTTGGCGGTATTCCTGGGGCATTGACTAATCAACCGCCATTGGAGTCTGCAATTCCAGAAGAAGCGGTAGGCAATCAAAATAAAAGTATGCCAAGTAGAAAGCATCTTGAGTCCACTAAAAATTATGAACTTGATGAGGCCATTAGTCATACTAAACAACAAGCCGGTGTAGTTCGACGGGTAAGTGTTTCAGTAGCACTCGATTATGTAGCGGCGCCATCAACTAATCCACTAGAAAATGCTACTGATGCTTCACTAGCAACAGTGCCAAGATCCGCAGCAGAAACAGCCAGTATCCGCCGACTTTTACAAGGCAGTATAGGTTTTGACTTACAGCGCGGTGATGTACTAGAAGTGATAACTATTCCTTTTAACCGACCAGAGTTTGCAGTGGCTGCCCAGTTACCCTTGTGGCAACAACCTTGGTTTGTAAAAGTGTTAAAACTAGTGTTAGGCGCATTAGTTATTATTGTATTAATTTTAGCTGTAGTTAGACCTATGTTGAAACGATTAATATACCCTGACCAAACACCAGATGATTATGGTGATAAGTCATTAGATAGTCACATTGATTTAGGTGACGAAACCATGGATATGTTAACTTCAGATTTTGATGCTGGCTCAGTAGGTTTTGCGGCTGATGGCAGCTTACAATTGCCTGATCTTCATCGAGATGAAGATGTTTTAAAAGCGGTTCGAGCCTTAGTTGCTAACGAGCCTGAACTGTCGTCACAAGTAGTGAAAAGTTGGTTGAACGAAGATGAGTGATCAAACAGAAGTCGGCGAATTAGCTGCAGCCCCAACAGGCTTTGATGTAGAAAAGTTAGAAGGTGCCGAAAAAGCAGCTATTTTATTGTTGAGTTTGTCAGAAGAAGATGCGGCGCAAATTCTTAAACACCTTGAGCCAAAGCAAGTTCAACAAGTTGGTACAGTGATGGCCGCGATGGAGGATTTTACTCAAGAAAAAATCACTGCAGTTCACAAGTTATTTATTAATGAAATTCAAAACTTCTCAACCATTGGCTTCCAAAGTGAAGAGTTTGTGCGTAAGGCATTAACGGCAGCGTTAGGTGAGGATAAGGCTGGTAACTTAATTGATCAAATTGTTATGGGTGGCGGTGCTAAAGGTTTAGATTCATTAAAATGGATGGACTCTAAGCAAGTTGCCAATATTATTCGGAACGAACACCCCCAAATTCAAACCATTGTATTGTCTTATTTAGAGCCAGAACAATCAGCAGAGATTGTTGGTCAATTTACTGAAAAAGTCCGCTTAGATCTAATGATGCGTATTGCTAATTTAGAAGAGGTGCAACCAGCAGCGTTGCAGGAACTTAACGAAATAATGGAAAAACAATTTGCCGGTCAAGCGGGTGCTCAGGCAGCGAAGATGGGTGGCTTGAAAGCGGCAGCAGATATAATGAACTACCTTGAAACGAATGTTGAGGGTATGTTGATGGACTCTATCCGTGAAAATGATGAAGAGATGAGTCAACAAATTCAAGATTTAATGTTTGTGTTTGAAAACCTAGTTGATGTTGACGACAGAGGCATGCAAGCTATTTTGCGTGAAGTACAACAAGAGGCCTTAATGAAAGCAATCAAAGGTACCGACGAAACATTAAAAGAAAAAATCATGAGTAATATGTCCAAACGTGCCGCTGAAATGATGAAAGATGATTTAGAAGCCATGGGACCTGTGCGAATTAGTGAAGTAGAAGCCGCACAAAAAGAAATCTTATCAATAGCAAGACGTCTATCTGACGCGGGCGAAATTATGCTTGGTGGCGGCGGTGGCGGTGATGAGTTCTTATAAAATAAAAAATGAGACTAAGTAAAACATTTTAATCTGATATTTTTAGGTAACTTAATGAATAAATCCCCCGTTCGTATTATGAAAAATGGTCAAGGATCAGACGTTTGGCCTTTACCTAATGTTGAGCAGCAACCTAATGCCGAGGAATCCAATAAAACCAATGCGTTTGGCAAAAAATCTAACTGGGTGTATGAAGCTCCAGAGCCAGAAATCATTGAACCTGAACCGTTAACCGCTCAAGATATTGAAGATATTCGCGTTGCGGCAAGTGAAGAGGGTTTTAAGCAAGGTAAGGAAGAGGGCTATATTAAGGGCTTTGAAGAAGGTAAAAAAGAAGGCTACGAAGCTGGCAAAGAATTAGGCATTAATGAAGGTACTGCGGAAGGTTTAGTAAAGGGTAAACATGCTATTGATTTACAAACAAAGCAATGGCAAACCTTAATTGATCAGTTGCATACTCCGTTAGCAAGTGTCGAACAAAATGTTGAAGAACAATTACTTAATTTAGTGTTACAACTTACTGAGGCGGTTGTGCTGCAGGAGGCTAAAACGAACCCTGATATTTTAATGGCGGCAATTGCTGCAGGTATAAAGAATTTGCCTAGTAGTGAAGCAGAAACACAAATTTGTTTGAACCCAGAGGATATAAAAAGGGTAGAAGACCAATTTGGAGCTGATTATATTCAACAACAGGGTTGGCGATTACTGCCAGCTCCTCAGCTTGCACAAGGAAGTTGTCAAATAGAAAATAGTACATCGCATATTGATTTACAGATGAAAACTCGACTAAAGCAAGTCCTTGAGCCTTTTTTACAAGATGCTTTACATCAAACATCTTAATTAATACTCACTAACATTATGATGCATTGAGGTAACCATTTTGGTTGATAGTTTGCGTTTAAGCCAGCGATTAAAGAAAAGCCAAGCGTTTATTAACGATTTCAAAGCACCTGTTGCAGGCAGGTTAGTGCGAGTTGTTGGCTTAACATTAGAAGCAGTGGGCGTTAAAGCCTCGGTAGGCAGTCAATGTCTGGTAGAAACTGCACAGGGTGAGTTATTGGCCGAAGTGGTCGGCTTTGCAAACGATATTACCTTTTTAATGCCGGAAGAAAGTTTACAAGGCGTTATGCCCGGAGCCAGAGTGCTGCCTTTATCTTCTCGGGCAAACATACCACTGACTATGGATTTATTAGGCCGAGTGATTAATGGTGTTGGTAAACCTCTTGATGGAAAGGGCCCAGTTAGAGCAGATACTAGTTACTCCGTCGATAAAAAGCCTATTAACCCTTTGTCACGTCGCGCTATTTCAGATGTTTTGGATGTAGGCGTTCGCTCCATTAACAGTTTTATTAGTGTTGGAAAAGGTCAACGTATGGGGTTGTTTGCTGGATCTGGTGTTGGTAAAAGTGTGCTTATGGGCATGATGACGCGAGGTACAACAGCCGATGTGGTTGTTGTAGGACTGGTAGGTGAGCGGGGGCGAGAAGTAAAAGAGTTTATTGAAGAAATTTTAGGTGAAGAAGGCTTAAAGCGAGCCGTTGTTGTTGCCGCACCTGCTGATAACTCCCCATTGATGCGACTTAAAGGCTGTGAGACAGCGGTACAAATTAGTGAATATTTTCGAGACCAAGGTTTAAATGTTCTATTGCTGCTTGACTCACTCACTCGCTACGCGCAAGCACAACGTGAAATAGCCCTAGCAGTAGGGGAGCCTCCAGCCACTAAAGGTTATCCGCCTTCGGTATTTTCAAAGCTACCTCAACTGGTTGAGCGAGCCGGTAATGGTGGTGAAGGACAGGGCTCTATTACGGCATTTTACACAGTACTAACAGAGGGAGATGATTTACAAGACCCTATTGCTGATGCAGCGCGAGCGATTTTAGATGGCCATGTTGTGTTGTCTCGCGAGCTAGCTGACGCTGGACACTACCCAGCTGTTAACATTGAGGGATCAATTTCACGAGTTATGCCGATGGTGACGACAGATGAACATCAAGAGCTAGCTAAACAACTCAAACAAATGTATGCCTTGTACCAACAAAATAAAGATTTAATTGCTATTGGCGCCTATACCAAAGGCAATGATCCTAGGATTGATCAAGCGATTAATGTAATGCCAGTGATTAATTTCTTCTTACAACAGAAGATTAATGAAGTTATTCCTTATGATCAGAGTATTGCTCAACTGCAAGAGATTATCGCTGCTGCTCATGCGCACAATCAACAATCAGCGAGTTAGTGCCTGACATCTTGATAACAAAAAACCTCAGTTTAATGTCGATTTTGAATAGTATGTTAATGACTAAAATATTTTGCAACAAAAGGCATCAAAAAATGGAAATTAACAATGCAGCAGCTTGAAACACTTTTAAAATATGAACGAGATAATGAGCAACGATGTGCTGATCAATTAAAAATAGCTGAGCATGAATATCAACAAAACATTAGCCGTTTAGCTGGTGTTGGCGAGTATCGTTTAGAATATATGAAGCGATTAAGTCAGCGAGCTGAAAATGGTTTAGACAGCGCCACTTACACTCATTACCATGCTTTTATCGCAAAACTTGACGCTGCTGCTGATCAAGTTGAAATAGCCGTAACGCAAGCAAAAGCCTTAGTAGATCAAACTAAAAACATCTGGCTAAAACAAAGACAAAAAGTAAAAGCGGTGGAATTACTTTGTGAGCAACGTCAAAAAAAGTTAGACAAAGTAGCTGAAAAAATTGAACAAAAAATGTTTGATGAAATAGCTACACAACGATATTTAAGACGCCTTTAACGGTAATTCTTGTTTATTGAAATGTACTGGAACGCTTTTTGCTTTACTTCCTTTATTAAGCAAAAAATAGCAATGTTATATCAATATGATCGACTATTTAATGTGATATACAAGTGCTTTTTTATCGCAATGTCAGATAATTTACGTTAATGGGAATATTATGCAGTCACTCAATGTTATAACCAATATTTTATCGCAAGATACTGATTTAAATATCAAAGATAATTTAGAGCAGAGTTATAATCACGATGAAAAAGCGAACTTCTCACATTTAGTTAATCAACATATCGCCGAAGAAAAACGAACTAGTGCTAATAAAGAACAATCTAAGCGTGAACATACTCACCCGGAAGTAAGTAGGAAAACTTTTGCCGCTTCTGAGCGTGAAGAACCAAATGATATAAATCAACAAGCTACTGACCAAATTAAATCAGAATCAGAAATTAGCGAACAAGTAAGCTTTATAACGGTAGAGAACACCTCAGAAAATCCAACATCATCAGTGTTAGCACTATCCATTGAATATGAGATTGATGACAGTAATGAATCTTATCAAGATGTTGATGGTACTGAAGAAAAAGTGACTGTGAAACAACACTCGCCAGAGCAATTTATGAGCTTGCTTTACAATAGCGATAAAACATTAACCTCATCAACTGCAGACTCTAACTTATCAATTGCACAAGAAGATACCGATAAACAGCTGTCTGATTTTGATGTAGCAAGGGTCAACCCTCTAAAAATGAAAAGCTTAGAAACTGAGTCGGCTAAGTCTGAGCTAACAGACTATGTTTCTAGAACTGTGACTAAGCAAGGCGAAGCGAGTATTCACAATCTTGTAGAAGAAAAAAATAGTTTATCGTCTCTTGATACAGCAGTTAAAAAAATACCAGAAGAATCAGTAGATAAAAAATTAAATCAACCTGCGCCGCAAGCACCTTTAGTGGTTGCTAATCAACTTAAAAGTAAGGCTATTCCCAAGCATGATGAAGTAAAACAGCAACTGACTTCAAAAGTTCATAGTGAACTAAGTAGCGAGACTGGTGAAACTTCTGCTGATCAGCAATTCAACAAAAATAACGAAATTATCAGGGGGGTTTTAGGAGATATAACTCTACCTGAGAAATCATCAAAAAATCAAAGCAGTCAAGGCTTCTCTTCGAGTAACAATCAACCTGAAGTTTATCAGGGCGATAAACAAACCAGTCAAGGCTTCTCTAAGAGTAACAATCAACCTGAAGTTTATCAGGGCGATAAACAAACAAGTCATCAAATCGAGCCAGATATTATTGATGATGCCATCGGTTTGCAGTCAGACAACATGGTAGAGAGTCACAAAAATCAGACTGTTAATGTATATCAAAAAAACACTACCTCAACTAATCCTGAAGCAAAAACAACTCAGCCTGAAAATTTAATAAAGGGACTGACAATAAATAACAAAATCATACCTGAAAACAATGTTGATAATGTTAATGCATTACAGGCTAATGATAAGTATATTGAAAAAGAATTCTATGTGGTTAACCAAACCATAAATCGTAGTGAAAATATGTCACAACGAATTATAAAAAATTCAGCTGAACAAAGTCAGAATAGTGTTACTGATGATGAATATTTGAAGGAAAACCCGGAAGAGTCAATCTCCTCTGAAATTGACGATACCTTGTTAAACGTTGATAAACCCAAAGTGGCTAAGTCTGTCAATGTATTTTCTGATAACACCACTTCGCGATTGTCGCAAGAGGTACAATTTCAAACAAGCCAAACATTGCAAAATAAACACAGTAATGAAGCTTATTTAGCACATCAGGTAACAGAAGCATTACACCACAACATAGCCAGTGATACCGTACATATTCAAAAGAATAATATTCAATTACAACAAGAAACTATTGCTATTTTTAGAAAAGATTTTGCTGATGCGGTAAAAGATAAAGTGTTGGTTATGATTAACCAAAAATTGCAAAAATTTGAAATTACCTTGGATCCCCCTGAATTTGGCAATATGCAAGTACGTGTTAATTTACAAGGTGAGCAAGCATCAGTTAACTTTGTTGTTCAAAATCAGCAAGCTAAAGAAGCTCTTGAACACAATATGCAAAAATTAAAAGACATGTTGTCGGAGCAAGGCGTCGATGTTGGTGGCGCTAACGTCGAGCAACAAAACCAAAGAGATCAAAATGAACAACGTAATAACTTTACTGGCAGTGAATTAAATAACGATACATTACTTAGTGAAGCTGAGACTCAACAAGTATTTAGTGCAAATATACATGATATTTCTGAAACGGCGATAGATTACTATGCTTAATTGATTAAAATCAGAGCTAGATATCGAAAACACATTGGTTCTAGGACTATTCAAGGCTATAGTCTTTCAATATACTTAAGTTATTTAGTAGTTATTGATTATTGTCGAGTAGTTTAGACCTATACAAGGATTCCTATGGCAGAAGAAAAAGAAAAAGGCGCTGAAAAAGAATTGCAATTAGATGAGGCAAATAAAAAGAAAAAAAAACTTATCATAATCATTGCTGCAGTTCTGATAACGTTAATCTTGATTATTGTCAGTTATTGGTTATTTGTCGCTAATGACGATAACAGTGTTGCTCCTCAAACTGAAAGTCAGCTCAATAACGACCTAACTTCTAGTAATACTCAAGCAGTTAATGAAGGGGTTAGTATTGGCTCAGCTTTGTATGTGCCGATGCCAAGACCTTTTAGGTTTAATGTGCCGGGTGCTGCGCGCGATCGTTTCGTCGAAATAAGAGTGCAATTGATGGTTCGGGGCAGCGATAACGATGAAAATGCCAAAATGCATATTCCATTAATAGAGAGCACCTTATTAGGTATTTTTTCTCAAGCTAATGCTGATGACCTAGCTACAAGTGCAGGTAAGGCCTCATTAAAACAAAAAGCACTATTGGCGGTTCAAAAAGTGATGACCGATATTGAAGGAAATAAAACGATTGAGAAAGTACTTTTTACCGGTTTTGTTATGCAATAACCAAAATTAGCAAGGTTTGCTGCTTTAAGCGATATTATATTATGACAAAAGAGATTATTGAGTGAGCGATTTATTATCACAAGACGAAATCGATGCTTTATTACATGGCGTTGATGATGTTGAAGAAGAGGAAATAATTGAGGATGTTGTTGAGTCACCTGACGGCACCATAGATTATGATTTTTCTTCACAAGATCGTATTGTCCGTGGTCGAATGCCAACTCTGGAAATGGTTAATGAACGTTTCGCTCGTCATATGCGCATCAGTTTGTTCAATATGATGCGCAGAACAGCGGAAGTTTCTATTAACGGCATACAAATGATCAAATTTGGTGAATACATTCATACCTTGTTTGTGCCTACCAGCCTCAATATGGTGCGTTTTAGACCGTTAAAAGGAACTGCGCTTATCACTATGGAAGCCAGGTTAGTCTTTATCCTTGTTGATAACTTTTTTGGTGGTGATGGTCGTTATCATGCCAAAATAGAAGGTCGCGAATTTACACCAACCGAGCGCAGAATCATTCAGATGCTCTTAAAGCTTATTTTTGAGGATTACAAAGAAGCTTGGTCACCTGTTATGGATGTATCTTTTGAGTACCTAGATTCAGAAGTTAACCCTTCCATGGCAAATATTGTTAGTCCTACTGAAGTTGTGGTAATTAGTTCATTTCATATTGAACTAGATGGTGGTGGTGGTGATTTTCATATCGCTTTACCTTATTCCATGCTCGAACCCATTCGAGAATTACTTGATGCCGGGGTGCAAAGTGATAAAGAAGATACTGACATGCGTTGGTCAAAAGCACTTCGTGATGAAATTATGGATGTGCCAGTTAGTATTAATACCAAGTTTATCGAGGTAGATATCCCTTTGAGTCAGGTGATGGAGTTACAAGCTGGCGATATTATTCCGATTGAAATGCCAGAACACATTACAGTATTAATTGAAGATTTACCAACGTATAGAGCAAAACTTGGTCGTACTAGAGATAATATTGCTTTAAAAATTGAATCAAAAATTAAGCGGCCAGAGTCTGCTAAATCTGAATTAACTATTTTAACTAAAGGTGGTAAGCGCCTTGATAGTGACGCAGAAATCCACCTTTTAGAAGATGACTTGTGAGTAAGTCAAGTTTATCTACATAAAATATAATACATTGAGGTCAGTGGAATGAGTAACGAAAAAGATGAAGATTTAAGTATGTGGGACGAAGCACTGGATGAGCAAGCCGAAGCCAGTGCTGCTAAAACAGTTGAGTTAGAAGAGTTAACCGAAGATGATAAGCCAATCAGTGGTGATGAAAAACGCAAGCTTGATGCTATTTTAGATATTCCAGTGACAATCTCCATGGAAGTGGGGCGCAGCAATATCAGTATTAGAAATCTACTTCAATTAAATCAAGGCTCTGTTGTTGAATTAGATCGAGTTGCCGGTGAGTCACTTGATGTACTTGTGAATGGCACCTTAATCGCACATGGTGAAGTTGTTGTAGTCAATGATAAGTTTGGTATCCGCTTGACGGATGTTGTCAGTCAAGTTGAACGAATTAAGAAATTAAAATAATTAAGAGCGTTTTGTAAGAGACTTAGTATTACCATGACGATTCAACTTATTCGTATACTACTGATTTTGAACGGATGTTTTTTATCGTGGATGACTTTTTCTCAAGAAGAGGTTGTTGATGATACAAAGCTCACCTCTGTCAACGTTGGATTAACCAAGGAGAGGCTGCAAACCGTTCAGGTACCAGACTCTGTTGTGGTAAATTCCCCTCGACAGCTTGAAAACAAGACAGAAGCTGCTGCAATCAAATCAGAAAGTTCAAAGCTATCCAATCAAGTAAAGCCACCCATTGAAACAGTACCTATTATCCATGCTGATAATGCAGATAGCCCTCAAGTTGGCAAACATGTGATGGCAAACATGAACGCTAGCAGTATGATTTTATCTTTGTTAATGGTATTGGTATTAATCTTCATTTGTGCTTTGATAATGAAGCGTTTTAATTTGGTTCAACAAGGTGTGAGCCAATTAAAAATGGTTGCTAGCTTATCATTGGGCTCAAAAGAGCGGGTTGTCGTAGTGCAAGTAGGTGAAAAACAATTTATGTTAGGTGTTACCTCACAACAAATAAATTTAATTGAAACATTACCAGAGCCCTTATTAACCAAGCCACAAGGCTCTATAGATTTACCTAAAAGTATATTGTCGGTACTATCAACGAAAAAACATAGCAGCCAATAAAAACAAGTGTATATTAAAATTTTTAATAACCATCTTATATTAGTTTGTGTAAGGAAATACCCGTAAATTATGAAAAAAAATGTATTGTTTATCCTTATCACACTAATTCTCCTGGGTTTGAGTTTTGCGTCATCGGCAGAAGACTTATCTCTATCAGCATTGACTTTGACGACTAATCCTGATGGTTCGCAGGAGTATTCGGTAAATTTACAAATTTTAATTTTTATGACTGCGCTTGGCTTTATACCAGCAGCAGTAATAATGATGACATCATTTACCCGTATCGTGGTGGTAATGGCTATTTTAAGGCAGGCGTTTGGTTTGCAGCAAACGCCATCTAACCAAGTTATCATTGGTTTAACCTTGTTTATGACGCTCTTTATTATGACACCTGTTTATAATCAAATTGACAAAGTAGCCATTCAGCCTTATTTGTCTGAACAAATGACTTCAAGTGAAGCATTTGAGTCAGGTAAAGTACCACTGCGCGCTTTTATGCTAGAGCAAACCCGGATAAAGGACCTTACCACGCTAGCAGAGATGTCTGGTATAGTTGCGGTTGATAAACCAACCGACTTACCCATGACCGTTATTATTCCTGCGTTTATCATCAGTGAGTTAAAAACGGCTTTTCAAATCGGTTTTATCTTGTTCATTCCTTTTTTAATTATTGACCTTGTGGTTGCCAGTATTTTGATGGCTATGGGTATGATGATGCTGTCGCCAATGATTGTTTCTTTGCCGTTTAAATTAATGCTGTTTGTGTTAGTTGATGGTTGGAATTTAGTGATAGGCACTATTGCGACAAGTTATGGCTTAGGAAATTAATATTGTGTTGATACCAATACAATAAAAATATGTAATTGTGAGGGGCTTATGGGTCCGGAAATCTATATTGACATGCTTGGTGATGCATTACTGTTAGTGATAATTTTAGTTTGCGCTATTATCCTTCCCAGTTTAGCCGTTGGTTTAATGGTAGCGGTATTTCAAGCAGCAACCTCAATTAATGAGCAAACATTAAGCTTTTTACCGCGATTAATTGTTACCTTAATAGCGCTAATTATTGGCGGACACTGGTTAGTTCAAAAGCTCATGGATTATACGATTCGTTTAATTGCCAATATCCCGAGTGTTATTATTTAGCTATGGGTAAAAATTTGCTACAAAACAAGGCTATTTAATGGAGTTTACTGAGTCTATTGTAAATCAATACATGGCTGATTTTATTTTGCCATTTAGTCGTGTGTCAGCATTAGTCATGACGATGATAGGCTTTGGTGCTAAAACAATTCCTGGGCGAGTTAAGCTGTTCTTATGTTTAAGTATTACCGTAGCTGTCATGCCCGCTATACCCTCTGCAACAGTTCCTGAGCTACTATCACTCAAAACTTTCATACTGCTGGGGCAACAAACAATTATTGGTGTAATGCTCGGTTTTGTAACCATTATGGTGGTTAATACGTTTACCTTGGCAGGGCAAATTATTGCTATGCAGTCGGGTTTGGGGTTTGCCTCTTTGGTCGATCCCGCTAGTGGTATGAATGTACCAGCTATCGGACAATTCTTTTTAATTCTATCGTCATTATTATTTTGGGTAATGGATGGTCACCTTGCTTATTTGCAGTTTGTTGTGGCTAGCTTTGAGACCTTACCAATACCGACAGAAAGCTTATCGAGTATTAAGTTCCGCGAGATTGTAGAGTGGGGCAGCTGGATGTTTGCTACGGCTCTTTCATTGGCTCTTGCACCTATAACGGCTATGCTATTAATTAACTTCTCTTTTGGTATCATGACACGTGCAGCACCTCAACTTAATATTTTTGCTATTGGCTTTCCTATTACCATGATGGCAGGTTTGTTAATTATGTGGCTGACTTTTGGTAATTTTTTCACTCATTTTGAACTACAGTGGCAACGGGCTCTTGATTTTAGCTGCTACCTTATAGACTGTCAGGTGGCGTAAATGGCGAGTTCTGATAGTGGTGAAAAAAGTGAAGAGCCTACCGCAAAAAAACTCACTGATGCCCGAAAAAAAGGGCAGATTGCTCGCTCCAAAGACTTAGGTACTTTATTTGTATTGGTTGGTAGTGCTTGCGCGATGCTGCTAGTAGGGAATGCTTTAGCAACTTCTATGTCTAATATGATGGCGCATATGTTTAGTCTCAGTCGCGCTGAAGCGATGGACGTAAACGCTTTGTTTAAGGTTATTAATGACGGTATTTATCAAATTGTACCGTCATTGTTGTGGATTTTTTTTATTGTAATGTTGGCCGCCTTTATTGGTAATACATTGCTAGGTGGTATGAGCTTTTCAACTGAAGCTATGATGCCTAAAGCCAGTAAATTATCGCCAATAGCTGGCTTTAAACGCATGTTTGGTGTGCAAGCTGCAGTCGAATTGGTGAAATCTATTTTAAAGTTTTTTGTGGTGTTTATTGTCGCTTTTTTGTTACTAAGCGGTTTGTTTGAAGAGATTTTAGGTTTAAGTCGAGAAACTATACCAACCAATTTTGGTCATGCGATTACCATGCTGCAGTGGATGTTTTTGGTGTTAGCACTATCCATAGGTATTATTGTGGTTATTGATGCACCTTATCAAATATGGAATCACACACGACAATTAAAAATGACAAAGCAAGAGGTCAAGGACGAACATAAAACTACCGAAGGAAGCCCTGAAATTAAAGGTCGTATTCGACGAACTCAATATGAAATGTCACAACGTCGAATGATGCAAGATGTCCCTGATTCAGATGTGGTTATCACCAACCCAACACATTACTCTATTGCACTTAAGTACGATGCAGCTGCGGGTGGCGCACCAGTATTGTCAGCCAAAGGCATTGATGAAATGGCGTTGCATATTCGTACCATTGCTAAAGAGCATCAAATAGAGATTATTCAGTCACCAGCCTTAGCTCGATCGCTCTATTATACAGCTGAAGTTGGTGACGATATCCCCGAAGAATTATTTGCCGCAGTAGCACAAGTGTTAGCTTTTATTTTTCAACTCAATGAACATAAAAAAGGAAAGGCAAAAAAACCGACGCCAGTCGCTAAGAATTTGCCAATTCCGGACGCTTTCAAATACTAGATTATGAATTGTCCTCAATCTTGATATCCCACATATTAACCAACAATAAATATATATTTCAATTGCTCTTGGTGTAGAAATTGCTAGTTACAGCTATCTGTCAAAAAAACGCCATAGAATTTATATGCAACTTGTTAGTTATTTTAACCAACTTGATAAATCAAAATTAAGTTATTTAACCGGCCTAGGAACTCCCCTCCTTGTCATGGCCGCATTAGGTATGATCATTCTACCAATGCCAGCATGGCTATTAGATATATTATTTTCATTCAATATAGCTTTGTCTCTGGTTGTGCTGTTAATTACTGTTTATACACTCAAGCCTTTAGATTTTGGTTCGTTTCCTGCGGTTTTGTTGGTTGCAACTATTTTACGGTTAGCGCTCAATGTGGCCAGTACTCGTGTAGTATTACTCGAAGGCCATGAAGGCCCTGAAGCTGCTGGCAAAGTCATTGAAGCCTTTGGCTCAGTGGTTATTGGTGGAAATTATGCGGTAGGTTTGGTCGTTTTTCTCATTCTGATTATCATTAACTTTGTCGTGGTCACTAAGGGTGCAGGGCGAATTGCCGAAGTCACTGCCCGCTTTACTCTAGATGCTATGCCAGGTAAACAAATGGCAATTGATGCAGATTTAAATGCTGGTTTTATTACCCAAGAACAAGCGAAACAACGAAGAACAGAAGTAACCAGTGAAGCCGATTTTTATGGCTCTATGGATGGGGCAAGCAAATTTGTGAAAGGTGATGCCATCGCCGGTATATTAATTTTATTCATCAATATTATTGGTGGTTTGATTATTGGTATGGTGCAACATGATTTATCTTTTGACCGAGCAGTTGAAATTTATACCTTGCTAACCATTGGTGATGGTTTAGTGGCACAAATTCCTGGCTTATTGCTATCCATTGGTACAGCGATTGTTGTAACCCGCCAAAATACCTCGCAAGATATGGGGGAGCAAGTTAGTAGTCAATTAGGGCAAGAAAAATCCCTTTATATTGCTGCTGGTGTCATGTTCGTCATTGGTGTTATTCCTGGTATGCCACATTTTGTGTTTTTGTTATTTGCAAGCATTATTGCTGCGAGTGCTTTTTTTGGCGCGAAAAGCAAAGCTAAGAAGCTTATAGAGCACGAAAAGTTAGCACATGACGAGCAAATACAACATCAACAAAAAGAAGAAGAAATAAAAGAGTTAGATTGGGACGATGTTAACCACGTTGATGTCATCGGTCTTGAAATTGGTTATCGTTTAATACCGCTTGTTGACAAAGCCCAAGATGGTGAGTTATTGAGTCGTATTAAGGGGGTTCGTAAAAAGTTATCACAAGAGTTCGGCTTCTTAGTACCAGCCGTGCATATTCGCGACAATTTAGACCTCGATCCAAACTGTTATCAAATTTCGTTAATGGGGGTTGTGGTTGGTAGTGCTGAAATTAGGCATGACCAAGAGCTAGCCATTAACCCAGGACAAGTTTTTGGCACATTAGAAGGTGTGACCACAACAGATCCCGCATTTGGGCTAGAGGCAACGTGGATCAATCAAAATCAACGAGAGCAGGCCCAAACCCTGGGTTATACGGTAGTTGATGCCGCAACAGTTTTAGCAACACATCTTAGTCAAATTTTAACGAATAATGCGGCGCAATTATTAGGGCATGAGGAAGTACAAAATCTACTCGATATGCTTGCAAAAAATTATCCTAAACTCGTTGAAGGGTTTATACCTGACACATTAACACTTGGAACTGTAGTAAAAGTATTGCAAAGTTTAATGAATGAAGGTGTGGCTGTTAGAGACATGCGTTCAATAGTGCAAACCCTTGTTGAATATGGACCTAAAAGCCAAGATCCGGAAGTACTCACTGCTGCTGTTCGCATCTCATTACGAAGATTTATCGTACAAGACCTTGTAGGGAATGCGCAAGAAATCCCCGTCATAACTTTGTCTCCTGAGCTGGAACAAATGTTGCATCAATCAATGCAGATGGCAGGTGATGATGGCGCTGGTATAGAACCAGGTTTAGCAGAACGTTTGCAAAAATCATTAACTGAAGGGGCAAGCCAGCAAGAAATGGCTGGAGATACGCCTATTTTATTAACGTCAGGCATTTTACGACACGTTTTAGCTAAATTTGTGAAATATACCATTCCAAGCTTACGCGTGATTTCTTATCAAGAAGTCCCTGATGATAAACAAATAAAAATTGTTAGTGCCATAGGGCAATAACAGATTATGTAACTAAATTAGACACATCCTTACTAGAATATTAAAGAGGCATGATATGAAAATTAAACGCTTTGTTGCCAAAGATATACGCACAGCACTAGGACAAATTAAAGAAACACTTGGTGTTGATGCGGTCATTATGTCTAATAAAAAAATTCCTGAGGGAGTCGAGTTAATGGCAGCAGTCGATTACAACCAAGCTTTATCAAATGCTCCTCGTCAAGAAACCCCTGACTCTGTTATTACAGAGATGCCTCAAGAGATTAGTCAGCGTGAAGTAAGTAATGATGTGGTTAGTATAGGAAAACAAAAAACATCACTGCCGAGTGATGCAACACAACAGCATGATGACTTTTCGCAACAAGATGTACCAGCAGATTCGTTGTCAGCCTTGTTGAATCGACAAGTGCAACAACCTATTCAAGTTTCTGATTCAGAGCGAACTCAATTGCCAGAGAGTTCCATTGAGCAACAATTAAAAAACTTTACTGATCGCCTCAGTAATTCTCAAGTTGAGCAGCAGCCTCATACCGTTTCTCCCTCAAATAATAATCAACAAGTTGTTTTTGATGATGATTTAAAAAACGCTCAATCATTTCAATCAGCCAAAATAGGTGAAGCTCGTATTAATAATAAAGAAAATAATAATGCAACATTAGCTGATTTTGAAAAAATGCAAGCAGAGATGGCATCAATACGTTCGTTATTAGAGCATCAAGTCTCTGGTTTAATGTGGCAAGATATGGCTCAGAAAGCACCGCAACGTGCAGTGTTAGTAAATCGCTTGTTAAAGTTAGGTTTAACTGATCAAATTGCCGATCAAATTGCTGGTTATGTAAGTGAAAAAAACAATGACGAAGAGGCCTGGCATCAGGCTAAAACATTCATTGCAAAACAGATTAATACCACTCAAAATGATATTATTAACCGTGGTGGTGTGGTTGCTTTAGTAGGCCCTACCGGTGTTGGTAAGACAACAACGGTAGCAAAGCTTGCTGCTCGTTTTGCTCAAGTTCACGGTCGTGATAGTGTGGTACTTATTTCGACTGATACTTTTCGGATCTCAGGTTTCGATCAATTAGCTACCTATGGTAAGATCATTGGCTGTCAGGTAAACATTGCTAAAGATAATAATGCGCTAAATACTCTGCTTCAAGAGTACTCTAATAAAAAATTAATACTTATTGATACTGCAGGTATGGGACAAAGAGATATTCGATTGGCAGAGCAATTGACTTCACTGGTTTCAAATGCAAGAGTTAGGATTAGAAGCTATTTGGTGTTAGCTGCCAATACGCAACAAGGTGTAATGCAGGAAAATGTAGAGCGTTTCAAACGAGTGCCATTATCTGGTTGTATATATACTAAACTGGATGAATGTATTAGTATTGGCGAAATTATAACAACGTCGATTCAAAATGGCTTACCAATAGGTTATCTTACTGATGGACAAAGAGTTCCGGAAGATATTAAGGTTGCAAATGCTGAGAAATTAGTTACTCTTGCAGATAAGATGGCAATGGTTTCAGTCAACAATAATGTCAACTCACTGCGACCAATGCCTATGGCACCTGTTGTTACTATGTAAAATACCAGTAATAACAATTAGATATAACTAGAAGTAAGAATTAATGATAGATCAAGCGAGCGGCTTAAGAAAGATGCAAGATTTACAGCAAGTCAAAGTTGTTGCTGTTTCAGGTGGTAAAGGTGGTGTAGGTAAAACAAATACCTCGTTAAACACTGCTATTGCTCTTGGTCAGCAAGGAAAGCGTGTTCTGGTACTCGATGCCGATTTGGGTCTAGCTAATGTTGATGTGATGCTTGGTTTGCGTGTTAAACAAAATTTATCGCATGTATTATCTGGTGAATGTGAGTTAGACGACATAATCATCGATGGACCGGCTGGCATTAAAATTATTCCTGCTACCTCTGGTTCGCAATCTATGGTCGATCTAACGCCATCTGAACACGCTGGACTGATAAGAGCTTTCAGTGAAATGCAAACCCAATTTGATGTGCTGATTGTTGATACTGCCGCAGGCATTTCAGATATGGTGTTAAGTTTCACACGAGCTGCCCAGGATATAATGCTGGTGGTTTGTGATGAGCCGACGTCAATTACTGATTGTTATGCCCTAATGAAATTATTAAGCCGTGATCATGGGGTTTTTAAATTTAAAGTAGTGGCTAATATGGTCAGAAGTGATAAAGAGGGTCAGCAATTATTTGCCAAACTGATTAAGGTTACAGATCGTTTTCTTGATGTAGCTATTGAACTTGTTGCTGTTATTCCATTTGATGAAAATATGCGTAAATCAGTTCGCAAACAGAAGGTTATTGTAGAAGCCTACCCCCAATCACCCGCAGCTATAGCTTATACTGACTTGGCTAAAAAACTTAGTGCATGGCCCATTCCTAAACAAGCTTCTGGTCATTTAGAGTTTTTTATTGAACAGCTGCTCACTAATTAACAGCATTAATTGATGTAACTTTCTTCTATTAGAGAGATAATACGTGTTAAAAGCCAATAGCTACAGCAACCAAATAGACAAGATAGCATTACTAGAACAACATACTGTTTTAGTGAAAAGAATAGCCTATCACCTATTGGCGAGATTACCAGCAAGCGTTCAAGTTGATGATCTGATACAATCTGGCATGATAGGTTTGCTAGAAGCAGCCAATAATTTTGATCAAAGTAAGGGAGCCAGCTTTGAAACCTTTGCCGGAATTAGAATTCGTGGTGCAATGTTAGATGAAATGCGCCGTGGGGACTGGACTCCTCGCTCTGTCCATAAAAATAGTCGCATGGTTACTGAAGCTATCAAACAACTTGAAGCGCAACTTGGCAGAGATGTTACTGATGTTGAAGTTGCAAACAAACTTGATATTTCTCTGCAAGCCTATCACCAAATTTTGGGCGAAGTGAGTACAGGTAAAATTTTGGGCATTGATGATTTAGGTATTAATGAAGACGTAATTAAACTTGATGCAAATAAACATACTGATGACCCCTATCAGACAATTGAACAGGGGGCTTTTAAAAAAGGCCTAAGTCAGTGCATTAAAACTTTACCAGAGAGAGAAGCTTTAGTACTGTCTCTATATTATGATGAAGAATTGAATTTACGAGAAATTGGACAAGTTCTCAATGTAAGTGAATCTCGAGTTAGCCAAATCCATAGTCAAGCTATGCATCGTCTAAAGTCGCGAATGTATGATTGGCGAGGTTAACTAACAAGACATTGGATATTTTAAATAAAGAAGTGATTACCTGAACTTTATTTGATGAGCATAAAGATAAATTAATTTTGAAAGTTTCGCCGGAGGGTGCCTTGGATAAAAATATGAAAGTGCTTGTTGTTGATGATTTTTCAACGATGAGACGTATAGTGAAAAATTTGTTGCGTGATCTGGGTTTTACCAACATTCAAGAAGCTGATGACGGCAGTACTGCTTTACCTATGCTTCAAGGTGGTGAGTTTGACTTTGTAGTGACAGACTGGAACATGCCTGGGATGCAAGGTATAGACTTACTCAAAGCAATAAGAGCTGATGCAAGCCTGTCACACATCCCTGTATTGCTCATTACAGCAGAAGCTAAAAAAGAGCAGATTGTTATGGCTGCACAGGCAGGCGTTAATGGTTACATTGTCAAACCATTTACAGCTGCAACATTAAAAACTAAGTTAGATAAAATTTTTGAGCGCTTAGCCTAATGTTATGGTTCTAGCTGACAAAAAATAGGCAGCTAAGTTACGGTGTTACTATATCCCATTGAGGACTTTTTATGAGTAAAGCTATGTCAGGGCGCATCTCATTAGAGCAAGCTAAATCGTTGGTTTCATTTTTAGAGTCTGGTCAACAAGAGGCGGCAGATGCCATTGTTGCTGAGATTCAAAACCCAATTAATTCAGAACTTTTTGCCGAAATCGGTAAATTAACTCGTCAACTTCATGATTCATTGACCAATTTTCAATTGGACTCACGATTAAATGATTTAGCTACTGCCGATATTCCTGATGCCAAAGAACGCCTAAATTACGTTATTACTAGTACTGAAGAAGCTGCCAATAAGACTATGGATGCGGTTGAGGCTATATTTCCAGTTGTGGACACTATTGCCGAGCAAGTTGAGGCTGTTAACCCTGCCTGGTCTAAACTGATGGATAATAAATTAGACCTTAAAGAGTTTAAATCATTATGTTTTGATATTGATACGTTACTAAAAAATACCGGCAAAGAAACACAACACATTCATAGCCTAATGACAGACGTGTTGATGGCTCAAGACTTTCAGGATTTAACTGGCCAAGTAATCCGTAAAGTAATAGACCTTGTTAGAGAAGTAGAAGATAGTTTAATTAATATGTTAACCGCTTTCGGTATCTCAGCAGAAACTACGCAGGAAAAATCAAGCCCGAAATTAGGAGAAAACTTAGTTGAAGGCCCTATTGTGAGCAGTGAAAGTAGAGATGATGTAGTAGAAGATCAAGATGATGTTGATGATCTTCTATCAAGTTTAGGATTTTAATGGGAGTTACTGAATGTCTTTTGAAGCAGATGAAGAAATTTTACAGGACTTTTTAGTTGAAGCGGGTGAAATCTTAGAATCGCTTTCAGAAGAACTGGTTGAACTTGAAAATGATATTGATAATGCTGATTTATTAAATTCAATTTTTCGAGGTTTTCACACAGTCAAGGGTGGTGCTGGCTTCTTGAGCTTAGCTGATTTAGTGGATGTGTGTCATGGTGCAGAAAATATTTTTGATCTTTTACGAACGGGCAAGAGATCAGTTAACTCTGAACTCATGGATACCATCCTTTCAGCGCTTGATACTGTTAATGATATGTTTGTTTTGGTTCAAAACAAAGAACCACTTTCACCAGCCGATCCAAATTTACTTGCAGAGCTAGAAAGATTAAGCCAACCAGAAGAAGATACACTCGTCGATGAAGCAGATTTAGAGTCAGCTGTTGACACTTCTGAACAAGCTGCAATTGAATCAGAAAGTAATGATGAGATGAGTGAAGATGAGTTTGAACGTTTATTAGATGAGCTTCATGGGTCCGGTGCAGTTTCTGCCTCTAGCAACAGTAATAGCGACAAGCCCTCAGAGACTGATAATATTAGTTATGACTCAAGTACCGAGGGAGGCAATGAAGAAATTTCTGATGATGAATTTGAATCTCTTTTAGATGAGCTTCATGGCCAAGGAGCTTTTTCTGTAGACGTCGCAAATAGCAATACCTCTGATGTAATTAACAGCAGTGATGAGATAGATGATTTAGAGTTTGAGAAGTTACTGGATGAGCTTCACGGCAAAGGTAATGCCCCAAAAGCTGTTGATGATAGCACTATTGTCGAATCAGCCTCTGAGAAGCAAAGTAATACAAATAATATCGAACAAGCTCAGCCCTCTCAAAAAATTTCGTCAGTAAAAAAAGCAACAGTTAACAAAGAAGCACCCGTCAAGGCCAAAAAACCATCCGAAAAATCGACAGTTAAGAAATCAGTTCAAAGCGCTTCGAATCAAGGCGAAACAACCGTTCGAGTTGATACTAAACGATTAGATCAAATTATGAATATGGTTGGTGAGTTAGTACTGGTTCGAAACAGGTTAACTAGTTTAGGCCTAGTTTCTGATGATGAAGATTTAAATAAAGCGGTCACCAATTTAGATGCTGTTACCACCGACTTGCAGGGTGCTGTGATGCAAACACGTATGCAGCCAATTAAAAAGGTTTTTGGTCGTTTCCCTCGTGTTGTTCGTGATTTAGCTCGAAGCTTGAATAAAGATATATCATTAGTTTTAGAAGGAGAAGAAACTGATTTAGACAAAAACCTGGTTGAGGCGCTAGCAGATCCCCTTGTTCATTTAGTGAGAAACTCAGTAGATCACGGCATTGAGTCACCTGATGTTCGAGAAGCTATGGGAAAGTCTCGACAAGGTACTGTGCTATTATCAGCTTCACAGGAAGGTGATCATATACTACTAACCATCAAAGATGATGGCGCAGGTATGGATGCTGAAAAGCTTAAAAATATAGCTATTGAACGAGGTGTTCTGGATGAAGATGCCGCTGCGAGGATGTCAGACAAAGAGGCTTTTAGCTTAATATTTGCACCTGGATTTTCAACTAAAACAGAAATATCTGAGGTTTCTGGTCGTGGTGTCGGTATGGATGTAGTCAAGACTAAAATTACCCAGCTAAATGGCACGGTTAATATAGACTCAGAGCTAGGTGTCGGTACTGTACTTGAAATAAAAGTGCCGCTTACTTTAGCTATCTTGCCCACACTCATGGTCGTTGTTGGCAAACAAACTTTCGCTCTTCCTCTGGCTGCTGTGAATGAGATATTTCATTTAGACTTGTCTAATACCAATAGCGTTGACGGGCAACTAACTATTATTGTAAGAGAAAAAGCAATTCCGTTATTTTATTTAGATCAATGGCTAATTCGTGATTTTATTGATAAACCTCGTGATAAAGGCCATGTAGTGATTGTCCAGTTAGGTAATCAACAAGTCGCTTTTGTTGTAGATAGCTTAATCGGTCAAGAGGAAGTGGTGATTAAACCACTGGATAGATTATTACATGGCACCCCTGGTATGGCTGGCGCTACAATTACCAGTGATGGTGGCATTGCTTTAATTTTAGATATAGCCAATATGTTAAAGTTTTATGCTAAAAAGTCAGTGGTAAATAAAAAACTCAGAAGCTGATTAGCAGCAGACAATATTTCAAATAAGTGTATATTTTAACTAACGAGAAATAATTTATATACTCGTTAGAAAAGTTGAGAAATTAAATGGCCTACAAGGTACTTGTGGTAGATGACTCTAGTTTTTTTAGACGAAGAGTTACAGACATACTAAATAAAGATTCGAAACTTAATGTGGTTGATGTGGCTGTTAATGGTCAGGATGCTGTAGAGAAAGCTCTGTTGTTGAAACCTGATGTGATTACCATGGATATTGAAATGCCAGTATTAAATGGTATAGATGCTGTCAAAAAAATAATGGCTCAATCTCCAACTTCTATTTTAATGTTTTCTTCGTTAACTCATAAGGGCGCTAAAGCTACTTTAGACGCTCTTGATGCTGGTGCATTAGATTTTTTACCTAAAAAATTTAGTGAAATCGCTAAAACGACTGATGAAGCTGGTAGCTTATTACGCCAGCGTGTCGTTGAGATAGCTAGAAAATCTGCTAGATCACAATCAAAAACTTTCATACGTCCCAATCCGATTACTGCTAATCATGCAAGTAAACCCTCTTCTTCAGTAGTGAATAAAGCTAATACCCTATCAGGCAGTGTTATTAACACTAACCTAGAGCGCTCTGCGAGAAGCATTTCTCGTAAATCTGGTAAGGAATATAATTTGTTAGCAATTGGTACCTCAACCGGGGGGCCTGTAGCACTGCAAAAAATATTAACGCAACTTGATAAAAAGTTTCCCCTACCTATTATCATCATCCAACATATGCCAGCAGCATTTACTGCGGCCTTTGCCAGCCGATTAAATTCTCTTTGTGATATTGCAATTAAAGAAGCCGCGGATGGTGATATTTTAAAAGCTGGCTGTGCTTATATAGCTCCAGGCGGCCGACAAATGATTATTTCAGGAAGTGATAAATCAGCTAAAATTAAAATTCTTGATGATAATTCGCCAAAGATAACCTTCAAACCCAGTGTTGATATAAGTTTTGGCTCTGCTGCAAAAACCTATGCCGGTAAGGTGTTGGGAGTTATTTTAACGGGCATGGGTTCTGATGGTAAGGATGGCTCCAGACTCTTAAAAGCTAAAGGTGCGACGATTTGGTCTCAAGATGAGGAGTCCTGTGTTGTTTACGGAATGCCTCAAGCAATAGATAAAGCTGGCATCACAGACTTATCACTATCATTAGAGGCAATAGCTCCTTCTTTAATTAAGGAATTAAGTTGTGGATAAAATGAGTATTGCTGGAATACTTATTGCCATTTTATCCATTTACCTAGGGTTCATGCTTGACGGGGGCAATCTCTACACACTATTTGAGTTACCAGCATTCATTATTGTATTTGGCGGTACTCTGGGGGCTGTAATATTACAATCGTCTTTTGCACAATTTAATCATGCAGTTTCGCTACTTAAGTGGCTTGTTCAACCGCCAATATATGATATTGATGAAGGGCTTGAGGATATTGTCAATTGGGCATCAAAAGCGCGAGAATCTGGTTTCTTAGCACTAGAAGATACGGCATTAGAAATCGAAGATAACTTTACACAAAAAGGATTAAATCTATTAGTAGATGGGATCGAAACTGATAAGTTGCAGGACACTTTAGCCTTAGAACTAGCTATTTCCCAACAACATAACTTACGTTCAGCGAATGTTTTTGAGTCAATGGGTGGTTATAGCCCCACGATAGGAATATTGGGTGCCGTACTCGGCTTAATTCATGCTATGAGTAATTTAACTGACCCAGCTTTACTTGGTCAAGGTATAGCAACTGCTTTTATTGCAACGATATACGGTGTTGGTTTTGCTAATTTGCTGTATATTCCAATAGCTAACAAAATCCGCGAGATAGTGCATCAGCAAAGTATGTACAGGGAAATGATGTGCGAAGGGCTTTTGTCTATTGCAAATGGTGACAACCCAGTGGCAATAGAGAATAAATTGTCGGCTTTTAAGTTACAATGATTTATTTTAATCGTGTTAAAAACAATGAAGTTAAACATGATAATGTTCATCGTTGGCTGGTATCATATGCAGATTATATGACATTACTATTTGCACTCTTTGTCGTTTTATATGCAATGGCAATGGTTAATGAAAAACCTTTTGACAGTATTTCTCAATCGTTTGCTAATATTTTTCAAGAGGTCAATAAAAGCAATAATGACGATATCGTTATTGATTCGTTGTCATTAGCGGTAAATAATATTCCAAATAACACTGTTGAACTTGAAGATGATTTAGCAACATTGAAAACAACTCAAACAGTAAACCCTCAGTTATTATCAAATGTAGCTAAACAGAGATTGGGTATTGATTTAGGTATTTTAGCAGAAGAGTTAACCAGCACATTAAAAAAACTTCTTGATACAGGGTTTGTTAAATTACAGATAAATGGCGACTGGTTAGAGTTAGAACTCAGTAGTGGTTTGTTATTCCCCAGCGGTTCATCTTCGGCTACAGCTTCAGCAAAAGTGATCCTATCGGAAATAAAGAGTGTGATTGGTAATGGTAATAACTTTATCAGAGTGCGTGGCTATACTGATGATCAATTGATTAATAATGAAATATTTTCCTCAAATTGGGAACTGTCTGTGTTCCGAGCCACTGCAATTCTCAAGGAGTTAGAAATGCAAGGTATAAATCCAGCAAGAATGGCTATAGAAGGCTATGGTCAATATTATCCAAGTGAAAATAATTTAACAGCTGAAGGTCGTGCTAAAAATAGAAAAGTAGTTATTGCTCTCTCTAAATATGGCTTGCAAGTAAAGCAACCTAGTATTGAACAAAACATAAAAATGAATCAGTCTGATAATATATCTGAAGAGACAGTGAACAACTTGGAATTGTCAAATCAGATTAAAGTTATAAGGTTAGATAATGGCGGAATTCGCATAACTACAGATGCTAACCAAATTGAAGACACCCAAAGGATTGAGCCTCGCTCTAATTAAATAAAAACACAGGTAGTGAAATAAAATAACAATAAAAACGATAATCGTTTTTAAATTTACAGCAAGTGAGTACTAGTTTGGTCGTTTGGACAGTAGCAAATCAAAAGGGTGGTGTTGGTAAAACTACAACAAGTATTGCACTTGCGGGTGTTTTAGCCGATAAAGGGAAAAAGGTATTGTTGGTTGATACCGACCCTCATGCCTCTCTAAGTTATTACTTTGGTATTGAATCAGAAGATTTAGATTTAAGCGTTTACGAACTTTTTACTCAAGTCTCTTCTAAAGAACAAATATTACAAACCTTATGCCCAACTAGTTACCCTAATATTGACATTTTACCGGCAACTATGGGGTTAGCAACACTGGACAGGTCTTTAGGCACCAAAGGAGGGATGGGCCTTGTTCTTAAAAAAGCGCTACAAAAAGTTGTAGACAGTTATGACTATGTCCTTATGGATTGCCCGCCAGTTTTAGGGGTGTTGATGGTAAATGCCTTAGCGGCGGCAGATCGTATAATTATTCCTGTTCAAACTGAGTTTTTAGCCCTAAAAGGTTTAGATCGTATGGTCAAAACCATGGAAATAATGCAAGGTGAGCAAGAACAACCTTTTGAATATACCATTGTGCCAACTATGTTTGATAAAAGAACGAAGGCCTCTATTTTAGCATTTAAAAAATTACAAGAAATTTATGTCAATAAAATTTGGCCAGGAGTGGTGCCAATTGATACAAATTTAAGAAATGCCAGTAACGCTCGGAAAGTGCCTTCAGACTTTGCACCAAATTCTCGAGGGACTCTTGCTTATAAAAGTCTATTAAATTACCTATTAAGACAAAACCAACAACGTAACAAGGCTGACAAATAAATGAAAAAAACGTTGATGGCAAGTAAAAAAGTGATGAAAAATTATTTGTCAGAATTGCTCACCGATCCTGATATTAACACGACTGCTAATATTGCAAAGCATGCTTCGAAAGCAGCAATAAAAAAAGTTACACCAGATAATAAAACAACAATAGTCAGAGACAAGCGATCGCTAGAAACTTTACTAAAGACAGTTAATCAACCACAGACGGTTAAATCAGCAGGTGAAGTAGATCTTAATGATACCTCGAAAATTAGCTCAACAAGTGTACCAAGCCAAAAACATCAGGTTGAAAATAGTATTCAAACGCCTAAAAATTATCGCCAAGGTGATTTTCAAGCCATGTACTTTGATGTAGCAGGTTTAATTATTGCAGTCCCCTTAATAGAGCTTGGTGGCATACATAAAGTAGATCAAACTAATACTATCTTGGGCAAACCTGATTGGTTTAAGGGAGTCATGTTGTATCGTGATGAAAAAATTAATGTGGTCGATACTGCGCTTTGGGTTATGCCGGAGAAATGCAATGAAAAATTAATAGCGTCTTTGAATTATCAATATATCATAATGTTAAATGATAGTTCTTGGGGGCTTATGGCTGAAAACTTAGTAGATACTGTTGTGTTAAAGCAAGAGGAAGTAAAGTGGCTTGATGAGACCAATAAGCGTCCATGGCTAGCGGGCTTGGTTAAAGAAAAAATGTGTGCATTGCTCGATGTTAATGCTTTGATTACATTGCTTGATGAAGGCAGTAATATTCATAATAATAGTTAATTTATGTGGCTTAATT
>JBELHN010000001.1:126539-180243 GCA_042091395.1 Colwellia sp.
TTAATTTATGTGGCTTAATTAAAGAGCTCTATAATGGTTAAAATTTGCAGAGGCGATAAATATGTCAGACGAAAGACGAAACACTAATGAAACCCATGAAGCGAATGATGAAGTATTGCAATGGGTCACGTTTAAATTAGAAAATGAGACATACGGTATAAACGTAATGCAAGTGCAAGAAGTACTTCGCTACAGTGAAATTGCACCAGTTCCTGGAGCTCCATTGTACGTTCTCGGTATCATTAATCTGCGTGGTAATGTTGTTACTGTGATAGATACACGCTCACGTTTTGGTCTTCAACCGTGTGATATAAGTGATAACACTCGTGTTGTTGTTATTGAATCTGAAAAACAAGTTATTGGAATTCTTGTTGACAGTGTTGCAGAAGTCGTTTACTTAAAGTCATCAGAAATTGATATTGCTCCGAATGTTGGTAACGAAGAAAGTGCCCAGTTTATTCAAGGGGTGTCAAATCGTGAAGGTGAACTTTTAATTCTTGTCGATTTAGATAAATTACTATCTGACGATGAGTGGGATGAATTAAAACAGTTTTGATTGCCCCTACTAATCAACATCACTTGCTATTATTGTATTTTGTTAATATAAAATTTTATATTTGGAAATAGGGTGCACACTCTTGAAGGTAAGCTATTATGTCATTACATATTGTGCTCATTGTTGCTATTTTAGCTTTATTTATAACGATACTCAGTAGTGTAATAATATATTTATATTTACTCCGGGTGACTAAAAAAATTGAAGTCTTAAAGATACAATTAAACAGTAACTCAATGCTTGTGAATGAACTAAAAAATGCCAACCATTTGTTGCAGCAAGAAGTCTTCTCTTCTGAACAAGAAGGAAAGCAACTTGCCGTAGAAAATTCACAAGTGTTAAAACAACTTGAATTACGTATTAAATACTTACATGATGATAATGTAAAACAACAAAAGAAACTTTTACAGTGGCAGGAAAGTCAAAGTCAGGATAAGTTTTATAATCGAGCATTCAAATTAGTTGAAAAAGGCGCTAGCCTCGAAGAAATAATGAGTGAGTGTGAATTACCCAGGGCAGAAGTTGAAATGCTAATGTCTGTTCATAAACAGCGCTTGTAAAGCTTAAATATTTGGTGCAAGCCATCACTATTTTCAATCCACCTTATCAAATCGTTATTCACCCTCAGTTAATTTTCATGGTAAAATTCAAATCATTTTAAAACTGATTGATTTTCAGTCAAGTAAGGGAACTCTGTGAGCTTAAACATCATCGTATATTTTCGGATTTTTCTAATGTCTTTTTTACTTGCGCTTTCTGGTTGTTCCTCGGTGCCAGAACAACAGACTGATGATAATATCGTTGACTATAAGCAAGATGAAACCGATCCAAGAGATCCTTTAGAAGTTATAAACAGGCCATTATGGACATTTACCTGGGATTATGTCGATAAATATGTGGCCAAGCCAGCTACTGATGTGTATACAACTTACACACACCCATTTGTAAGAACAGGTCTGCACAACATGGCTTTGAACTTAAATGAGCCAGCAAGTATTATTAATAACTTACTGCAACTTAAGTTTGCTGCTGCATTTAAAAGCACGGGTCGTTTTGTTCTTAATTCGACTATAGGTTTAGCAGGTTTTTATGACCCCGCTAGTGATTTCGATTGGTCGGGTGAGCAAGAAGAGTTTGGTGAAGTGCTGGGTAGTTATGGCATAGGAGATGGTCCTTTTCTGGTTAACCCAGTCTTTGGTCCAAGCTCTGTGCGCGAGGAAGTAGGGGATTATGTTGATAAGCTATATTGGCCTCTAGCCGCTATTAATAGTTGGACAAATATCTTTCGTCTAGGTGTTTTAGGTCTAGAGAAACGGGCTGCGCTTCGTGATCAAGAACAACTTCTTTTAGAATCTGAGGATCCCTATGAATTTGTCAAGAATGCCTATTTTCAAAATATGAATTACCGTCTTCATGACGGAAATCCTCCTATCATTATTGATGAGCAAGAGGAAGATGAATTAGATGCGTTACTTGAATCTTACGAAGACTTTGATTAATGCCTATCACTGAAAAGGTATGGTGTTTTTTTATAGGCTTCACATCTCACATTGTTTCATAAAAAACTTAAGCGACTTAATAAGCTTTTTGTTGAAAAAAATAATTTATTCAATGTCTTACAATCTTTTTTAGTTAGTTTTATCTCATCGTCGTTGTCAATGATAATTAATCAAATAAACGAGTACCTAAGACATCGACAATTTGGTAGAATTGCCACAAATTTATCTTCTCTCTAATTATTGGAAAATTTATAATGAACATTATTGAAGGCTCGTTTGAAGCAAAAGGCAAAAAATTTGCGATCGTTGTATCTCGTTTTAATCACTTTATTGTCGATAGTTTGCTTGAGGGAGCTATTGATGCATTGAAACGCCATGGTAATGTCAATGATGATGATATTACCGTGGTTCGCGTACCTGGAGCGTATGAATTGCCTCTTGTTGCTAAGAAAGTTGCAGCGAAAGGTGACTCAGATGCTATCATCGCCATAGGCGCTGTTATTCGAGGCGGTACACCGCATTTTGATTTTGTTGCAGGTGAATGTAATAAGGGCTTAGCGCAAGTATGTTTAGATGCTGAAATACCTGTATCATTCGGTGTAATAACTACTGATTCGATTGAACAAGCCATTGAGAGAGCAGGTACCAAAGCGGGTAATAAGGGTGCAGAAGCTGCACTCGGTGCTCTAGAAATGGTTAATGTATTAGACAAAATTTAATTTTTTAGTCGCTTTAATAAACTCAAGATAGTGGACATATATTGTGAAACCCTCACCTAGAAGAAAAGCTCGTGAACTTGCTGTGCAAGCGACATATTCATGGCAAGTTAGTCAAAATCCAGTCAATGAAGTCGAAGTTAATTTCATTGTAGATAATAGTAAACGTCGCTTTGATATAGAATATTTTCAATTATTGCTTCGTGGTGTCACTTCGAATATCAAAGAGATAGATGAAAGTATTTCTCCTCATGTTGATAGACCTCTCGATGATATTGACCAAGTTGAGAAAGCTATTTTACGGGTTGCCATTTTCGAATTAAAAGACTGCACTGAGGTACCTTATCGTGTCGTTATTAATGAGGCAATTGAGCTAGCAAAAGCATTTGCTGCCGATGATAGCCATAAATTTGTTAATGGTGTTTTAGACAAAGCCGTTAAACTTATTCGTCCACAAGAGTAAATAAAGTATATTAATTACTAAGGTTTACTATGAAAGAATTTGAGCTGATTAAACATTTCTTTACTAAGCAAACAGTCAAACGAAAAGATGTTGAACTTGGTATTGGTGATGATTGTGCGGTATTAGCACCGACTGAAAGTCAAAATATTGTTGTCACCACAGATACCTTAGTGGCCGGTGTCCACTTTCCTCATCAAACCGATGCTAAAGCCATTGGCCATAAGGCTGTGGCTGTTAATTTATCTGATATTGCCGCCATGGGTGGCAAACCAAGTTGGTTGTCTTTGGCAATAACTTTACCTGAAGTTAATGAGTTATGGATAAAAGATTTTTGCGCGGGCGTTTTTGAACTCTGTGACTTTTATAATGTAGAGCTCATAGGCGGTGATACGACGCAAGGACCGTTGAGTATTACCATTACAGCACAAGGAATAACGCCACAAGATAGTTATTTGCGACGTTCTGGGGCAAAAGCAGGCGATTGGCTTTATGTAACTGGTGATCTCGGTGATGCGGCATTAGCTTTGCAACATATCACGGGTAAAGTTGATATTGAAGCGCAAGCTTTTAATGTTATACGAACAAAACTTGACTACCCCAAGCCAAGAGTGCTTGCTGGGCAGATGTTGCGAGAATATGCATCCTCGGCGATTGATTTATCTGATGGCCTCATCGCTGATTTAGGCCACCTATGTCAAGCATCTAATGTTGGCGCAAATTTAGTGCTTGATGCTTTACCCCTTTCAACTATTATGCGTGATAGTTTGTTACAAGAGGATGCAATTAAGTTGGCGTTATCTGGAGGTGATGATTACGAACTCCTTTTTACTGTTTCTGAAGACAATAAAGTAGGTATGGAAACTGCAATGTCCCATGCTGGAACACCAGTAAGTTGTATAGGTCAATTAAATGCATCGCATACCATTTCTACAACCTTAAATAATAAGCCCATTTCAATCAACACCGAAGGTTTCCAGCACTTTGCTGATTAAATGGCATTATATAAATTGATTCTGTAAACACATGTCAACAAAAAATACTCAAGTCACATTTGAACTAGTTAAACCAACTCACTTACTCGCCTTAGGTTTTGGTAGTGGTTTAGCACCAAAAGCCCCAGGCACTTTTGGAACACTCGCCGCAGTGCCATTTTTTTTATTATTGAGTGTTCTTACACCAATATATTATGCTCTGGCAGTGGTTTTAATTTGTGTATTAGGGGTGTACGTTTGCGGGGCAACAGCCAAGGACGTAGGTGTTCATGATCATGGGGCCATCGTTTGGGATGAGTTTGCTGGTTTTTTTATTACTATGTTTATGATCCCGGTTAGTTGGCAAAGCATCTTAGTCGGTTTTTTTGTGTTTCGCGCACTAGATATACTAAAACCTTGGCCTATCTCTGTTGCTGATAAAAAATTAACAGGGGGTTTTGGTATCATGTTTGATGATATGTTAGCTGGTGCTATAGCGCTTATTATTATGCATCTTATCTTTTAACAGCACCTTGGTTAATTGCGAAACTTGTTCTTTATTTCCTGATATTTTTCGACTAGGTTTAAAGTATCAATGATTTTTAAATTTATAGAGTTAATTTTGATTGAATCCTTGTTTTAGTAAATAAAACCCACAAGTCTTAATTGAATGACAGCACTTTATTCGAGCGAGCTAATCATTAGTTGTATTTAAAATGAATATTTAACAGTCTTTAAGTAACAATGAAAAGGAATACCTATGAAAATAAATCTTTCTGGTCATCATGTCGAAGTAACCAATTCAATTAAAGAAGATATCGAAGAAAAATTCTCTAAAATTGCCAATCATTTTCCAACCTTAATTGCACTGGATGTTATCATTTCAAAAGCACATCATGAATTTCAAGTTGAACTTATAACAACTTATGAAGGTGGTAGAATTGCTGCCAGTGGTTCAGATGCTGTTATGTATCCTGCTATAGCCGCTGCTACCAAAAAATTTAACGCGGCACTAAAGCATAGAAAAGGTCAATTAAAAGCTAACTTGCATGCTAAGCCTGCTGCAACCACCCCTGAAATTGCACATGAAAAAGTACAAGCAATGAATTTGGGTTAATTTTTATTTTCTTAATACTTCAAAAAAGCTGACGAACCTTGTTCTCAGCTTTTTTTATTGTTGTAAGGTCTAAAAATTAGAAATAGTTATTTAATCTTAGGGTTACTGTGTAATAATCTAAGCAACTAATATTTATAGTATTAACCCCATAAGGAATCGCTTGATGTTTAAATGTCTTTTAAGCTCAACTCAGCAGTCAATCCCCACCCTAATTAAAGGTTTAATGATCGGTTTTCTCTCTTTGATATTAATCGCTTGTTCGGAAGAGGCCCCAAAAGCTAAACCTCCAGCGCCCGCTGTTTCAGTATATAGTGTTCAATCTCAACCTGTCGGTGGGTACAGAGAATTTGTTGCCCGTACAGAAGCTTTTAAAGAAGCTAATCTTAAAGCCCGAGTTGAGGGAGAGCTACTTGAGCGAACTTTTACTGAGGGCAGTAATGTCGAGAAAGGTCAGGTATTGTTAAAAATTGATCCAGCAGCTTATGAAGCAGCTTTAGCAGCAGCAAATGCTGATTTAAGCTCTCGGCTGTCTGCTCAAGAAAATGCCAAACGTAATTTAAAACGTGCTAATGAACTTATCAACGATGGTTATATTTCACAATCTGATTTTGACCGTTTAACTACCGAAGATTCACAATCAAAATCTGCGGTCAAAGCTGCAGAGGCAGCGCTTGAACAGGCAAAACTTAACTTAAGTTATACAACCATTACAGCGCCATTTACTGGTCGAATAGGTAAAGTAAACTATAACGTCGGTAACATCATTGGTCCTTCAAGTAATACTTTAGCAACGCTTTTAGTTAATGACCCTATCTATGTTAGTTTTCAGGTAGAAGAGAGTTTTTATATCAGTTACTTGCAAAGTCATCAGGGGGCTCAAACAGCTCAGCAAGCCGAGTTTGATTTAACATTGCGTTTACCCAACAACTCTGAATACCCCGAACAAGGCAAGTTAGACTTTTCTGATACTAAAATAGCAGAAGGAATGGGCACGGTTGAATTAAGAACAGTATTTCCAAACCCTGATAATATTATTTTACCTGGCTTATTTGTCACGTTAATCGCTGAAAGTGTTAACAAAGAAAATAAGGCGCTAGTACCACAAGCGGCAGTACAAGAAAACCAACAGGGTAAATTTGTGTTGGTTGTTGATAAGGACAACAAAGTTAAACAACGACATGTAGAACTTGGTCGAAGAATTCATGCTATGTGGGCTGTAGAGTCAGGACTCGAATTAGGTGAGTCAGTTATTGTTGAAGGGCTGCAAAAAGTACGTTCAGGTGTAGAAGTCAAAGGGTTGTTTAAGCAAGTAGATCCGCTAACGGGGACCATCTCTGATATAGCTTCTGATTCTGTGACTGATAAATAACAAAAGGACGACGCTATGATCAGTAAAACCTTTATTAATCGACCCAAATTTGCGTTTGTTATTTCTATTGTTATTACCCTTGCAGGCTTAATTGCCATGAGTGTTTTGCCAGTAAACATGTACCCCGAAATAACGCCTCCACAAGTGCAAATATCTGCTATTTACCCAGGCGCAAGTGCCCAAGTAGTTGAAGAGTCAGTGATTCGCCCCATTGAAGAGCAAGTCAATGGGGTTGAAAATATGATGTATATTGAATCGTCAGCTTCAAACAATGGTAGTGCCGTTATTACAGTCTTTTTTAAAGTAGGTACCGACGGCGATATTGCTCAAGTTAATGTTCAAAACAGAGTGGCCTTGGCAACAAGTTCGTTGCCCTCTGAAGTTACCCGTCAAGGCGTAGATGTCAAGAAACAGTCTAGCGCTATGCTATTAGGGATCAATTTATTTTCAGAACAACAAAATATTGATCAGCTATTTTTAAGTAATTATGCCACTAATTATTTAACAGAGCCTTTAGGGCGTATTAAGGGCGTTGCCTCTGCTGAAGTCATGGGTGAAATGACTTACAGCATGCGTGCATGGTTAAATCCAGAAAGAATGGCATCCTTAAGTATAACCGTTGCAGAAGTGCAACAAGCGCTACAAGAGCAAAATATGATAGTCGCTGCAGGTAAATTTGGTTCTAGCCCAACGTTACCTAATCAACAATTTGAGTACTCTATACAAGCTAAAGGCCGCTTACAAACTCCTGAGGAATTTGGACAAACCATTATTCGTGCTCAACGTAATGGCAGCTTTATCCGTTTAGATGATATTGCACGCTTAGAGTTAGGTGCAGAAGACTACTCAACACAAGCAAGACTCAACGGTAAAGAATCAGCCTTTCTTGTTATTTATCAACTTCCTGACGCCAACGCTACTGAGGTAGCTTCGCTAGTAAAGGCCGAAATGGAAAAGTTATCAACACGCTTTCCTGACGGCTTAGAATATGTTATTCCCTATGATACCACTGAGTTTATTTATCGCTCTATGGAAGAAGTTAAAGTTACGCTTTTTCAAGCGGTTGGCTTAGTTATTTTTGTTGTTTTTCTATTTTTACAAAATTGGCGAGCAACAATTATTCCAACACTCGCTATTCCGGTGTCTTTGGTAGGTACTTTTGCTTTTATGATATTAATGGGTTACTCCATTAATACTATTACTTTATTTGGTCTTGTTTTAGCTATTGGTATTGTGGTTGATGATGCCATTATTGTTATTGAAAATGTCGAGCGTATTTTAAAAGAAGAAAAACTGCCAATAAAAGAAGCGGTGACTAAAGCCATGGAACAAGTGTCAGGGCCAATTATGGCGACTACCTTGGTATTACTGGCAGTATTTGTTCCCGTTGGTTTCATGCCAGGTATAACGGGGGAGTTGTATAAACAATTCTCAGTGACAATTTCATTCGCCGTGCTTATTTCTTCATTAAACGCACTTACTTTAAGTCCTGCACTGTGTAGTGTTTTGTTAAGTGCTGAAAAAATGAAGCCAATTGGTTGGTTACAACCTTTTGAGCGCTTAATTATTAAATTCACTGGTGGATACACTAATGTCGTGGGCTTTTTACTCAAACGTTTAACACGAGTTGGTATTTTTGCTGGCTTATTGTTTTTATGTGCGGGTTGGTTAACTACCTCAGTACCAACGGCGTTTTTGCCTGGCGAAGATCAAGGTTATTTATTTGTTGACGTACAATTACCTGATGCTTCGTCAAGTAACCGCACGCAAGGGGTTATGGATAAAATTACGCCTGTTATATTAAACGATGCCGCAGTGGATGATATTATCACCGTAGCTGGTTTTTCAATGCTGGGTGGTGTCGGCTCAAACAATGGTTTGGCGATCATTATTTTGAAAGACTGGGAAGAACGCACGGCACCTGAATTAGGGTTAAGACAATTAATCCCCAGGTTAATGGGGCAATTATGGACAATGCCCGATGCACAAATTATGGTATTTAATCCGCCACCCATTCCTGGTTTGGGAACCAGTTCAGGCTTTGAATTTAAACTACAAGACAGTGAAGGTCGAGATCCGGCGGCGTTAGCACAAGTCATGAATGGCCTTATTTATGAGGCTAATCAGCGGCCAGAGCTAAGCCGAGTTTTTAGCACTTTTAGAGCCAATGTACCGCAATACTTCCTTGAAGTAGACCGCAATAAAGCAAAAGTTCAAGGTGTTGCTCTATCGGATATTTTTTCTACGCTTCAAGCACAACTAGGCTCATTGTACATTAATGATTTTAGTCAGTTTGGTCGAACTTATCGGGTAACTATTCAAGCTGAAACTCAATATCGAAAAGATCCTTCTGATTTACGCTATTATTTTGTTAGAAATAAAGATAACGAGATGGTACCACTAACCACGCTAGCGACGATTAAACCTATTTTAGGGCCAACCACAATCAGTCATTTTAATTTATATCGAAGTGCTAGTATTACTGGTAATGCTGCCCCTGGCTTTTCATCAGGTCAATCAATTGATGTAATGCAAGAACTCGCCAGTGAATTACCACAAGGTTATATATATGAGTGGTCGGGGCAATCTAAACAAGAGTTAGAAGCGGGTGATTTAGCACCAGTTTTATTTGCATTAGCCATTCTTTTTGTTTACCTGTTTCTAGTGGCTCAATATGAAAGTTGGACGATTCCTTTCTCCGTTATTGCGGCAGTGCCATTAGCGTTATTTGGTGCAATGTTAGCTTTGTATACCGTAGGTATGGCAAACAATATTTATGCTCAAGTTGGTCTGGTTTTATTAATAGGCTTATCAACTAAAACTGCAATATTAATTGTTGAATTTGCGATGGAGCAAAGGGCAGCAGGTGAAACTATCATTAACGCGGCATTAAATGCGGCAAAAATGCGCTTTCGAGCAGTATTGATGACAGCTTTCTCATTTATACTTGGTGTTTTACCTCTAGTTTTTGCTACGGGTGCAGGTGCGGGAAGTCGAGTCTCTCTGGGTATAACGGTGCTTGCTGGTATGATTGCGGCAACACTATTTGGTACCTTACTGGTTCCTTATTTTTATCTATTGATTCAGCGAATGCGAGAGAAAATTAAAGGTGAAGCAAAGGTCTCTTAAAGCGTTTTATAAACGATAAATACGAAGGGCACATATTGTTGTGCCCTTTTCTTTGGCCTAATAAAACCTGTAATTTATTAACCAGTGTATACGCTGTTGAAGGTTTTCTAACAAACTTTAACTCTTACTCGTTTTGATCATTTTGCAGCTGCACCTTCTTTTGCTCTTCTAGTTTTACTCTCTCAGCTTTAGACACGTATTTAGGTTTATTACTGCTATGGAGTTTAGCATTCGCTTTTTTAAGCTTTTTTTTTAAAATACTGTTTATTTTTTTTTTTCTATTCATACTCTTTCTCTTACTATATTACTGGGGTTTACGTTTAGCTTGAGCTACAAAACTAATAGTATCAATATTAAAGGTAAGTATGGGTATATTACTGTTGGCTTTATAGAATTACCTAAATACTCCTTAATTAATTGCTTGTTACTGCTTCGATTTAATTGCCATTGTTTGTAGAGCAAATAAGGCTGGTCTGATTGATCACTATCTTCACTGTTACTGCGAGTCATTTTATCCTCTATTGCTAATATTGAATCGGCAATTCTACCTTGATACGTTTTCCATATCGCTTCTTGTAACCACACGATTGACAGAAAAAATAGCGACAAAAATAGTGGTATTGATAAGGGTATCACCAGAAGAGTGCCAGCAATGGCAAAGAGCTTAATAATTAATGCATACTGTTCATAACTCTCATGGCAGATGTGCAGTGTTTGCCATTGTTTTAACAATAACGACTTTGCAACTGATGTCATAATTTTAATGTACTGGGGTTGAAGAAAAATTACTGTTATTATGCGCTCATAATCTTTCTCATGAAAGTTTCCTTTCTGTATAGAATGAACTTTCTCATCTTTTGGCTTGGTTTTAGCTGAGTTAAGCAATATAGAGGCGTATATTTTGAGTAAAAACCTTAAAACTTCATCGTTAGCTTTTACATCCTTAAGTTTGAAGGTTGATTTAGTTAAAAACCTATCGTCACTTGGCTACGAGAGTATGACACCAATCCAAGCACAAACAATACCCGAAATGTTGCAGGGTAAGGATGTTATTGGTCAAGGTAAAACAGGCTCAGGTAAAACAGCTGCATTTGGTTTAGCATTGTTAAATAAACTTGATGTTAAACGTTTTCGTATCCAGTCTATGGTGCTTTGTCCAACACGTGAATTAGCCGATCAGGTAGCAAAAGAGTTACGTAAACTTGCACGGGCTATTCATAACATCAAAATACTTACTTTGTGCGGTGGTACTCCATTTGGCCCGCAAATAGGCTCATTAGAACATGGTGCCCATATTATTGTTGGTACACCAGGTCGAATTGAAGAACATGTCATTAAAGGCACCTTAAAACTCAATGATTTAAGTGTGCTGGTATTGGATGAAGCTGACAGAATGTTAGAAATGGGGTTTCAATCTGCGTTAGATAATATTGTTGAACGTACACCTGTTGATCGTCAAACATTATTATTTAGTGCTACATTTCCACCACAAATAAAATTAATAAGCGACAGTATTATGACAGATCCTGTAATGGTAAAAGTTGCTTTAAGTGAAAATAAATCAACCATTACTCAACAGTTTTTTAAGGTCAATGATGACAAAGAACGTGTTGAAGCTTTACGCTTGTTGTTGTTAGATAATCCAGTTCAATCGACCGTAATTTTTTGCAATACCAAAAAAGATACTCAACAAGTGGCTGATTGCTTGCACCTGGATGGTTTCAGTGTTTTAGCATTACATGGTGATTTGGAACAGCGTGACAGAGATCAAACATTATTACGTTTTGCTAATAAAAGCGCTTCAATATTAGTTGCGACTGATGTTGCCGCGAGGGGGTTAGATATTGACAGTCTTGATTTAGTCATTAATTATCAAATTGCCCGTGATAGCGAAGTACATATTCATCGAATAGGCAGAACTGGCCGGGCAGGCAGCCAAGGACTTGCTTATTCGTTATTTAGTGACAAAGAAAGCTATAAAGTAGGCTTGCTTGAAGACTACCTTGATACTGCTATCTTACCACAAGCACTACCTTCACCTGCTGTGCTCGCTAATAAACGACCACAAGCTAACATGGCTACTATACAAATTGACGGTGGTAAAAAACAAAAAGTTCGCCCAGGTGATATATTAGGTGCTTTGACTGGCGATAATGGTATTCAAGGGGCACAGGTAGGAAAAATCTCCGTGCTCGATAACAAAGCTTATGTTGCCGTAACTAAAAATGCTCTAAAGTTGGCTTTAAGAAAACTAGCTAAAGGTAAAATGAAAGGTCGTACTTTCAAAGTACGGCATTTAATCGTCTGAGATTGTATTTTCATTCATCGCTATATTCGTTGTGTAACTGATGATGCGTTATTCATTTAATCAGTTTTTTTGCGTTTTAGTTAAACAATATGACTTATTAAAGCGCAATAAGCTCAAGTCTTTTTATTAACAAACATTATCGCAGATTCTTATTTTAAGATAAGTTTGCTAATAATTGGTTAAATAAACTAAAACACTGTAAAAACTGTAATTTTTAATTTCTCTGTTTCCTTAAGTGACTAATTTTAATATAAAATTTTCTTGGCATTGTTTTTGTAATTAATTGTAAATTCAACAGGTTAATTGACCCGTTGTAAAATTTTACATTTGTTAAACAAGGAACTGATCATGAAATATACTTATGGCTACAATATTATCATTTCAATAATTGGACTATTTTTGTCAATACCACTGCTGGCTCATCAGTCTTGTGATATTGAATTATCCGCAGGCCTAGAAATAAAGTCTACAAGCATGGTTTTTTTTGAGCAAGGCTCAGGTAGTGAGAATAGTAAGTTGGCGCTTTATGCTATTGATAACAATGAATTTTTGTCGATTGAAGGTGGAAAAATTTCATTGACTGACGAGCAGTCAGCATTAGTTAACGCTTATGATACTCATATTCGTCAACTAGTACCGAAAGTAAAAAATATTGCTATTGAAGGTGTTGATTTAGCTATTGATGGGGTAAGTATTATTTTTAACAGCTTATTCGGTGAAGATAATACAGTTGGTCAAGACTTGATAACAGAACTTACAGGGCTTAAGCAACAAATTGATGTTAATTTGTCTGATGAACATGATGTAATTATTGGTATTGATGAGCACAATGTAGTTTTTGGCGTTGACGGTTTTGAAAGTGATATTTTGCTTGGTGAAGACTTTGAACAACGTATCGAAAGTGCTGTGGAGAAAGCTGTTATGGGCTCGATGGGCAGTTTGTTGGTAGCACTAGGAAAACAAATGATTAATGATGATGATCAAGGTTTTGAAAATAAAATTGATACATTTAGCCAAACTATTGAACGAGAAATGGAATCAAGAGCAAAGATTATTGAGGCTGAAGTGGAAAAGCTTTGTGCTGATTTCATAGAGCTGGAGAGGATAGAAACGCAGTTACAAGAGAGTATTGAAGAATTACAGTCTATAAATGTATTTAATGTTTCACATTAATAATGTGCTGTTATTTAGTTGGGGCTTTCAGTGACATTTTTTATAGATACAGCCCAAACCCAATTAAGGTGATTATTGAGGGCATGAACGCCTAGATTCAATATAAAGCTAAGCAGCACTATAACCATGTCAAATGGCAAAGTAATAAAAGGCCAATAACAGCTAAAAACTAGAGTGTACTGTTCGGTTAAATGTTTTAAATATTATTTGAGTAGCCTTGCTCTATTTTTATAAGGCTTCTCAATCCGTTTAAAACGTTTAACTTGGACAAAATTTGGCACTCAGTTTAAATATCCCCACAACTTTCAAGTGATAAATAGACGTAATCAAACTGTATTTACCTGATATAATTGCAGTTCACTTCTATAAATTTAATGATTTTATGCACGCTGTTCACCAATTGTATCAATACCGTAAAAATTTAAGCACTACTGCATACAAGTCTAGGGGACATCGGGTTAACCGCTGCCCCTTGTGTCATATTGCTCAAAGTCATTGTATTTGTGCTATGTCGCCAAGTAACATTCCACTTAAGACAAGGGCAGGTTTTCTGCTGTTGATGTACGATACTGAAGTACTCAAGCCGAGCAATACCGGTAAATTAATTGCAGACGTAATACCTGATACTTTTGCTTTTTTATGGTCGAGGACTGAAAATAATTTGGCATTACAAGCCGTTCTTGATGATCCACAGTGGTTTCCTATGGTCGTTTTTCCTCAAGAATATGCTCAGCAAAGTCGCAAGGTTTATACTAATGAGGTCAGTTACCCTGAAGGTAAGCGCCCCTTATTTATTATGCTTGACGGCAGTTGGCGCGAAGCAAAAAAAATGTTTCGTAAAAGCACTTATTTAGATGGCTACCCTATGGTTTCATTTAATGCCAAAGGTTTACAAAATAGTGAAAACGGCAATACAGATAATCCTCTTACGCCTGTTGGCAAATACGCCCGATATACGGTAAGAAAAACCTTACTCGAACACCAGTTCTCAACTGCTGAAGTAGCTGCAAGAGTCCTTGATATGCAGGGCGAAAATGATAATGCGCAGTTACTCGATTTATGGTTTGATGTGTTTAATTTTCAATATCAGAAATCTGTGTGCCAACGAAACAAGGGTAATATACATGCTATTGAAAACTATCAGCAGTTTGTTAAACAAACTTATAAGAAGTGCCTTAATCCGCAGTTAACGTTAAGGTAAACATGGGCTTAGCTTTTGCTTGTAAATATTAGTTTGCAAGTGATTGGTTGTACATAGTTTTTTAGATTAATGTAAAGCTAGCACTTCTTTAATTAAAGTCTTAAATTAGTTTTAATTCAAACAAAATAGTGTTGTACGACTACTCATTACTAAGGCTTATTATGACGATTAAAGAAATACCACTAATAATTAATGGTGAAAAACTTCGCTCTACAACAGATACTTGGTTAGATGTTCTTAATCCAGCCACGCAAGAAGTTGTTGCCCGTGTGCCTGTTGCCACAGAGGCAGAAGTTTCAGCGGCTGTTTCGAGTGCAGAGAAGGCCTTTAAGAGCTGGTCAAAAGTTTCTTTAACTAATCGTATGCGTATTATGCTTAATTTTCAGCACTTGGTTCGTGAGCATAGTCAAGAGTTAGCCGAATTGGTAACTTTAGAACATGGTAAAACCTTACCCGATGCAGAAGGTGAAGTAGGCCGAGCACTCGAAGCCATTGAGAATGCCTGTTCAATTACCCGTTTGCAACTGGGTGAAATGGCTAATAATGTTGCCACAGAGGTAGATACGTATACCTTAAATAAACCTTTAGGTGTTGGTGTTGGTATTACGGCATTTAATTTTCCACTCATGCTGCCCGCTTTTATGTTCCCACCCGCTATTGCTTGTGGCAATTGTTTTGTTTTAAAACCTTCAGAACAAGCCCCTTCATCGACAATACGTTTTGTTGAACTGGCACTTTTGGCGGGTATCCCTGCTGGTGTTCTTAATGTTGTCCACGGTGGCTCTGAAACTGTTAACCAGCTTATTGAAAGTGATGCGGTTAAAGCGGTGTCATTTATTGGCTCCACTGAGGTGGGTAAACATGTTTATAATCATGCCAGTAAACACGGTAAACGTGCACAAGCGATGATGGGCGCTAAAAATCATATGGTAATAATGCCCGATGCTAATAAAGATCGCGCAATTAACGATTTGTTAGGTTCTGCTTTTGGTGCTGCAGGACAGCGATGTATGGCTAACCCTGTGACCATTTTAGTGGGTGCAGCACGAGACTGGCTTCCAGAAATTGTAGAACGCGCAAAACTAATGAAGGTTGGGCCAGGCTCACAAAGAGACGCTGATTTAGGGCCAGTGGTTTCACCTCACGCTAAAGCTCGTATTGTAAATATTATAAATAAAGGGGTAGAGCAGGGCGCAAGTATTCTGGTTGATGGTCGAGACTGTCAAGTAGATGGTTACCCTAGAGGTAATTTTGTAGGGCCGACATTATTTACTAATGTCTCTACTGACATGGATATCTATACTAAAGAAATTTTTGGTCCTGTGTTGTGTATACTTGAGGTTGAAACCCTAGAGCAAGCCATTACTATCATTAACGCAAACCCCAACGGTAATGGTACATCACTATTTACTTCATCTGGTTGGGCCGCAAGAAAATTCGAAAATGATATTGACGTCGGTCAGGTAGGGATTAATGTACCTATTCCCGTTCCAGTAGCCTATTTCAGCTTTACTGGGTCACGCGGCTCTAAGTTGGGAGATTTAGGCCCTAATGGTAAACAAGTAGTCAGCTTTTGGACCTTTACAAAGTCTGTCACAGCGCGTTGGTTTGAACCCGATCACCAAGATGGTTCAGCTGTTCATACTACAATTAGTATGAAGTAATTTAATGAAAAACTTTTAAGACAAAAGGCCTAGCTAATGTTGTGAGCTAGGCCTTTTTTATTGTTTGAGTTATTTAGCGCGACTTAATGTAAAACCCTTGCACGGATTGTACCTTCAATATTTTTTAAAGCATTGATTGCAGTGGCACTATCTTGCGAGTCAATATCAATTACAACGTATCCGACGATATCGTCTGTTTGTAAATATTGTGCGGCAATATTGATATTTTGCTCGGCAAAAGCTAAGTTGATTTTTGTTAATACCCCTGGTTGGTTATGGTGAATATGCAGAAGTCGGCTGGTATTAGTTTGTCCTGGCACAGAATGGTCAGGTAATGAGACTTCAGGAAAATTAACTGCTGATAAAGTTGAACCATTGTCTGAATATTTAGCGAGTTTGGTAGCAACCTCCAGGCCTATATTCGCTTGAGCTTCTTTAGTGCTCCCCCCAATATGTGGTGTCAAGATAACATTATCAAAACCTCGTAAGGCAGAAATAAATTCTTCATCGTTGCTTTTAGGCTCAACAGGGAATACATCAATAGCGGCACCTGCAATTTTTTTGCTGTCTAGTGCAGCAGCGAGTGCGTCAATATCAACTACTGTTCCGCGCGAAGCATTAATAAATATAGCATTGTCTTTCATGGCTAAAAATTGCTCTTCGCCAATCATGTCCTGTGTTTGGAGGGTTTCAGGTACGTGTAAGCTGACAACATCAGCTTCGCCTAATAACGCATTAAGTGATGGTGCTTGGCTGGCATTACCTAGAGGCAGTTTAGTCTCAACATCATAAAAACGCACTTTCATGCCTAAGGTTTCTGCTAAAATACCTAACTGAGTGCCAATATGGCCATATCCGACTATACCTAATATTTTACCGCGAGCTTCTACTGAGCCAACAGCTGACTTTTGCCACTCACCGCGGTGAGCTTTGGCACTCTTTTCTGGGATCCCACGTAATAACAGCAGTGCTTCACCTAAAACAAGCTCAGCCACAGAACGGGTATTTGAAAAGGGGGCGTTAAAAACAGGGATGCCTCTTTTCTGTGCTGCTTTTAAATCGACTTGATTAGTACCAATACAAAAGCAACCGATGGCCACCAGCTTTTTCGCGTGACTAAGGACTGTATCCGTTAATTGTGAACGAGACCTAATACCAATAAAATGAACATCAGCAATCTTTTTGATTAGTTCACTCTCAGAAAGTGATGTTTTTAGTGATTCAATATTGGAGTAGCCTTTTAATTTGAGTTCTTCAAGCGCACTTGGGTGAAGGCCTTCAAGGAGTAAAATTTTAATTTTTTCTTTGGCTAATGAGTTTTTATTAACAACAGTCATAACTTGGCTTCGCTTATTTAACGTTAGAAGAGTGATTTTTAGATGGCTAGATATCTAAATGGTGATATAAACATAACATATAGTGTATAAACTCTAAAGGTTTTTTAAGCAGGTTAAAGAATAAATATGCTTCAGAATTGCATTTATACATAAAAACAGAATTAATATGTTATTGAATGATTTCAGTACCCTGATTGCTACCTAAAATGAGTACGTCAGCACCTCGCAAAGCAAATAAACCATTAGTTACCACACCAACAATGGCGTTTATTTGAGCTTCGAGTGATTTTGGCGAGTTAATATCTAAATTGTAAACGTCTAAAATAACATTACCATTGTCGGTAGTAATACCTTGACGGTAAACTGGATCTCCACCTAATTTGACAAGCTCTCTAGCAACATAACTGCGTGCCATAGGAATGACTTCGATAGGTAAGGGGAAAGCACCAAGTTGTTGAACTTGTTTTGATGTATCAGCGATACAGATAAATTTTTTAGCAACAGCTGCGACTATTTTCTCCCTCGTCAATGCGGCTCCACCACCTTTGATCATGGCCATATGTGGTGATATTTCATCAGCACCATCCACATAAACATTTAAGTTATCGACACTGTTTAAATCAAAGACTTCAATACCATGAGCTTTTAACCTTTTGGTAGACTCCTCTGAACTGGAAACGGCACCCGTAATGCTATCTTTTATTGAGGCCAAATTATCAATAAAGTAATTGACTGTTGAACCTGTACCAACACCAACAATGGCATCGTTTTCAATAAATTCGATAGCTTTTAAAGCAGCAGCTTTTTTCATCTCGTTTTGAGTCATTATGGAACCTTGTTTTGTAGACTTTTTACTATCATTTTTTATTACAAATAGTGCAAAGTCGACTTGATCAATTTTTTTTAGAGGTAATTATAACACTAAAGATATAGGTTATTGTACTGATATGCCGTCTTTAAAACAGTGTAATAAATAAGATTACTCTAATAAATTCAGAGGATATTGTTGAGGACAGTTTTAGCTGATTTGATTTACAGTGACAAAATAAAAAATACTCACTCAGGTTAACAAGTGACATTGCACAGTGTGACAAAAATTATAATTGGCTGTGAAGTTATTTTTATTAATATATTATTGTATTTATGTAGCTAGCGTTAATGAAGCTAATTAGGCATCATACTTATGGCTACAGCATTGTTATCCTTGACAATTAAGTGGCTATATTGTGATGTAACCCGAGAATGTGCTCTGTCTTTTGAATATGCACCTTTTATTTTTATGCCTTTATAATTATCAAATCTCTTGTATGACTCCTTATTAGCAAACGCTAACATCATAAGTTGGTCTTGCGGTATCTCTCTATTTAATAACGATAACATAAGCTGTTGATCTGAAGCTTGTTTTTTCTTAGAAGTAGGCGTTGTAATAAAATCCTCTTGAGGAAAGTCATTATCGTAGTAACCAGAGGTGTTTGCCGTTGTCAAATGATTACTTGCGCACGCTGACAGCAAAAAATAAATGAGAAAATATGTACTCACTTTCAATATGTTCATAGTAAACCTAATGACAATTAATTAAAAAGATTGATTTACTACTAGAATGGCAAGTGCTGTGCCAAAAGTTTAAAGTACTATGGTAATAATCTTTATATTTTTTTAATTATATGAAAGTGTTTATAAAAATTAATTTTGTTTTTTTTGATTTGAAATGATCTAGGCTATTCATTTCAAGAAATTGTTGCAAAAAAAAGCCTAGATTACTTTATCTCATGGTAGCGTCAATTTTTTAACGCACTCGGGAAGTTGAGGTTTAACGGTTAAATTAGGTTCAAGGCAAAAAATTTAATCGTGGCAACTAATGTGTCGCTTAATTAATCGTTACCCTCTAACTCTGAGTGGAAATAAAACAATAGAGAGTAAGATGTGTGAATTTAATCCAATGACATATTTTATCGTTTATTGTTAAGCTATTATCAGGGTTATATTTGCAATAACCACATCAAAACACTATTAAGAATGCATAGCTAACAAATAAAAAATGTTAAGGGTCAACACTTACTCTCATTATTAATTAAATTTACTCTTCAGAGACTGAACGAAGTAGGGCATTGATACCTATTTTAGCACGTGTTTTAGCATCTACTTTTTTAACAATGATTGCAGCATATAAACTATAGGTTCCACATGATGAAGGTAAGTTACCTGGCACAACAACGGAACCTGCAGGAACTCGACCATAGTGAATTTCTCCTGTTTCCCTATCAAAGATTCGGGTACTTTGACCAATATAAACGCCCATTGAAATAACGGCTCCTTCTTCGACAACGACCCCTTCAACTATTTCCGAGCGAGCGCCTATAAAACAGTTATCCTCAATAATTGTTGGCCCTGCTTGCAGAGGTTCTAAAACACCACCGATGCCAACTCCACCAGAGAGATGAACATTTTTACCTATCTGTGCACAAGAGCCAACAGTAGCCCAAGTGTCAATCATACAACCTTCATCAACAAAAGCCCCGATGTTGACAAAGCTAGGCATTACCACCACATTTTTGCCAATAAAACTACCTGTCCTAACACTTGCCCCAGGGACCACTCTTACGCCGTCAGCTTCAAACATTGCTTGGTTATAACCATTATATTTCATCGGTACTTTATCAAAAAAAGTACTTTCAGCTCCGTCTAATACTTGGTTATCCCAAATACGAAAAGATAATAATACCGCTTTTTTGAGCCATTGGTTAACATGCCATTGGCCATTTTGTACTTCTGCTACCCGAGCACTTCCGTTATTTAGAGCGTCTAAGGCACTCAGTACCGCTTCTTTAATTTCAGTTGGTACTGTTGCAGGCGTGATTGTGTCCCTTTTTTCAAATGCATTTTCAATTAGTTGTGATAATTGCTGTAAATCAGTCATTAAATTTTCCTATAGTGGCGTTACTTTATATTTTTTTGCAATAAAGTGTTGTAATTGCGTTCTTGTTTAATCTATCTCTTGTGTTAAGCGATCAGCTAACGCATTTTTTTCTTCTGTAGTTAATGCATTATTTTCTTGAGTTGAAATAGTAAATACATCATCAGCTTTTTCACCAAATGTGGTGATTTTAGCGGAATGAATACTGAGCAACTCCTCTTGGAATATCTGGCTAATATTGGACAATAAGCCAGGCCTATCAAGCGCTATTATCTCTATCATGGTTCTATTTTTAGCGTGGATTTTAATAAAGTTTACTCGTGGCGGGACTTTAAATTGTTTAATACGTCTGCTTACTTTAGGCTCTGGTAATAGACATACATTGTTTTGATCGAGTCTGTCGACCAATGCTTGGCTTATTTCCTTAGTATAAAAACGTTCTCGCAATGGCTTGTTTCGACTGTCAAGCACAACAAAGGTATTAACCGTGTAACCAGTCTTTGTGGTGATAATTTTGGCATCATGAATGGATAGTTTCTTAGTCACTAAAAAAGACACCGTATTGGCAAAAGTATCTTGCTTTTCTTTTGTAAAAATAAAGACTTCAGTACCACCTCTGTAGGGCGTAGGACTGATCAGAACAAGCGATTTTTCTCGATTATGGTTAAGAATATGTTGGCATTGATTAGCTATTTGCTCTGGTGAATAACGTAAAAAATAATCAACTCTAAACTCAGCCCACAATCCTTTGATTTCGTTTGATTTTATATTTTTTTCAGTTAACAGAGTAAGTGCTTGTTGTTGGTTTTCTCTAATTTTTGAGCGAACTTCCACCGGTTTTTCTAAACCATGACGGAAGGCACTTAACGTATTAAAGTAGAGTTCTTCAAGCAAGTTAGCTTTCCAATTATTCCATAAACCTTCATTTGTTCCACGCATGTCAGCAACGGTTAAGCAATATAGGTAGTTTAGGTGAGCTTCATCGCGAACTATTTCACCAAAAGTTCTGATAACATTCTCATCATTGATATCACGACGTTGCGCAGTTACAGACATCAGGAGGTGATATTCAACAAGCCATGCAACCATATTACTATCATGTTTACTCATTTGGTGTGAAAGGCAAAAGTTTAAGGCATCAATAGCACCTAATTTTGCATGGTCTCCGCCTCTCCCCTTGCCGATATCATGAAAAAATCCAGCCAAATAAAGCACTTCAGGTTTACGAATTTTCTGAACTATTTTACTACATAATGGAAATTTATGATTATGCTCTTTTTGACTAAACTGATGTAGGTTTTTGATAACGCGATAGCTGTGTTCATCAACACTATAAGCGTGAAATAGGTCAAACTGCATTTGACCAACAATATTTCGCCACAAAGGTAAATAAGAGCTTATAATGCTATGCTTATGCATGAGTGTGAGTGGTAAACCCAAGCCCCTTGGATGTCGTATAATTGCCATAAATATTCGTCTGCACTCTGCATAATCAATGAGGCCAGATATTAATCGCCTGCGCGCATTGCGCATTAACCTTAACGTGTGAGAGTGAATTCCTTTTATAGCGGGTTCTTGGGCAATAATTAAGAACATCTCAATTAATTTAGCTGGCCGCATAAAGATACGATCGTTTCGGGTATTGATTAGCTTATCAACTAATTCGAAGTCTTTGTTAATAATACTGACTTTACTTAAGGTCGGTTTTTTAATGATAGCTTGTTCAAAATGCTGTAATAGCATAGTGTTTAGCTCAGTAACCCTAGCTATAATTCTGAAGAAACGTTTCATCATGCGTTCTACAGGCGCTTTTCCTTCATCACCAAAGCCCATCATTTTTGCTACATCGGCTTGAAAGTCAAATAAAAGTCTATTTTCACTTCGCCCAGCAACAAAGTGTAAAGCAAATCGCATTCGCCACAAATAATCTTGCGACTCTAATAACTCAAATAGTTCGTTGGGGTAAAGATAGTTGTGTTCTACAAGTTCTTCAAAAGAGTCAGCAGAAAAGTGCCTTTTTGCTACCCAAGCGATGGTTTGTATATCTCGCAGTCCTCCTGGGTTAGCCTTTAAATTAGGTTCTAGTGTGTAAGCTGAGCCACGATATTGTTGATGTCTACTTTCTTGTTCTTTACATTTAGCGACAAAAAACTTCTCTGAAGTCCAAAAAACGTCTTGGTTCAGTAATGGTAGTAACTGCTGAGTGAGTGTTTCATTACCCGTTATTTGACGCATTTCCATTAAGTTTGTCGCTACTGTAACGTCTTTAACCGCTTGTTTGAGGCACTCTTTGATGGAACGAACACTATGACCAATATCGAGTTTAATGTCCCATAGCTGAGTAACAAAACTTGAGATTTTTTCCTCGACTTCAGCGTCAACCATTTCTTGAGTTAGTATCAGAAGGTCAATATCAGACTGAGGGTGAAGTTCACCTCTGCCGAAACCTCCAACAGCTACAAGACTTACTTGAAATTCATCTAGGTGGTGTTGACACCATAGTTTTGTTAAAACCGCATCAATAAAAGTTGCTCTAGCGGCTAATAAATCATTGATATCATTTTCGATGAAGGCATCTTTAAGCCAATCTTTAAAGTTTTGGCTATGTACACAAATTTCTTTTGTTGATAAAAAGTCAGCACTCACCGCCAAATTATCTATAAAGTTCGAAGGTACAATATCTACAGGTGTTTGTTGATTCGTCACAGTATGCCTTTATTAATTATTATTGCTTAATGTTAACTATGCTTGCCATCAGGGTGTTGTAGAGTTTAATTGTGCATGATACGGGGAATAGACTCTTCTTCACGCAGTGTCAATATTTCGCAACCTGAAGGGGTAACCAAGATGGTATGTTCCCATTGTGCTGATTTTTTACCATCAACGGTATACACAGTCCAATTATCTTCTTTATCAAGTATTGTATTGGCTCGGCCTAAATTAATCATGGGTTCGATAGTGAAGCACATACCAACAGCCATTTTAGTTTTGTCATTATTTTTGTAGTGGACAATCTGTGGTTCTTCATGAAATTCTTTGCCAATACCATGTCCACAGTAGTCTTTGACAATAGAGTAACGGCCTGATTTTTTAATAAATTTTTGTATTGTCGCACCTATTTCACCAAAAACAGCACCGGGTTTAACTTTTTTTAAGGCTAAATAAAGTGATTCTTGAGTAATTCGACACAGACGAATATCTTCTGGACTAGCTTGGCCAACAATAAACATTTTACTGGTATCACCATGATAACCGTCTTTAATAACGGTAATATCAATATTAATTATGTCACCATCAACAAGTACTGTATTATCTGGGATACCGTGGCAAACCACATGATTAACCGATGTGCAAATTGATTTAGGAAAATTATGGTAATTTAAAGGTGCAGAAATAGCTTCTTGCACTTTGTCTGTGTATTCGGCACACAGTGTATTTAACTCATCTGTTGTGATACCTGCTTTCACGTGCGGTTCAATCATTGTTAGAACGTCGGATGCTAATTTACCAGCAACGCGCATTTTATTGATTTCTTCTTGGCTTTTTATTGTGATGGCCATAGGACATATCTCTTTTTGTTTTAACTTGGCGTATATATCGCGCCAAGGTAATTATTAGTAAAATTTGTTAATTCATCAATGCTATTTAAAAATACCAACAAATAGCACGTTAAGCACCTTTGGTTAACTCTGTGTTAATTGCATCAATGAAATTCTCAGAATTTTGCAGATATAAACTGTGATCTAACAAAATTAAGTTATCATTAACGGCTAATAATAATGCAGGTATGGCTTGTGTTTCAATAATCTCTTGTAATGCATAAACTTCATGAACTTGAGTTGCAGCATCTGATGTGAGTTTTTTGGGGTTAAATACTTTCGCCGGTACTGACAATTTATGTTTCGCTATGATATCTTTTAATGCTTCCTCAGAGTTCAGAGCATTGCCATTGTTAAAGTGCGCTGATTGTAGACTATTTAATAGTGACAGAGCTTGACTTGGTGTTTTTCCTGAAGCCCAAGTCATAAGGTTTGCGCACAATGTTGAATCCTTGATAACCGCTATATTTTCGATGTATTTAGGTGAAAAAGTTACACTTGATTGAGCTTTGACTTGCTTAATTTGCTGTTGAGTAGTAATGCTATTGCTTTCTGCGTCAGAGAAATAAGCACAATGCCATAAATTAATGGTGATGTTTGGAAAAGATGTGCTAACCGCATTGACTAGAGGGGTTGTTGCATAACTCCAAGGGCAATGGCTATCATAAATGAAAAATAATTCTGCAGTCATTAATTTACCTGTTTTCAAAAGTTCTATTTTGTTTAATAGTAATCACCTAATTTTAACCTGCCTTGTTTTATTATCCCATAACAAATCGCATTATAAATAAACATTTTTATGTCGCTAAGTAAATCGTTTTGTGGTATAAAGTGCGGCGCTAAATTGATAGTTAATTAGAGGTTTGTTTCATTAATAAAGATTACAAGCCTTAGTTGCATGATTTAGCGACAATTAAATCGATTAACGTGGTGTGGCTAACATAGTCAATTACTTAATCATTATTATAAACTCACATATATCTATAAAAGTATACCGGGGTGCTCTATTTTGGCCAAGTAGCCGAAAATAAAGGGTCGTGTGTACTGGATATATGAACGCTTAACCCCATAAAGGAAAAAAAATGTCAAACGTTTCAATGCGCGATATGCTAAAAGCTGGTGTCCACTTTGGTCACAAAACTCGTTACTGGAATCCAAAAATGAAGCAGTTCATTTTTGGTGCTCGTGATAAAGTTCACATCATTAACCTTGAACAAACAGTACCTATGTTTAATGAAGCATTAGCCTTCGTAAACAATGTATCTTCTAAAAAAGGTAAAGTATTATTTGTTGGTACAAAACGTGCTGCAAGTGATGCAATTAAAGAAGCAGCTATTAAATCTGACCAATTTTACGTTAACCACCGCTGGTTAGGTGGAATGTTGACTAACTGGAAAACAGTTCGTCAATCAATTAAGCGTTTAAAAGAATTAGAATCACAAAGTACCGATGGCACTTTCGAAGCATTAACTAAGAAAGAAGCACTAATGCGTACTCGTGAAATGGAAAAGCTTGATAAAAGCTTAGGTGGTATTAAAAACATGGGTGGTCTACCTGATGTTTTATTTATCATTGATGCTGATCACGAACATATCGCAATAAAAGAAGCAAACAACCTTGGTATCCCAGTAATTTCTGTTGTTGATACTAATTCAAACCCTGACGGTGTTGATTACATTGTTCCAGGTAACGATGATGCAATCCGCGCAGTAACTTTATACTGTGACGCAGTTGCTAATGCTGTAACCAGTGGTCGTGAGCAAAACATCGTAGTACAAGCTGAAAAAGATGGTTTTGTTGAAGCTGAATAACTTCAATTAAAAAGCGTTTTATTTTGCTATTGCCGCAAAAGCATGCTTTTGTGGCAACTTATTTAATATTTATCTCCAAAGCTTAATTTAAGGTGTGGAGATAACTGAAAACCGAGGAATATTCTCATGGCAATTACTGCTGCAATGGTTAAAGAACTTCGTGATCGCACAGCTGCGGGCATGATGGATTGTAAAAAAGCGTTACAAGAAGCTGATGGTGACATGGAACTTGCGATTGAAAATATGCGTAAGAACGGTCAAGCAAAAGCCGCTAAAAAAGCAGGTAACATCGCTGCTGAAGGTCAAATCATCATTAAAGATGGCATATTAGTTGAAGTTAACTGTCAAACTGACTTCGTAGCAAAAGATGAAAACTTCTTAGCATTTGCTAACAAGGTTGCTGAAACTGCTGCAGCTGAAAAGCTTTCTATTGAAGATTTACAAGCTAAGTTTGAAGAAGAGCGTATTGCTTTAGTAACTAAAATCGGTGAAAACATTAATGTTCGTCGTGTAGCCTATGTTGAAGGTACTTCATTAGCTTCATACAAGCATGGTGCAACTATCGGTGTTGTTGTTGCAGGTGAAGGTGATGTAGAGTCACTGAAGCATATTGCCATGCATGTTGCAGCTAGCAAACCAGAATTTTTAACACCTGATGATGTGCCTGCTGATGTTGTTGCTAACGAAAAACGTATTCAGATTGAAATGGCGATGAACGAAGGCAAACCTGAAGAAATCGCAGAGAAAATGGTTACAGGACGTATGAAGAAATTTACTGGTGAAGTTTCTTTAACGGGACAAGCTTTTATTATGGAACCTAAAAAATCTGTTGGCGAAGTATTAAAAGAGAAAGGCATCTCTATTTCTTCATTTGTTCGCCTAGAAGTTGGTGAAGGTATCGATAAGAAAGAAGAAGATTTTGCTGCAGAAGTAGAAGCACAAATTGCTGCTGCAAAAGCATAACTTGTAGCTCAATCAAGTAAAATTAATACCTTATTGTCCAAATTACATGAATTAATCAAAACGCCTACTTTTAGTAGGCGTTTTTTTATGCACTTTTTAATATTATTATAAAAAAAAACAGTTCTTTTCAGTCTAAGACTATCGTGTCTGTGATAAACGTATTAAAATAACTTAGTCTACATATTCCCTATAATGATTATAATCTAATTTATTATATTAACTGCTACAGGAACTTCTTAAATGACAACTAATCCTAAACCTGCTTATAGACGAATTCTTTTAAAATTAAGTGGTGAAGCGCTAATGGGTGATGAGGGCTTTGGTATTGACCCTAAAGTATTAGATCGCATGGCACAAGAAATTAAAGAATTAGTAGAAATGGGGATTCAAGTTGGGTTAGTCATTGGTGGTGGTAATTTATTTCGCGGTGCTGGATTAGCTGAAGCAGGAATGAATCGTGTTGTCGGCGATCAAATGGGCATGTTAGCAACGGTTATGAATGGATTAGCAATGCGTGATGCATTGCATCGTGCTTTTGTGAATACGCGATTAATGTCTGCTATTGACCTTGCCGGTGTATGCGAACGTTACAACTGGGCAAATGCCATCAGTTTATTAAAGTCTGGTCGTGTTGTAATTTTTTCTGCAGGTACAGGTAATCCCTTCTTTACAACAGATTCTGCAGCCTGTCTTCGCGGAATTGAAATTGAAGCTGATGCCGTATTGAAAGCCACTAAAGTTGACGGGATTTATTCGGAAGACCCAGTTAAGAACCCTGATGCAGAGCTTTATAGCGAGTTGAGTTATGAAGAAGTTTTAGACAAAGAATTAAAGGTAATGGACCTAGCTGCTTTTACTTTAGCAAGGGATCATAATATCCCTATTCGTGTTTTTAATATGAATAAACCTGGTGCACTCAAGTCCGTTATCATGGGGCATTTAGAGGGTACTGTAATAACACATAAGTAATTAACGATTGTAATTTATTAAAAATAAACAATAGGTTGAATCTTTAGTTTATGCCTGGATTTAACTTTATATAAATTAAGGAATTTAGCGTGATAGATGAAATAATTGACGATGCTCAAGAGCGAATGGGCAAAAGTATTGAAGCACTAAAAAATAGTTTAAACAAAATTAGAACCGGTCGAGCCCACGCCTCATTATTAGACAATATTGTTGTGGAATATTACGGAATGGATACACCATTAAATCAAGTGGGTAATATTTCAGTACCTGATGCACGTAATCTATCCATTACCGTGTTTGATAAAGGTATGATTTCAGCAGTAGAAAAAGCCATTTTAAAATCTGATTTAGGTTTGAACCCTCAGTCAAATGGCACGCTAATTAGAATTCCATTACCACCTTTAACCGAAGAGCGCCGCAAAGATCTTGTTAAGGTGGTTCGTGGTGAAGCTGAAGGCGGTAAAGTCGCTATTCGTAATATTCGTCGTGATGCTAACTCTGATTTTAAAAGCCTTTTAAAAGATAAAGAGATTAGTGAGGATGAACATCACCAAGCGGAAGATTCAATTCAAAAAGTCACTGATAGCTTTGTAAAACAAGTCGATGAAGTATTAGTAAAAAAAGAAGCTGAGTTAATGGAAATTTAGCTGAGTGGGTAACACACTATTTGACTAATTATCAACTTAATTAACAAGTGTGTTACCCAGTGTTAATGAATACTTTAACTAATGAAAAATGGAATATTGTCAAGTGGGCATTGTTAAGTGAGCGATCAAGAACTAGCAGTTGAAAATATTGAATCTAAAAATATTCCTCAACATGTAGCCATTATTATGGATGGCAATGGTCGTTGGGCTCAGCTTCAAGGCAAGGGCAGAGTGACCGGTCATAAGGCTGGTGTTGAGTCTGTTCGTGCTGTAGTAACTAGCGCACGAAAAGCAAACATTAAAGCATTAACCTTATTTGCATTTAGTAGTGAGAACTGGCAACGCCCGGCTTCTGAGGTTAATGTGTTAATGGACTTGTTTATGTTCGTATTAACAAAAGAAGTTAAACGTTTACATAAACATAATATTCGTTTTCAAGTCATCGGTGAGTTGAGCCGGTTTTCACCAAAATTACAAAAAAACATAGCTCAGTCAGAGCAACTTACAAAGAATAATAGTGGTCTGGTTTTATCCATTGCAGCTAACTATGGCGGTCGTTGGGATATTGCCCAGGCCTCCAAAAAGATAGCTAAAGAGGTAAAGGATGGGTCACTTGATTTAGAACAAATAAATGAACAAACCTTAGGTCAACAAACTTGTTTAGCAGCGTTACCCAACTTAGATTTACTTATAAGAACGGGAGGTGACTTCAGAATAAGTAATTTTTTACTATGGCAAGCTGCCTACGCAGAGCTTTATTTTACTGATGTTTTATGGCCAGATTTTAATGAATTTGAGTTCGAAAAAGCGATTAATTGTTTCGATTCCCGAGAGCGGCGGTTTGGTAAAACAGGTGAACAAGCTAAAAATGATAAGTTAGATGACGAACAACGTTATTAATTACTCAGCATTTTTTGTATGTATACATATCCACAACAACTATAAATATAAAAAAGGGTAACCCTTGTTAAAACAACGAATTATAACAGCTTTAATTTTAGCACCTTTGGCTATCTTAGCTATTTTTTACTTACCCATAGCATATTTTTCAGGATTGTTAATGGCAATTGTTGCAGTAGGTGCTTGGGAGTGGTCTAGCTTTATGGGCCTAAAACAACCTGTATACAGACTGTTATATAGTTCTATTACACTAATTCTTATAAGTTTGCTTTGGTTACTAACGCCTTCAGTGGAAACTTGGAATTTAAACTCAGATATCAGCTTTGAAATAAGCGCTGTACTCTGGCTAAGCATTATTTGGTGGGTAGTTGCCATATTATTGATTTTCTCTTATCCAAGGTTAAATAAATTTTGGGCGTCTAACCAATTGCTTATTGGTTTGCTAGGCTTGTTTGTTCTAGTGCCTACCTGGCTGGCTTTTGTTTTTTTGCGAACAAATAATTATAACCTTGATGAGTTTCACGGTGCTCAATTGTTAATGTACCTTTTTATGCTGGTTTGGAGTGCAGATATTGGTGCGTATTTTGTCGGTAAATCAGTAGGTAATAAAAAACTATTGCCAAACGTTAGTCCTGGAAAAACAATCGAAGGTTTTATAGGCGGAGTTTTTTGTGCTGTGACATTGACTTTGTTAGTTGGCCTAATATTAGATTGGTCATCAACGAAATTGATTATCGCATTATTCGTCACCTTGTTAATTACCTCAATTTCTGTACTAGGTGATCTCACTGAAAGTATGTTTAAGCGACAAGCTGGTGTTAAAGATAGTGGTACTATATTGCCCGGGCATGGTGGTATTTTAGATAGAATTGACAGCTTAACAGCTACGGCACCAGTTTTTTCTATTTGCTATATATTGCTTGCTTAGCGTTATCTTTATATTTAATCAGTTCTTTAATTTATTGAGGCAAACTTGTGTTTAAACGCCAATTATGTATTTTAGGCTCAACTGGATCGATAGGACGAAGTACCCTGGATGTGGTCAGGTTACATCCTGAAAAATTTAATGTGTCATGTTTAGTTGCCTCAACAAGTATCGATGTGATTTTTGAACAATGTGTAGAGTTTTCACCTGATACTGTGGTCCTAGTGTCTAAAAAGCATGCAGAAAAATTAAGTAAGAAACTTAAAAGTGCTAAGCTAAATAATATCGACGTTTTATCAGGCGAATCTGCCATCATTGAGGTGTCCCAATGTAAAAAGTCAGATACGGTTATGGCTGCTATAGTAGGTGCGTCAGGGCTTTTACCCACGTTAGCTGCTGTAAAAGCCGGTAAGCGTGTTTTACTTGCCAACAAAGAAGCGTTAGTAACCTCAGGCGCTATATTTATGGAAGCGGTAAAAGCCTCAGGTGCCGAGCTTTTACCCATAGATAGTGAGCATAATGCTATATTTCAGTGTCTTCCAGCCCACCAACAAAAAAAACTTGGACAATGCCAACCCACAAATCATGGTATAAGCAAGATTTTACTAACAGGCTCAGGTGGCCCTTTTAGAACAAGAGATGTTGAAACCCTTACTACTGTCTTGCCAGAAGAGGCTTGTAATCATCCCAATTGGGTTATGGGTCAAAAGATTTCTGTTGACTCAGCAACGATGATGAACAAAGGTCTTGAGTTTATAGAAGCAAAGTGGTTATTTAACGTTGAAGCAAGTGATATACAGGTCGTTCTTCATCCACAAAGTACTATTCACTCAATGGTCCAATATAAAGATGGTTCTGTTATAGCCCAAATGGGAAACCCTGATATGCGAACGCCAATAGCACATGCTTTGAGCTTTCCTGAACGAATCAACTCTGGCGTTGCCCCATTAGACTTTTTTAACATTGCTTCATTTGATTTTCAGCCAGTGGATTTTAACCGTTACCCTAATTTACAGTTAGCAATAGAGGCTTGTAAAAAAGGTCAAGCCGCTTGTACAGCGCTTAATGCCGCTAATGAGATAGCTGTTGCTGCGTTTTTAAATAAACAAATAAAATTTACTGATATATTTAAAATAAATGAAACTTCTGTAAATAAATTTGTCTCATATCAGGTAAGTGATATCAGTGAGGTAATTGCTCTTGATCAACTTGCTCGTCGCTTTGCCTCATCATTGTTGATAGGTTTTAAAGCCGATGAATGCTTTTCATAACAAGATAATATAACTATGATTGATATTTTGTGGAACCTCAGCTCATTTGTCATTGCCCTCGGTATATTAGTGACGGTGCATGAGTTTGGTCATTTTTGGGTAGCACGAAAAAACGGCGTAAAGGTTGAGCGTTTTTCTGTTGGTTTTGGTAAACCAATCTGGCAAAAAACATCGGCTGAGGGTACTGAATACGTTCTGGCCATGATACCACTTGGTGGTTATGTTAAAATGCTCGACGAACGAGTTGATGAGGTCTTACCTGAAGATAGAAATAAAACGTTCAACAGCAAAACAGTCTATCAACGCATTGCTATTGTTGCAGCAGGCCCAGCGGCAAATTTTATTTTTGCATTGTTAGCACTTTATTTAATGTTTTTAATTGGTGTCCCCAGTGTCAAACCCATTGTTGGCGATATTATAAATGAATCTATTGCTGAACAAGCTGGGCTTAGTAAAGGTGCTGAAATTGTCAGTGTTGCCGGAAATTCAACCAGAAATTGGCAAGAAGTAAACTTAGCATTGATAGGTAAAATAGGTGATGATGAAATAATCATTGAAGCTAAAGATTCCGGTGTTAATTATATTTCGACAATAATATTTGACACCAAATCTTGGCAGTTTTCACCTGATAAAGTTTCACCTTTAGCAAGTTTAGGTATTTCACCCTTTAGACCTAACGTTCATAATGAATTGTCCGTTGTTGCCAATGATAGCCCCGCCGAATTAGCTGGACTGCTTCCCGGTGATAAACCCATTTCAGTCAACAATAAACCAGTTGGCGACTGGCAAAGTTTTACAGAGCAAATAAAACGCTTTCCAAATGGCAATGTTAATTTAGTTATTAGCCGTGATGGCGAGATAGTCAATTTAGTCATTAAACCTCAAGCCATTACTCATGATAATAAGCAAGTAGGTTACATAGGTGTCGCGCCTAAAGTTGAACCTTGGCCAGCAACTTATTTAATAGAATTGACCTATGGCCCGATAGAGGCTGTTAGTGAAAGCGCTAAAAGGACATGGAACTTAACTAGTCTAACGTTTGGCATGATTGGCAAGTTAATTACCGGTGATGTCTCTATAAAAAACCTGAGTGGTCCAATTGGTATAGCACAAGGTGCAGGTAATAGCGCGAGCCACGGTTTCGTTTATTTTCTTAGCTTCTTAGCATTAATTAGTATAAATTTAGGGATCATTAATCTCTTACCTTTACCAGTGCTTGATGGAGGCCACCTAGTGTATTATTTTATTGAGCTTATCACCGGCAAAGAAGTATCAGAGTCAACCCAAGCAGTAGGTTATAAATTTGGTGCTTTAGCATTACTTATGCTCATGGCTATAGGTCTTTTTAATGATTTTAGTAGAGTTTTCGGCTAAAAAAGCTTAAAGACAAGGATTGTTAATGAAAATGCTATCATGGCATCACAATAAACGTTAACATGTTCCGATCAGTTAGTTGGTATTTATCAAAATAGTATTATGGAATGGAAACCAATAAAAATACTAGATTAAAGTCATCATTAAATAACAAATAATTTACAAAAATAGAAGTAACGAAGTTTAAAATATATGATCATGAGAAATATTGCCTTTGCCCTATTACTAGGCGCATTTGGAACATCAACAATTACCGCACAAGCAGCTCAAAACTTTCAAGTTGAAGACATCGAAGTTAAAGGCTTGCAACGCGTTGCCTTAGGTGCAGCTCTTACCTATATCCCTTTTAATGTTGGTGATAATTTAAATGATTTTAGAATCTCACAGTCGATAAAATCACTATATCAGTCGGGGCACTTTAATAATATTCGCGTTTATCGTGATGGCAATCGTTTAGTTTATCGTGTTCGTGAACGTGAAACCATTAATGAAATCATTTTTGATGGTAATAGTGACCTTAAAGATGAACAATTAAATGAAAGTCTTGATGGCAGTGATATTCGTGTAGGTGAAACCTTAGATAGAACAGTGATTGCTGGTATTGAAATGGGGTTAGAGAATTTTTATCACAGTGTTGGCAAATACAATGCAAAAGTAACAGCTAATATTACACACCTTCCAAGAAACAGAGTTAACTTAGAGTTTAATTTTGTTGAGGGCGACTCAGCTTCAATCAAACAAATTAATGTTGTGGGTAACGAGGTTTTTTCAGACGCCGAAATTTTAGATAATATAGAGCTAACCTTTGATTCGCCATGGTGGAACTTCATGGCGCAAGATCGTTATCAAAAGCAAACCTTGCAAGGTGACATGGAGACGATTAATAGTTTTTATCTGAATCGTGGATACCTGCGCTTTACTGTCGATTCTACTCAGGTTTCTATGACTCCTGATAAGAAAGCAGTTTATATTGCTTTGAATGTTTCAGAAGGAGAAACTTACACTATCAGTGAAGTAGATTTTATCGGTGATATGGCTGGTTTTGAAAACACTATTAGGGCTATTAATCCTCTGCGATCCGATGAACTTTATAATGGTGCTGAAGTAACTTATACCGAAGAAGTCATCAGTAAATTTCTAGGACGATATGGTTACGCCTACCCAAAAGTGACGACTGTTCCTGAAATTAATGATGAAGACAATACCGTAAAATTATCAATTTCAATTGACCCTGGCAAAAGAGTCTATGTTAACCGTATAAACTTTACCGGTAATCACGTAACTGCTGACAATGTCTTACGCCGTGAAATGCGGCAAATGGAAGGTGCTTGGCTATCTAATAGTGTTGTTGAATCATCAAAAGCCTGGTTAATGCGTCTACCTTATATGGAAACAGTAGAGTTTGAAACTAAGCAACTTGAAGGTGAAGATGACTTAGTCGACATTGATTTTACAGTTAAAGAACAAGCTTCAGGGCAATTCAATGCCGGTATAGGATACGGTTCACAAACCAAACTAAGTTTAAATGCCGGCGTGCAACAAAATAACTTTCTTGGTACGGGTAATCAACTTGGTTTAAACCTAGCCAAGAACTATTACCAAAAAAGTGCGACCATTTCTTATACCGATCCTTATTTCACCGTGGATGCGGTATCACTTGGTGGTCAAATATATTTCAGTGAATATGATGCAGGCAACGCTAACTTAGTTGAATATAACAACAAAACTTTTGGTTTAGGTTTAAATTGGGGTTTCCCTGTTAACGAATACCTTCGATTAAACTTTGGTATTGGTTGGAAATACAATCAAATATCACAGTTACAAGCATACGATCAAATAGAAAAATTTTACGAAATTCATGTTGACCCTAACGATCCTGATGGTCAACTTACGTTTAAAACCTTAGATTTAAATGCTGGCTTGTCAAGAACTACCTTAAATCGAGGTACATTCCCTTCAGCGGGTTCTCAGCAGCGCTTGAATGTAAAGATGACCTCGCCTAAATCTGATTTACAATATTTTAAAATTAATTACGATGCTAAATTTTATTTCCCTCTTACGCGCAGTCAAAAGTGGTCATTTTTGACTCGCTTTCAGTTTGGTTATGCTAATGGCTATGGCTCGGTTGATGAAGATGACCAACTTTTACCATTTTGGGAAAACTTTAGTGCTGGTGGCTCAGATACCTTACGTGGTTTTGAAAATAATACCATTGGTCCTCGTGCTATATACAGAACGCCACAACCTATAAGAGGACCTGATGGCGAGATTTTATGTTGTTTAGGGCCAGGAAATGACTCTATCGGTACCTCTAGAAACTCAGTGGGTGGTAATGCTATGGCTATTGCAGGTATTGAACTCATTTTTCCAACCCCATTCTTAGATGAGAGTTTCGCTAATAGTGTGCGTACTAGTTTATTCGTTGATGCTGGTAATGTTTGGGACACTGAATTTAACCTTGATAGCTACAATGATTTAGATCCAACTGAATTTAACAAACTAGAAGATTACTCTGATCCAGGACGTTTTAGAAGCTCTGGTGGTATGTCAGTACAATGGTTATCACCAATGGGACCAATGATTTTTAGCTTTGCAAAAACAATTAGAAAAGAGGAAGGTGATGATGCCTCTTTCTTTAGTTTTAATATCGGAAAAACATTCTAAAACACTTTAAATCTTTTTTTTAGCAGCATAAAATATAGTAATTTTGAAAAATTGAATAAGATGAAATTTGCCTTAAACGATGGCAACCAATAAATGATAAAGGAGAAAAACGTTGAAAAAAGTTCTTAACTCTCTAGCCATAGGTGTTGCGGCATCAAGTATGATACTAGCAAATTCGGTTATGGCAGCAGATCAAAAAATTGCTGTGGTTAATTTTCAAGAAATTATGGGTAAAATTCCACAAACAGCAGCTTTAATGCAGAGCCTTGAGGCTGAATTCAAAGATGAGAAAATAATCATTACTCAACTTGAAAAAGACATTAAATACAACCAAGAAAAGCTCAAGCGTGATGGCGCTTTAATGAGTAAGAAAGAAAAAGATGATTTAAATGTAAAAATTCAAGCCTTGTTTACAGAGTATCAAACTAAAGGCAAAGCCCTACAAGATAAAGCCAGCCAGCGCCAGAATCAAGAGACTAATAAAATTATTGCGTTAGTTAGACAAGCAGTTGACAGCATTGCTGTAAAAGAAAAATATGATTTAGTACTTTCTCAACAGGCTGTAATTTATTCAAAGCCAGGTAATAGCCTCACCGATGCTGTTGTTGAACGAGTTAGTAAACTTAAGTAATTAGTAAGTAATTCACGATTAAAAATACTTGACTAGTTACTTAAAAGGCCTACCTATGACACATACATTAGCTTCCATAGCATCAACGATTAATGCTGACTTAGTTATACCTGCAGCATTCGATGCCACTAAAATTAAGCAAGAAGAAATCGTTGGTTTAGCTACACTTGCTAATGCAGGTAAAGGTCAAATAGGTTTTTTAGCTAATAGTAAATATAAGCAGCATTTGTTAGGCACGAAGGCTAGTGGCGTTATTTTGAATGCGAAAGCTCTGCCGAACTGTGAGGTACCTGCCCTCGTTATGGATAACCCCTACATGGGGTATGCATTGTTAGCTAATTTGCTCGATAGCACACCTAAAACGGCTTGTGGTATTCATCCAACAGCCACGATTGCAGATACTGCTGAAATTGGTGAAAACGTAAGTATTGGTGCAAATGCCGTTATTGAAAACGGCGTTATTCTTGCCGATAATGTTAGCATTGGGGCAGGTTGTTTTATTGGCCAGAATGTTAAAATAGGTTCATCAACATCACTTTGGGCAAATTGTACGGTATATCATCAGGTTGAAATTGGTAATGACTGTCTTATTCAAGCCAATACAGTGATTGGCTCTGATGGATTTGGTTATGCCCCCATCAAAGGTCAATATCAATGGCACAAAATTCCTCAACTTGGCAATGTTATTATAGGCAACCGAGTTGAAATCGGTGCTAGCACCACGATTGATCGTGGTGCTCTTGATAATACTCAAATTAAAGACGGTGTGATTTTAGACAACCAAATCCAAATAGCACACAATGTCATTATCGGAGAAAACACCGCAATGGCAGCATGTAGTGTGATTGCTGGTAGCAGCATCATTGGAAAGAATTGTACTATTGCTGGCTTAGTTGGCATAAACGGTCACATTAATGTTGCCGATAATTGCGTCTTCACAGGTATGGCGATGGTAACAAAAGATATCTCAACACCCGGTGTATATTCATCCGGTATGCCCGCAGCACCAAACAAAGACTGGAATAAAACTAATGCTCGAGTTAAGCGTCTTGATAGCTTAACTAAACGCGTTATAGAGTTAGAAAAACTACTCGCTAATAACTAACTACCGAGCCCCTCCATGCGTAAAATATTGATAAGACAATTTATCATAGATCAAGAAGCTGACGTTATTAAGTGCACGACCAGTTAAACTATAATTCGTCGTTCTACTCAACAAGGAATATTCATTTGCAAACTGTTAAAAAAACGATCGATTTAAACGAAATAAAAACACTTATTCCACACAGATACCCTATGCTGCTGGTTGATAAAGTTGTTGATTATGAACCTAATAAAAGCTTACATGCCATTAAAAATGTCACTATTAATGAGCCAGTTTTTACAGGACATTTTCCAGAATTAGCTATTTTTCCCGGCGTCCTTATCTTAGAAGCCCTTGCGCAAGCAACTGGCGTTTTGGGTTTCAAAAGCACAGAAGGTCGAGGTGACAATGAGATGTATTTGTTTGCCTCTATTGATAATGCAAAATTTAAAAAGCCGGTAGTTCCCGGTGACACCATGCATTTACACGTTGAGTTTATAAAAGAGCGCCGTGGTATGTGGAAGTTTTATGGCGAGGCGAAAGTTGATGGTAACGTCGTTTGTAGTGCTGATTTGATGTGCGCTCGTCGAGCTTTGTAACGGTTAATTGATTTAAATTATTTACTAATAATAGGGTTTTACTATGATTCATCCACAGGCAATTATTGAACCAGGTGCCGTGATTGGTAATAATGTTTCTGTCGGTCCATGGACACACATTGCTGCCAATGTCGTTATTGGCGACAATTGCGATATTCGCTCTCATGTTGTGATTAATGGACCTACTAAAATTGGTAAAAATAATCGTATTTTCCAATTTGCCAGTATTGGTGAAGATTGTCAGGATCTTAAATATGCGGGAGAATTAACTGAACTTATTATAGGTGATAATAATACCTTTCGTGAGTCTTGTACTGTCCATCGTGGTACGGTTCAGGATCAAAGCACTACAAAAATAGGAAGTAATAACCTGTTTATGGCTTATACCCACGTTGCCCATGACTGTATCGTCGGCAGCCATTGTATATTTGCTAATAATGCATCGATTGCAGGACATGTTCATGTAGGTGATCATGCTATCATAGGTGGAATGGTCGGTGTTCATCAGTTTTGTCACATTGGAGCACACAGTTTCATTGCTGGTAATACCCTGGTATTAAAGGATGTTCCCGCTTATGTGATGGCTTCAGGGCAACCGGCCAAACCGTTTGGTTTGAACAGTGAAGGACTTAAACGCCGCGGTTTTAACAAATCACTGATCTTAGCCATAAAGCGTGCTTACAAGGTGGTTTATCGTCAAGGCTTACCACTTGATGAAGCCTTAGCGGTAATTAGTGATATGCCAGAGCAATCAGTGGAACTTAATGCTTTTTGTAACTCGATAAAAGAGTCTACTCGCGGTATTATTCGCTAGCGTAAAGCCCAAAGTTCACTAATTCTTATAAGGTTTTTTCTGGCAAAGCGATTTATTTAATATGTTATCTCCACTTCAATCTGACAATACAAATATTACCTTTGCTATGGTGGTTGGCGAACACTCCGGCGATACTTTAGGCGCCGGCCTTATCAATGCTTTACGGCAAAAATATCCCTCTGCTAAATTTGTTGGCATTGGCGGTCCTAAAATGCAAGCTTTGGGATTTGACTGTTTATTTGCCATGGACGAGTTATCCGTCATGGGTATTGTTGAGGTGCTTGGTCGTATAAAACGACTTATGTATGTGCGTAAATATTTAATCAACTATTTTATTGAAAACTCTCCCACGGTTTTTATTGGTATAGATGCCCCTGACTTTAATATAGGCTTAGAGTTAAAGCTTAAGTTGCAAGGAATAAAAACGGTTCATTATGTCAGCCCTTCTGTATGGGCGTGGCGTGAAAAACGTATTTTTAAAATAGCTAAGGCCACTAATCTAGTGCTTGCATTATTACCTTTTGAAAAGCAATTTTACGACAAACATAATGTGCCTTGTACCTTTGTGGGCCATCCGCTAGCTGATGATATAGCTATGTACAGTGATAAAACGTTAGCAAGAGAGAAGCTTGGCTTAGATAAACATAAAAAAATATTAGCGCTAATGCCAGGTAGTCGTGCCGGAGAGTTATCTCGTTTAGTAGAAGACTTTTTAAATAGCGCTAAACAATTATATAGTGAAGATACTAACCTTCTCTTTGTTGCACCTATGATCAGTGAGCAACGGGCAAAACAATTTGAGTCAATTAAAGCAAATATTGCCGCAGAGCTTCCTGTTGAAATTATTATTAATCAAACACAAGAGGTTATGGCCGCCAGCGATTGTTTACTGACAGCCTCTGGCACAGTAACACTGGAAGCTGCATTAATTAAAAGGCCAATGGTTATTTGTTATAAGTTCAGCGCCATCACATTTCTGTTAGCTAAGTGGTTGGTTAAGCTGCAATGGTTTTCTTTACCTAATTTATTGGCAAACAAGTCACTGGTACCTGAATTACTTCAGAATGAAGTTTGCTCTAGCAATATTGTACCGCTTATTAAAACACGTCTGTATGAAGATCAAACACAACTTAATGAGAGTTATACTGAGATTCACCAAGAATTAAAGTGTAATGCTAGTCAACAATCAGCAGATGCTATCCTGCAAATATTATAAATACTGAGTTACAATTTAATTAATTGGGGTTAGGTTTAATACATGGTAAATAAAACAGTGCTACCTGACTTTGAATATCCTGTGGCTTTTTGTATTGCAGGAGTCGACGAAGTTGGTCGCGGTCCTCTTGTTGGTGATGTGGTAACTGCAGCCGTTATTTTAGATCCCGATAACCCTATAGATGGTTTAATGGACTCAAAGAAGCTCTCTGAAAAAAAACGAGCGCAGTTAGCCATTGAGATTAAAGAAAAAGCAGTGTCTTGGTCTCTCGGAAGAGCCACTCCCTCAGAAATAGATACGCTAAATATTCTCCATGCAACTATGTTGGCTATGCAACGAGCGGTTGAAAATTTATGTGTTGAGCCTGATTTTGTGCTTGTTGACGGTAACCGTTGTCCAACCTTTCTTAGTCAACATACTCAACAAGGTCCTATTGCCAGTCGTGCTGTAATTAAAGGCGATGCCAGAGTCGCAGAAATAAGTGCTGCCTCAATTCTCGCTAAGGTAGGACGTGATGCGGAAATGATCGCATTAGATAAGTGTTATCCGCAATATGGTTTTGCAAAACATAAAGGTTATCCAACTAAACTTCATTTAGAGAAAATTCATGAATATGGTGTACTAGATTGCTATAGGCAGAGCTTCAAACCTGTTGCAAGAGTGCTTGGTAAATATAATGACTGATTTGATTTCATCGGATAATGCAGTACAAGCTGAAAGCTTGTCTTCGCCAAAGTTTGTTCATTTACGCCTGCACAGTGACTTTTCAATGTGTGATGGTTTGAATAAAGTTAAACCTATTATTGCAAAAGCGTCATCACTTAATCTACCTGCTATAGCGCTTACGGATCAAACCAACTTGTGCGGTCTTGTTAAGTATTACCATGCAGCTCATGGGGCAGGTATAAAACCTATCATAGGTTGTGATTTTTGGGTAAAAAGTGCTGAGTTAGGGGATGAATTGTCACGACTTGTTATCCTGACAACCAACAATATTGGTTACAAAAATATTACTGAACTTATTTCTAAAGCCTATATGCGAGGTCATATACAAAATAAAGCGGTAATAGATAAATCGTGGCTGATTGAGTTTAATGAGGGGCTAATATTACTTTCTGGTGGCAGGGAAGGCGATATAGGCAAGGCTTTATTGAAGGGCAATAGTGAATTAGTCAACGAAATGGTTCACTTCTATCAACAGCACTTTCCTCGTTGTTTTTTCTTGGAGCTAATACGTACCGGTCGACAAGATGAGGAAAATTATATTCATCTTGCCGTTGATTTAGCACATCAGAACGACTTGCCCGTGGTAGCAACTAATGAAGTCATGTTCCTGTCACCAGAAGACTTTGATGCGCACGAGATTCGCGTGGCAATCCATGATGGTTTTACTTTAGATGATAAACGTCGCCCTAAACGATATAGTGCTCAACAATACCTTCGTTCAGAACAAGAAATGTGTGAGCTTTTTAGCGACATTCCTGAGGCGTTAATTAATTCAGTTGAAATAGCTAAACGTTGTAATGTCACCGTAACCTTGGGTGAGTATGTATTACCAGACTTCCCTACAGAAGGCTTAGAAATAAATGAATACTTTATTAAAGTTTCTGAACTTGGCCTTGAAAAACGTCTTGATCAACTTTTTGATCGCAATGCCAGTGATTTTTCCGAAATAAGAGCGCCTTACGACGAACGGTTAAAAGTTGAGTTGGAAGTTGTTAATAACATGGGCTTTCCTGGCTACTTTCTTATTGTTATGGAATTTATTCAATGGAGTAAAGATAATAATATTCCTGTAGGGCCTGGCCGGGGTTCAGGTGCAGGTTCTCTTGTTGCTTATGCCCTAGATATTACTGACCTTGACCCGCTTGAATACGATTTGCTGTTTGAACGTTTTTTGAACCCTGAGCGGGTTTCAATGCCCGATTTTGATATAGATTTTTGCATGGATCGTCGTGATGAAGTTATCGACCATGTGGCTGAATTATATGGGCGTGATGCCGTTTCACAGATTATAACGTTTGGAACGATGGCAGCGAAAGCGGTAATTCGCGACGTTGGGCGAGTGTTAGGGCACCCCTACGGCTTTGTTGACCGTATTTCTAAATTAATACCTGCAACACCTGGGATGACATTAGCCAAGGCCTTTGAAGAAGAGCCAAAGTTACCTGAGGTATATGCCCAAGACAGTGAAGTAAAAGATCTTATTGATATGTGTCGTATTCTTGAAGGCACAACCCGAAATGCCGGTAAACATGCCGGTGGTGTGGTGATTTCACCCACTACGATTACTGATTTTGCCCCACTATACTGTGATGATGAAGGTAACAACCCAGTCACTCAGTTTGATAAAAACGATGTTGAAGATGCAGGTCTTGTTAAATTTGATTTTCTCGGTTTAAGAACATTAACCATATTACAGTGGGCAATCGAAATGGCAGATGCCAAATTGATTAACGAAGGCAAAGCACCCATTGATATTACTAAAATAGATCTTGAAGACAAAGCTAGCTTTAAACTGCTGCTTGAATCTAAAACTACAGCGGTTTTTCAGCTGGAATCAAGTGGTATGAAGTCATTGATTGATAAATTAAAACCTGACTGTTTTGAAGACATTATTGCACTAGTAGCGCTATTTAGGCCAGGGCCTTTACAATCAGGCATGGTTGATAATTTTATTGAACGTAAACATGGCCGCGAAGTAATAAGTTATCCAGATGAAACCTGGCAACATGAAGACTTAAAACCAGTACTTGAGCCCACCTATGGCATCATTTTATATCAAGAACAAGTCATGCAAATAGCGCAAGTTTTGGCTGGTTACTCGCTAGGCGGTGCAGATATGCTGCGTCGAGCAATGGGTAAGAAAAAGCCAGAGGAAATGGCTAAACAGCGAGCTGGTTTTGAAAAGGGGGCAATAGATCGCGGTGTTGATGGCGAACTCGCTATGAAGATCTTCGATTTAGTTGAGAAGTTTGCTGGTTATGGCTTTAACAAATCACACTCTGCAGCCTATGCTTTGGTATCCTACCAAACCTTGTGGATGAAAACACATTTTCCAGCACCCTTTATGGCAGCCGTTATGTCTGCGGATATGGACAATACCGAGAAAATTGTGACCCTTGTCGATGAGTGTGGCAATATGGATATTGATTTATTACCACCAGACGTAAATGCTGGTCACTATAAATTTACCGTTAATGACAATAACCAAATTGTCTATGGTATAGGTGCTGTCAAAGGTGTTGGCGAAGGACCTATAGAGGCGATTATTGCTGCCCGTCAACATGGGGGCCCATTCACCGATTTATTTGATTTTTGTGCACGTTTAGATCTTAAGAAAACCAATAAACGGGTATTAGAAAAGTTAGTTAAATCAGGTGCTATGGATACTTTAGGCCCCAACTATAAAAATGGCTGCACTAAAGATCAAGGTTTGAATCGAGCCGCGTTATTTGAGACCTTACCTGAGGCAATCAAAGCCGCAGAACAACACGCAAAAGCCGAGTCCTTGGGGCAAAATGATTTATTTGGTTTAATCAATGATGAGCAAACTGATTCTAGACAAAGTTTTAAAGCTGTTAAACCTTGGACAGAGGAAGCCTGGCTTGAGGGTGAGAAAGAAACATTAGGACTTTACTTAACCGGACATCCTATCAATCGCTATCTTAGTGAGATAAAAAAATATGCCTCTAACCGACTCGTTGGCATGCAACCTACAGGAAGAGATAAGCAAGCCATTGCTGTGGGTTTAGTTATTGGTGTTCGAGTGCTTGTTAATAAACGTGGCCGTCGCTGGGCATTGGTGACACTTGATGACAAGAGCGCCAGAATGGATATTCGTTTATTCCCCGATGATTATGATCGCTTTGCAGAATTATTGGTAAATGATGCTATTTTGGTCTGTAGTGGACAGGTCAGCTTTGATGATTATTCTGGTGGTAATACAATGACCGCTCGGGATATAATGACGATTACTGATGCACGCGAAAATTACCTCAGCTCTATCGACATTAATCTTTATAACAACATGATAGCTGATGACTTTATAGAGCAGTTTTCTAACGTGTTAACACCTTATAAAGAAGGTATATGCCCAGTGCGAGTTTTCTTTCAACACGAAGAGGCGCAAGCATTATTAGAACTAGGAGTGCAATGGCGAGTTACGCCAGCAGACTTGTTGTTATATGAATTAAGAGCGTTACTTGGTGAAGAACAGGTCGCCATGCAATTTAAATAAGATATAGCCTAAGGAATCAAGACAGATTTGATTTCACTTAGGTTCAATAATGAAAAATTTTGAAAATTAACTAGATTTATTAGGTAAGAATAAGCATGTCATTAAACTTTTTAGATTTTGAACAGCCAATTGCTGAACTTGATGCAAAAATAGAAGAATTGCAATTAGTTAACAATGGTCAAGAGCTAGATCTTGATATTGAAGATCAAATTACTCAACTTCGTGAAAAAAACAAAGAACAAACTAAGAAAATCTTTTCTGACTTAGATCCATGGCAAACTGCTCGTGTTGCTCGTCACCCTCAACGACCCTATACACTAGATTATATTCCTAGAATTTTCACCGAATTTGATGAATTAGCGGGTGATCGTGCTTATGCTGATGACTCAGCTATCGTTGGTGGAACAGCAAGGTTAGATGGTAAACCCGTGATGATTATTGGTCATCAAAAAGGTCGTTCTACGGCTGAGAAAGTTAAACGAAATTTTGGCATGCCCCGCCCAGAAGGCTATCGTAAAGCCCTACGTTTGATGGAAATGGCTGAACGCTTTAATATGCCTATTATTACCTTTATCGATACGCCTGGTGCTTATCCAGGTATTGGTGCAGAAGAACGTGGTCAAAGTGAAGCCATAGCCCGAAATCTTAAAGTGATGGCTAGATTAAGTGTGCCAATTATTTGCACTGTTATAGGTGAGGGTGGCTCTGGAGGCGCACTTGCTATCGGTGTTGGCGATAGAGTGAACATGTTGCAATACTCAACTTACTCAGTTATCTCGCCTGAGGGTTGTGCGTCTATTTTGTGGAAAACAGCTGAAAAAGCATCTACTGCTGCGGCGGCAATGGGTATCACTGCATCACGCATCAAAGAATTAGATTTAATTAATAGTGTTGTTGAAGAGCCATTGGGTGGTGCACACCGTGATGTAGATCTTATGGCAGCACAACTCAAACAAGCCATTAAAACAGATTTAGCTTCACTTGATAATTTAAATAAGGACGATCTTATTGAGCAGCGTTATGACCGACTAATGTCATACGGTTATTGTTAATTAATAATGCCAATAATTACTAAAAAATAATTATTGGCAATGTTATGCAAGATATCATTTTAAGCCTTCATCATACCCTTAAGCCTTTGCTTGAAAAGTATGAGTCTATTGAGTTAGTAGTTGCCTATAGCGGCGGTATCGACTCACAAGTGTTATTGCATGCACTGGTTCATCTATATCAACAAAAACTCATCAGTAATCAAATAACCGTTTGTCATGTCAATCATGGTTTGAGTGAAAATGCTGCAACATGGCAAACCTTTGCTGAGCAGCAGTGTGCAAAGTTACCTGTAAAATTTGCAGTGAAATCCGTTCATGTCAAAGCAAAAGCTCAACAGTCGTTAGAGGCCTTAGCACGAGATGCGAGGTATCTCGCCCTTAAATCAGTAAATGCTCATCGATCAATTGTGTTAACAGGGCATCACAGTGATGATCAAAGTGAAACTTTACTGCTGGCTTTAAAGCGTGGCGCAGGTTTAAAAGGTCTGGCCGCTATGTCTGCTCAGGTAAAACTTGGTCAACACCTATTAATTAGACCTTTTTTAAGTGTCTCTAGAGCAGCAATCGAAGCTTACGCTAAGTTTTACCAGTTGAGCTGGGTCGAAGATGACTCAAACCTTGATGAACGCTTTGATCGTAACTTCATTCGACACCAACTTATGCCACTTTTACAATCTCGTTGGCCCAGCATTCAGACGACAATCAATCGAAGTGCCGGTCACTGCGCAGCAGGGCAAGAGCTTTTAGATGAGCTAGGTGGTGAGGATTTAGTCAATTGCCGATGTTCTGATTCAAGTTTAGACATAGATACCTTAAAAAACTTATCTATTGCACGTTTTAATAACGTTATTCGTTTTTTTATGGCAACAAAAAATTGCCTTATGCCAAGCCTTGAACAGCTCAATCAAGTCAGGGTTCAGTTAACAGCTAAACAAGACAAGAGCCCAGAAATTAGTGTAGGTGACCATGTATTTAGGCGTTACAAACAAGCCTTACACTTAACAAGGTCATATCAAGATATTAGTAACTGGCAAACAAGTATTGATCTGTCACAACAGGTTTTCGATATTGTATTGCCAGACCATGTTGGCCTACTCAATGGTCAAAAAATTGAGGTGGATGGTGTTGTCACGGGCATTCGTTTACCCAATAAAAGCCAGCAAGTTAGCCTTAGATTTAAACACGATAACCCGATGTGTTTACCTGACTTTAGGCAGAAGTCTCGGCAGTTAAAAAAGGTATTACAAGAGTTAAATATCCCTACATGGCAAAGAAAACGTATTGCTTTTTTGTATTATGACGATGAGCTAGTTGCTGCTATTAATCATTTTATTTGTCAGCCCTTCGTTGTTAAAGCCACTACTGAAAATAAGGTAGGGGGCAATGAACAATGTCTTATCTTCACTCTAAAAAATGAAGCATAAACAGTGAAGTTTAAAAAGTTAAACAAAACCTCATACTCAGTATTTTGTAACGTGTAAAACTCGCTTAATTATCTTTAATATAGCTAGTTTAAATTTATTTGGTCATAAGGCTATTCAGATAAAAACACTTCAGCACTAAACGTTTTAACCTATTCACTTATACGATCTATATTTTATGTACAACTGTTTACTGTTTACTGTTTACTGTTAAGTTAACCGCTAATCACCCAATGGTAGCGGTTAACTCAATAATGCATTTTAAAACTCAGGCTTACTTTGTTAGATGATGCGAGGCTGCAGCAGAAAAAACTACATCGGTTGAGCTATTTAAGGCTGTTTCAGCAGAGTCTTGTATGACCCCAATAATAAAACCAATCGCGACAACCTGCATTGCGATGTCGTTATTAATGCCAAATAAACTGCAGGCTAATGGAATTAACAGCAATGAACCACCTGCTACGCCAGAGGCACCACAGGCTGAAATGGCGGCAACAATTGAGAGCAATATGGCAGTGCCAAAGGTAACCTCAATATTTAGGCTGGTAGCGGCAGCTAAACTGAGTACGGTGATTGTTATCGCTGCGCCTGCCATATTAATGGTTGCTCCCAAAGGAATCGACACAGAATAAGTGTCTTCATGCAGAGATAGTTTCTTACATAAAGCCATATTGACAGGAATATTTGCGGCAGAGCTGCGTGTGAAAAAAGCGGTAATGCCTGACTCTCTTAAGCAAGTGAACACTAATGGGTAAGGGTTTTGCTTGGTGATAAAAAATACAATAATCGGGTTGACGATAAGGGCAATAATTAGCATAGCGCTCAGTAAAACGGCAACTAGATGAGTATATTGTTGAATAGCTGTAAACCCGGTTGTTGCTATGGTGTTAGCAACGAGGCCAAATATGCCTAAAGGTGCAAAGCGAATAACCAAACGGACAATGCTAGAAACTGCTTCACTTAAATCATGTACCATAGCTTTTGTGGAAAGGCTAGCATGTTTTAATGAAAAACCTAACCCCAAGCCCCAAGCTAGCACTGCAATGAAATTACCTGTCGCTATAGCTGTTATAGGGTTTTCAACGACTTTAAAAGCGAGGGTTGCTAACACCTCTGTGAGCTGTTGTGGTGGATTTGCATTAGCCCCCGCTAAATCTAAAGTGAGTGTTGTCGGAAATGCAAAACTTAATAAAACAGCGACAAGTGCTGCACTGACTGTACCTATTAAGTATAAGCCGATTATTGGTTTTAATTCGGCACTACTATTCATTTTCTGATTAGCAATAGCAGAGGTGACCAGTACTAGCACTAAAACAGGTGCTACCGCTTTTAAAGCACTAACAAAAAGGTTACCAAGCATACTAAAGTTCACAGCTATTTCGGGCGATACGCTAGCTAAAATGCATGCTAGGATAATCGCTATAAGTATTTGACTCACTAAACTCGTGGACGTTAATTTATGCAAAAAATGTAAACTGTTGGTATTTTTCATTGGTGGTCTAATACTCTGAATTTTATAGTGAGCTAGTTTTTATCATCGAAAAATAGTGATGTCTAGTGCTATTCGATAAAGTCAATGATTTAATTGATAAAGCTTTGGCAAGTGATTGTATTATCTTAAAGCGTTATTGCTCAAAAGTAGCAATGATGGCGCTTGTATGTAATTGCTTGGCGAGGGGGGGAATTGCATAAATTATGAGCCCAAAAAAACCGTGATAATAATCACGGTTTCAAAATTTCATGCCACTTATGCGCGAGTAGATTATGGTGAATGGCTAAGATTAATAAAATATGGGCAGTAGTGCTAAACAATCAACTTATTGATTTTTTAAACGGTATGATTCACATGCTCGAAAGTCTTCACATTCGCCATACAAGTATAAGCTATGGTTGGTCAATTTTATATTATGAGCCACGGCAATGTCTCTTTGTCTTTGCTCTATCACTTCATCTTCAAATTCAACAACTTTACCACACTTTAAACACACTAAATGGTCATGATGTGCCTTGTGTGATAGTTCAAATACTGACTTACCACCTTCAAAATGATGTCTTGTAACAATACCGGCATCATCGAATTGGTTTAATACTCTGTAAACGGTTGCTAAGCCAATTTCTTCATTTTGATCGAGTAGTATTTTATAGACATCTTCAGCGCTAATATGCTGATTGTTAGGCTGCTGAAGAATGCTGAGTATTTTGATTCTCGGCAGGGTAATTTTTAATCCTGCTCTTTTAAGTTCTTCGTTTTGTTCAGCCATGTTATATCTCTAAAGGGTAAGTAATTGAATAGTAAAATTATAGGGGGTTATCATCAAAGAGAAAAGCTTTAGTTTAATTCTTTACATGAAATTGTGAATTTTTGTTTTAAAAGTGATTAAAAAAGCCCAATGGATGGGCTTTAAAAATATTACATAATACGTGTGAAATTAACTTAATTCAGCTAAGCACATTTCATCATTAAGTTGCGCCAACCATGCGTCTACACGTGACTCTGTTAATTCGCTTTGTCTGTCTTCATCAACACATAAACCAATAAACGTATTTTCATCAACGAGTGCTTTTGATGCTTCAAACTCATAACCTTCGGTTGACCAGTTGCCCACTATAATAGCGCCTTTGCTTTCAACGATGTCTCGAAGCGGCTCCATTGCATCGCAAAAGTATTCAGAATAATCTTCTTGATCACCTAAACCAAAAATTGCCACTAATTTATCAGTAAAGTCTATAGCTTCTAACTCAGGTAAAAAATCATCCCAATCACACTGGTTTTCTCCATAATACCACGTGGGTATGCCTAAAATTAGCAAGTCAAATTCTGCGATCTCTTCTTTAGTACTTTTGGCTACGTCGCGCACGTCAACCATTTGCTTACCTAATTTTTTTTGAATCATTTTACCGATTGCTTCAGTGTTACCGGTATCACTGCCGAAGAATAAACCTACGATTGCCATGAGAAGTTACCTTATTTTTTACTAAAAGTTATCAATTATTTAAGCTGCGTTGCGAGTGACTCGGTTAGCAGTGTTTCTATTAATTCGCTGCGGCTCACTTTTTGAGTTTTAGCGAGTTGCTCTAATTGTTCAAACAAACTGCGGTGGACTTTAAATTCAATGCGCTTTAAACCATTGTTTTTATCACGTTTTACTTGGTTACGTTTGTTTATTTTTATTTGAACACTACGCGAATTAGGGTTTGTTTTTGGTCTGCCAGGACGTTTTTCATCACAAAATAAATCTATAGTAGTTAGATCAGCACTTTCTTTAGCCATGAATTAACCCACCCCTTGGCTTTCCCAGATAAACTGAATAACCCCTTTCGCAATAAAACCAGCACAACCAAAACACAATACAAAATACACTATGATTTTCCCCAGTTTAGGGACATTGTTTTTATTCATCACATCGTGAATAGATAAACCAATAAAACCAAAGATAAAAATGAAAAATAAATTAAGGCCAATTGCTTCAATAAGCTCAAAATGTTCTGCTAGCATAGTGGTTAATTAATTCTTATAAACTAGGATTTAAAGACGTTAGCGCCATAAAATTTGCCATATTATAACATATCATTGTTACCTTACCATTAGCATTTATTGGTTAGTGAATAAATAATATGAGTCATACTTAAGTGCAGGAGACTTTTTGCTTATTACGTAAGCCTCAAGGCAATTTGCTTGCTACGCAATTAGGCTAGTGCTAAAAAACCTGTAACAAGCTTATTAAATGCTACTGGTTTTTCAGCGTGTAGCCAATGCCCGGCGCCTTGAATGATTTTTGCTCGACTGTTTGGCATCAATGAAGCAATGGCGTCTTGGTGTTTTGCCTGAATATAATCTGAGTTACCCCCTTTGATAAAAAGTGTGGGACCCTGATAAGGCAGCTGTTTGTCGTCAAGGGTATTTGCCTGCATTATTTGTTGGTAACAATGACTAATATTGGCAATGCTACATCTTAATGAAAAGTTACCTTGGCTATCTTTAATAAGGTTTCGCAGTAAAAACTGCCTAATGCCGATTTCATCTACAAAATGACTTAGCTGCAGATCGGCATCTTTTCGGGTAAACACCTTATTAAAGTCAAGGGCTGTTAAACCTTCAATAATACTTGAATGATGCGCGGGGTATTGCACAGGAGCTATGTCTGCGATGATCAATTTTGAGATGCGCTCTGGTTGCATTAACGCAACTTGCATGGCAATTTTTCCACCCATTGAGTGACCAAGTAATACACATGTTGTAATGTGTAAGTGGTCTAGCACATTAATAATATCTGTTGCTAAATCAGCATAGGTCATGGCATTTTTGTGAAATGAAGCACCGTGGTTTCTCACATCAACACTGGTTACACAATAGTCTTGGCTCAAAGCCTTGGCCAGCGCATTGAGGTTTTCTAAGCTACCAAATAAACCATGAATAAGAATAACATCTTGCCCAGTACCCTGTTGTTTATAATGTAGAATTGGTGTTTTTGATGTCATGAAATTGTAAGATTTGTAAATTAATATAAGTGTAATATTGTTATGTTTTTAATTTTAACTTGCAAGGATTCTTGTTAAATGCTGTTGCTTTAACAATTAGGCAGATGTTGAGAAAAGTTATTGCAGCCAATCAAGAGACTATTTTATCCAAGGCAGGTACTAAATTTATTTCGCTCAACTTACTAAAGTGGTCTAAGCACTTTTTACGAGTAAAAAGATTATACTTTTATGAGTAACTTAACGGCAATATACGCCAGTGTTTTATCTTATTTGATACACATAAATAAGTGCAACAGAGTATTATTTCAATATATAATATTGACGACTTATTTACGCCAAGGGTAACCATGAAAAATATCGAAATAGATGAAGCGCTTTATCAATATATTGCCACTAATACTCAGTTCATTGGCGAAAGTGCCTCAGCCATACTTCGTCGTCTGCTTAATTTATCACTTGATACAGAAACCCCTCAGCTTGCAAATGATAATATTGCAAACAATGTTACTAACACAATGGCTCAAGCAGAGCCCGTTTCTGAGTTACCCCGTGCCGATAGTGTTGAACCTGCAACTATTAATGAGGTAACAGGGTCAGGGGAAACAGTGTTTAACTTCATTAATAAAGAAGAGCTAGCCATGCAGCGTGGTGCTGTGGGCCGATTTTTATTGATACTCGCTGGATTATATCGTGCTCACCCTAACCAATTTGATGTAGTAACAGAAATAAGTGGTCGAGACCGTTTATATTTCGCTAACAGTGAAAGTAAACTTGCTGAAAGTGGCAGTAGTACTAAGCCAAGACAAATACCAGAAAGCCCTTTTTGGGTGATTACTAACTCTAACACCACACGCAAAAAAATGATGTTAACTAAAGCTGCCTCTGCATTGGGCTACAGCGATAGTGATGTAGAAATTATTCGTGAACTACTTTAGGTAGTTTAATATTTACTTTTTATTAAACCTTTTATTAACTACAGGGAAGAATATATGAGCATTCATGCTTATGCCGGTAAACCTGCTCGTCCAGAAGATCGCATTAACATCGGTCACCTAGTTAGCGACTACTTTAACCTAGTACCCGATGTGACTAGCGTAACTGAAAAAGTCACTTTTGGTACCTCTGGTCATCGTGGAAGTGCCAGTAAGTGCAGTTTTAACGAACAACATATTCTTGCTATCTGTCAAGCAGTGGCTGAATATCGCCAAGCAAATAACATTAATGGCCCACTTTATTTAGGTAAAGATACACATGCGCTATCTGAGCCAGCTTTTGCTAGCGCTGTTTCGGTGTTGATCGCCAATGGTGTCAAGGTGGTTATACAAGATGATAACGGTTTTACACCAACACCGGTTATTTCACGCTTAATTATCAGTTTTAATAAAGAAACTCACAGTGAACTGGCAGATGGTTTAATCATTACACCATCGCACAACCCACCTTCTGATGGTGGCATTAAATACAATCCACCGCACGGCGGCCCCGCTGAAGGCGATATCACAAAACAAATAGAGCAACGCGCTAATACAATTATTGCGAACGCACTTGTTGATTTAAAACGAGTTCCTTATCAATCAGCTTTGCTATCGCCATTACTATCGAAACAAGATTTCATTGGTCATTATGTAAACCAACTAAATCAAGTTATTGACATGCAAGCCATTGAAGAGGCAGGCATAACTATTGGAGTAGATCCTCTGGGTGGCTCTGGTATTGATTATTGGCCTGTTATTGCAAAACAATACCGCTTAAAAGTTAACGTGGTTAATAAAGTTGTTGATGGCAGTTTTGCGTTTATGCCACTAGATAAAGATGGCAAAATTCGTATGGATTGTTCTTCAAAATACGCCATGGCTGGTTTAATTGCCATGAAAAACGATTTTGACATAAGCGTAGGTAACGATCCTGATTTTGACCGCCATGGTATTGTAACGCCTTCAGGTGGCTTAATGAACCCTAACCACTACCTAGCAGTGGCCATTCATTATTTAATGACCCACAGAAACTGGTCAACAGCGTGTAAAATCGGTAAAACACTGGTATCAAGTTCACTTATTGACCGTGTTGCCAAGCAAATAGAGCGTCCTTTATCAGAGGTACCCGTTGGTTTTAAGTGGTTTGTTGAAGGCTTAGCCGATGGTAGCTATGCTTTTGGCGGAGAAGAAAGCGCCGGTGCTTCATTCTTAGCCAAAGATGGTAGCACATGGACAACAGATAAAGACGGCTTTATTTTAGCCTTGCTTGCTGCTGAAATTTTAGCGGTTACCGGCAAAGACCCATACCAATATTACCTTGAATTAACGAAAACCTTAGGTCAACCTTGCTATGGTCGTGTAGAAGCCGTGGCCTCTTTTGATCAAAAACAAGTCCTTAGCTCATTATCAAGTGATGATGTTGATGTTAACCAGCTTGCTGGCGACCAAGTGACTCAAGTGTTAGCCAAAGCACCAGGCAATAATGCCGCGATTGGTGGTTTAAAAGTGGTGACCGACAATGGCTGGTTTGCCGCTAGGCCATCAGGCACAGAAGATATTTATAAAATTTACGCTGAAAGCTTTATTGATGATAACCATTTACAACTCATCATTAGCCAAGCACAAGACATTGTCGCTAAGGTATTTAAAGCCA
>JBELHN010000002.1:0-2041 GCA_042091395.1 Colwellia sp.
TTCGCCATCGACATCGTAAACCATGATTGCTAACTGTTCTGCGATAAATGGAATATTGAAACTTCCGGAGTCACTGCCTGTTCCATCAAACAATTCGAAAATATACGTTAATCCACCAGTTCCGTATCCTGTAGCATTTAAAATAAAACCTATATCGCCGTTAGGCTCGGCAGCAGTTGTTTGATTATAGTTTGGTAAATGATGTGCAAATTCATATACCCCAAAAGCAGTAGCGGTGACTCTTGCGTCAACTGTTGTACCTTCATAACTGGCAACATTTAGAAATGTCATGGTATTTCCAGTATAACCAGGACCAAGCCCATATGGATCTGAAGTGTTGTTAGTCTCGACTTGATTAGAAAAATCTAAATTAATGATTGTTGCAAAAGAAGTTGAACATAATGTAATGCTTAAGAGTAATAGTGTGATAATTTTATTCATAATGTCACTTCAATTTTAGGGGATTTTAATTTTATAAAGCACAAAACAAGCCATATTTATAATTAATAATTATCAGTTACTTAACCTTTAAGAATTTGTTGTTTATCTAAATGATTTGCAGTTTGCGAGAGGCATATTGTAATTTGCAAGCAATTATTATTTCAATTAAGCAGAGTAACTATGGATAAGTAGTATACGTATGATTTATTTTTAGTAGGAAAATGACGATTGAGGAAATAATATTTGACGAAAAATGGTTAGCTTTAAGAATGGCTACTATGGATTGAGGGTAGTTGAATTAAACGGTTAAGAAATATAGTCTGTCAGATTACTTTGAATACAATCACAATTAACTACAGTTTTGCATATCAATGCAAAACTGTAGTAATTCAAAATTAAGGCCGTAAATGATTATATTTTACAGGGTTTAAATGGTGATAAACTTATTCAAAGCCGCGATCTGTTTTGTGTTTGATTATGGCAATATAGCCATGCCAACTGGCAAAACTTAATATAGGCATAATAATTAAAAAGCCTAAGGCGCCTGTAATGAAACCTAGTAGAACTAAGAATACAATACATGAAGCCCAAACTAGCATGGCGCCAATGTTTTCTTTCACGGCATTACACGATGACATAACCGCTGTCATAATATCAACTCGACGTTCCATCATAATTTGAGGAGTAAAAGCCGAAATTGCAAAAACACTGGTCAGCATTAGCGCACCAATACACGATCCTAACATTAAAAAAGCTGAAAGCTCTTCTAACGTTGGCTCCACGGTGTGTGGGTATAGAACATGAATCAGTGCGGCTAAACGCATCCAAACAATCATCACTAACATCAGCATGATCGCAAACCCCCACTCACCAACAGGATTTCTAAACATAGACTTTAGGCTATGCCTTAATGTTGGTTTGTGTTTTTTTTCTAACTCCCAAGCTATATCGTAAAGACCAACAGCAAAGGCAGGGCCAATTAGGGCAAATGCTACAGCAGCAGGTAAAATAACTAAATGAGTGCCTGAATGGTAAACAACATAGAGAATGATGACAGGAATTAAACTAAATATTAAACCATAAATTAAACTGAGTAAGGGGGCTCGAGTAAAATCTTTAAAGGCGAGTGCTAACCAATGAAGTGGTGCAAAGGTATCAACTTTATTACAAGCAATACAGCGTGCAAAAGGTATATTTTTTTTTATTGTTGCTGCTTTTGTCATAAAAACTCCTCCAGGTAGTAATATAATTTTAGGTTAATCATATCTTTTTTCAAATTTTCATGTCTTTTAAAGAAATTACTGGCCTCACTTTATATTTGTCGAGTAGTTACTCATCTTTTTATAATTTTAGTTAGACTAACTAAGTAACCTTCTTATAAACGGCATTCAGATATTAATAGATCTATACGGTTGATACCGGATTCGAGATTAAAAAACTATCCTAGTGTCATTGGTAATGTGATTAATTAAACATCAATAAAACTACAATACACATTTTTTTTAAAAATACCTAGGTTTTATTCTCAGAAGACAATTATGTTTGTCGTTTACGAGCACATTAACGTTAACATCATCAAATTTTGTGAAAAATTTTTATT
>JBELHN010000002.1:2141-12026 GCA_042091395.1 Colwellia sp.
ACAGGTTCCGTTGGCGGCGAAGGTGGTTCAATAGGTGGAAGGGTTGGCTCCGGCTCAGCAGGTGGAATAGGATTGGAGCTGGCAACGGCTTTCCATGCACCACCATCTGAGGGCTTATCACCTTGAGTCCACCAACTGGCTTGATAAAGGTTACCATTATAAATGACTTGATCAGTTGCTAAATAAACTTTGTTTGCATCCCACATTTTATCATCTTTTATAGGGTCTCCCGTGACTGGATTGTCAGCATCAGGCAATTCATTTACGATGCGAACTTCAGGCCAATTTTGATGGGAATCGTAAAAGTTGGTGACACATTTTTCATAATCTCCAGCCACTAGGGCAGAATAAGCGGTTTGATAACCAACTAACTTACATTCGAACGCATAGCCGCCCGGGCGATCTGAATAATAAGCCCAATCACCTTCCCAATTTGTATAAAGAACGTTATCAGCATTACTTAAGTTGAGACTGCCAAAAGGTGTTTGTTGCCAACAGGTATTTTCTTCATCGTCTTGACGGATAATTTGATAATGATCTGACAACCCTTGCCAGTAGCTGATACGGTTAACAGGTTGACCTTTAAATCTATTTTGCTCTCCGCATTCGATGCCACCATTGATAATATTAATGGTGGTACCAAATCCATAACCAATACCTGCGTCTAGCTCTGCTGCTGATGGTACCCAAGTACGATCAATAACATGTAACATAGCTGGTTTTGGGGCTTGTGGCGTTAAAAAGAACCAAATTGCTGAGGCTAGGTTAAGCCAAGAGTCTGCAACACGCGCAGGATCATTAAGTAACACCGTAGCATCACCATCAAACATTACCTCTGAAAAAGCACCATAATTAAAATGATAAGATAGTTGTTTGGCACCTCGACCAAAGTAACCTTGATTTGAGGCACAGGGCCAACGCCTATTTTGCCAGTCATCTTGTCCACATCCTGTTGTATAACCTGCTTGGCCTTCAGACCAACCCATTTCACGAACATGAACAAGCGCTTGCCGCCATTCCGCATATTGTTCTGGGTTATCAGAGATGTTGTCTATCGAAATATGACCGCCAGTCTCTTGTGAAAAATGAGCGAAGGCGGTAATGATTGACTTCTTGCATATAGCGTCAGCATCTCGGCCATCAGAATAATCACCACAAAACGCAGGGAATTTACCTATTGCTTGTAAAAATCTTGTATAGGTATATTCAGGCGCTGCCATTGGTGTTAAAAATTGCCATTGTGCTTCACCAAAGACTCTTTCAACTCGTTTGACGTTATCAGGGTTTGTAATCGAGTTTGGAGAAATTGCTTCAACAATATTATTTTTTTCAGTACGCAGAGCTTGCGACCAAATTGCATACATTGGGTTAGCTGTTTTTGCTTGTTCAGTTGCTTCAATATCAGCTTTAGAAATCAAGTAACCATTTGGGTTATCAGGATCAAGTTGAATTTCGATAGCACTGAGCGGCAAAGAGGTGCATATTAATGCGGCGATAGTGGGTGTGAACAGATTTCTAATTTTCATCAGTAAGCCTATTTTTATTGTTATATTTAACTATTTTGTAATGCTTTTGTAACATCCTAAACATAATTAACCACAATGACAGCGCTGTCAAGTTGGTTTTATATTAATTTTTGGTTTAGGTTAACTTGATTTGATGTTTTCAAGTTTAGTTTGGATGAGCAATGCAATTAAATTAGTCAGAGATAACTAATTTAATTGCCAAAAAAATTATTTGATAGCACTACACAGTTGCGCCAATTAATAAAAATTATATGCTTGTGGACGAGATTAAAAAAGTACTGATCGAATTACTGCAGCTATTTTGGCTATGTGAGTTCAACTCGGTTTAATAAAGTTTTATCAATTGTTATATCAGCAAAGTATCAGTGAGATAAAGCTTGTTAAGCCGAGTCGAGGTTATTTAGTTTTTATCTTAAATCAGTTACTAAGGTTTTTAACCACTTCTCTTCTGTAATAAAAGCCCAAGACAGTGATTTGTACTTTTCTCCAATGCCAGCCGCAATGATTTCATCATCAGATTTACCTGCAGCAATAGCTTTGTTGACTCGGCTAATACTGAACTCAATCATTGTTGCAAAATCTTTTAAACGTTGTTTGTTAGTGATTTTGCCGTGACCAGGAATAATTATCACATTATCTGGTGTTGACGCCAGCATTGCCTTAACACTGGCAAGGTAGCCCTTCACTGTGCCACCACTTTTAAGATCAACATAAGGGAAACCAACCTCGAAAAATAAGTCACCAGTATGTAATACATTAGCCTTTTTGAAATAAACGAAGGTATCACCATCAGTATGTCCAGCAGGTAAATGAGATAAAATCACTTCTTCGTTATCTAAATAAATCTTAATGCCGTCTTGGTAGGTTACCACAGGTAAACTTTCTTGATTCTCTGAATCCATACTCAACCTATTTCGTACATTTTCGTGTGCAAAAATAGGGGCTTTCTGAGCAAAAAATGCGTTACCGCCTGTATGATCTCCATGGTAATGGGTATTGATAACATATTTTAAAGGTTTATTTTCAATGCTTTGCATAGCATTTTCTATTTTTTTAGCTAATGGTGAAAATTTATCATCAACTAAAAGTAAGCCCTTGTCCGTTGCTAGAATACCGATGTTACCGCCAGGCCCTTGCAACATGTAGACATCGCCAGCAACAGCCTGCGCAGTAATTTGCGCATCAACCATAGTTTGCGCTGTTGAGCTGATATGTGTTATCAGTGCTAATGCACCTAACAATTTAGTGATCATAGTTTATCCTTCATCTTAAGGGTTGATGGCATATTGAAATGGAGCAAAATGCAGTAATAGTTATTTTAATTGCTAAATTAAGAGTGTTATTTTCAAAGCTAAAGTGCAATAAATTTACTCTGTATAAATTAAGAAAAAATTAGTAAACCTAGCTAAATTTTATAACATGAATACTGCAACGACATTGCTATACGATTAAAAGTAATGAGCAGATCTTAAATATTTGCTAAAAGTGAGCTGTTTTTCATAAAACTAAGTATTACAAACGAGCTTAAAAAGCCTTTCATTACTATCAAATAACCGTAAAATAATTTACAGTATTGATACTTAATTATTATTTTTATTGTCTAATTTATGCCATCTTTAATCCAAAAAATTCAACCAATTAATTTGTTTATATACTTTCTCGCTTTCACCAGTGGCTTCTCAATTATGTGTGTTGAGTTACTAGCTGGCAGGATATTAGCACCATTTTTTGGCAGTAGTGTGCATATCTGGGGGAGTATTATTACCGTGTTTATGTTGAGTTTATCTATAGGCTATTTGCTAGGAGGCAAGCTTTCTACCCGTTCAGCATCACTCACTCGTTATGGTATTATATTCATTGTAGCGGGAATCACCTTATTACCTATAGTTACCTCAAGCCAGAGTCTTATGGAAGTCATTTTCTTAGCCATTGAAGATTCTCGTTACGGTTCATTATTGGCCTCAACGGTACTATTTTTTATCCCAACCATTATTTTAGGTATGTTGTCTCCTTATTCGGTTAGATTATTAGTAAAAAACTCCAATGAGAGTGGACAAGTGGCAGGTAAGCTATACTTTGTTTCAACGTTAGGGAGTGCTATAGGTACCATAGTTACTTCATTTTATTTTGTGATGTGGTTTGATATTAATACCATAGTGTTAAGTGTAAGTTTAATTTTAAGTGTGCTGGGCTTTTTCGCCATTATGGTTGATAAAATGAGAGCAAGAGTAGTTAACCTTAATAGCAATGCGGAAGTGAAACATGCCTAATTATAGTGTTAATTCTATTTTATTTATTACTGCTATTTTCCTCACAGTAAGCCTGCAACATGCAATGGCTAAAGTTGTGCACAGTGAACGCTCGTTATACAGAAATATTATTGTTGAAGATAAAGGTGATTTACGCTGTTTAAAGTTTAATGTTAAAACGACAAAAACCAGGCAAAGTTGTTTATACAAAAGCAAACCACAGCAACTCGTTTTTAACTATACTAAACAACTGTTAACGGCTTTACTTGTTAACTCTCAACCAAAACAAATTTTAATCATTGGTTTAGGTGGTGGCACCATGTCCAACACCTTGCATCAACTTTTTCCGCAAAGCCATATCGATAATGTTGAAATAGATGAAAGTGTCATTAAAGTTGCGCGACAATATTTTGGTTTTTTAGAGAACACGCAAATAAAAACTTACAGTCAAGATGGACGAGTATTTGTTAAAAGGGCTTTGTTAAAAAAGCAAGCCTACGACTGGATAATATTGGATGCATTTAACGGGGATTATATACCTGAGCATTTAATGACGGCCGAATTTCTTGAGGAGGTTAAAGCGCTATTATCGCCGCAAGGCATCTTAACAGCAAATACCTTCTCCTCAAGTAAATTATACGGTTACGAATCGGCAACATACAAAAAAGTTTTTGGTGATTTTTATCAAGTTACTAATTCAAATAACAATAATCGCATAATTTTAGCTCAAAAAAATGGTTTTATGGCGGCTGATCTTGTTAAAGAAGATCACGTTTTGTTCAATAATTCTCAGCTTAGTAGCCAGTTAGCAGAGCTGGGGGTTGATAGTCAGTCTTTATTTTCCAGTATAAAATTTACTGGTGAATATCAGGATTGGGACAGTAATAGTATTATTTTAACAGACCAATTTTCACCCGCTAATCTACTTAACTTAGAGAATGATTAACTTTTACGTTTCATAGATATTTAACTAACCTAAGCTGGGGGGCAGTAATACCAAAAAATATTTTTATTTAAGTGGTAATAATAATTTTTTTATACTAATAACAGGCTATTAACTACTTAAAATTGCGTTGAGAATCACAAACCTTTCAGCATTGTGCAAAATAAGTTGGCTGCTTGATTGTTGTTTACCTTTTTTCTTTATCACTGCGTCATAAGGGGTTGGTTATTTAGGTTTTGCTTGGTTATGTTTGGCTATATTTAATTATATTCAATTATGTTTAAGCTAGTTCAATCACTAGGTTATCTATTAAGCGGGCTTTGCCACAATACGCAGCTGCTAAAATAACCAGTTGTGTATCATCTTCGCTGGCAGGTTGCAGGCTTTGCGCTTGGCACACATGCAGGTAGTCAGTTGTTAATCCGGCATTATCTATTGTTTTAGCTGCTTGCTTCGCTAAGCCTATAAAATCAATACTTTCACGGTTATTATAGCCCTCTTCAATTTGGGCTTTTAACCATTGTAAGTTTTGTTGAAGTGCAGGCGCTATGCCTTTTTCAGCAGTGGTTAGGTAACCATTACGAGAGCTAAGCGCTAAACCACTAGGCTCTCTGCTCGTTGGCACGGCAATGATCTTTATTGGCATAGATAAATCGGTAACCATTGTCTCTATTACTTGAACTTGCTGATAATCTTTTAATCCAAAACAGGCAATATCAGGCTGAACAAGATTAAATAGTTTACATACGACAGTGGCTACACCGCGAAAATGACCAGGCCTGCTTTCACCGCAATAGCCATCAGAGACATTAGGTACTTCAACGAAACTTTGTTTCGACAGCCCGTTAGGGTAAATAATAGCGGGAGTGGGTGTGAACAGTAAGTCAGTACCAGCAGCACTCAGTTTTTGTTTATCGTCATCCATGGTGCGAGGGTAACTGTCTATGTCCTCATTAACACCAAATTGCATAGGGTTAACAAATATACTTGCCACAATTTTATCAGCATGTTGGTGTGCTTCTGTTACTAAGGAGATATGACCAGCATGTAAATTGCCCATTGTGGGAACAAAACCGATAGTTAAGCCCTGTTGGCGCCATATTTTGATTTGCTTGCGAAGTTCGTTAATGTCACTGACTGTTTTCATAGGATAATCTTTAATCGGCTAAATGCTGTCTTGTATTATTGTTATCTTTACTACATAGAAAAAAGACTATTAAGTAAATACGTGCTCATCACCAGGGAAGTTGCCTGCAGTTACCTCACTTATATAAAGTTCAACGGCTTTTTTGATATCACCAGTGTCTTTTAAAAAGTTTCGTGAAAACTTAGGCATATAATTGCAGGCTATGCCTAGAGCATCATGCATTACTAGGATTTGCCCATCGGTATTTCTACCCGCGCCAATACCTATAGTGGGTATGGTGAGGGCCTTGGTTATATCGTCACCTAACTGCTCAGGAATACACTCTAGTACTAACAATTGCGCTCCTGCAGTTTGGAGAGCTAAGGCATCATTAACCATTTGTTGGGCTTTATCATTTTCTCGCCCTTGCACTTTAAAGCCACCAAAAATATTAACTGATTGTGGCGTCAAACCTAAATGGGCGCAGACAGGTATACCGCGTTCGACGAGCGCTGAGATTGTTTCGTTGAGCCAAGCACCCCCTTCAAGCTTCACCATGCTTGCACCAGCTTGCATTAATAAACCGGCATTTTCTAGTGCTTGTTCTTTTGTTGCGTAGCTCATAAAGGGCATGTCAGCAATGATCAGTGACTGCTCAACACCACGTTTAACGCAACGAGTATGATAGGCCATATCATTTATTGACACAGGTAAAGTGCTATCTTGGCCTTGTAATACCATGCCGAGCGAATCACCAATAAGAATGGCATGAATACCCGCTTGATCAAATAATTTTGCGAAACTGGCATCATAGGCAGTGATGGTTGAAATTTTACTACCTTGTTGTTTCATAGAGAGTAAGCTTGCTGTAGTTATTTTAGCCATGTGTTTTCCAAATCATTTATTCACCCGTTAGGGAAAGTTATACTGTTAATTGGTTGCTAATTATATGTGTTGTATTCACTTATGTGATATTGATTCAATTAATACTAAGTATTGTAGCTTACCTTGATGGTTAAATCTGAGTAATAAGCACTGCTAGAATATTATAGTTTTATAATACCATTACAATTAATGTTCTCTGCTAAATCATCAACATAGCTGCCATCGGGGAGACAAAGTTTGTGGCTAATTTCAGCCAATGGCAACAATACAAACTCACGATGTTTCAGTCCATAATGAGGAATAGTTAAGCGTGAGTTGAGAATTGTTTGATTACCAAATAATAAAATATCACAATCAAGCACTCGTGCTCCCCATCGATTGTTTTTACGTACTCGACCTGCATTATTCTCTATGGCTTGTAACGCATCTAACAATACCAGAGCTGATAAATTGGTGCTTAACGCTAATACCGCATTGATATAATCATCCTGATCTTGAGGACCCATAGGTTTGCTCAAGTAGAGTGAAGACACCTTGGTAACTTCACTGCCTGGTATCTTTTTAATTGCAGCGATAGCTTGAGTAATTTGTTCACGCGGATTAGATAAATTGCTACCTAATCCTATATAGGCCAACTGTTGAATGGTCATGGTTAAAAATCAAGACTCACTTGCAGTATTTTTAGGTTTTCGGCGCCTTTTAGTGTTGCGACGCTTAGCACCTTGTTGAGGCTTTACCGCTTTAATCATTTGCAGGCGGGCATCAGTTGATACTTCTTGAAAATCTGTCCACCACTTAGCCAATTCAATGAGCTCTTCCGTTGCTTCAATTTCAGCGCGTAACAGCAAAAAATCGTATCCTGCTCGGAACTTTTGGTGCTCAAAGGCTTTAAAAGCTCGCTTACCTTCTCTTCTTGTCAGTTTATCTTGTAGAATCCAAATATCTTTTATTACGGCTTGAAAACGTTTGGGTATAGCAATACTGCGTTGTTGCTCAGGCATAATTTCGTTTAGCGCTGCAAAAAAAACATCTTGTGGGGGTAATTGACTTGAAGCTTTAATGCGTCGACTATGAGCTTGTAGCGGATACCAAAGCATTGCAGCAAACAAAAAGGCAGGTGTCACTCGTTGCTCATTGTTAATCCGTTTGTCGGTATTGTGCATGGCTAGCATGATAAAGGCAGGTAAATGTGAGTTTACTTGGTTACTTTGAGTTTCTTGGTTGCTTTGATTAAGGGCTTGATCAACGGCAGGAAAGAAGTAACGAAATAAATCGTAATCTCGGAGTTGCTCAAAGTTAGCGACAGCTTTACCCGAAATAAACATCTTTAAAAACTCTTCAAATAACCGAGCGGCTGGAATACTCTCCATCAAAGGCGCGAGTCTTTTTATTGGTTTTTTGGTGCAATCACTTATGCGCATATCAAGTTTTGTAGCAAAGCGGATAGCTCTGAGCATTCGCACTGGATCCTCCCGGTATCGAGTTTCAGGGTCTCCAATTAGGCGAATCACTTTATTGTTAATGTCTTTGACACCGTCGGCAAAATCATACACTTTAAAGTCATTGGTTGAATAATAAAGGGCGTTTATGGTGAAATCTCGGCGTTCTGCATCTTCTTCAATGGTGCCGTATATATTATCGCGTAATAACATACCAGCATCGCTTTGTTTAGATGTTTTAGTATCACCTTGTATTTTTTTAGGGGCGTTTTCATGATGACCTCTAAAAGTGGCTACTTCAATAATTTCACGACCAAATACAATATGCGCCAGGCGAAAACGTCGACCAATGAGGCGACAATTTCTAAATAATGCTTTTATTTCATCGGGTGTTGCGTTGGTGGCGATATCAAAATCTTTAGGCTTTAAGCCTAATAAAATATCACGCACACCACCACCAACAAGGTAGGCATTAAAACCATTTTTGTTTAAACGATATAAAACTTTTAACGCATTAGGGCTTATTAATTGGCGAGATACAGGGTGCTCGTCTCTTGATAACACAAGTGGTTGTTGAAAGGAGACTGCAGTATGTTTTTTTGAGTGTTGAGAAGTTTTTTTAGTATGCTTTTTATTAGCCGTTTGAGCGGGTGTTTTATTCCGTTTTTTGGAGAAAACTTTCTTGCATAAATTAATAACGCTTTTGATAGTCAGAGCCCTTTAAGACAGACATAAATTAGTTGGCGCAATGATATAACAGTCAGTGTCAAAAGAGAATAACATAGCCAACAAATAGCATAAAAAATCAGCAAAGCATTAACCTTTACCCTAATCTAGTTTTTAACTATTACCAAGCGCTAATAAATGTCTCTATTACCACACTAATGATTGGCCGTTAGCGTGCTTAAATGTACCAGAGTTTGCCATTGTTTGTTCATCTGTTAAGTGAATTAATCGCTGGGCGGCTTCTTTTGCACTGATGTCACCATGGATTAAATTTCCGTCACTGTTTACCATGTCAGTTTGCACATACCCAGGGTGATAAATACCAATAGAAATATTACGCTTTTTTAAATCTTGGGCTAAAGATACTGCTGCACTATTTAATGCCGTTTTTGACATTCGATAACCATAATATCCACCTGATTCATTATCAGCGATAGACCCCATCCTTGAGGTAATAAAGGCAATTTTACTACCAGCGGTAAGGTTTAATAGAAGCGCCTCACTTAACAACAAAGGAGCTAACGCATTGACAGTAAACTGTTCAAGGATACTATGACTGTCAAGGCTGTTGAGTTGTTCATTTCTTAAGATACCGGCGTTGTTAATCAGTAGATCAACGGTAATACCTGCAAGTGCAGATTGAGCCTTAATAATACCTTGCGGTGTTGATAGCTCTATACCTTCAATGACATTAACGTCTAATGCATTTAGCGCATCCGAACTTTGTCTACACAGCGCAAATACCTTGCACCCTCGTTGTTTAAATATTTTTGTCATTGCTAAACCAATACCTCGACTGGTACCGGTAATAACAACTGTTTGCTTTGTAGAGGTTGACATAGTTTACCTTTAATAAATTTTTTAACTAGTACGTAACATTAAACAACTTAGATTAGCTTATTCAGTGAATTTAGGTATTAAATAAACTCGCCATATTAAAATGAGTTGAGCAGAGTCGACTCATTTAGTTATTAGTTATTAGTTATTAGTT
>JBELHN010000002.1:12126-15686 GCA_042091395.1 Colwellia sp.
TAAAATGAGTTGAGCAGAGTCGACTCATTTAGTTATTAGTTATTAGTTATTAGTTGTTAGTTTTTAGTTGCTAGGCGATAGTGATTCTGCGCATAAAACTTTGATGTAGTATGCTCGTTTAAACTTATTATTAGCATCGATATTAAGACGTTAGGTTATTTATACTTAGGTTACTTATGACATGATTACTTGTGGCATAGTGACCTGTGGTTCGATTTCCTGAATATTAATTTCATGAGTTCTCGGCACTTTACTTCGCTGCCAATGTTGGCATGCCCACTCGATTATATCACTTACTCTGCTATGGATTAATTCACTCGGCGGTTGTTGACCGAGAAATTGCAAGGCCAAGATGAGTGCAGGTTGAGGGTTATTATTATCTATCGAGGGTGCTTTATTTTGTTTACTTAACTTACAACCTAGTTTGGTTACGGCCAAAGGAACATGGCCATATTGAGGTGTTCGGTAACACATATCAAGCGCTTGCATGGTCTTAAACAGTGTTATTTGTCTACTGGTTGGTTCAAGTAAATCGCAGCCCCTAACCACATGGGTAATGTTTTGTGCAATGTCATCTGCAACAACGGCCAATTGATAAGCAAATAAACCATCTCTGCGATGAATAATAAAGTCTTCATTTGCCAGCTTTTTGTTACAGCTAACCTTACCCTGAAAGATATCAACAAATTTATCTATGCCCAGATCATTAGCTAGCCTTGTGGCACAATTTTTAGCTTGATTACTTTGCTGTCGACAATGGCCCTGGTAAATACCGCCTAGTGCTTTAATATTTGCCCGACTACAATGACAATAATAACTTAAGTTATGTTGTTTGAGTTGCGTTAAAATATCGCGATAGTAATCGAACTGTTTACTTTGGTAGAGTTCAGTTTCATCCCAATGTAAACCGAATGCCTCTAAACTTGCTAAAATAGCTGAACTAGCACCAGCTTGTTCACGAGGCGGATCAATGTCTTCAATTCTCAGCAGCCATTTACCCTCAGTTTGGGGGCTATCTTTAAATGACTTGGCATCAAGGAAACTGGCCAATGCTGCAATTAAGGAACCAAAGTGAAGAAAACCAGAGGGAGATGGGGCGAAGCGGCCACGATATTGAAAAGGTTTTTCAGTACCATGTGGTCGCTTTTCGGATGACGGTGGCATGCTAAATGTGGTGTTTTTTTCTCAGTTTAACCCGCCATTTGTCGTTCTTTAATTTCTGCTAAAGTTTTACATTCAATACAAAGATCTGCGGTAGGCCTTGCTTCTAAGCGACGAATACCAATTTCTATACCACAAGATTTACAATAACCGAAATCATCATCTTCAATAGACTGGAGCGTTTTCTCAATCTTTTTGATTAATTTGCGCTCTCTATCTCGGGTACGCAATTCAAGGCTAAACTCTTCCTCTTGTGCAGCCCTATCAACAGGATCAGGGAAATTTGCTGCCTCATCTTGCATGTGCGTTACGGTGCGATCAACTTCTTCACGTAATTGAATGCGCCAAGCATCAAGAATTTTTTTAAAATGCTCTTTCTGCGCCTCATTCATGTACTCTTCGCCGGGTTTTTCTTGATATGGCGCTACACCTGCTAAGGCTAGAATACCTATGGGTTTGTGTTTAGTTGTTGGCATGCTGTTCTCCCAATGCTAGATTGATTTAGGCGATTAAATTAACCTTCACGTCTTTCGTGATTAACTGCCTATATTGTAAGTGCCAATATGAAATATTTGACGTAATTATCACTATATTGTGTCGATCAGAATAAAAATCAACGAACAATTTGAAATAAATATTATATATTTATAAATCAATTACTTGAATAAACTAGTTAGATAACTAGACTGTTTGCCAAAAAATTTAGGCATAAGTTTTTATCAAATTTTTGCAGACATAGTCAATATTTATTATGTTATAACATCAAGTTTTTTTACTAAACACATTGATAGTTTGTTTTGTGTAAAGCTAAATTCAACTTTATAAGCAATAATTTCTACACCTGCTTCGTGTGCTTCTCTTAACAAGTTAGCATAAGTTGGGTCGATATGCCTCGCCGCTCTAACATTATTTATACCGCTATGTAACACGGCAAATAATAAAATAGCTCTATGGCCTTCATTAACCATAGTAATTAACTCACGAAGATGTTTTTGACCCCTTGTGGTTTCAGTATCAGGAAAATAACCTTGTGATTGTTCTAATAAGGTAACAGATTTAACTTCAATGAAGGTATCAGGAGTATTTTCTGAGCTAGTAAAAAAATCAATCTTACTATTTTCAGTGCCATATTTGACTTCACGTTTTAATTTGTCAAAGTTATTAACTTCCTTGATAACGCCATGAAGTAGTGCTTCTTCAACAAGTTGATTGGCACGTAAGGTGTTTACACAAATCAAATTATTGTGCTGATCCTGAACAACTTCCCAACTGAAGGGGTACTTTCGTTTCAGGTTACTTGATGTACTGTACCAAATTGTGTCACCCGTTTGTCCGCATCCTTTCATCGCACCAGTATTAGCACAATGTATTGTTGTCTCAGTATTATCGGGTAATGCTATATCGGTTAAGAAGCGTTTGTATCTTTTTATTAATGTGGCAGGTTTAACAAGAATAATCATATTTTATAAACATATGCTTTAAAATTTATGTGTAAGCAGTATAACTTAATGATTAAAAGTTAAAAAAATGTTTTTTAATTTAAAGTTTAGAATATCTCTGACACATTATTTTGTTTTTTTAATGTAATTTAGTAACCAATTTTTAGCGTTGTTAGTGTCACTGAACACATGAAAGTCGATCTGACAATAATGATAAATTTGTTGCAACTGCATTTGTTGCATATCAGCGTTGACACTATTTAAAATAACAACCGCAATGGCTACCATGCCCTTTTTTTGGCGGTAACGCGTGGTATCAATTAATTGTTGCTGAGCGTCAGGGGTAAAAATACTATTACCACGAAATGTTATTAATGACCCCCATGCCTCATTGGTCATACTGTCAGTTAATAACATTATATCTTGGTGGTATTGTTTGGCAGTAACTTCACAAAAAGGTCCGTGGGCATCGACTAATAAAATATTATCTCTTTGTTCTATCTTGTATTGTCTATGCGCCGCTGTAAGCATTGTTAATCCTTTGTTTAGAGTTACTATTTATCTGGTAAAACTTTGATACCAAGCTTTCATGTCCTTGCCAAGTAAGCAGAGATTTTGGATTAAGCAAATTTATAGCCAGCTGTGTAATAAAACGTAATACGAAAACATCACAATCACCAGAGGATGTTGAATTTTCGGGGTGACATTTTATTCTATAAAAAAGTATATTAATCGCAATGTGCATTAAAGTTGATAGTTAACTTTAGCAGAGACCTTTAAACAATGCATAAAACCTTGTAGTGAAATACTTTAGACTGCTTTATTGTGGTTTCATTGTTTATTTACAGAACTAGCTCATAAAGCTATACCTTATTTAAAAAGCAAGTAAATCGCTGCAACATAATATTAAAAAATTAAATCAATAAAAAATAAATAAGCTTCAATTTTGCGTCAGTTCGA
>JBELHN010000002.1:15786-60094 GCA_042091395.1 Colwellia sp.
ATTAAAAAATTAAATCAATAAAAAATAAATAAGCTTCAATTTTGCGTCAGTTCGAATCGTTGTTATGATAATGCTTTGAAATACCTTACATAGCAGATTAATGACCTTGTCAAACGTGCTCCCCATAGAAGCAATTAAATCAGAGTTTTGTCAGACCCTGAATGAACATAGTACGGTTATATTATCGGCACCGCCGGGTGCAGGAAAATCCACTTGTATGCCATTGTGGTTGTTAAACTTATCTACTTTCGCCAATCAAAAGATATATATACTGCAGCCTAGACGCCTAGCCGTAAAAAATATAGCACAGTTTTTGGCTGTTCAACTAAATGAAAAGGTGGGTGATACGGTTGGGTATAGGTTGCGGAATGAGACTAAAGTGTCAACACATACTCGGCTTGAGGTGATAACAGAAGGAGTGCTCACTCAAATTATTCAAAGTGACCCTGAACTTGCCAATGTTGCATTAGTTGTGTTTGATGAGTTTCATGAGCGCAGTTTACAGGGAGATCTTGCGTTTGCGTTGTCCCGTGAAGTACAAACGGTATTTCGAGATGATTTAAAGTTGCTCCTTATGTCTGCGACATTGGATGTAGATTATTTATGTGAAGCATTACCTGATGCTAAGTTATTAAAAAGTGAGGGGCGAAGCTTTCCTGTTGAATTGAATTATCTCGCGCCCACAAATACACAGCGATGGCGAGAGCATGCCTTAACGGTTATTAGTGATAAAATGTTACACCACAATGGCTCAATCTTAGTATTTTTAGCTGGTATGTCAGATATTCGTTATCTAGAGGACCGTTTGCGGGCAATTTCACCTCAAGGAGTTAATATTTGTCCTTTGTTTGGTGAGTTAACGTTGCAAGATCAGCAACGAGCAATAGCTGCATCATCTGCCGGTGAGCGGAAAATTGTTTTAGCAACTAATATTGCAGAAACTTCTTTAACTATTGAGGGTGTTGATCTGGTTATTGATTGTGGTTTTGAAAAGGTTGCGGTGTTTGATCATGCCAGCTTAATGAATAAATTAATTCAAAAACAAATTTCTAAAGCTTCTGCTGTGCAAAGAGCAGGACGAGCAGGGCGCTTGATGCCTGGGCAATGTATTCGATTGTTTGCTAAGGAAGATTTTGACCGTAGACCCCAACAAAGCGTAAACGATATTCAGCAAGCTGATTTATTACCTATGCTTATTGATGTTGCAAGGTGGGGGGTAACTTCATTGTCACAGTTACCTTTGTTGGAATTACCGCCAGCAATTAAAGAGCAGCAAGGATGGCAAAAGTTGCAAAGTTTAGCCATTGTTGACAAAAAACTGGCTCTAACTCAACACGGCTGTGAAGTGAGCATGCTAGCTTGCCACCCAAGATTGGCGCATATGATTTTAATGGCTCAGTTATATGACTCAAATACGGTAATGTTAGCCTGTTTACTTGCCGCTTTATTAGAAGAACGTGATATTTTTAGAGGTGAACAAGCAAAATTCGATTGTAACCTCATACATAGGCTGCAATTATTGAACAGCTTACAAAGTAAACATAACCCTTTAATCAATGGTATTTTGAAACAAGCCAGTAAACTTGCTCAGCAAGTTAATATCCGCTTCAAGCTGTCATCACTCAACTTAACTAAAACTGGCTTGCTACTCGCTCATGCTTTTCCTGAAAGAGTTGCTAAAGCAAGAGGTAAGCATGGGGAATACCTCTGTGTTAATGGAAAAGGTGTTACTATTGATGAGCAAGACAGCTTAGCTAATGAGGAATTTATTGTGGTAGCTCAGACTCAGCAGAGCCGTTCACAGATAAATGTTAAACTAGCTTGTCAAATTAGCCTTAACGAAATTTATAGCATTTTTAGAGCGCAAATACACCATCAACAGCTCAGTCAATTTGACGTTCAAAGTGGTCGATTAATCGCCCAGAAACAAACAATGCTAGGTGCTATGGTGCTTGCTCAAGAATCGTTAACACAAGCTTTTGATAGCAACCAAGTTAGTGACATGTGGTGTGACGTGATCAGACAAAAAGGTTTGAATTTTTTAACATGGGAAAATAAAGAACGAGCACTGGTTTCTCGATGGCAATGGCTTAATACATATTTTCCAGAATATCAAATGCCTCGCATTGATGATGAGCATATGTTAACGACAATTAGCACTTGGTTAGGACCTTTTATTGGTCACTGTAAAACGAAAAGCCAGCTTAACAAGGTAGATTTATCATCAGCCTTGTTATCTTTATTGAATTTTCAACAGAAAAAACTATTGGATCAAGCAGCACCTAATGTTTATATTGGCCCTACTGGTAGACATTGCCCTATCTATTATTCTTTGCAATCTTCGCCAAAAGTTTCATTACCTATGCAAGAATTGTATGGCTTAACTGCAACACCACGTTTAGGTGTCGTTCATGGCTTAACTCAACAGAGTGGAGTTCCGCTTTTATTAGAATTATTATCTCCTGCAAAGCGCCCTATTCAAGTGACACAAGATTTAGTGACCTTTTGGTCGGGTAGTTATAAAGCAGTGCAAAAAGACATGAAAAGCCGTTACCCTAAGCACTACTGGCCAGATGATCCAGCTAATGCTAAAGCAACTAACAAAACTAAACGCCACATAACAACTAACTCACCTTGATCATTAAGTTCAGTGAATAATGCCAAACACTAAAGTAAAAAAACCAAGTAAAAAAGTACAAAAAAAAGCAGCTTGGATCCAACGTTCCTTATTATTTATCGTGAAAATACTGATAGCTACTTTTTTTACGCTAGCAGTTTTTGCTATTTATCTTGATGCTAAAATTCGAGATACTTTTGAAGGTCAGCGTTGGAACGTCCCGGTTCAAGTTTATGGCCAGCTGCAATTATTAACGCTCGGTGATTATGAGAATATTGGAGAAATAGCACAATCTCTGGTGTTAAAAGGCTACAAAAAAGTAAGGCATGTTACTGCTGAGGGACAATTTTCTCAATCTTCTAATCGCCTCATTATTTTTCAAAAACCGTTCGACTCACCCGATGGTTTGCACGATGCGAAACAGTTAACAATTACAATTGTCAATGGTCGAGTTTATCGTTTAAAAGTTAATGGCAAAAAGGTTCAATCGTTAACATTAGCACCGCAGTTACTCGCTAGGTTAGTACCCAACAATAAAGAAGACAGGGTTTTAATAGGCTTAGAAGCGGTTCCAGTTCAACTAATTGATACGTTATTATTAGTAGAAGATCGAGATTTTTATAATCACCAAGGCCTCTCTCCTATTGGTATCTTCCGTGCTTTATATCAAAATATTCGTGCGGGGCGGACAGTGCAAGGTGGCAGCACATTAACGCAACAACTCGCAAAAAACATGTTTCTTAGTCGAGAACGAACATTTGTTAGAAAAGTCAAAGAAGCGTTAATGGCACTCATTTTAGAAATGAGGTACAGCAAAGATCAACTTTTAGAAGCCTACATTAATGAAGTTTACTTAGGCCAAAATTATGCAAATGGCGTTTACGGTTTTGGTTTGGCGGCAAAATTTTATTTTGGTAAGGATATTAATCAATTAAGTGTTGAGCAAATAGCCTTGTTAATTGCTCAGGTAAAAGGCCCCAGTTATTACGATCCTTGGCGGCACCCAAAACGAGCAATAGCCCGTCGTGATCTTATTTTGAGATTGATGTTCGAACAACACTTCTTATCACTTGTTGAATTTGAAAAGGCAGCAGAGGCACCTCTTGGCATTAGAGCAGTTCGACGTTTAGCCAATAAAAATTACCCTGCTTATTTGCAGTTAGTTAACCAGGAATTAAATCAACATATTTCGGTAGCAACAAAAAAATCAGGAATCAAAGTTTTTACTGGTTTTTCCCACCGAAGCCAACACATACTCGAGCAGAGTGTTACCCAACAGCTCCCTCTGCTTGAGCGAAAATATCAGCAAAAAGATTTACAAGCTGCTGTGGTGGTTACTGATATTACCTCAGGTGAAATTAGATCTTTACTCGGTGGTAGAGAGAGTGGTTATGCTGGTTTTAATAGGGCTTTAAATGCTAAAAGGCAAATCGGTTCGTTGCTTAAACCCGTTATTTATGCAACAGCGCTTGAGCAATCACAAAACTATAATTTTGCAACCTTGTTAGAAGATAACGCCATTACCCTTAAAAATACTGCCGGTAAACAGTGGCAGCCTAAAAATTATGATGGAAAATATCGAGGTAAGGTGTCATTAATAGAAGCTTTAGTTCAATCACTTAATGTACCCGCTATTAATTTAGGGATGGACTTGGGCTTAGAGTCTGTGGCGTTAATGATGAAAAGTTTAGGTTATCAAAATGTTTTTCCAAGTCGCCCCTCAGTGCTACTTGGTGCATTGAATATGTCACCACTTGAGGCAAATCAATTATATTTACCCATAGCTAATAACGGACAAGTTCAACAAGGGCATGCGATAACCCATATTATATCAGCTGACAATGAGGTACTTTGGCAAAAGGAGCACATTACTACAACAGGGATGTCTGAAAATACCAGCTATTTAGTAAATGATGCATTAGCGAGAGTGACTCAACAGGGAACCGCTAGGTCGCTAAGTTGGCGTCTAAGTAATAAAAAAACAGCAGGGAAAACAGGTACTAGCAACAATCTAAGGGACAGTTGGTATATTGGCTACGATAATAAACATTTAGTGACCACATGGATTGGCAAAGATAACAATACCTCAACAGGATTAACTGGGAGTAGTGGTGCACTTGTTCTATTTGCTGACTTCATGAAAAGACAGGGTGTTGTTAATAGAGTGAATAAAAAACCTGAAGGTATTTTTGTGACCTTATTTGAGCGTGATACTGGTAATGCAGTGACAGCAGATTGCCAAAATACTGTTATGTACCCTGCCGTTAGAAAGGATACTCAGACTGCGTTAGGCTGTTTAAAAAAGAAAGTGGATGATAGATCTTGGTTTGAAAAGGTTTTTGGTGGTTAATCTTTAGTAAATAAAAATACAAATTACCTTAGCATTTGCCTTGCGCGCTTGTTTAATTTAGTTTATTGAACTTGCCTAATTGAATGTATACTGGGGTACTGTTTTTATGTACAGCTAGTCAGTGAGTGTGCTATGCTGACATGGCAAGTTATTGTAAATAAGCTTAGGTTTATGATGTAACTTATTACTGGGAAGGTTACCCAATAATATCGTTAACAACATGACTATTAAAGATATTATTGAGCTAAAAAATGAATGAGGAAAGCTAATGGCAGTTGAAAGTCGATTTGTGGTAATTAGAAATGGTGTAGAGGCGAAAACGTTTATGGATAAGAAATCAGCTGATGAATATGACAAAATGTTGGATATGGCTGACAATTTAAGCCAAGTTTTTGCTCAATCAACAGTTGAGTTGAGTGATATAGCCAGTGAAGAATTAAGTATTTACTTAGCCCAACACAGAGAAGAGGTGCTGGTTGCTCTATTAGCAAAAAAACCTGCCAGAGTTAAGGAAACTAAAACTGTTGAAAAATTAACAGAGCCTGCCGAAAAAGTGACTTTAGAGGCGATTGCTCCGATTAAATCAAAAAAAACGCGAGTAAAAACAACTAAACTCAGTGAAGCAGGTTAATTAAATGAGAGCCATGTTTACTGCATTCAATGCTTAACTATCAACTGATTCGTAGTACACGAAGGCAAACACTTGGGTTACAGGTAAGGTTCGGCAAAGTCATTGTTCGTGCACCGCACAGTCTTTCTGAAGACTTGATTAACCTATTCATTGAAGAAAAGACTAGCTGGCTTAAGCTTAAAATTGCAGAGCAACTCAGTAAAATTGAACCATGTAATTTTACACAGAATTCAACTATGTTGTATTTGGGGGAACCAGCCAAGGTAAATATTTGTTTAGCAAAACGTGCCAATGTCTATTTAACCAAACCGTTATCGAAAGTTTTTGATATAGGCAGTCAGGAGGAAATAACTAGAGTACTAAATATAGAAGTCAACCAAAATGTTTACAACAGGCTTTCTGACAGTCAACAAAAACCTCGCTACGTTCAAAAACAACTCAACCAATTCTTTAAAAGTCAAGCGCAGCAATTGATTCATCAACGCTTGGGTATTATGTGTAATAAAACAAGTTTAATACCCAAAAGAATCACGGTAAAACAATACCGTGCTCGCTGGGGGAGTTGTAACAACCGAGGTGAAGTCAGTTTTAATTACCTGTTAATGATGACGCCTTTATTTGTGATAGATTATGTGATTGTCCACGAGCTTTGCCATTTGGTTCACATGAATCATTCCAGTCACTTCTGGCTTCTTGTCGCTCAATACATTCCAGATTATAAAGTCGCGCAACAATGGCTTAAAGATAATCAAAGCCGATTATACTGGCACCTTAATTAAGCAGCATTTAAAAAACAAACTTTTGATTATAATTTAGACAAGTATATAAAAAGCAACTAAACTTAAATAGTATTGGTAAGATGAAGTTTAATTCACTGCCTCATTATAATTTGTTATTTAAATTGAAGGGGGTAGCCATGAAGCACAAATTTCATCGTACCAAAATGTTTATCATTTATATTGGATCTGCTTTTTTATCAATTGCCTGTGTATTATTTATCATATTTGGCTAAACAATGTGATGATTAATATTTTATATTCATTAATCTGCTTTATTATTGATACTTAAATTCTTTATTATCACTTCTCTATTCTTTGTTTCATTATTTGATCTTTAATTCATTTTGCCTATTAACAATAGCCAGCAATTAAGGTAGATTAGGCCTTTATTTAATAATAATAAGGTCCGCAAATTATGAGCCCATCGGTGCTTATTTGTGATGATTCTAATATGGCTCGAAAGCAAGTGCTTAGGAGCCTACCAGAGCAGTGGAAAACCTCAGTAGAAACAGCAACCAATGGCGCTGAAGCCTTAACAATCCTAAGAAAAAACCATATAGATGTGCTCTTTTTGGATTTAACTATGCCGGGAATTGACGGTATTGGAGTACTTCAGGGTATCCAAAAGTTAAACATTCATTGTGACGTTTTTGTTATTTCTGCAGATATTCAACCTGAAATGCAATCCAAGGTAAAAGCTTTAGGTGCCAGAGAGTTTATCAGAAAACCCATAAAAGCTGATGTATTACACGACTATTTACATCAATATGGTCTGTTATGAACGAGTTTAATTTAACTGAAGATCAACAGGACTGTTTGCAAGAACTTATTAATATTGCGATGGGCCAAGCAAGTGACCAATTAGCTCGTTACCTTGATACTTTTGTTTATCTCAAAGTACCTAGCATCGAGAGTGTTGCTGCTGATGAACTAATAAAATCATTAAGCCAACAACAAGATACCATGGCTATTGTGAGCCAAGGGTTTTTTGCTAATGAAGGAATACGTGGTGAAGCCTTACTGGTCTACCAAGAAAAAGATTCTGGCAGAATAGCTGATTTGCTAGGGTATGAACCCGGTGAACTTTCTCAAGATGAACAACTTATCGATATTAGCTCTATTTTAACAACGACATTTTTGAATGTATTTGCTCAACAAATAGGTAATCAAATGTCTTACAATGCACCTAAATTATTGCCCAGTGTCCAGAATAATTTATCAGAGCACATACAACAAATGACCTTTAGTTGGGATTTGGCATTAAAAGTAAATATTAATTATCAAGTGACTGACTATTCATTTAATTGCAATATGATTTTACTCATTCCAGGGGCAGCAATATTAAATATCAAATGTGTACTTGACAGAATTTTGGCTGAATTCTAATGCTAGATTTCAACGTACTTCTTAATGCAGGAAAGGGTACTGAAATAACTCTCACGGAGTCATCACTTAAGCAAATTAACATTCAAATTGCCAATCAACTTAATACTGGTTTATTGGTTTTAGATGCCAACTTCAATATTGTGATTTGGAATCGATTTTTACAAATACATGCTGATAAAATTATCGACGATATCATAGGTAAATCAATATTTGCAGCTTTCCCCGAACTACCTAAAAGTTGGTTGTCGAGAAAACTTAATGCCGTTCTCCAATTGAATACCCCCAGTTTTTGTTCTTGGCAGCAAAGACACCATTTGTTCGAACTTCCTCATACCCGACCCATTACTACAGACAGTGAATTCATGGCACAAAATTGCACTTTTTTACCTATTGAAATAGATAAAGGTAGCAAAAGTATTTGTATCTTGATAGAGGATGTTACCGACGTTTGTCACTACCAAGGGCAATTACAAAAAGCGTTGCATGAGCTCGAACAAATGAGTCGAATTGATGGTCTCACCCAAATTTATAATAGGAAATACTGGCAAGAATCATTAGAGCAAGAATATGCTAAGGCCAAACGGCATAATAAATCGTTATCGTTAATTATGCTTGATTTAGACCATTTTAAATCACTCAATGACAATTATGGTCACCAATGTGGTGATGCGATCTTAATGGAAGTGACTGCACAAGTGACTGAATTACTTCGTCTTGAAGATGTTTTTGGTCGTTATGGCGGTGAAGAATTCGCTATCATTTTACCAGAAACAACCATTATTGGTGCAATTAATGTGGCTAAGCGAATTTGTAATCACATAGCGAATTTAAGTCTTAATTATCAAGGCCAAAATGTCAAAGTGACGGCAAGCCTTGGAGTTGCTCAAGCCAGTGTAGAATCATTATCTCATGAAGAGTTGATAACACACGCTGATAACGCCTTGTATCAAGCCAAAGCAAATGGCCGTAACCAAGTTTATAGTGCACTTCTTAATAACACCATTCAGACTAGTCAATAAAGTCTATAATTCATCGGTTAGACATAGCACAAATATTATTTTCAAGATGAGATGAATTTCTTCTATCTCTGCCGTCAGATTTTTTATTTTTATGCATAAAATATAACTTTTTATTTAATAAAACTTATTATTAAACATTGACAGTTAAACCGACTTGAGGCATTTTATGCGTATGAATATAAATAACAGCCACATTATTATTATTACCACTACCACCCGAATTGGGTAGGTGGTCGCTGGCTAACGTTTAAAAAATAATTTTATCGAAGCCCGTGACCTGAAAAGGTTACGGGTTTTTTTATGCTCAGAATGAAGAGTATTAACTCTAATTAAATAAAGCCACTTCTGCAGTGACTCAATTTAAGAGTATCTTTATTCATTATTTCTTATAAAGGTAGAAAAAATGCGTGTACTTAAATTTGGTGGTTCTTCTTTAGCTTCGGCAGAGTGCTTTCGTCAAGTTGCTAATATTGTTAAAAACCAAAGTGAAGTTTCAAATGTTGCTGTTGTGGTTTCTGCTCCACAAGGGGTGACTAACCACCTTGTTGCTATGGCAGAGAATATCCATAATGAACAAAAATTAGACGCAGATTTAGGGCATTTTAAACAGGCAATCACCACCATTATTGATGAATTATCTGCCACAGTTGAACATTTTAATAGTCAACTTTGTTTGCAGGCACTGTCAAATAACGAGCACCAACTCAAACGATATATGCAAGGCGCTGTTCTTCTTACATTTTGTCCTGAGCACATTCGTGCACGCATTATCAGTACAGGTGAGCGCTTAAGCGTGGCTATTTTAGACGCAGTGTTGCAAGCACATGGGACAAGCGCTTCCTTGCTAGCACCAGAGAAATTCTTGTATACCAATAGCTCCCCACTTAATGCAGTTGCTGATCTCGTGCTATCAAAAGAAAAATTTAGACAGGAATACAGTAAGTTAAATCAGGTATCTTTAATGCCTGGTTTTATCGGCGTAAATTTTGATCTAAATCTAGAAACTCCTCAAGTCACTACTTTAGGCCGTAATGGTTCTGATTATTCGGCCGCGGTTTTGGCCGTTTGTGCTGAGGCTGAATGTTGTGAAATTTGGACTGATGTAGATGGTGTTTATAATGCTGATCCGCGTTTTATTAAAGAGGCAAAGCTACTAGATTATTTATCTTACCAGGAAGCAATGGAGTTATCATATTTTGGTGCCAGTGTTCTTCACCCAAAAACCATTGGTCCTATTGCTCAGTATCACATTCCTTGTTTGATAAAAAATACCAGTAACCCTAGCGCTCCAGGTACCTTAATTTCTAATGAGAATGATCAACAGAAACGAGTCAAAGCGATTTCCAACCTCGATGATTTAACTATGGTTAATGTCTCCGGTCCGGGTATGAAAGGCATGGTGGGAATGGCAAGTCGAGTGTTTGCAACCATGAGCAGAGAAAACATATCGTTAGTGCTTATTAGTCAGTCATCAAGTGAATACTGTATTAGTTTTTGTATTTACTCAAGTGATGCAGAGCGTGCCAAACAAAGTTTGCAAGATGAGTTTGAATTAGAGTTATTGAATGGCTTGTTAGAGCCATTAGCACTTAAAGGTGAGTTATCTATTGTCTCACTCGTTGGCGATGGCATGCATCATCAACGTGGGGTAGCGGCTAAATTTTTCAGTTCATTAGCACAAGCAAGAGTGAATGTTGTTGCAATTGCTCAAGATTCATCTGAACGAAGCATTTCTGTTGTTATTGAACAACGAAAGTGCATGGATGCAATGAAAGTTAGTCATCAAAATTTCTTTTCTCACAAACCTACGATTGACGTTTTTTTGGTTGGCTGTGGTGTTGTTGGCAGTGAGCTTATCGCTCAAATATCTCGCCAACAAGCAAGTTTAAAAGAACAAAATATTGTCTTAAAAGTATATGGCATCGCCAACTCTCAAGGAATGGTCTTTGACAAAAACGGTATCGATTTGAACCAATGGCAAGAGACTTTAGCCCAAGCAACTAGCGCACTTCCTGTGAATGTAGAGACCCTTAAAAGATTTGTGAGAGATAACCATTTAATTAATCCAGTGTTTGTTGATTCTACCTCAAATGAAGCGTTAGCAATGAGTTATGTTGACTATCTTGCTGAAGGTTTTCACGTAGTGACACCCAACAAAAAAGCCAATACTGATACTTGGCAGTATTACCAGCAGCTTAGAACAACGGCCCAGCAAACTAATCGTCGTTTTTTATATGAAACTACGGTCGGTGCTGGTTTACCAGTGCTTGATACATTGCAAAGCCTTATAAAAGCAGGTGATCAGCTGCAGCGCTTTGAAGGTATTCTATCTGGTTCTTTATCGTATATGTTTGGCAAGTTAGAAGAGGGGATGAGTCTTTCTGAAGCAACAGCGATTGCTAAAGAAAATGGTTTTACTGAGCCAGACCCTCGTGATGATTTGAGTGGTATGGATGTAGCACGTAAATTGCTCATTATGGCGCGTGAAGCAGGCATGCAACTAGAGTTATCAGACATTAGTATCGAACCTGTTTTACCTGATGATTTTGATGCAAGCGGTGATGTAAGCCAATTTATGGGGAATTTAACTCAACTTGATAGCAAGTTTGCTGAGCGAGTTGCGGAGGCCAAAGCTCAAGGTAAGGTACTTCGTTATATCGGTAATATTGTTGATGGAAAATGTCAGGTGTCCATTGAATCTGTTGGCATAGATCATCCATTGTATAGTATCAAAGATGGTGAAAATGCACTTGCTATCCACAGTCGTTATTATCAACCCTTGCCTTTCGTGCTGAGAGGTTATGGAGCTGGTGCAGCCGTTACAGCAGCAGGAGTGTTTGGTGATTTATTAAGAACTTTAGCTTGGGAGCAACAACACTAATGCAAGAAAGTAATAAGAAGGTTTCAGTCTTTGCCCCTGCTTCTATTGGTAATGTCAGTGTTGGATTTGATGTGCTGGGTCTCGCTGTTAAGCCCATAGATGGCTCATTATTGGGGGATGTGGTGAGTGTCAGTGCAACTAATCATGCTGAGAGTTCACTCGTGGTTATTGGTGACTTTGCTGATAAATTACCCAACAATAAAGAAGATAACATTGTTTGGTCGTGCTTACTTTTATTTAATGAAAACTTAGTTGAACAACAGCAGTCAGCCCTTGTTGTTGCCATGACATTGGACAAAAAAATGCCTGTTGGTAGTGGTTTAGGCTCCAGTGCGTGTTCTGTTGTAGCCGCATTAGCTTCATTAAATGCTTACTCGGAAAAATACTGTGACTTTAGCTTTAGCGAGAGTAAATTATTAAAAATGACGGGGCAGATGGAAGCTCAAATTAGTGGTAGCTTACATTATGATAACGTTGCTCCTTGTTATTTAGGGGGCTTGCAGTTAATGGTACCAGATGAGAATATTGTTACTAGACAATTACCAAGCTTTGATGAGTGTTTTTACGTAATGGCATATCCTGGTATTGAGGTATCCACCAAAGCTGCACGCCAAGCATTACCTGCTGACTACAGTCGTAAAGATGTAATAACATTTGGTCAGAACTTAGCTACCTTTGTTGATGCCTGTCATCGCGATGATAAACAACAGGCTTTTTCTGTGCTAACGGATGTTGTCGCTGAGCCTTACCGCACCAACTTGTTACCACGTTATCAATCATCAAAAGATTACTTGACTGCACAAGGGGCTTTGGCTGTGGGAATTTCAGGGTCGGGGCCAACTCTTTTTTGTATTTGTGATAGCAAACCACAAGCAGAACAATTTGCTTTATGGCTGGAAGCTAATTACTTACAAACAGCACTTGGCTTTGTTCACGTATGTAAGGTCGACGAGGTTGGCGCCACCACTTTATAGTTTATAACAGTAACCCTAATTGACAGGGTGAAAATGACAAGTTTTGTACACCGATTATTAGGAAATACAGTGAAATTTTATAATTTAAAAGAAAATGATGAGCAGGTTAGTTTTGCACAAGCAGTGAAGCAAGGTTTAGGAAAAAACCAGGGGTTATTCTTTCCTGTTAATATGCCTAAATTAGAAAATATTGACGAATTATTGGCTATGCCACTCGTTGAGCGCAGTGTTAAGGTACTTCACCCCTTTGTTGAAAGTGATCTCAGCAAAAGTGAGCTAACAGAGATTGTTACCGATGCATTTAACTTTCCAGCGTTATTACAACCAATCAGTAAAGATCGTGCTATTTTAGAGCTATTTCATGGACCAACGCTTGCCTTTAAAGATTTTGGCGCACGTTTTATGGCTAAGTGTTTGCAAGCATTTGTTGCTAAAGATGCAAAAGCGTCAGGGCAAACTAAGCCATTAACTATCTTAACAGCAACCTCTGGAGACACCGGTGCTGCAGTTGCTCACGCTTTTCATGGTATTGATAATATTCGTGTGGTGATTATGTATCCCAAAGGTAAAATTAGCTTACTACAAGAAAAAATGTTTACCACGCTTGGTGGCAATATTGAAACCTTAGCTGTTGATGGCGACTTTGATGATTGTCAAGCATTAGTAAAACAATCCTTTGATGACCAAGAACTATCTCACACCATAGGTCTAAATTCTGCCAACTCAATTAATATTAGCCGTTTGCTTGCGCAAGTTTGCTACTATTTTGAAGCTGTTGCACAAATATCTCGTGCGAAAAGCGATTTAAGTAATATTGTCTTTTCTATTCCAAGTGGTAATTTTGGTAATTTAACTGCCGGATTATTCGCAAAAGCCATGGGCCTCCCCATTAAGCGCTTTATTGCTGCAACCAATGCAAATGATACTGTTCCTAGGTATTTAGAAACAGGTGAGTGGACCCCTAATCAAACGGTAGCAACAATTTCTAATGCTATGGATGTGAGTAATCCCAATAACTGGCCACGGGTTGAACACATGTTAAAGGCTGGGTTAGTTGAAGAAGGTTGCGTAAGCTCTTATTCCATTGATGAAGAGCAAACGCAGTCAACGGTAATTCAGTTAACCAAATTAGGCTATATTAGTGAACCACACGCTGCTGTTGCCTACAAAGCCCTGCAATACAGTGGTGTTGAGGGAGAGTTTGGGGTGTTTTTAGGTACTGCACATCCTGCCAAGTTTAAAGAAGTTGTTGAGAGTATTTTAGGCCAGCCAATCGGTTTACCGAAAGAGTTAGCTGATTGTGCAGGCGAGCCTAGCTTATCTCTAGATCTTAAAGCTAATTTTACTGATTTGCGTGCTTATTTATTACGCTAAAAACTCCCTCGATTTTTTATTGAAGCTATCAATTTTTGATAGCTTCTTTAGGTGTTAAAGGTCAGTAATGAAGCAAAAAATTAATAGCCAATGGCAACAGCTTTTAAATCAAGAAAAGGAAAAAAAATACTTTATTGATTTGCTCAAGGAAATAGATAAGCAAAGGGCTGAGTTTACCATTTACCCTAAACATGGCGATGTATTTAATGCATTTCATTATACTGACTTATCAGATGTTAGGGTTATTATTCTAGGCCAAGACCCTTATCATGGGGCTAATCAAGCTCACGGCTTAGCTTTTTCTGTAAACCCTGGTATCAAGATCCCACCGTCATTAGTGAATATTTTTAAAGAGCTGACTCATGACATTACTGGCTTTCAAGCTCCTAAACATGGTTACCTAGCTCGTTGGGCAGAGCAGGGGGTTTTACTACTTAATACGGTGTTAACGGTTCAACAAGGCAATGCTCACTCTCATGCTAAATTAGGGTGGGAGGTGTTTACTGATGAAGTGATACGGCAATTAAATACTCACAACACGGGTTGCGTGTTTATGCTTTGGGGCGCTCACGCCCAAAGAAAAGGTCGCAACATTAATACTGATAAACATCTTGTTTTAGCAGGTCCTCACCCCTCTCCTTTGTCGGCATACCGAGGCTTTTTTGGCTGTCAGCATTTTTCACAAGCTAATGCATGGTTGAAACGTAAAGGACTCCCGGAAATTGATTGGACATTGCCACTAGAGTCTGAACAAAGTAACACGCAATAAATTATTGATTAAGCCTAAATTGGTTATTTGGTCTGTGATAGGTAACTATATTTAAGAAAAGCTACTTATAGTAAATACTTCAATAATTTATTTTTCTTATTTACTTTCTATAATAGCGGTCTCTACATTGTAAAAATGAATAATTAAACAAATGAGATGTTAAATAACTATTAGTCTTACACTATTTGATCAAGCTTCAGCCAACATTTTGACTGACTTAGCCGAAAATTATCTTACCCTTTCAGAATTAGGTGTTCATGGTCTATATCCTGAGTTGGAAAGCCATATTAACCGACGACAAGCTCATGTAGCTTCATTGGGATTTGTGTGTCACGAAGGTGTTATTTCGCAACATATCAGCAGTACTTCCTCCTTTGTCTTAACACAAAGGGTTATCGTTATTTAATCAAGATATTACTGAGCACATTCAAAACTTGTTAAGTAATCCTTGAAATTATTGGCTAACCGCTAAAAATAAATAATCATTTCAGCAGCTTCGCATTGGCAATCGTAACCGCAAATAACGCAGTCGTAACCTTGCTTACTGTCTTCATTCCATTTACCAGGATGGGCAGCTATTAACTTACCACCGCACTTACTAAAATAAGAGACAGCACTGTTATTAGGGCTTTGTTTCCATAAATGACTAATACCTGCTTGCGCACCTTGTTTCTTTGCTGCCTCAATAGCTAAGAGCAATAACTTTTTACCAACCCCTAACCCTCTATAGTCTTGGGCAACAGTATTGCATTTAAAATAGCAGCAATGCTTCGCATCCACCTTCCAGAGAAGTGGGCTACACCATTTATCTATTAACCATTGAGAAGGCGCGTAGGTAATACGAAAACCAATAATTTTGTTATCACATAGTGCAACAAAACTGCTATTTACCTTATTTTGTGAACCTTTAGTTACCCAGTCTTCAAGCTTTTCAATATCTAGGTAACCTTGGCCGTGCACATTATTAGCCAAAGTAATTACTTGCGAATAAAAGCTTTTCGTTAAAGGTAAGTAGGTTATCGTGCCTACATTGTCTGCCATAACATATTACTCCGGTGACTCAAATTTAAGGTACGATACCAAAACTCAAAGCGTTTTGCAGAATATCTCAAATGTTTAGACTTGAGTTAATAGTACCAATCAGACGATACGATTTAATAACACGTTTTGCTTGAATGCTTGAATATTTTTAGCAACAAGCTTCATTAGCCGCTGCTGAGCTTCAATACTTGCCCATGCTATATGTGCTGTTACCTTAAGGTTTGTTAAGGGGGTTACAAGTAAAGGGTGGTTTTTGGCTGGGGGTTCTTGTTGTAAAACATCTAAAATTGCACAAGCTATCTGTTCATTTTGCAGTGCTTTTAATAACGCCTTTTCATCCACTAAAGCGCCCCGAGCGGTATTAATTAAAATAGCAGAGTTTTTCATACAATTGAGCACTTCAGCATTGATTAAATGTTCTGTCTCCAAGGTATGTGGACAATGCAAGCTGATAATATCGGATTGCGCTATTAATTGCTCGAATGGAACGCGACCAGTTCTAATTTTTTTGACCTTAGGGCGCTCACTAATCAAGACTTTCATATTGAAAGCCTGGGCAATATTATTGACTGTTTTACCTAAATTACCATAACCAATAATGCCAAGAGTTTTTCCAGCTAGCTCATGAATAGGGTTACCGTGATAACAAAACGACTCACCCATGGACCATAAACCTCTCTCAGTATTAGCGTTGTGATGGTTAATTTGTTGAAAGTAATTAAGTAGCTGTGCAAAGACATATTGGCCAACAGATTGTCCCGCGTAGCCACTAACATTACAAACTGCGATGCCAAGTTGTTTAGCCGCGTCAATATCGATATTGTTAAAGCCTGTGGCTGTAATACAGACAAGTTTTAATTTCGGTAAAGCGGCCAGTATTTCTTTAGTGAGATACACTTTATTGGTGATTATAATATCTGCTTCTAAACTACGAGCTATTATGTTGTTTTCTGCAGTAACATTATAACAGACTAAATATTTGACTTGATCTTTTACCTCACTCATATCTATTGAGGCATTAAAGGTTTGTTTATCTAAAAAGACCGCGTGCATGGGTATTACTCAGTATTGATATATTAACTTAGGAAGGCTAAAGCTTCGATTATAAAGGTGAAACTCGATGTAAAACGTTATTAACTGTTACTAAAACCTCTAAATCAAGCGCTAGGTTACTCTTTAAACTCATTTAAATTATATAAGACAATTTACAAGTATGTTAAATTATCCCAATTATATCAATAAGTTTTAATTATATTTTAATGTTTTTTTTCAATTTAACTGAGTAGTTTTGTCGTTATTGTGAAAGATTTAACTTAATGTGGATGTTTTTATTATCACATTAAATATTGGGGAACTAATTAGTTTACTCTGCTTTATATCTTTGTGATTGATGGTTAAATCTCTAATTTTGATATTACTACAAATAAAAAATTTTCTAGCTTGGCTTCACTGTGTTTGCATTGTTATGATGAGCCAAGATTACTTAAAGAGTTAACCTTATATTTTATGTCAAATTTACCACTCGAACGCATTACCATAGAGCCTGAAAATATCGCATCATCCTGTGTCATTTGGTTGCATGGTTTGGGGGATTCTGGTGCAGGATTCTCACCTATTATTCCTATGCTAAAGTTACCTAAGGGTCATGGTATTCGGTTCGTTTTTCCCCATGCCCCAGAACAAGCTGTGACTATTAATCAAGGCTACGTTATGCGATCTTGGTATGATATTAAAAGTATGGATTTGCATAATCGCGCAGATATGGAAGGCGTACTAATGTCAGAAAAGAGAGTTCATGACTTAATTCAAGAACAAATAGATTCAGGCATTGCAGCCAAAAATATAATCTTAGCTGGCTTTAGTCAGGGTGGAGTGCTGAGTTTATTTACAGGGTTACGTTTTTCACAACGTTTATCGGGTATATTAGCGTTGTCATGTTACTTACCAACAGCTGATGTACTCCCCGAAGCCTGCCACCAAGCCAATAAGAACACACCAATATTGCAAAATCATGGATTAAAAGATCCTGTAGTGCCTATCAGTGCTGGTAAAATGGCAAATACACTTTTACGTGAAGCTGAATATGATGTGACCTGGAAAACTTACCCTATGGAACACTCAGTATTGCCAGGGCAATTGCATGACATTTCAGTTTGGTTGCAAGCGCGTTTACTCAGTTAATGAGCTAGGCCTGCAAGTTAAAACATTTCATCAGTAGTACACTAATATTTAAAGCTCTTCCAAAAAAAGTGTGAATCATGACAATATTGCAATTTTCTATTTTTCAAAACTTTTGTCGGAAGTATGACTTTAATCGCGTTAATTTAAGTAAATGCTTAATGTTTTTCACTGTGACGCTGATTATTTTTTACAATCTAGTTCAAGGACATAGTGATGAAAAAGAAAGCAGCCAACATTACCTTAATGCGCCAAAATTGGATGATATATACTTTTTAGATTTTAGGGTAATGAGTGACAATTTAAGGCCTACTGAAAAGTATAGAATTGCCAAAGTAGTTGATATTACTGGTGAAGTAATCACTTTATTGTATGGTAATGTTTTTTATTTTCGTCAACAGGCTCTTAAGGACAGTATTCGTTACGGGCAATTACGTTACACGCAATATTTTGAAACTAAACGATACGACTTAACGCATGCTCAACTGCAAGCTATGTTTGATTCGTCTGCAATTTTGATGATCAAACGTCCCAAAAATAACATGTTGTATGGTAACTATATTAATGAGCCAAAGCCTGCTTCTCACTCGATGAATTTCATACCGGGTAAACGAGAAAACAGTGAAGGATTAAGCTTTTTAAAGTCAACATACCTTGAAAGCCATATTGAGCAAGCCTATGAGTATTTTCAACGATCGGCAAAATTAGGCTTTGCTGAGGGGCAAATTAACCTCGGTCAAATGTACTTAAACGGCGAATTTGTTGATAAAGATATGACGCGAGCATTATTTTGGTTTAATAAAGCCGCTCTGCAAAGTAATAAAACTGCTGTATTAAAGTACGTTATCGTTTGTCGCCAATTAGATGAGTGTCGAGAAGCAGAATTTTACCAAAGCCTTTTCGATGCTGGAGTCAATATTAAAGTTAGAGCGCTAGATTTTACATTAGATTAATGTGCTACCTCTTTTCTATTGCATGTTTAATGCTGGATAATTGAATGTTAACGGGCTTAAATCGTAAGCTGAGATAAAAAATAGTCGTTATTCTTCCCTATACGAATCTGCAACTAAATGATGCCTGTTTAATAGCTTGTAAAATTCTGTACGATTTCGCTTGGCAATGCGAGCTGCCTGCGAGACATTGCCGGCAGTAATTTTTAATAATTTAGCTAAATAATCTCTTTCAAAATGCTCTCTAGCTTGCTGAAATGAGGGGAATTGTGTGGAGTCATCACGGAGTGCATTTTTGACAGTATTTTCACTAATTATAGTATCACTTGATAGCGCTATGCTCTGTTCTACCACATTTTGTAGTTGTCTTATATTACCTGGCCATGGAGCACTGATAAGCAACTCCATAGCTTCTTGACTCATTGTTTTCATTGCCACTTTAGAGCGACTAACCGCTTGGCTTAAAAAGTACTGAACTAAAAGTGGAATATCTTCTCGCCTTTGAGCTAATGTGGGCAAGGCTAATTCAACAACATTAAGCCGATAATATAAATCCTCTCGAAAAGTTTTAGCTATTATTGCTTTTGTCAAGTTGATATGGGTTGCAGAAATAATACGCACATCGATTGCTATAGACTGAGTACTGCCGACGGGGCGAACTTCTCTCTCTTGGATCACTCTTAATAACTTAACTTGAAAGCTCAATGGCATATCGCCAATTTCATCTAAAAATAAGGTACCGCCCTGAGTTGCTTGAAATAGCCCTTGATGGTTTCGTTCTGCTCCCGTAAAAGCGCCTTTAACATGACCGAATAATTCAGACTCTAACAATTGTTCTGGAATAGCAGCACAGTTTATGGCAGTAAAGGCTTCATTTTTTCTATGACTGGCTTGATGGATTGCTTTGGCTAACAGTTCTTTACCAGTGCCACTATCACTATGGATAAGGACACTAAAATCACTGTTGGCAATTTGTTTAGCCTGATTTAATAAAGCTGTCATAACAGAACTGCGGCTAATGATATGTTTGCGCCAATGATTATTGTCGGTAGCTTTGTCAAGCTTGTCGACCGGTTGCAAACGAATAGCTTGTGCCACTGTATCAAGAAGCTCTTGGCTTTCAAATGGTTTGGTTAAAAAACTAAAGACCCCCTGTTTGGTTGCATTGATGGCATCAGGAATTGTGCCGTGTGCGGTCATTATAACGACTGGAATATTAGGGTGTTGTAGTCTTATTTGTTCAAATAAAACCATGCCATCCATACCCTCCATACGAAGGTCACTAATAACAATTTCTGGAATAAAGTGCTGTAAAATCCCTAATGCTATTTTAGCACTCGCTGCCGACTCCACTTGATAGCCCGCAGCTGATAAACGAATACTGAGTAGCCTCAATAGGCTTGGATCATCGTCAACAATAAGTACTCTTGTTGTGTTGGTGTCTTGTGTGTATGAACTCATTACCCGTATCTCTAATTATTTTAAGTGCGCTGATCGATGCGCTGATCAATTTTTTTTAGTAGTTTTAACTGTTTGTTGACATGCTCAAGATCTATAGTTTTTTGATTCAATTGTTTTGTTAACAGGTTTATTGTTTCATTATAGTTGTCGTTATACTTATTAATGCTTTTAGTTAGCGCTTCTTGTTTTTGCAATAAATGCAATTGCGTATTTAATTGGTCACGCAATAAGGTTGTAAAAGCAAGGTTATCTTCACTTAAAAAATGCTCTGACAATAAAAGATTGTTTAATAGGCGCTTTGCTTTGAAGGGTTGATGAAGCGTTGAGTTTGGTAAGCTGTAAATAAGTATTAATTTTCCTTGGCTATCTAGAAGCGTTTGCCTATTATCGGTCGATGATGATTTTTGTGCCTTTTCTTCGGTTAGAAGTTGTGTATTATTTAATGTTTTTAGCCAAACATAATATTGACTATAATCTATCGGCTTTTTGGCCGGCTCAATTACGGGTGTGGTTGTCTGACAACCACTGACAAGAATAGCAAGCATCACAACAGCTAACTTGGCGTGGCAATGTTGCTTGTAAGATAGGCTCGCGAAAAAAAAGAGATACCGCATCATCGATTCTCCAATTGTCTGTTTGGTAAAGTAATGCTAACACAAGTCCCTTGGTTATTTTTAGCATGATATTTATGTGCGTCTGTTATGGCAATGCTGCCACTGAGACGAAGCAAAAGCTCCTTAACAATAGTTAAACCTAAACCACTTCCTTTGATTTTATTACCAACAGGTGCTTGTCCCTGATAAAACGCATCAAACACTTTTTCTTTAATATTAGGTGCAATGCCTGTGCCCTCATCAATGAGTGTCAGTAAAATGTTATTAGGCTTGGAGAGATAATTAATAGTGATACGACCCTCGATAGGTGAATACTTTATCGCATTAGATAAAATATTATCTAATATTACACTAAGTTGTTTGCTGTTACTGTAAATATGGCAAGGTGAACCAGTACAAATCAGTTTTATTTTTTTCGATTGTATTTCAAGTTTTCTTACTTCACAGGCGTTATTAATGAGCTCAGGTAAGTTGACCCTTTCTAATCCATGTAAACTGGTTGAATCTAATACAATATTAAAAGCAAGCAAATCCTCGATTAGCCGCTGTAAACGGGTGACACTGCCTCTGATAATGTTACAAATTTCTTGTTGATCCTCGTTTAAGGATCCAACACTGTTATCGTAAATAAGTTCGGTACCCTCTCTTATCGCGGCCAATGGTGTTTTCAGTTCATGTGAAATATGACGAATAAAACTAGATTTTTGCAATTCGAGCGAATGCAGTCTCACTCGCATCTGTTCTAAAGCGTTGACGATATTGACGATTTCTGGTGGGCCAGTCAAGGTGATTTCTTGTTCAAAGTCACCTTGTTCTAAACGCTTTATTTTATTGACTAGCCGTTTTAGTGGCTTAGTGATTAAGAGAATAAATACAACAGCAACAAATAGGGTAATAGGGATAATATACAAACGTGTAAGAATAGTATTTCTTATCGCCTGTGTAGTTTGTTCAATTGCTTTTACTTGTTGGTTTGCCACTATGCCACTTCGCTTTCCAACTTTATTAGCAAGGGTATGTAATGTTTTAAATGTTAATTGTAGTTGTGCTAATGAAAGGTTTTCAATTTGATCACTAAGCACTAATGATTTGATAAGTTTACATTGCGATCTTAATGTATTTAGGTGTTGTTTTAATGCTAGATCTCTTTCAGATTTATAAGTCTTTTCGATAGTATTTATAAGGATATTTTGTTGACGTTGAAACACTTGCAATAATTCATAATCCTTCAATACAACATATTGGCTCGCTGATCGTTCCATTTTATTGATTGCGTCATCAAGCTTTCGCTTAAGCTGAGTTAATTGTGCAACGTGGTAGATAGCATTAGTGCTCTGCTCAGTCAATTTATTAACATAGTTGGCACTGGAAATTAAGATAGTCACTAATGGGAATGTGACTAGTATAAAGCCAAGCAAGGTTAACTTGTAAATTGACATTTGACTAAAAAAAGTCGAAGTGGCAGAAAAAGCAAGTCGCATTAACTGTCTTAATGCCAAGTTAATTTTTGTGATCATGGAAGTCATATCATTTAAGCTAATTTTATTACTCGCCATCCATTTTAATAGCCTGCTTTATATGTGAAAAAGCCTTTTAGAGCAAACCTGTCTCTTTTTTGAGACGTTTGTTTTTTCAAGGTAAACAGCTTTTATGGCTACTTCTCATAGGTTTTTTAACTTTTATTTAGTTATCTTATCGTGTTGCTCTGAATTCAACACGATAACTGTAGCTGTTTAGCGACATATTTAGTGTGGTCAAAAATTCATATTGATTAAAAAATAAAAAAATTATCATTAAATCAGTATGTTGCTTTTTATGGTTTGCTAATTGCACTGTTAAAATCAATTATGTTGTACTCACATTGATGTGTGAGCTAGAATTTTGAGAGTATTATGCAAAACATCACATTAACACAGTTTTCCGTTATGACAGCGGCAATTTGTATGGTTTCTTTTTTGGTTAATGCCAATGATTTTGATGCGAATGAGGAGCATAGTAAGGTAATGTTAACTGCTAACTCTGGCAGAATAAATAACAATAATGTAACAAGGTTTCATTTTGATGATGCTAAGTCGGTACCTAATAAGTTTATCTTCTCTGTCGTTGATAAAAATAATAACGGTGAATTAAGTTATCAAGAAGTGTTACTAACAAATAGCCAGTGGTTATTATCATCATTTAAAGCGATTGACAGTAATACAAACGATTCAATCACTGAAAAAGAAATAGTTGATTTTGCTTACAAGTCGTTAACAGATAAATCTTTTCAGTGAGACATACCAATAAAATAAGTTAACTTTGTTAGATTTTTTATCAGTGTAGTTTTAAATGCTCATTTCAAAATAAATTAAATATAATCAACAGGTAGTGCCGTTGTATATTTAATTTCTTCCATAGCAAAGCTTGAACTTATGTCAGAAAAATCTACCCGAGTAATTAATGATTTGTAAAACTTATCATATGCTTTCATGTCTGGAACTACCACGCGCAGTAAGTAATCAACGTCGCCACTCATTCTATAGAACTCTACAATTTCATGGAATTCTTTAGCAACATCGGCAAAGGTAGATAACCAAACCGGATTATGCTGATTGGTTTTAATCATGACAAATACACATAAACCAACGTTAATTTTTTCAGGATCTGCAAGCGCTACCCTAGCCTTGATAATTCCAGACTTTTCTAACGCTTGAATTCGCCGCCAACATGGGGTTGTTGAAAGCCCTACGCGTTCAGCAATATCACTGGTTGATAAGGTACAATCTTTTTGTAAAATACTTAAAATATGTTTATCAAAACCATCCATTTAAAAAAACCTTAATCTGTAGAACTAAAACCTAAATAATTTTAAGATATTAGCATTAAAATTTCACGTTGTGATAGTAATACACGACTATTACTAAGGACTAACGAGCTTTGTTAATTTTTACGGCGATATACTTTAAAAAATAGAAAGTAGGGTTTTGTCTAATGTTTATAAAGGTCAATAAGGTGAGCATTATTCATTAAGTTTCACAGCGTATTTTAAATAAGATAACGAGTGATAACCAAGTATAAGTCTCTCAAAACGCCCCAAGGTTAAAGGTAAATGTTTACTGTTTTTGCTACCTAAATTTATGCAGTGATCAGTCTGCTTTCTGGTTTTTCGATCGAGACATTGGATTTCCATTAAAATACAATCGCTAAAGATTAATAGCTTTTCAAATGAACAGTTAATATTAATTTTTATTGTTTTGATTAATCGCTATTTTAAGGCAATATTGACTACAATAATAAATAGAAAGCGATTGGCGTTTGATATGAAACAGAAATTGAAAGAGTGGTTATTCACTGATTGTCAACTCTGTCAAAAATTAAGGTTACTTTTAATTTGGTTTATCATGATGTTACTCGCAGACACATTTTATTTTCATTTGTTGTTTTAGTCGTTGTTATACAAAATGATTGGTGACAATAACTTAAAAGGGTATGATTATGACAGTTGGATTACGGTGGACAGACTCATTAGAAATTGCCTTAGATTTACTTGAACGACATGAAAATGTTGACCCAAGCAAAATCAACTTTATTGATTTAAGGCAATGGGTCCTTGATTTAGAACGTTTTGATGATGACCCTAAACATTGTGGAGAAAGAGTATTAGAAGCTATTCAGTTAGCTTGGATAGCTGAATTTGATTAATACTTATACCGTTTATAATCTGTTTAATTTAAATTTTTAGACCTCACATATTTTTATAAGTGTTTTTCTTCTACGTTATGTAATCCGTATTCGGTAATATCTCTAAATTTACACTAGTGTTAACCATAAAAATACACCTTGTTGAACTCAATATTTCATTTTCAGTCGATTCTCTGTTGAGTTACTTTTCAGTAGCGTAATTATCCTTTATACTCCACTCCATCATTATTGTGGATATTCATTATTCACGCAGCCTATAAGTAGTTAATCAAATGCCACAAGCAAAACGTCCTCTTTACATTTCATATGCTGGTCCAACTCTATTAGAGACTCCTTTGCTAAATAAAGGCAGCGCCTTCACTAAAGAAGAACGAGGTAGCTTTAATTTAGTTGGTTTATTACCACCTCGGTTTGAGAGCATTGATGAACAAGCTGAGCGTGCTTTTCGCCAATATAATTGCTTCAGTACGAATATTAATAAGCACATATACCTTCGCGCTATTCACGATAATAATGAAACACTTTTTTTTAAACTTGTGCAAAACCATTTAACTGAAATGATGCCTATTATCTATACCCCGACGGTGGGTGATGCTTGTGAGCAGTTTTCAGATATTTATCGCAGTTCTCGTGGATTGTTTATTGCTTATGAAGACAGATTTAATATTGATGATATCTTACGCAATGCTACAAAAAATAAAGTAAAAGTTATCGTTGTCACAGATGGTGAGCGTATTTTAGGCCTTGGCGACCAAGGTATTGGTGGTATGGGTATTCCCATCGGAAAATTATCACTATATACCGCCTGTGGAGGAATTAGCCCAGCTCACACTTTACCGGTAATGCTTGATGTTGGGACTAATAACCAAAAGCTATTGGACGATCCAATGTATATGGGGGCGCGACATAAACGAATAGATCAAGATTCCTACGATGAATTTTTAGAGCTATTTATCAGTGCAGTCAAGCGCCGATGGCCTCAGGTATTATTACAGTTTGAAGACTTCGCACAACCCAATGCGATGCCATTATTACAACGTTACAAAGACAGGATTTGCTGTTTTAATGATGACATTCAAGGCACTGCTGCAGTGACTGTTGGCACCTTGCTTGCGGCCTGTAGAAGCAAGGGTGAGAAGTTATCGTCACAAAAAGTGGCGTTTGTTGGAGCAGGCTCTGCGGGTTGCGGTATTGCCGAACAAATTATTAGTCAAATGGTAAGTGAAGGTATATCTGCAGAGCAAGCCAGAACACAAGTTTTTATGGTTGATAGGTATGGCATGTTAACCGCAGGTATGTCTGGTTTGCGTGATTTTCAAAATAAATTAGTACAAGCTGCTGATGTTGCTAAAGAATGGGATGTTGCCGGAGACTACGCTTCCCTTATTGAAGTCATTAATGGTGCTAAACCTAGTATTTTAATTGGTGTATCTGGACAATCTGGGTTGTTTACTGAACAGGTTATTACCGCAATGAAGTCACATTGCCAGCTTCCTATTATTTTTCCCCTTAGTAATCCATCACGACAGGTTGAGGCTACCCCTAACCAAGTGATTAATTGGACACAAGGTGAAGTAATTATTGCAACAGGTAGTCCGTTTGAAGCTATCGAATATCAAGGGAAAACATACCCAGTTGCACAATGTAACAACAGTTATATCTTTCCTGGTATTGGTTTAGGTGTTGTTACTGCTAACATAAGCCGAGTGACCAATGAAATGTTACAAGTAGCCAGCGAAACTTTGGCGGCGGCTTCCCCATTAGCTAATAATCAATCCAACGAATTATTACCGCCATTAACCGCTATTGCGCAATTAAGTAAAGCGATTGCTTTTGCTATTGCACAAGTGGCTTTTCGGCAAAACTTAGCACTACCGATGAGTGAAGATGAGTTATTGGCCAAAATTGAACAAAATTTTTGGAAGCCAGCTTACCGTCAGTATCGCAGGATTAGTGTTTAGCGCACTAGTTGCTAGGAATCGTGAACACTCATTCTACTTCTGAACTAATGATGTTGCCATAACACAATATCATTAGTTATTTTCAGTGCTTTCGTCTATAATGCGCTCAAAATTTTACTCTGTTGAAATAACAGGTTTAATTATCTTAATACTTTTTTAAATTTAATTTTAATTATGAGGGCTTATTATGGCTATCGAACGTACTTTTTCTATTGTAAAACCAGATGCAGTTGCTAAAAACTTCATTGGTCAAATCTACAATCGTTTTGAAACTGCTGGTTTAAAAATTGTTGCCTCTAAAATGATCCATTTGAGTCAAGAAAAAGCTGAAGGCTTTTACGCTGAACACAGTGAACGCCCATTTTTTGGTGCATTAGTTGAGTTTATGACATCTGGTCCAGTTATGGTGCAAGTGTTAGAAGGTGAGAACGCAGTACTTAAAAACCGTGAAATTATGGGTGCTACCAACCCTGCAGAAGCACTAGCTGGTACTATTCGTGCAGATCTTGCTGATAGCATTGATGAAAATGCCGCGCATGGTTCAGATGCGTTAGAATCAGCAGCACGTGAAATAGCTTATTTCTTCGCTGACGATGAAATTTGTCCACGTACTCGTTAAGTCGGTTAACGCCAAGATTTAAAATAATTTTTACCACAAAGGATTTTACTAAGTCATTAGTAAAATCCTTTTGTTATTTACAGTGAACAATATTTCACCTGAATATAGACCAGTAAAATTGCGATTGATGCTTGAAAAGCGTACAATAAGTGCCTTGATTTTTAAGGACATGTTACACCGCTGTATAATGTTTCCTTGTAGTTTAATATGAGTTGTTGAGAGTTTTTTATGAGTAATGTAAGCGATAAAGTAAACCTACTTAACTTTGATCATAAAAGTATGCGCGAATACTTTGATTCTATTGGTGAAAAGCCATTTAGAGCTGATCAAGTCATGAAGTGGATTTATCATTTTGGTTACAGTGACTTTGAATTAATGACCAATATAAATAAAAAATTGCGTCAAAAATTACAGCGTAATTGTGAAATTCTAGCACCAGAAATTTCTGAAAAACAAGTCTCCGAAGACGGTACCATTAAATATGCATTGAGACTTGAGGGTGGGCAAGAAGTAGAAACTGTATGGATTCCCGAAAATGACAGAGCCACTCTCTGTGTTTCTTCACAGGTTGGCTGCGCATTAGAATGTACATTTTGCGCTACCGCTCAGCAAGGTTTTAATCGCAATTTATCTATGGCTGAGATTATTGGCCAAGTATGGCGTGTTGCCAACGATATTGGTGCCACTCGGATTGCTGGAACGCGACCTATTACTAATATTGTAATGATGGGAATGGGCGAACCATTATTGAACATGAAAAATTTGATACCAGCACTTGATACTATGTTGAACGATTTGGGTTATGGTTTGTCAAAACGACGAGTGACGGTAAGTACTTCAGGTGTTGTCCCAGCATTAGATATGCTTAAAGAAAAAATTGATTGTGCTTTAGCAATTTCAATTCACGCGCCAAATAACAATTTGCGTGATGAATTAGTACCCATTAATAAAAAATATCCGTTAGAGGATTTTATTGCTGCTGCAGGTCGTTATATTGACGGCTCAAAAGCCAACAAACAAGCAACTATTGAGTATGTTATGCTCAACCATATTAATGACAGTACAGATCAGGCACATGAGTTAGCGCACGCACTAAAAGGCTTACCCAGTAAGATTAATTTAATTCCGTTTAACCCTTACCCTGGCTCACCTTATACTCGCTCAAGTAATTCACGCATTGATCGTTTTGACAAAGTGTTACAAAGTTATGGTTTAACAGTGATCACGAGGCGAACGCGCGGTGATGATATTGACGCGGCTTGTGGCCAATTAGCCGGTGATGTACTAGATAGAACTAAACGCAGTGCGTTTAATGTGACCAAAAATCAAATGCGTAGCGCATTGCAAGATTCGCCTAAAACTGACACTATCACAGTAAAGGCAATTTAGTTGCTTGCAATAATTTTAGCACACATACGATCTTTAACTTATAGAAATAATTAATGCCATAGTTATGAATCAGGACAAAACTTTGGGTGGTTATTAAGTAAGGGGATCTAACACAGTACGCGCAAAACTTTGAGTGTCATTTACTTAGTGCGATTATTTTTATAAAAGAGGCGTTTACCGCAAAGATATTATGGTTAAAGCTAGAGTTAAAAAAGTTCTTTCCTTGCTGCACATGTTAACTTTCTTGATAGCTGTTGTACTGAGTGGCTGTGTCACTCAGAGTTTTGAAGATAATGAGCCTGTTGTTAAGACACAAGCTAATCGAGATGAAATGGCCGCGACTAGAATTTCTCTGGGATTAGGCTATCTTAAGATGGGTAATATGTCGCAAGCTAAACTCAACCTCGAAAAAGCCAAGCGATTTTCCCCCAACCTAGTTCAAGTTCATACCGCTTTTGCCCATTATTATGAAACAGTTGGTGAAAATGATTTAGCCATTGCATCTTTTGAAGAAGCGTTAGCTATTAAATCGGATAGCGCTGATACGTTAAATAATTATGGTGTGTTTTTATGTCGACAAAATCAAGTTGATGCTGCAGAAAAGCAATTTTTAAAAGCTATTGCGGTGCCAAGTTACTTGCTCGTGGCACAAAGTTATGAAAATTTAGCGTCGTGTTATTTACAAAATGATAATTTTGAAAAAGCTGAAATGTACCTTAATAAAACCATTGCCCACAACCCCAATCGAACATCACCTCTGTTGCAAATGGTGCGCTTACAATATGCCATGGGAAATTATAAAGAGGCACGAGTCTATTTACAAAAATTTGAACGTAATACGCAGCGTTTTTCGGCGGACTCCTTAGCATTATCCTATAAAGTTTATCGAAAATTAGGTCAGCGTCGAACAGCTAACAATTATGGCAATATGCTAGTTAAAATGTATCCTCAATCATGGGAAGGTAAACAATTTTTACTTAACGGCTTAGAGTTTATAGAGGCTGATAATTTAGCCAATAAATATCAACTCAGCCGCAAGCAAAAAACGCCACAGCTGGCCTCTACCAGTAAAAAAAGAGTAGTTAAGTTATCACCCAAATCACCAAGAAATAATAAAACTATCGAGTCAATGCCCTCTCAAGTTACATCAACAAAAACTGGTAGTACTGACGTATCTGAGAGGTTGACTCAGACTGATAGCCCTGCCAATAACAATGCCCAAAAAAACACACAAATGATATTACTGTCAGATGCAGCAATTAAAGCGCCCGGCACAGTGGCACAAAACACGGAGCCTAAAGAGTCTGTTTCTTCCACCTCATCATTAGCTACTGCTTCTGTAGCACCTCAAACGGCAGTTAAAAAAACACCTTCCTTAGTTGCAGCTGCCACAACTGCGCCCTTGGTGATTAATAATGGTGATAGTGAAAACATAAAAAGTGAGGCGCAGAGTGAGGTTTTACTTAGCAATGACACCAACGAAAACATTGATAGCTCAGTAAAATTATCAAAAGAGCAACCTGAAGTTTTGCTTGTAGCAGATGAGCCTACCAAAGAGGCAGTGTCTTCAGTAGCGATGATAGAGCCAACCTCAACCCAACCTATTCCAGCTGAACGGGATGCTCCTTTACCTGAGGCATTGCCGACAATTAAAGAAGTTACTATTTCCAATGACGTCATCAATACAGACGTTGTCGCGAGGACGCAACCCAAGTTTTTAGAACAAACAGATACCGCTACTGATAATATAACTTTCCATAAAGTCAGTGCAGGAGAAAACCTTTATAATATTTCTGTTAAATATAACACTAAGATAAGTACGTTGCGCAAATGGAATAATATCTCTGAAAAAAATACTATACGTATTAATCAAAAGTTGTACGTTGTCGATCCTGATACAGTGAAAAATATCAATGAATAATCAAGTGTCACCTCTTACCGGTGAAAAACAAGATGTGGTAAGTAAAATGACAGAGCTGAGTGAGGATATGGAAGTTGTGAGCCCGGGTAATATGCTCAGAGATGCTCGACTAAAATTATCGTTATCACAAGAACATATTGCCAGAAAATTAAATTTTAAATTAAGTCTTGTAAAAGCTATCGAAGAAGACCTGTTTGATCCCAAAATGCCAGTAACATTTAACCGTGGTTACTTAGTTAATTATGCCAAATTAGTGTCGATTGCTGCTGAAGATGTTCTAGCCAGTTACGAAGCCTTAGATGCAGCAAGTATTCAACGTAGTGAAATGTTGAGTTTTTCAAAAGAAACCTCTAAACAAGCAGAACACAGTCGTGTTATGTGGATAAGTTATTTAATTATTGCCGTTTTCATAGGGTTAACTGTTTTATGGTGGACTCAGCAAAGCCAACAACAAAGCGCAGTTATTAACAATAATCTTGCAAGCCCAACAGTTAATGCATTAACTCAATCAAGTCAAAAAGTTGAAACCCCAAGCGCGCTTGAAAGCCAAAATAATTTAGCCCCAACGATTAATAAAGCTGATGAGTTAGCTACTGCAACGCAAGTTGATATCGACTCTGCTGAACAAAAGGCGGATTTAGTTAATTCTCAAAACAGTAACCTATTATCTGTTGAAGACCCATTGTCTTTGCCACAAGCAATTGCGACTGAAAATCAACAGCCTGTGATTACAGTCAATTCATTAAGTAAAGCCGTATTCACCTTTAAAGGTGATTGTTGGGTTAATATTTATGATGCAAATAACAAAAGAATTGCTTGGGGAGTTAAAAAAGCTGGCTATGTAATGACGGTTGAGGGGCAAGCACCATTTCTGGTTACGGTTGGTAAGCCTGAATTAACTAGTATTGTTTTTAATGACCAGGCAATAGATATGTCTGAATACAACAATGGTAATATTGCTAAATTTGAATTGCCGATTGTTATGTAATACCTATTAAAGTCCCTTTAGCTTATAAAATCATTAATAAAACAAAGAAAAAACTATGTTTAAAGATTCTCCAATTATACGCCGTGTTTCCAAACAAATCATGGTTGGTAATGTTCCCGTTGGTGGCAATGCGCCCATTACGGTGCAATCAATGACTAATACATTGACGACAGATATAGCGGCTACTGTTCAGCAAATAAAATCTTTAGAGGCCGTTGGTGCTGATATAGTTCGCGTAAGTGTGCCTACTATGGATGCTGCGGAAGCATTTCGAGAAATAAAAAAACAAGTTAATGTGCCACTTGTTACAGACATTCATTTTGACTATCGTATTGCCCTAAAAGTTGCTGAATACGGCGCTGATTGTTTACGAATTAACCCCGGTAACATCGGTCGTGAAGATCGGGTAAGAAGTGTGGTTGAGTGTGCAAGAGACAAAAACATTCCAATACGGATTGGGGTCAATGGTGGCTCATTAGAAAAAGATATTCAAGAAAAGTATACTGAACCAACACCAGAGGCTTTACTCGAATCAGCAATGCGTCATGTTGATATTTTAGATAAGCTCAATTTTGATCAATTTAAAGTCAGTGTTAAAGCGTCTGATGTATTCTTAGCGGTTGAGTCATATCGATTACTGGCTAAACAAATCGATAACCCATTACACCTAGGTATTACTGAAGCCGGTGGTTTACGATCAGGGTCGGTTAAGTCATCAGTTGGTCTAGGGTTACTCTTGTCTGAAGGTATAGGTGATACCTTGCGTGTATCTCTGGCTGCAGACCCTGTGGAGGAGGTTAAGGTTGGCTTTGATATTCTTAAATCTTTAAAACTGCGCAGTCGTGGTATTAACTTAATTGCTTGCCCTAGTTGTTCTCGACAGGAGTTTGATGTGGTGGCAACGGTTAATGCACTTGAGCAACGTATTGAAGATATAATGACACCCATGGATGTATCTATTATTGGTTGCATTGTGAATGGGCCAGGTGAAGCAATGGTGTCTGATTTAGGGTTAACAGGTAGTAGTAAAAAAAGTGGTTACTATTTAGATGGTGTTCGACAAAAACAGCGGTTTGATAATAATGAGTTGGTTGACCAATTAGAGCAACGTATTCGTGCAAAAGCACGTTCAATGAGTGAACGCCTCGATGAAAAAAATAAAATCGATTTCAAAACTAAAGAATGAGAACTAACAGCTATAGTTTCTCCACATTTATGATGTACTAAAACTCCTGTTAGCTTAGGTTTATTCAATGGGGTTTATTAGGTATACTGCGCGCAACATGAGTGAAAATCAGTACAATCAATAACATTATTACGGTAGTTATGTCTGATTTTTAATTAGCTATATTATTGAGAACAACAAGAGAGAATTTTTCAGTGGCAAAAAAACAGGCCCTACAAGCTATTCGTGGCATGAATGACTGCCTCCCCAGCGAAACTAATATTTGGCAGATGGTTGAGGCCGTGCTTAGGCGTGTTGCCAGTAATTATGGATTTGCCGAAATTCGTATGCCCATTGTTGAGTCAACAGCACTTTTTAAACGTGGTATTGGTGAAGTAACCGATATTGTCGAAAAAGAAATGTACACTTTCAATGACTTAAATGGTGACAGCTTAACACTTCGACCAGAAGGTACGGCGAGTTGTGTTCGCGCTGGTAATCAACATGGTTTGCTTTACAACCAAGAACAACGATTGTGGTACATGGGGCCAATGTTTCGTCATGAGCGACCTCAAAAAGGTCGCTACCGTCAATTTCATCAATTTGGTCTTGAAGCTTTTGGTATTGCTACTCCTGATATCGATGCCGAGATTATTATACTCACAGCGAGGTTATGGAAAGAACTCGGTATTAATGAATTTGTTACATTGGAGCTAAACTCACTCGGTTCTAATGACGAGCGTGCAAAACACAGAGAAGCTCTAATCGCATATTTGGTAGAAAAAGAGTCATTACTTGACGATGAAGCCAAACGTCGCATGTATACCAACCCATTACGAGTTTTGGATAGTAAAAATCCGCAAGTACAAGAAGCACTCGTTGACGCACCTAAGTTATCAGATTATTTTGCTGAGGAAAGCAAATTTCATTTCGATAGTCTTTGTCGTCGTTTAGAAGCAGCGGGTATCAAGTATTCTATTAACGATCGATTAGTGCGTGGCTTAGATTACTACAATAGAACTGTTTTTGAGTGGGTAACAAGCTCATTAGGAGCGCAAGGTACTATTTGTGCTGGTGGTCGATATGATGGTTTGGTTGAACAACTTGGTGGTAAATCAACACCAGCTTTTGGCTTTGCACTAGGAATCGAACGATTAGTGCTCATGCTGACTGAAATGGATAAAATCAATAATATTCGCCCACAAGTTGATGCTTACTTGGTTGTTTTAGGTGATGACGCGCAAATACAGGCCAATAAACTAGCTGAAGTGTGGCGTGATCATGTACCTGAGATTCGATTGCAATGCCATTGTGGTGGCGGCAATATGAAAAAACAATTAAAACGTGCTGATAAGTCAGGTGCAAGTGTCGCTTTGATATTAGGTGATGATGAAATTAGCCAAGAAAAGGTTATGGTCAAATACTTACGTGGGCAAAAAGAACAAGAGAGTGTGGAATTTTCACAGATTTCAAGCTTGTTAAGAGAATTAATTTAAGGGCGTTAAGCCAAGGTGAAGTAGTGGAAATTTATCAAACAGAAGAACAACAAGTAGAAGCGATTAAGAGCTACTGGGCACAAAACGGTAATACAATTATTGCTGGTATCGTGTTGGGTTTTGCTGGTTTTATTGGATTTAATCTATACCAAGACAATCAGCTTGAAAAAGAGCTTACTATCTCTGATGAATACCAAGCGCTTATTGAAAAAAGCAGTAAAGACAGTGCGGTATTTAATGCAGAAGCTGAGCAATTTATAGCTGATAAGGGAGATAATAGTTATGTTGCTCTCACTGCCCTAGCCCTTGCCAAAGAGGCTGCTGCAACCAGTGATTGGGATAAAGTGCAACAGTATTTAAATACTGCCATTACTAAATCACCCACTCAAGGTATAGCCGCAATCGCTAGTTTGCGATTAGCGCGTGTACAAGTCCAGCTTGAACAGTACTCAGAGGCTTTAGCAACGTTAAATACAGCGTTTCCAGAACCTTTTACTGCGGCGATTGAAGAGATCAGAGGGGATGCTTATTTACAACAAGGTAAAAAGGATTTGGCCAGGAATGCCTACCAAGCAGCTATCGCTGCTGATGGTTTGACAACGAACCCTAATTTACAAATTAAATTAGACGATTTAGCTGAGGTAACAAGTTTACCATCGCTATCTGTTGAACCCATAGCTGTTGACCCTGTCGCAGACGAATCTGCGGTTAAATAAATTGCGTTATTAATTTTCTCAATTAATTGTTTTCGTATAAAAGGGCAACTATGGATTGTTTTAATAGAAAAAAGCGTAAAGCATTAAGTATTGGTAGGTTGTTGTCTATCGTATTCTTGTCAGTCAGTTTATTGGCATGTTCATCAAATGATGATGAAGACGAAAGTACTAGAGTTGCCGAATTAAACGATTTAGATAATGCCTTTGATGTCGAAGTCATTTGGGAACAAAGTCTTGCTGGCGTTGGCGATTATTTTTCTCGGATAAAGCCAGTTGTAGCTTACGATAAAGTGTTTAGTGCCAGTCGCGTTGGTGATGTTGTTGCCTATGATAAAAGTACAGGCAATAAAATTTGGCAAGCTGATTTAAGTGATGTTAATGATGAACGAAGTTTCTGGGACAGTAGAAACTCGGCTTTAATTGCCGGAGGTCCATCAGTCGGCATGAATCAAGTATTCGTTGGTACGGAAAATGGCGACATATTTGCTTTAGACGCTGAAACCGGCACTTTAGTTTGGCAAGTTAAAATCAAAGGTGAAGTGATTACAACACCTGCATTCGACTCAGGTATATTGGTTGTAAATACTGCTTCAGGTATTCTTAAAGCCTTAGATGCCTCTAATGGCCAAGAGTTATGGAAAGTTGAGCAAGATGTACCAGCATTGACATTACGTGGAATAAGTGCACCAGTTATTGCGTCGGGCGGTGTTTTAGTTGGAACCGGCAAAGGTGAGCTAGGTGTTTACATTCTTGAAAAAGGGCAAGCAGGGTGGACGACTGAGGTCGGTGAAGCAACTGGGTCAACTGAATTACAGCGAGTTATCGATGTAGATTCTGCTCCCGTTGTTTTTGGTGATAAAGTCTATGCGATTTCAGCTCGCGGAAATCTAGTGGCAATTGAATTAAAGTCTGGTCGAATTTTGTGGAAGCGCCAATATTCTTCGTACCGACAAATCGCTGTATACCGCAATGATATTTTTATTACCAATACCCGCGGCCATGTATATGCACTGAATCGACTTAATGGTATTGAACGTTGGAGTAATGTCGAATTAAGTAATCGCAGTGTTACTGGGCCTGCAGTTGTTGAACAATACATTGTGGTTGGTGATTTTGAGGGATACCTGCATTGGTTAGATCAAGAAACAGGTGAAATCGTTTCTCGTCACCAAGTTGATAGCAGTGGCGTACATGCTACACCAACTGTGTCTAATGGTATTATCTTTAGTCAGTCTCGTGATGGTGATTTGCAAGCGATTGCGACACCGATAAATATTTCGGCTGAATAATAGAACGAGCGCTACTATTAGCCCGTTATTAATGAATATCGGGCTATAATTAATAACGGTTCCTATGCATTTGCATAAGGAGCCGTTAATTTTTTTAGTAATATTTTTTGATAGTGTTTAGCTTCTACTTTACCTATTAACATAGATATTGAATTTTTATTTTGAAAATCCATATATTGTTTGTATGGCTATTTCGCTGAGGTGATCATGCTACCTGTTGTTGCTCTTGTTGGCCGTCCAAACGTTGGAAAATCAACACTATTTAATCGTTTAACTCGAAGTAGAGATGCACTTGTTGCTGATTACCCGGGCTTAACTCGTGATCGACAGTATGGACAAGCTGAAGTCGAAGAACACCCTTTTATTGTTATTGATACCGGCGGTATTAATGGTGATGAACAAGGTATTGATGTAAAAATGGCTGAACAATCTTTAATGGCTGTTGAAGAAGCAGACGCCATTCTTTTTTTAGTCGACGCTCGTGAAGGTTTGTCAGCTGCTGATCATGGTATTGCTGAATATTTACGTAAGCAAAATAAAAAAGTATTTTTGGTTGCTAATAAAATTGACGGTATTGATGCTGATTCAGCAGTTGCCGAGTTTTATGCACTTGGTTTAGGTGAGCAGGTTCATCAAATAGCTGCTGCTCATGGTCGCGGTGTCACACAATTGCTAACGTTAGCGTTAACTCCTCATATTGAAGCGTTAGCAACCCCTGTTGCAAATGCAAGCCATCCGGTAGATCAATGTGTTGAAGACTTACCATTATCAGACGATGCGTTATCCAAGCAGCTTCAAGCGCAACCTCAAGAAAATGATAAGATTAAATTAGCGATTATTGGAAGGCCCAATGTAGGTAAATCGACATTGACTAATCGAATTTTAGGTGAGGAGCGTGTTGTTGTTTATGACATGCCAGGTACTACGCGTGATAGCGTGTATATCCCTATGGAACGTAATGGCCGAGAATATACCTTAATAGATACTGCGGGTATTCGTCGTCGTAAAAATGTCACTGATGTAGTAGAAAAATATTCAGTTATTAAAACATTAAGAGCTATTGAAGATGCAAACGTTTGTTTACTTATTATTGATGCCCAAGAGGGGATTAGTGATCAAGATTTAAGTTTACTGGGTTTTATTTTGGAAGCGGGTCGGTCACTCGTTTTAGCCGTTAATAAATGGGACGGGCTAGAAGATCATGAAAAAGATCGTATTAAAACAGAACTTGACAGACGTTTAGGTTTTATTGATTTTGCCCGAGTTCATTTTATTTCAGCATTACATGGAACCGGTGTTGGCCACTTATATGAGTCGGTTGAAGAGGCTTTTATATCTGCAACTAAGCGTATTTCTACGGCCATGGTCACAAAAATACTTGATATGGCAGTGTTTGATCATCAACCGCCATTGTATCAAGGTAGACGCATTAAATTAAAGTATGCTCACGCCGGTGGTTATAACCCTCCAATAATAGTTATCCATGGTAATTCAGCAAAAAAATTACCTATGTCGTATAAACGTTACTTGATGAATTACTATCGTAAGTCCTTAAAAATCATGGGTACACCTATTCGTATTCAATTTAAGGATACATTGAACCCCTTTGCAGGAAAGAAAAAGCTCACATATACCGAGCAAAAGAAAATAGCCAGGGCGACACAAGGTTATAAAAAGGATTAGTGACATTGAAATTATCTGTGTATTGCAACTTTTAAATTTATACTAGGTTGCAATATTTACTTGATTTTACTCAACTAAGATATAATATTTAGTTCATTGCAATAATTTCTATGGCAGGATAAAAAAATCATCATCGCGCCCACTAATTTATCTGCCCGAAACTTAGCGTTATTAAAAGCGGGTGCACCAGTAACCATAGATATTTCTACTCCAGCCGGCCAAAAAAGAAAATTCCACACCCATTTTATTGGTTACTCACCTAAAAAATATATCCTCATTGAATTTCCTGATACGTCGAAACTGGGTGCATTTTCACAATATATTTGTCAAGGTACGGTTATTACTGTGCGCGGGCTTATTGAAGGGCGGGATGGCGCAGCTGTAGCTTTTTTGAGTACCATCAGGCAAACGCTGCAGATACCTTCACGAATTATGGTGCTTGATATCCCCAATAATGTGACTTTACAACCTCTTAGGTCATCAATAAGGATCGAGACTAATATCAAAACTAAAATAAGGATAGATGACGCTTATTGGCAAGCAACAATGACTAACTTGTCTATTGAAGGTGGGCAATTAGATATTGTTAACGGTGAAAAACTTGTGTTAGCTGAAGATAAAGTGATTGAAATTATTGTAGAAAACAATGATGGCAACAGCAATATCAAATTAACTGCAATTATTTGTAACGTTAAACAACAAGTTGATGGCCTATCATTCGGTGTGAAGTTTAACAAGGTCAGTAAAAAGCAAGTGATTGAACTACTTTATATCGCACTAAAACCGACACAATAAATACCTGTTTGTTTATGTAAATTACATAATTGGCTGACAGGCAATTTATGAAAAGTTTTCCATTGATAATTTTTATCGGCAATAAGCGTTAAGCTAATAACGCTTTTAACATTCATCATTTTTTAACACGCTAGCCTTTATGTGACCATCAGAGAGTTGAACACTGATAATATCACCCGCTTTTACCTGAGCCACCTTGGTAATAACCTTATCGTTTTTGTTTCGGGTAACGCTGTACCCACGAGCTATAGTTGCTAAAGGGCTAACGAGGTGTAACTGTTCAACTACGTGGCTAAAACGCTCAGCATTGTGTTGCAAATTCTTATGCATAGCTTGTAAAAGTCGTGATTTAATGTGTATCACTTGTTGATTTTGCTGTGCAATTAACTTCTTTGGGTTTTGTGTTAATAAGCGCTGCAAAAGTTGTGATGGTTTCTCTGTATGTTGAGCAATTTTTCGGCAAATAAGTTGTTTTAATCTTAAACTTAATTCATCAGCTTTTTGTTGTTGTAATTGTAGCTTTTGTTCAGGGTGAACTTGAGCCAGGCGATGTTGCAGATAACCTTGGTTTTTAGTAAAGCTAGTCAACAATGTTAGTTGAGCATTAAATAAGCGTTGTCTTAAGCTGGTTAATTGTTTGATCAATTGCTCACTGTCACTCGAGACTAACTCAGCGGCAGCAGAGGGGGTGGGAGCTCTAAGGTCTGCAACATAATCGCTTAATGTAGTATCAATTTCATGCCCTACGGCACTAATAATAGGCAATACACTCTGGTAAATTGCTTGTACAACACGCTCTTCATTAAATGGCCACAAATCTTCTAATGAGCCCCCCCCTCTACCGACAATTAAAACGTCACACTCATTGCGAAGGTTAGCTTGATAAATAGCATGAGATATATCAGCCTGTGCCAGCTCGCCTTGAACAAGGGCAGGGTAGATAGTCACCATAATATTCGGATTACGGCGTTTTAATACGGCAAGTATATCTTTTATTGCTGCACCTGAAGGTGATGTTACAACGCCGACATGATTAATAATTGACGGAAGGGGTTTTTTATACGCCAAATCAAATAAACCTTGTTTATGTAGTTTATTTTTCAATTGTTCAAACTGTTGGCGCAATAATCCTGCACCAGCGTCTTCCATATGTTCGATAATTAATTGAAAATCACCACGCGGTTCATATAGAGATATTTTAGCCCTAACCAACACTTGTTGACCGTTGCTCGGTAATGCACCTTGGTTAATACGGACACGCTTATTACTACCTTTAAACATCGCACATTTTACCTGCGACTTACTGTCTTTAAGAGATAAATACCAGTGGCCTGAGGCCGCGGCAATAAAATTAGATATTTCACCTGTTAGCCAAACTGTATTGAGTTCTGACTCTAAAAGGTAGCGGACTTTTTTGGTAAGTTCACTAATTTGTAAAATGTGTTGTGGGTTCATATTTAAGGCTAATGGTCGCGGCAAATACTGACGTTTGGTTGAGTATATCAAGCAAAGGTGGCGTTTAGGTAAAAACATTATAGCGGTGCGATTATTGTTATGAACTTAGTCTAAGGAATAAACATGAGTTGATGAATAATTGGTAATGGCTATGGTTAATGTATTTGTTACAAACAATTTATTGAATATAACAAAAGGCTAGTTACGATGAATTAATAACTGGGTTTGTTTCGTCGTCTACGAATATTAAAAGCGCTCAACGTAAATTAAAGAACTATTAATGGCATTGAGACTATTGGTTTAGGCATCATTTTTGCTGAGAAGGTTAAAAGTTTATAGAAATAGGTTTACCTAAAACAATAAAACGGTTAAAATTCTGCCGCAATATTCACTCCCTAACCAACCTTTTTAGAGAGATGTTGCGATGCTAAGAATTGCTCAAGAAGCGTTAACTTTTGATGATGTTTTACTTGTTCCTGCTCATTCAAAAGTTCTACCCCACACGGCTGATTTAAAAACTAAGCTAACCCGTAAAATTAATCTTAATGTGCCCATGGTTTCTGCCTCAATGGACACAGTAACTGAAGCTCGCCTTGCAATCACGTTAGCGCAAGAAGGCGGCCTAGGGTTTATTCATAAAAATATGACGATTGCTGAGCAAGCCAGTAATGTATCGCAAGTTAAGAAATACGAAAGTGGTATCGTATCTGATCCGGTAACAGTCAGTGTTGACTTTACTATTGAGCAGGTAATGAAAAAAGCTGATGAGTTAGGTTTTTCCGGCTTTCCTGTTGTTGATGATAAACATAATCTAGTGGGGATTATTACCGGCCGAGATTTACGTTTTGAGACAGACTTAAGTCGTTCAGTATCTTCGTTAATGACCATTAAAGAAGATCTTGTAACGGTTAAAGAAGGTGCCGCCCGTGAAGAAATTCTTGGTTTAATGCACAGTAACCGCATTGAAAAAATTTTAGTGGTTGACGAAGCATTCAAATTAGTTGGCTTAATTACTGCCAAAGATTATCAAAAAGCTGAAAATAAACCTAATGCTTGCAAAGATGAGTTTGGTCGTTTACGTGTAGGCGCAGCTGTTGGTGTTGGCGCGGGTACTGATGAACGTATTGACGCTCTTGTTGCTGCTGGAGTTGATGTATTACTAATAGATACTTCCCATGGTCACTCTCAAGGGGTTATTGATCGTGTCAGTGAAACCCGTCAAAAGTACCCTGATTTACAAATTATTGCTGGTAATGTCGCCACTGGCGCTGGCGCAAAAGCACTGGCTGATGTTGGCGTTGATGCTGTAAAAGTAGGTATTGGCCCAGGCTCTATATGTACTACACGTATTGTAACTGGTGTTGGCGTACCCCAATTAACCGCTATTTCAAATGCCGTTGAAGCGTTAAAAGGAACAAATATTCCAGTCATAGCCGACGGTGGCATTCGTTTCTCTGGTGATATTGCTAAGGCTTTAGTCGCGGGAGCACATTGTGTCATGGTTGGAAGTATGTTTGCTGGCACGGAAGAATCGCCTGGTGAAGTTGAACTATATCAAGGCCGTTATTACAAGTCATACCGAGGCATGGGATCATTAGGTGCGATGGCACAAAAAGATGGCTCCAGTGACCGCTATTTTCAAAAAACAGATGGTGAAGCCGATAAGTTAGTACCAGAGGGGATTGAGGGCCGGGTCGCTTATAAAGGCCCAGTGGCAGCAATCATTCATCAGCAGATGGGTGGCATACGTTCCTCAATGGGGTTAACGGGTTCGGCGACTATTGAAGAGATGCGTACTAAACCACAATTTATGAAAATTACCTCAGCTGGAATGGGCGAATCGCATGTGCATGATGTAACTATTACCAAAGAAGCACCCAATTATCGAACAGGCTAAAAAACTAACGTAGTTAACCCTAGGCTATTAGTTAAGTGTTTAAAATACAAATTAATTATAGCCTCATAACAGATACAAACAGGTTGAGTGCTAATCAAGTTTATAGTACTCAACCTTTTTATTTAATGAATACTGCTTTTAATAAGCATTTACACTAGGAAGTCCAGCATGAGTAAAGACATTCATGATCACCGCATACTAATATTAGATTTTGGTTCTCAATACACTCAACTTATTGCCCGTCGTGTACGTGAAATTGGTGTTTATTGTGAACTTTGGTCGTGGGATGTAACTGAAGAGCAAATTAAAAGCTTTAACCCTACGGGGATTATTTTAGCTGGTGGGCCAGAGTCAGTTACTGAGACTAACTCCCCTCGCGCTCCTGAGTATGTATTCAGTGCAGGCGTGCCTGTTTTGGGTATTTGTTATGGCATGCAAACCATGGCTGAGCAACTCGGTGGTGGTGTTGAAAGCTCTGCTCATAAAGAGTTTGGTTATGCTGCGGTTGAACTTGTTGCAGAGTCAGCCTTATTTAATAAAGTGGAAGACAGTGTTGGCGATAATGGTAATGCCTTACTTGATGTATGGATGAGCCATGGTGACAAAGTCTCTTCTATCCCTGCTAATTTTGTTAAAGTCGCGCAAACGCCAAGTTGTGCTTATGCAGCAATGGCTGATGAGAATAAACACTTTTATGGCGTTCAATTTCATCCCGAAGTAACACATACCAAGCAAGGGCTTCGTATTTTAGAAAATTTTGTTGTTGATATTTGTCAGTGTGAAAAACTGTGGACTTCAGCATCAATTATTGACGATGCTATTGCTAAAATGAAAGCACAAGTCGGTGATGACGAGGTTATTCTTGGCTTGTCTGGCGGTGTTGATTCATCGGTTGTTGCGATGCTGTTGCAACGGGCTATTGGTGATAAATTAACCTGCGTCTTTGTTGACAACGGTTTGTTACGTTTGAATGAAGGCCAACAAGTGATGGATATGTTTGGTGATCATTTTGGTTTAAACATTGTGCATGTTAACGCAGAACAACGGTTTTTAGATAGACTAGCCGGTGAAAGTGAGCCCGAAGCCAAGCGTAAAATTATTGGTAATGTCTTTGTTGAAGTATTTGATGAAGAGTCAAAAAAACTGAGCAATGCTAAATGGTTGGCACAAGGTACTATTTATCCAGATGTGATTGAATCAGCAGCCTCTGCGACAGGTAAAGCCCATGTCATTAAATCACATCATAATGTTGGTGGATTACCTGATGACATGGAGATGGGGCTTGTTGAACCATTGCGCGAATTATTCAAAGATGAGGTTCGTAAAATAGGCTTAGAATTAGGTTTGCCTTATGACATGTTATATCGTCACCCTTTTCCTGGTCCTGGTTTAGGGGTGAGAATTTTAGGTGAAGTGAAAAAAGAGTATGCTGATTTACTGCGCCGTGCCGACGCTATTTTTATTGAAGAGCTTCACAACCATGACTTATATACAAAAGTAAGCCAAGCCTTTACGGTTTTCTTACCGGTTCGCTCTGTTGGTGTTATGGGCGATGCACGCAAATACGATTGGGTGGTATCTCTACGTTGTGTCGAAACCATTGACTTTATGACTGCACGTTGGTCGCATTTACCTTATGATTTCTTAGGGTTAGTGTCTAATCGTATTATTAACGAAATTGATGGCATTTCACGTGTTGTTTACGATATCTCAGGTAAGCCACCAGCCACAATAGAGTGGGAATAACGCTGTAACAGTTAATAAAAATCAGTTTAGGGTAAGTTATTACTGATATCAGTGATGTTAACCCTATTCGTTTATAAGCCTTAAAGTTTAAACTTTGAGGCTTTTTATTACCTCAATTTTGCCACTCAAAGTCAATGCAAACCAAGGGTATAAAACTCCTGTTCAGTTAGAATAAAAAATATAAAAGTTAATTTATAAGGGAAATATTATAGTGATTGAAAGACATGAAACCAAAGCACGTATGAGCCGGATTGTTAAACATAACGGCACTATTTATTTATGTGGTCAAGTTGCTGCCGATGCTAGTAAGGGCATTACAGAGCAAACACAAACCATGCTTGATAAAGTTGATACATTATTAGCACAAGCAGGAAGTGATAAAGCTCATTTGTTATCAGCGACTATTTACGTTAAAAATATGTGTTATTTCGCTGAAATGAACGCCGTATGGGATGCTTGGGTTCCGGAAGGCCATGCTCCTGC
>JBELHN010000002.1:60194-161299 GCA_042091395.1 Colwellia sp.
GATCTTAGGTACTCTAGAAGATAGTATCAATCACTATTACCTCATGAATTATCATTTTTAGTAAGGTCAAAATGGAAGAATTATTAATTACCCTAGTCAATTTTGCTTGGGGTTTACCCATGGTTACGTTATTAGTTGGTGGTGGTGTTTATTTTGTTTTTCACTCAAGACTTACCCCTTATAGGCACTTTAAGCATGCATTAAATATCATTGCTGGAAAATTCAGTAATGAAAAAAATTGCCAAGGAGAAATTAGTCATTTCCAGGCGTTAATTGTCGCTTTGTCTGGCACCTTAGGTCTAGGTAATATTGCCGGCGTTGCTGTTGCCATTACAATGGGCGGGCCAGGTGCTATATTTTGGATGTGGTTAACTGCGATTGTTGGCATTGCCACCAAGTTTTATACCGCTTCTTTAGCCGTGATGTATCGAGGGAAAGATCGTAGTGGCAAGTTACAGGGTGGGCCAATGTATGTCATTCGTGAAGGGTTAGGTAAGAAATGGATGCCACTGGCCTGGTTATTTTGTTTAGGTTGTATGTTCGGTGCATTACCTATTTTTCAAATTAACCAACTAGTACAAATTTTACGAGAGGTGATTGCCATACCAAATGGTTTTGCTGATGCTGAAAACCATTTTACCTTTGATCTTCTGGTAGGTATCGGCTTATTTGTTATTATTTCTTGGATTGTTATGGGTAAATTAACCCGAATCACTGCGGTTGCTACCAAAGTTGTGCCCATCATGGTGGTTGGTTACTTCTCAATGACCTTAATATTACTTGTTATGAATGCAGAGAAAATACCTGAAACACTCATGCTGATTATTAGCAGTGCATTTACTTCTAATTCTGCTGCAGGTGGTTTACTTGGCGCTGTTATTATTATTGGTGTGCAACGAGGGGCATTTTCTAACGAAGCTGGCATTGGCACTGAATCATTAGCACATGGAGCTGCTAAAACTAACCAACCTATTCGTGAAGGCTTTGTTGCATCATTTGGACCTATTGTTGATACTTTACTCGTTTGTACGTGCACGGCATTAGCCGTATTAGTCTCTGGTGCATGGCAGTCAGGCAACGAAGGTGTGAGTATGACAATGTTCGCCTTTGAGCAAGCATTTCCTCATATTGGTAGTTATTTATTATTGGTGATGGTTTTTTTCTTAAGCACCAGTACCGTGCTAACCTTCTGGTATTATGGCAGTAAGTGCAGTGAGTTTATTTTTGGGAAAACCGTTGAAAAGGTTTATCAACAGTTTTATTTATTACTTATTATTGTGGGTGCAGTCGCCTCCTTGTCGGTTGTGATTAACTTCTTGACCTTTATGTATGCACTAATGGCAATTCCAACGATGATTTCAACTATACTGTTATCTTCAAAAGTAAGAGAAGCAGCAGTCGTTTATGTAAAAGAGTATTTAAATTAGTCTTGAGAGTTCAGCAACATAGTTTGTAATAGCTTTGTAAGTGTTAACTTTATAAGTGTTAACTTTCTATGTAAAGTGGCCCAATATAAGCGTCAGCATAACTCAATCATTAAGGCGTGTTAGTTAATTGTTGATATTTTATAGATGAGCGTTTGACTGTTTGATGCTTTGCTTTAAACCTTTCTTGTTTAGTACTTTGTTGTGAGAACCTCTATTTTTTGTGATTGCTTGTTTAAGACATTATGACACTTATTCACGTTATGATTGCATCAAGTAATAATCCTCTTTAAATTTTTACTTTAAATTTGTACCTTTATACCCCTTACAACTTTCCTCCTTAGTGGTGCATTGCCTCATCTTGGTGGGGCAATGCTGCTCTGTTATTAGATTGAAATTTAAAAAAACTAATAAAATCAACACTCTTAAACTTGGTATGAAAAGTGCTAAATATGGTTAATTATTCATTTGTATTGGTTTTTTATTCCACTTAGGAAACCAGTGTTAAATTCATTAAAATATTGTTGAGATTATGTTTTTAGTGGATTTTTTATCAACGAAGATAAAGTTATTATAGAATAATTATCAGCAACGAAGCTGTATTTGAGTAAAAGGTTTGCTTTTACTCTGCGAGCAATGGCGCTCATCTAAAGCTGACCTTTGAGGTTGGCTTTTGGTGAGCGTTTTTTTTGAAAAAATGTTGAAGTTAATCAAGGAAATCGTTATGAACTGGCAAAAATTATTATTATCCACCATCAAGCCGTTGCTGTTGTCTAGTATTGTGGTTTTATCATCTATGCAAATGGTGCATGCTGAGAGTGTGGGTGAGCCCGAAAAAGAAGAATTGAAATTTGGCTTTATAAAATTAACCGACATGGCGCCCATCGCGATAGCCTATGAAAATGGCTATTTCGAAGACGAAGGTTTGTATGTCACCATTCAAGCGCAAGCTAATTGGAAGGTTTTGTTAAATGGCGTTATTGATGGCACATTAGATGGTGCTCATATGTTGGCCGGACAGCCAATTGCGGCGACTATGGGCTACGGCACTAAAGCTCACATCATTACCCCTTTTTCAATGGACTTAAATGGTAACGCTATTACGGTATCAAACAGTACTTGGAAAAAAATGCGCCCTAATATCCCCAAAATGGCTGACGGTAGACCAGTGCACCCAATCAAAGCCGATTCGCTAAAACCTGTGGTTGAGCAATTAAAAGCTGAAGGCAAGCCCTTTAAAATGGGTATGGTATTTCCCGTATCAACCCATAACTATGAACTACGTTACTGGTTAGCTGCTGGTGGGATACACCCGGGGTTTTATGCACCTCATAAGGGTGATACTAGCGGTCAAATAGATGCGCAAGCATTGTTGTCTGTGACACCGCCGCCGCAAATGCCATCAACGATGGAAGCCGGCACAATTCACGGCTATTGTGTTGGTGAGCCCTGGAACCAACAAGCGGTGTTTAAAAATATTGGCGTACCTGTGGTAACCGATTACGAAATTTGGAAAGACAACCCAGAAAAAGTATTTGGTATTACTGCAGAATTTGCTGAAAAATACCCTAATACCACCATTCGTTTAACGCGTGCGCTTATTCGAGCTGCTAAATGGTTAGATGACAATAACAATGCTAACCGCCCAGCTGCCGTAAAAATATTGTCGCAATCTAACTATGTTGGTGCTGATTATGCTGTTATTGCCAACTCAATGACCGGGACCTTCGAATACGAAAAAGGGGATAAACGTGAGGTGCCAGATTTTAATGTGTTTTTTAGATATAACGCCACCTACCCTTATTACTCAGACGCTATTTGGTATTTAACACAAATGCGCCGTTGGGGACAAATTTCTAGCGATAAAAGTGATGACTGGTACAAAGAGTTAGCGCAAAAAGTTTATCGACCTGACATTTATAGAAAAGCGGCAGAGTCGTTAATTGCCGATAAAGTGATTGCCGCCAACCAATTCCCTAATTTCTCAACAGAAACTGGATTTAAACCACCTCAAAAACATTTTATTGACGATATTGTTTACGATGGCAAGCAACCAAATGCTTATTTAGAAAAGTTCAGTATTGGTCTTAAACAAGGTCAGAAATTGTAAAGCAATTTCAGACTATTGATATTATCAAAGGAGTCATAAATGCGAGCTACAACTGTAAGTATTGCCAATAAAACAATGGTAGAACAGCTTGTTAATACTGTTAAAAGCAGTGTCATGAAAGTCAGTAATATTTTAATGTTACCGCTAATCGGTATTAGTTTATTTTTGTTTTTGTGGTCAATTACCGCGCAAAATATTCATACGTCATTGGGTGAATTTCCCGGACCGCGTGCCGTTATCACACAATTTTCAGCCTTGTATGAAGAGCATCAAGTGACACGTGAAAAAGCAGCGGCATTTTATGAGCGACAAGAAAAACGTAATCAAGCAAAATTAGCGAAAGATCCAGAGTATACCCCCAAAATTAGGGCATTTACTGGTAAAGAAACCTTCATAGATCAAATTGTAACCAGTCTTGTTACAGTGACTTGTGGTTTTCTAGTCGCTGCCTGTTTGGCAATTCCAATGGGAATTGCGATGGGTTTAAATAGGCGCTTTAATTTAGCCATTAACCCTATAGTACAGGTTTTCAAACCGGTATCGCCACTCGCTTGGTTACCATTGGTAACAATGGTGGTTAGTGCGCTTTATGTTTCCGATGATCCTTTAGTGTCAAAATCTTTTTTAACCTCAATGTTTACCGTCACATTATGTAGCCTGTGGCCTATGTTAATAAACACTTCTATGGGCGTGGCTGCAATTAACAGTGACCTAATTAACGTCAGTAAAGTGCTCCGTTTAGGTACTTTCACTCATATTAGAAAAATTGTTTTGCCAGCCTCAGTACCAATGATTTTTACTGGCATGCGTTTGTCTTTTGGTGTGGCTTGGATGGTGCTGATTGCTGCTGAAATGCTAGCGCAAAACCCAGGTTTGGGTAAGTTTGTGTGGGATGAGTTTCAAAACGGAAGCTCTGACTCGCTCGCTAGAATTATGGCGGCCGTTGTTGTTATTGGTTTTATTGGCTTTTTACTAGACCGAATTATGTTGTTTCTACAACGACAAGTGTCTTGGGATAAATCGAGCGCTAACGCGTAAGGAATTGTTATGAAAACAGAAAAATTAATGACTAATGAGCAACATGCTTTTCTTAATATTAGTCAAATTGATATGGTTTTTCCTACTGATACGGGCGGTTTTACCGCCTTAAAAGATGTCGATTTACAGATTGATAAAGGTGAATTTATTTCTTTAATTGGCCATTCAGGCTGTGGTAAATCAACGGTACTCAATATTGTTGCTGGGCTTTATCAAGCAACGACGGGAGGAGTTTTACTTAACAATAAAGAGGTAAATGAACCGGGTCCAGAGCGTGCCGTTGTTTTTCAAAATCATTCATTACTGCCTTGGTTAACTTGTTATCAAAATGTCGAATTAGCGGTGAAACAAGTTTTTCATAAACGTATGTCAAGTGCAGAAATGAAAGACTGGATAGAGTACAACTTAAAGCTTGTGCATATGGATCATGCAATGCACAAACGTCCTGATGAAATATCAGGAGGTATGAAACAACGCATCGGTATTGCTCGGGCATTAGCCATGCAGCCTGAGGTGTTGTTGATGGATGAGCCTTTTGGTGCACTTGATGCTTTAACTCGGGCGCACATGCAAGATTCCCTGATGGAAATTCAAAATGAATTAAACAACACTGTCATTATGATCACCCATGATGTTGACGAGGCGGTGTTATTGTCTGACCGTATTGTCATGATGACTAATGGCCCAGAAGCGACTATTGGTGAAATTCTTGATGTGAACTTGGCTAGGCCGCGAAGCCGCTTATCACTGGCCAAAGATATTGAATATAATCGCCTTCGCTCTGAGGTATTAACCTTTCTTTATGAAAAACAAAGAAAAGTTACCGCCATTACTAACCCGTCTAAAAAGCCAATTACTTCACCACAAGATGAGCAAGTAAAATGTGCCAACCAAGGCTAATAACTTTTTAAATTACTCAAAATAAAAATAAATACCTCATTAGAAACCATTAATTTTAAGGAAATATTTACAATGAATGTTAAGAAAACCGTTATCGCTGTAGGTTTAGGACTTACCTCAAATTTAGCCATAGTTGCTGGTGCACAAGCAGCTGATTCAGTTACTGAAGCTCTGATTAACGGTAAAACCTCAGCGAATTTTAATATGCGCTATGAGGGCGTAAGTCAGGACAATGCCCTAAAAGATGCCAGTGCTTTAACACTGAGAACTCGATTAACCTATGCCACAGGTAAGGTGGCAGGCTTTTCTTCTATTATTGAGTTTGAAGATTCACGTAACATGTTTGGCATAGATGACTACAATAATACCCTAGGTAAAAACACTAATTACTCTGTTGTTGCCGACCCAGAAACAACTGAGCTAGATCAATTTTTATTACAATACCAACAAAAGTCTTTTGGCATTAAAGCTGGTCGGCAAGTTATTACTATGGACAACCACCGTTTTGTTGGTCATGTTGGCTGGCGTCAAGACAGACAAACATTTGATGGTGTAACAGCTGTGTATAAACCCATCGACGGACTGGCTCTCAATTATGGTTTTATAACAAAGCGTAACCGTATTTTTGCAGAAGCAAAGGATATTGATGCTAACGATCATTTGATCAATTTAGCTTATCAAACAGGGCTAGGTAAGTTAACCGCCTACAGTTATTTATTAGAGCAAGACAATAATATTAGCAATGGCCTCGATACTTTTGGCTTGCGTTTTAGTGGCAGTTCTTCAGTGGGTAAACAAAAAGTAACTTACCAATTAGAATATGCACAACAGGACAGCGACACTAGCACAACCTCTTATTCAGCGGATTATATCAACGCTGAAGTTGGCAGTCAGTTCTCAGGCATAGGCCTTAAGTTAGGTTACGAGCTATTGGGCTCTGATAATGGTAATTATGGGTTTTCAACGCCGTTAGCAACCCTGCATAAATTTAATGGTTGGTCAGATCAATTTTTGAATACACCCAAAGAGGGCTTGACTGACTTGTATGCCAGCGTTGGTGGCAAACTTGCTGGTGGTAAATGGGCGGTAATTTTTCATAAATTTGATGCCGACCAAGCATCAGCAACTGTTGATGATTTAGGCTCTGAAATTAATGCGGTTTATTCAAGACCCATTAACAAGCATTACGTTGCAGGAATAAAATTTGCTTCATATTCAGCAGGGGACAACACGGCAGGAAAAGTCGATACCGACAAAGTATGGCTTTGGGTAAATGCTAAGTTTTAGCAACTAAACTGCTAAGCTGAAACAATTGTTAGCTAGTACTTATTTTGTTCAGGGCCTATTGTGGGCCCTTTTTATTTATCTCGACGTAAACCTGCTTAGGTATTGATGAGAGTATTAACCATTGCCTAATGATAATACATACGTATTCAAACGGTTAAGCCTATTAGCAGAAGTATACCGCTAATACCAAACCCTACTACCGAAAAACATGGCGCTGAAGACTTTTTAAACTTCATGGATGAGCAGTTGTTTACCTCTATTGAAAAAGAGTATCGGGCAACAACACAACGGACTTTAATCGGCAGCTCTTTCGCTGGTTGGTTTTCATTGTACAGTTTATTCCAACGATCTGATTTATTTTCGGCTATTATTGCCACCGCGCCTACCGTGGATCTTGAAAATAACCTATTGTTTAAGTTCACTTCCGGCTTTGCTGAACGAATTAGCCAATATAACACCAAGCTTTATGTTGCTGTAGGCGATGGTGATAGTAATAAGTCTGGTGTAGATAAACTTGTAAGTTACATTAAAGCGCAAAACTTTCAGGGCTTAACCTATGAATCAAGATTATTTGAGAATGTAGGGCATTCACTGATAAAAACTCAAGGTGTGAGTATAGGTTTACAGTCGATCTTCATGAGATCTGAAATAAAACTAACACATCAACAAATGCAGGCATTGACCGGAAATTATAAAAAAACACAAGATGAAGAGATTGCTAATATCTCCTTGGTTAATAATCGCTTGATGTTATCGTCTGAGGGTAAATATCAGCTGCCGCTTAAAGCCATAAATCAACAACATTTCTATTTTGGTAATTATTATTTGGATGTAAAGTTTGACAGCAACACAGCGCAGAAAACAATGCGTGTTATTTTCCCAGGCGGTGGTGTGTTTTTGTAGGACAGTGATAACTAGAGAAGCAAAAACTAGCTTATTGTTTTGCCCCTAACGCTACAGCAAGTTCGGCGCGTTGCTCAGTGTCGGTAAATTCTTGCCAGCCCTGTATGTGTTGCGAAACTAGATTATGCATCATATCTATATGGCTGGCGTCTGCATTTAAGGCAGCAATATACTCGTAACGCTCGCCACCGGCTTCAAGAAAGTAGTCACGATTCTCTTCGCCAATTTCCTCAATCGTTTCGAGGCAATCAGCAGAAAACCCTGGACAGACTAGCTGCACTGACTTGATTCCTTGCTCTGGCAATGCCTTCAAGGTTTTGTCGGTATAGGGCTGAAGCCATTCTTCGCGGCCAAAGCGTGATTGAAAGGTAACCATGTATTCATCAGCTTTTAGCCCTAAGTTTTCCGCTAGCAAACGAGACGTTTTATAACACTCACAATGGTAAGGGTCACCATTAAGTAAATAACGTTTAGGGATACCATGGTAAGTGAAAATTAGCTTGTCAGCTCGGCCATGCTCATGCCAATGCTGACGAATCTTATCTGCTACCGCCTCTATGTAAGGTGAAAAGTCATGGTAATGATTAATGAAGCGCAGTTCAGGTATTAAGCGTTTTTTTGCAAGACTCGCAGCAACAGCATCAAAGGTCGATGCGGTTGTTGAGGCGCAATATTGCGGGTAAAGCGGCAAGACTAAGAGCTTACGTACGCCTTGATGCAACATAGCATCTATGGTTGAATCTACCGAGGGAGCACCGTAACGCATGGCAAATTCAACCACGATATTTTCACCGTAGGTAGATTTAAGTTTGGCGCGCAGTGCTGATGTTTGGTCTTGGGTATTAAACATCAAAGGTGAGCCTCGTTCAGTCCAAACTGTGCTGTAGGCGTGGGCGGAGCGCTTGGGACGAATGTTTAAAATAACAAAGTTTAGGATCATCCACCATAATATACGCGGAACTTCCACCACTCGAGGATCCGATAAAAATTCCCGTAAATAACGTCTCAGTTCTGCTTTTTTCGGAGCATCTGGCGTACCTAGGTTAGTAACAAGTATGCCGATTTTATCAGCTTGTTTATGAGAAAAGTTTGGATTACCTTGGTATTTCATGAATAAAGTTCTGCACGATAAATATTAATTACGTTATACATCATTTTACGCACTATGGATTACCTTGTAACGAAAAAATCACCGATAATCTAGCCATTATTTTAATAACTTGGGAATTATTGGCTGTAGTTGCTTGGTTTTTGAGCAATACAGATCTTGATGCTACATTGATGACGTATATAAAGGATAATATTGATTCGTATTAACAAATAAAAATAGATAAAATAAGTAGTAACTCTTTTTGGTGTAATAATTATTTTTATCGTTAAATTACACCACTTTTACTCAGATTACGTTTAATTGAAATTTTGTTGAGCGTAAATTCGTTTAATTAAATTTTATAGCCAGAGAAATCAATGACCATAACACTCTCTAATACTTACCTTGAACTTGGTAAGGCCTTTTCTCAACAAAATTTACCAACGCCGGTGGTAAATCCGCTTTTATTGCTATGGAATCAACCTCTGGCAGAAACATTGGCAATCCCCTTTTCGGCAAAAGACAATGACGATTTTTTGGCTAACATTTTTTCAGGCAATGAGTTATTACCTGGCAGTCAGCCGATTTCTCAGGCCTATTCTGGCCATCAGTTTGGGCATTTTAATCCACAATTGGGTGATGGCCGAGCTCACTTACTGGGCGATATTACTGATACTAATGGTCAATCTTGGGATGTGCAATTAAAGGGCTCAGGTACCAGCTTTTTCTCTCGTCAAGGTGATGGCCGATGTGCGTTAGCTCCTGCATTGCGAGAATTTATTATGAGCGAAGCCATGCATGCGTTGGGAGTGCCAACGACTCGGTGCTTGGCTGTGGTGGCAACAGGACAGGCGGTGTACAGAGAACAAACTCAACCTGGTGCTGTAGTCACGCGCATTGCAACTAGCCATATTCGTGTCGGTACTTTTCAATATTTTGCTTTACGAAAAGACATTGAATCATTGAAGAAATTAACCGGTTATGCCATTGCTAGACATTACCCAGAATTAACTACTCCCGATAATTCACCACTCACCAGTGAACAAGTACTTGAATTTTTTGCTGCAGTACTTAATAAGCAAGTAAAACTTGTGGTGTCTTGGTTACGTGTTGGTTTTATTCATGGTGTCATGAATACTGATAACACTGCGATATCAGGTGAAACAATAGATTATGGTCCCTGTGCTATGATGAACCATTATCACCCTGACACTGTCTTTAGTTCAATAGATCGAAATGGTCGCTATGCTTTAGCTAATCAAAGTAAAATCATGCAGTGGAATATGGCTCGCCTCGCTGATTGTTTATTACCGCTTGTTGATGATGATGAGCAACTCGCTTTGGCTAAGGTTACTCCTTTGCTTAAGCAATTTGCTAATGACTTACAATATGGTTATTTCGACATGATGACCGATAAATTAGGCATAGCAGAACTTGCCAATGGTGATGTTGAACTCGTCAATGATTTACTCGCGTTTATGGCCGAAAAACGCTTGGACTACACACAAACCTTTTTAACCTTGGCTGACAATTTAACCTCCTCTGAAGTGGCGCGAGTGATGGATTCAGATAATGACTTAATAAAAGCAGATAGCTGGCAATTATGGCTTAAATCTTGGTACAAAAGAGTTACAGGTGATCTACAAAGCGCTAAAAAGTTGATGGCAAAAACCAACCCTCGAGTGATACCAAGAAATCATCATGTTGAAAGAGTGCTTGCTAGTACTCAACAAACCGGTGATTTGGCGCCACTTCAACAATTTTTAACCGTATTGCAACAGCCTTACTCTGAGCTTGCTGAAACCGCCAACTATCAGGATGCGCCTGTTGATGGCGGCGATAATTACCAAACATTTTGTGGAACTTAAGCTAATTGGCTTTATCCTATGTTTTAACATCCTAATTTTTGATTTGGCTAACGATGTTTTCAAAAATTTAGGTTGATTAGAAGCTTTCGAGTTAGTACTCAGGTTAACATTCGAGTTAACAGGGGGCATAGCCAATAACACTATAAGGTAGCTTTTCTCAGTGGCATATTTAGCAGAGGATATTAATTCGCTAACCAAATTGTTAGCTCAAGGCTTTGGCTTTAATGAATTTAGACCGGGTCAAGCTAAAGCGATTGGGCAACTGTTAAATGGTGACTCTACTTTAGCAATATTCCCCACCGGCTCTGGTAAATCATTGTGCTATCAATTAACGGCGCTGCACCTGCCTCATTTAACACTGGTGGTATCACCGTTGTTGGCGTTAATTAAAGATCAACTTACCTTTTTAGCGAGTAAGGGGATTAAGGCAGCAAGTATTGATTCTACGCTATCAAGTCATGAAGCAAAAACAGTGATGTCAGGGGTTCGAGATGGCAGTATAAAAGTGTTAATGGTATCAGTTGAGCGCTTTAAAAATGAGCGGTTTAGACAATTTATAGAATCTGTGCCTGTTTCTATGTTAGTGGTTGATGAGGCACACTGTATTTCAGAATGGGGCCATAATTTCAGGCCAGACTATTTAAAGCTCCCCGCATATCGCAAAGCGTTGAATATCCCTCTGGTTTTACTGCTTACCGCAACAGCCACACGTCAAGTTAAAGAGGATATGGCGACAAAATTTGCCATAAAAACGGAACATATTGTACAAACTGGTTTTTATCGCGCTAACCTTGAGCTAAATGTTGTTACCGTTGCTGAAATAGATAAAAATCAACGGTTGTCTGAGCTTATATTAGCGCAAACAGGTGCAGGTATTGTTTATGTTACTCTTCAACAGACTGCGGAGCAGGTTGCCCAATACTTAATTCAGCAAGGATTTAATGCCAGTGCTTACCATGCTGGTTTTGACAGTGATAAGCGACAACGCATTCAGCACGATTTTATGCACGGACATATTACCATTATTGTTGCCACCATCGCCTTTGGTATGGGTATTGATAAGAGTAATATTCGCTTTGTTGTTCACTATGATTTGCCTAAGTCTATTGAAAACTATAGTCAAGAAATAGGGCGTGCAGGCCGTGATGGTTTGTCATCTCGATGCTTTACCTTGGCAAATTTAGATGGTTTAACGACAGTAGAAAACTTTGTGTACGGTGATACTCCCGAGCATAGTGCTATTGCTAGGTTATTGAAAATTATTGTTGATGAAACAATCACTCAGCATAATACAGGGATACTGGGGTACTGGGAATTACAACTATTAGCCTTGTCTAAGGAAGTTAATATAAAACAGTTGCCTTTGAAAACACTGTTAGTGCAATTAGAACTCGCCGGTATTATTGAGCCACAATATAGTTATTTTGCTGAATTTAAAATTAAATTACTGCAATCAAAACAACAAATAATCAGTGGCTTTGACGATCAACGGCAAATATTTTTAACTCATATCTTTAATGCAATACAGTTTAAAAAAGTGTGGGGAAGATTAGATTTTGATACGTTATTACAAGAGCCAACGATTGAACGCAGCCGCGTAATCGCAGCGCTTGAATACTTGCAAGATAAACAGTGTATTATTTTAGAAACCAAAGGCATGACCGAGGTATTTAAGGTCGATGTAAAAGCGTTATCAAATCCTAATCTAACTAAACATCTCAGTGATTATTTTTATAATAATGAACAAAAAGAAATTCAACGTATTGCTAATTTAGTTGCTTTTTTTGAACGCGATACCTGCTTAACTGCCAATTTAGCAAAATATTTTGATGATAACGCCTTTAATGAAGATATAGTAAACTATCAGTGTGGTCATTGCAGTGTTTGTTATGGCCAAGTTGCTCACCTAGAATTATCATCAACGACTGAGCTATGGCCATCTGATGTTATTTTGAAAGAAGCAATGCACGCTTTAGACAATTGCCTGTCTACTAGTAAGTATCCGATTTCTATTAATACATATTGTCGATTTTTTGCCGGCATTAGTATGCCATTATTTACAACATATAAAGTAAGAAAACTAGCAGGCTTTGGTTTGTGTGAACAAAATAGGTTTAAGGACATTCAAACTAAAATAACCAGCTTATATAATGAGTGTTAGCCCAATAGTTGTTTATTAATGTTTATTAGTGGTTATTGATAGTTATATAGCTTTTTTATCAGGTGTTATAGCGTAAGATACTGAGTTTCACACAAGAGAATATTTTTCATTATCATCATGAGTATCAAATTCAATGCTTAGCTCGTTAAAAAACTCAGTACCAATGAGTGTTTGGTACATGCTTCTGTCTGCGCTAGGATTTGCCTTAATGGCTGCCTGCGTAAAAGAGGTTAGTCGATTGGGTATTCCTGTACTTGAAATTGTCGCGGCGAGAGCCGTTGTTTCAGGAATTATTAGCTATATTGACATTAAACGGAAAAAATTATCATTGTGGGGCAACAACAAACCTTTGTTAATTGCCCGAGGCGTGGTTGGCTCTTTTGCCTTAATGTTTGTTTACTATGCTGTTACTACCTTACCGCTTGCTGAAGCAACCGTTTTGCAATACCTTCATCCTGTGTTTACGGCAATATTGGCCTTGTTTTTTTTAAAAGAACGTATTCAACGTTCCACTTTAGTTTGTATTATTGTTAGTTTGTTTGGTTTATTTGTCATTATACAGCCAAATTTGCAGTCTACTGCTACATTTCACTATGACTGGTTAAGTATCGGCTCAGGTGTTATGGGCGCACTAGGTAGTGCTATAGCCTATATACTCATTAAAAAACTCACTAAAACTGATGATAGTTCAGTTATTATTTTTTATTTTCCAGTCATAGCCTTTCCTATAGCTATGCTTATGCTTGGCAGTGATTTTGTTATGCCATCACTGGTTGCTACAGGGTTATTGATTTTAGTTGGAATATTTACGCAGGTAGGGCAAGTGGGGTTAACTAAAGCACTCAATAGTGCCGATGCATCCAAAGCCACAGCATACGCTTATGTTCAAGTACTGTTTTCCGTGTTTATTGGCTGGGCTTATTTTAGTGAGGTGCCTGTCTATACCACTGTTATTGGTGGCGGTTTAATTATGACAGGAGCGCTCATTAATGTGCTGTGGAAGCGCTAGATAAAACATTGTCTATGTAGCATTACTTCGCATACAGTTGCCAGCAAACGCTAAAACTTGATTTCAACTCGGTTTAACAAGTGTTTGTGTTAACTTTCTAGTTTAAAAACGATTTAAGGATATTGTGCTGGGGCGTACTCGGTTCTTGTAGGTATAGGTTTATTTCTTTATGTGCTTGACGAAATGGTTTATGGAGATGTTTTTTAAGCGTTTTTTTGACCGAAGAAAAAGTCACACCTTTTAATACACAAAACAAGGCTAATACATAGGTGGTTTCTAATTCGGGTAATGCCGCTTGTCGATTTAAACTTTGGTTATTGCAAGAGCCGCATCCACCTTTAAATTGATAGGCAGTATTGGCAAAAACAACGCCAAAACCCATAAAGCAAGCCACTAAGTCGATAGTTTGTGCCAATAATTTTTCGCCTCCAGGAGGGGGTAGGTTGGTATTGTTTACCGAATGCTGACTCAATAAGATTTTAGCTTGAACTTGCACTAAATAGGCTATCATATCTTGTGGTTGATTGAGTTGTTCTGACGAAAAGGCAATATCAATACTAGTATTCAATGTTGGTGTTAAGGTTTCACCTGCTAATGAATATTGAATATGGTTATTATTATGGTGAGCTGCCATTTTTATGTTGGCATTTTCGCCTCGTATAGGTGAATCTAGGTATAATTGAGGTATTGGTTGCTGAATAAAATTTTTAGCCATTACAAGTTTTAATGGCCACTTAGACATCCCGGTATATTTTGATGTGTTAGTAAATATGGTATTTGCCATTTCTTCAATACTGCTTGATTTCCCGGGGTAAAATTCATTAGTAGGAAGAATCAATTGGCTTTGTTCAGTAAAAAAAGAATCGTCAAGTTGTTCTAAACACCAAATAAAACTGTCTAAAATCCACGCTTCACTGCCTTTATCGATCACAGGTTTTGTTTTAAATAATGTTGAAAGCATGAATTTTTTAGCCTTTTTAAATGAGTTTTCACTAAGCGACGAAATGTTTGCTGAAAAAGTTCAAGCATATCAAAACGAGGAAACGCTAGTAAATTTGCAAGTCATAATAACTGATTGAGTCGCTAAAAACTATGAGATAGGGAATTAGGTACAACGAGTATTTAGCATAGGTTGGTAATTGCTAATTGCTAATTGCTAATTGCTAATTTTTGATTCAGTTGTTACTGCTGGGAGTGTGTAGACACCACACTTTACTCAAATTACAGCGTCAGAGGTTATCTAATGTGAATCTATATTAGTGGATTTAAGGCTGCTGAAAATGAGATAGTAATTAAGCTTGCCATTGTACAACAAGAAATAATTCTTGTTTTCCAATCTGTTTTAATTGGCAATGCAAAATAGAAACTTATAAGACCAAAACTTGTACCAAGTACCATTATTTTTGCATTTAAAGCGATATCATTTTGCGTTGCTTCACCCCAAAAATATAGGCTGAATAAAATCAAAAATGCAGGTAGCAAAAAATCCACTAATGTTTTAAAACCATCACTTTCTTCTTTAAAAACCATTATGCTCACACCTTTCTTCATGTAAAAATCTAAGGAAAATGTTACAACGTAAAAACGGACACTTAGTTACGTAATTTTTGTGTTTGTAATAGCTTAAGAATTTATAATAATTCCAAGGAAAGTTACATTACAGGCTATGACAACAAATGTTTTGGTAAGACTTACCTGATAAAAGCTGCTTTATCGATTAAAGGTTAGTAGTTATGCTTGAGACGAATAATTGACACAATGCATTCATGACACTTGAATATAAGCTGTTATAATTAGTACATTATGAGAGCCAACTGGGCTGCTCTTCTTTATTTTTCGCAGGAAAAGTATGACAAATACCACAATATACGAAAACAACCCATTGCATGGTACTAGCTTAGAAAAAGTATTAACCACCTTGGTGGATCATTATGGCTTTGAAATTTTAGCTGCTTACCTGAACCTAAACTGTTTTAAACAAAAGCCAAGTATTGAATCAAGTCTTAAGTTTTTGAAGAAAACAAGTTGGGCACAAGAAAAAGTTGAAGCTTTTTACATGTATCAATATCACAGCTTGCCAAAAGCTGATGATGCTAATTTTGCATTACCACCTCGAGATCGAATCGTTCCATCAGGTTTAGAGGCAAGGCCACCCAAAGAACTGAGTTTAGAGCATGCTGAAGAATTACGAGTCAAAACAGCAAAGAAAACACGACAACGCGCTGCCCGAACAAGTCCAGCAGATCCCTGGGGTAATCGTTAATTCGAGTTAACCAATATGGATCTATTTTCTGAATTGACTACTCAACCTATTAACATCCTGCCGAAAGACGGCGAGGTGAATTATTATGGTGAGATTATCTCTCCCTCAGAGAGTCAATACTTTTTTGAACAGCTACTTAGCAGTATACATTGGTGTGCTGACCAAGCATTAATATTTGGTAAACTCATTCAAACCAAAAGAAAAGTCGCTTGGTATGCTGATACACATGATGGACTAAGCTATAGTTATCGCTACTCTGGGATAACACGTGATTCATTACCGTTTACTGAACTATTACTTTCCATTAAGAAAATTGTAGAAGAGCATACGCATGAAACTTATAATGCTTGTCTTCTCAATCTTTATCATACCGGTGAAGAAGGCATGACGTGGCATAGTGATGGTGAGAAAGAATTGAAAAAGGAAGGTGCAATTGCTTCTTTAAGTTTTGGGGCGGAGCGAAAATTTGCTTTTAAGCATAAAACTTCAAAGCAAGTGATCAGTTTACCTCTAGCGCCTGGCAGTTTACTGGTGATGAAAGGAACTACGCAGCAACACTGGTTACACCGTTTACCGCCTACTAAAAAAGTGTCCTCACCTCGAATAAATTTAACGTTCAGAACAATTGAGAGTAAACGGTTAAAGTCTTATTAGCTATTGGCTAACATTCCCTCGAAACAACAAACTTTATATTGATGTAACCCGCAAATTTAAAGCATGATTATTATTGTATGTTAGTGGTCATTTTCTACGTTAGCTTACGTCCTCAAGTTTGGGTTTAAAGAAGCGTATTTATCCTTGGTTACAGTAAGCTTGTGTAAGCGCTCTTTTGCTATTGCCTCTTTAATAGCAAGGCCTTTTAAGCCAGCCTCTACGTAGGGTTTAGCGATAACCTTTTGTGCATTGTTGGCTGCTGCCAGTAAGTATTCTGTTTGCGGGTAAGGCCTATTTTCGAAACCCAAGCGGCCAAGAAAGTCAGCTTTACAAGCCATTAAAAATAACTTGAATATCTCGGGTTTTCGCCAGATATCGAGATTATTAAACATTTTCAGTAACGTACTAGGTTTTAAATCGAAGGCTTTATGACTGTGTAAATGGTACTCACAGACTTTGAGGGCTAACTGTTGATAGTAAGCAGGCACTTTTAATTGTTTGCAGATCTTTTCTACCAAGGGTAATCCAGATTTCTCATGGCCTTTATGACTTGGCAAGAGCGACCTTTGGGTGAGGCCTTTGCCTAAATCATGGCAAACAGCAGCAAAACGCACGGCTGTTTTTTGTTCTTTGGTCATAGCTGGTGTAGCTTCAGATAAGTTAACTGCTTGTTCTAATACCATCATAGTATGCACACCACTACAAATCTCAGGGTGCCATAGCGCTGGGTTAGGAATACCCCAAAGTTTGTCAAGTTCTGGCCACAAAACAGCTAAGGCCTGGCATTGATGTAATACCTTAAAAAATACTTCAGGGTTACCAGCTTGCTCACCACCATCGGCTAGGCTCAGTTGCATTTCATGCCAAACTCTTTCGGCAGTTAAGTGCTGTAACTCACCACTGCCAGCTATTTGCTGCATTAGCCTTAAGGTTTCTGCGGCAATAGTAAAGCCATACTTATGATAACGAGCAGCAAACCTAGCAACTCTTAGAACGCGGAGTGGATCTTCGATAAACGCTTCGCTAACATGGCGGAGTACACGGTTGTTGAGGTCATCTTGACCGTGATAAGGGTCAATGAGCTCCCCATCTGCATTCATTGCCATTGCATTAACAGTTAAATCACGGCGACGTAAATCTTCTTCAATGGTTACGTCAGTGGAAAAGTCACAGTGAAAGCCGGTATAGCCTTTACCTGCTTTTCGCTCAGTTCGAGCTAACGCATACTCGGCTTTTGTTTTGGGATGTAAAAATACAGGGAAATCTTTACCTACTTGCTGAAAACCAAGAGATAACATTTGTTCAGGAGTACTGCCCACAACTAAATAATCATTATCTTTTACTGCCCTATTTAGAAGGGTATCACGCACTGCTCCACCAACTAAATAGACATCTAATGGCAGGTTTTCATTTTTTGCGTTGGCACTCAACAAGGTATTTCCAAAACTTGATAATCATAGTGAAAGTGTATCATATTAGCAGAATAAGTGCTGAGAGTGTCACCTACAAAATAAGTTGTTTAGCGACTCGTTGTCTTAAACAGTTTTACTAAAAAAGTTGAACTCAGCCATAAACGAAAAAAAATGGTGGTAGCTTAAAAGAAGTGAGCGCTATCTAACCTTTGACATCAATCACACAAGCAGTTAATTTTAGAGCTACTTTCTCTTGTTCAGCACTTATCATGTACCGTAATTTTTTTTCATTAAGTGAATTACCTTTTTCTATTTCTCCGAATCCGAAATATCTTTTTATGAGTGACCGCCATAAAGAGGCGCTGGCGCACTTGACTTATGGCTTAGGAGACGTTGGTGGTTTTGCCTTGCTAACTGGTGAGGTGGGAACAGGTAAAACAACGATAAGTCGGCGTTTGATGGAGCAGTTACCAGATAATACTCAGGCTGCGTTTATTCTTAATCCTATGTTATCAAGTCAAGAATTGTTAGCGACTTTGTGCGATGAGTTGAAAATTCGCTATCGAAAAACTGGCGCCAGTTTAAAAACCTTAACCGACAAAATTGCTGATAAGCTTAAGAAAAATAATGATAATAATATCAATACATTATTAATTATTGATGAGGCTCAACATCTTCAGCCTGAAGTCTTAGAGCAGTTAAGACTATTGACCAATTTAGAGACTAATACCAAAAAACTATTGCAGGTTATTCTTATTGGGCAACCCGAGTTACAGCAGCTTTTACAGCGCCGTGATTTGCGTCAATTAGCTCAGCGAATAACTGCAAGGTATCACTTACTACCCTTAACACCGAGTGAACAAGAGCAATATATTCAACATAGGTTATTGGTTGCCGATTGTACAAGAACAGTGTTTGATAAGGGCGCCTTAAAAAAAATTCATCAGCTATCTCAGGGGGTTCCCCGGTTGACTAACTTATTATGTCATAGTGCGCTTATGCAAGCCTACAATCAAAATGATAGCGTGGTGAATAAAAAAACAGTAGCACAAGTCGCTGAAACTGTTTTGGGAAATGAAGTTGCCCCAAAAACCAAGCGAAGTGACGTTAATCAAACTTTAGTGCTAGTGCTAGCACTGACAATGATTAGCTGTATCGGCTTAATGAGTTTTTGGTGGGGACAACGTCATGCTTTTGATGAGGTTAACACTGTTAAATTAAGGTCATCACCATCCTTTCAATCAGAATCAGTTGCTATCTCACCGGCAGTTAATCAAGCTAGCGAGGTACCCAATTCCACTATAAATCAAAGCTCATTAAACGATGATGAAGCGATTGATGACGGTGTGTTAAAAAAAAGCAGTATTGATGACAGTGTTGCGACTGATGATGTAAAAGTTATCGGAAGTGTTCAGCAAACAACGACTAATTTAGTCAAAACTAAGCCACTAATAACCAATTCAAGCAAAGTGGATGTAGCAAAAAATAGCTTAGAAACAACCACTAAAGCAACTCTTGTTGCTGCAAAGCCAGGTGACTCAGTCAAAGAAGCCAGAATAGCCAGCAACAACAGGCAAACTAATAACGGGTCAAATGTTAAGCGCCAAAGTCAAGTAAGCAGAGATACCATAACACAAAGTAAGGACTACACATTGTTGCCAGTTGAAGGGGGCTCTAGTGATTTATTAGCCCGTTTTCAAATGGCAATAGATGAAACGCGTGAGCAAGAAAAGCAAACAACTTCTCAATTTTCTAATAATGATATTCCAGACAAGGCTGTTGAAGATACTCCCATTGCCAAGCAAGACAATAATAGTTGGAGTAATATTCAGGATAAGGGCAATAGTCAGGTAAAACCTCTTTCGCAGATGTCACAAGGGGTGCAAAATGCCATTCCACCGTTACAATTTGAGCAACATATTTACGCTTCAGATGGCGGTGGCTGGGTGAATGTTAATGGTCGTGATCGTTATGAAGGAGACTATATTGCAGAAGGCTTAAAGCTTAATAAAATTTTGCCTCAACAGGTTATACTCTCTTACCAGGGGCAATTATTTAGTTTATCTGCGTTAACTAACTGGCAGTAATATTATGCTTTTTCACTAGGAGGGTTGAACTAAGTCAGCTTCTCGGTTAATGTTTTTTTAAGGACAATAAAAAACAGCCAATGCTCTATATCCTGCATTGGCTGTTTGATTTATATTTCAAGATGATTTCAAGACTTATTGCCAGGCAGGCAATTTAGCTTCAAAAGCTTCAATTTTTTCTAGCTTATTTAAAGTCCAACCAACACTGTCAACACCATTTTCTAAACTGTATTGCTGAAACTCACTTAAACTGAATGTAAAACTCAGATCACCACAAATCACTAAGTTGTTTGGTAAGTCAACAGTCAGAGTTAACTGAGCGGCAGGTGATAACTCAAAAAGTTGTTCAATTTCGTCATCGCTTAATTTAATGGGTAACAAGCCTATATTAATACAATTACCGTAAAAAATATCAGCAAAGCTAGGGGCTATGATAACTTTAAAGCCATACTCTTGCAGCGCCCACGGAGCATGTTCGCGGCTTGAGCCACAACCAAAATTTTCACGGGCTAACAAAATGCTAGCATTCTTGTATTCTGGCTTATTAAGAATAAAGTCAGGGTTTACCTGAGTACCAGCATGATCTAGGTAGCGGCTGTCGTGAAATAAATGCACACCAAAACCTACTCGTTCTGTTTTTTGTAAAAATTGTTTCGGAATAATTTGATCGGTATCAACATTAGCAAGATCTAATGGTATAACCAAACCTGTGTGTGTATTGAATTTTTCCATGTTTCTTCCTCAGTTTGGTATTTTAAGCATTTAAGTCAACAAAGTGACCAGTAATAGCCGCTGCTGCAGCCATTTCAGGGCTGACTAAATGGGTTCTACTGCCACGTCCTTGACGGCCCTCAAAATTACGGTTACTGGTTGACGCACAACGGTCACCCTCAGCTAACACATCATCATTCATACCTAAGCACATTGAACAACCCGGTAAACGCCACTCAAAGCCAGCATCGATAAATATTTTATCTAAGCCCTCAATCTCAGCTTGTTCTTTAACGCGGTAGGAGCCAGGTACAATAATAGCATCAACAGCCTCAACTACTTGTTGCCCTTTATATCGTTGCACGATATTCGCAGCAGCCCGCAAGTCTTCAATGCGAGAGTTTGTGCATGAACCAATAAATACTTTATTGACCTGGATATCTGTTATCTTTGTTCCCGCTGATAAACCCATATATTGGAGTGCATTAACACAGGAATCTTTCTCTACAGGATCAGTAAAGTCATCCGGTGATGGCACTGCACCATCAACACTGATGACTTGACCAGGATTAGTGCCCCAAGTAACCTGTGCTTTAATATCTTTAGCTTGCAGGGTTATTACAGTATCAAAGCTTGCATCAGGGTCAGATTTTAGGTTTTTCCAGTCACTTACCGCTTGCTTAAAAAGCTCATCTTTTGGAGCATATTCTTTACCTTCTATGTAATCAAATGTTGTTTGGTCAGGTGCTATTAACCCTGCTTTTGCGCCAAACTCAATACTCATATTACATACTGTCATACGCTCTTCCATGCTAAGCGCCTCTATGGCCTCGCCGCAGTATTCAACAACATAGCCTGTTGCGCCAGCACTCCCAGTTTTACCAATGATAGCTAAAATAATATCTTTAGCACTAATGCCGGTGCCAACATTGCCTTTAACTTCAATTTTCATGGTTTTAGCTTTGTTTTGACGTAAGGTTTGTGTTGCAAAAACATGCTCTACTTCAGAGGTACCAATACCAAAAGCTAATGCACCAAAAGCACCATGAGTGGCCGTATGAGAGTCACCACAAACAATAATAGTACCAGGTAATGTTAAGCCAAGCTCAGGCCCCATGACGTGGGCAATGCCTTGATTTTTATGGCCCATACCAAAAAGTTCAATACCAAACTCTTTACAGTTTTTTTCCAGTGCACGTAATTGATTTGCCGCGCCTTCGCCTGCCGCATCAATCTTGATTGAACGCGTAGAAATGTTATGGTCCATCGTTGCTATCGTTCGTTCAGGGTGACGAACTGGGCGGTTATGAAAACGTAAATTAGCAAAGGCTTGAGGTGAGGTGACCTCATGTATTAAGTGGCGATCAACAAACAATAAGGGTGTTTCCCCTTGTGCGGCTTCAACTAAATGATTTTGCCACAATTTTTCATACATAGTTTTTGGATTTTCAATGGTCATGTTCTGCTCTCTTTATGTCTGGGCATTTATTTGTTTACAAATATAATCGCCTACTTCACTGGTAGATTTCGCGTTACTACGTTGGTTAGCAGGTAATAAATCTGCTGTTAATATGCCATTATCAAGGGCACTTGCTACCGCATCCTCAATCGCTTTTGCTGCGGTGTCTTGGTTTAAACTATATCGAAGCATTAACGCGGCTGACAGGATTTGTGCAATTGGGTTGGCTACCCCAAGGCCTGCAATATCAGGTGCGCTTCCACCAGCAGGTTCATACATCCCAAAACCTTGTTCATTTAAACTCGCTGATGGTAATAATCCCATTGAGCCAGTAATCATTGCGCAAATATCTGATAGGATGTCACCAAATAGGTTAGGGCAAAGCATCACATCAAATTGATTAGGGTCACGAACAAGCTGCATAGCTGCATTATCAACATACAAGTGCTCTAACTCAACATCAGGGTAATCCACGGCGACTTCTTCCACCACTTGACGCCACAATTGACTGGTTGCTAACACATTGGCTTTATCTACAGAGGTAACCTTATTGCTGCGCTTTTGAGCAGCTTGAAAAGCAAGGTGGGTGATACGTTTTATTTCACGTCGAGAATAAAACATTGAATCAAAGCCCGTTTCCTCGTCACCTTCTCCTTTGCGGCCTTTCGGTTCACCAAAGTAAATATCGCCAGTTAGTTCACGAATAACCAGTACATCAAAGCCTTGAGCTGAAATATCACTGCGAAGTGTTGATAACGAAGACAGTGCTGGTTGTAATGTTGCCGGACGCATGTTGCAGAATAAATCAAAACGGCCTCGTAACCCTAAAAGAGCACAACGTTCAGGTTGCTCTGTTGGTGGTAAATTTGCCCATTTAGGACCACCAACACTGCCAAATAAAATTGCATCGCTGGCTTCACAACCTGCCACCGTTTCATCGGGCAAGGCATTACCGTGGTTATCTATAGCGGCACCACCAATATCAAAATCTTTGGTGGTTATTTCAAAATCAAATTTATTGGCAACTGTGGTTAATACTTTTTTTGCTTCAACCATCACTTCTGGGCCGATGCCATCACCAGCTAATATTGCTATATTGGACATTTTTATTTCTCTTTAAGTTTTTAAATTGTTGGTAAAGGTGTTTTGAGCCGGTTAATGAAAGTAATATTTTTACTCAGTGTTAACCGGACTTATAGTTTATAACTCACCCATTTAACTTACTTTTTTTGCTGACTTTAAGTCAGCAATAGTAATGGCTCTGTGTATGCTATTTAATGCGTTAATTAAGGCTTGGCCCGAGGCCTCGATAACATCAGTGTCTAAACCATAACCATGAAAGTTTCTACCCTGCCAAGTGATCACTAAATCGGCTTGGCCTAAACCATCTTCACCTGAGCCTTTATTAGATATTTTGTAATCACTGACTTCAAATTCAATGTCAACGCTTTGTTTGATTGCTTGATAAAGGGCGTCGACAGGGCCATTACCTGTTGCTGCATGAATCTTAGCCGAGTCATCACCTGAAACTAGCTTGATGCTAGCGGTAGCAAAATCACCATCGCCACACTGAACGTTAATGGTGTCTAGTTGGAAAAAGTCTTTTAAGTCTTTTTGCTTTAATTTAAACACTAAGGCTTCTAGGTCATCATCAAATACTTGGCCTTTTTTATCAGCTAATGCTAAAAAATCTGCATATAACTCTTCAATGTTATAATCGGATTCTTGGTAGCCCAAGCTTTCCATGCGGTGTTTAATCACATGGCGACCACTGCGAGAGGTGAGGTTTAATTTAGTCTTGGCAATACCGACACTCTCAGGTGTCATAATCTCGTAGGTGTTACTAGCTTTTAACATGCCATCTTGGTGAATCCCCGAGGAGTGGCTAAATGCATTACCACCAACAATGGCTTTATTCAATTGCACCGGCATATTACAGACTGTGCTAACTAATTTAGATGTGCGAGCTATTTCTTGGTGATTAATATTGGTTTTAACGCCAAGTAAGGCCTGGCGGGTTTGCATTATCATGGCAACTTCTTCAAGTGAACAGTTACCAGCGCGTTCTCCAATACCGTTAATAGTGCACTCTATTTGACGAGCACCTGCTTGCACAGCTGCCATCGAGTTAGCGACTGCTAAACCAAGGTCGTTATGACAATGCACCGAGATTACGGCTTGGTCGATATTAGGAACACGATTAAATAAGTTACTAATAATACCTTGGAATTCAAAGGGAAGTGTGTATCCAACAGTGTCAGGAATATTTACTGTGGTTGCACCGGCTTTAATTGCGCTTTCAACCATGCGACATAGATTATCAATTGGCGTACGACCAGCATCCTCGCATGAAAATTCGACATCATCGGTGTATTTTTTCGCATGTTTAACCGCATGGATCGCCATCGCTTCAACATCGCTAAACTCTTTGCGTAGCTTTTGTTGCACATGGACGTCAGAAGTTGAGATAAAGGTGTGAATTCGGAATTGTTCAGCAACACTAAGTGCTTGCCCACAAGCATCAATATCAGCTTCAACTGCACGGGCTAAACCACAAACTTTAGCATTCTTAACTTCGCGAGCAATTTGTTGTACTGACTCAAAATCACCCGGTGATGATACTGGAAAGCCAACTTCCATGACATCAACACCAAGGCGCTCTATTGCTAGAGCTATTTGTAACTTTTCATGTACCGATAAACTTGCATTTAATGCTTGTTCACCATCTCTTAAGGTCGTGTCAAAAATAATGACTTGTTCATTATTATGCTGCGGACTGCTCATATGTGTTTTCCTTTTTAACGCTTTTGCTGATGTCGACGATATAATTTCACTTCTAACCGCGGACATAAAAAAACCCGCGATTATCAGCGCGGGTTTTAATGAATTCTACTTAATTTTTAACTTTTATACTTTTGAAGAATCAACAAAACTTGGCCGCGCACTGAAAGTGCGAGGAGGAGGTTTATGTGGAGTGTCTTCAATCGTTTAGTCATTTTAAATGTTTTATTAAGTGAGAATATAAATTCAATTTTAAAATATAAGTATTCTATTATTGATTTATATCGTACTCACACAATATTTGTCAACATACAATGCCTTAAAATTAGTATTTTTATTTTTAATTACCATACACACACTTTTTTTAAGCGTTTTTTACTGCCTTTTAAATACTTCCTGGTTTGTCCTAAATTCATCATGTCGTCAAACACCGAACCCAAATCAAGGTATGTATTATTGGGGTAGTTTTGACTTAATTTATAAATCAGCATATTGCTTAATACACCAGCACAAAATATGAAAATTTGGTTTTCAACGTTATTACTCTCAATGTACTTAACTAATTGCTCTAGCTTTTCATCATAGTTGACACTCCAAGCATTGGAACCTATGTTGAATCGTTGATTGACATTAAAAGGGAGGCCTGCTGTATCAGCTTTTTTATGACAAATTATGTTGATAGTTTTCCCTTGTAAGGCGTTAACTGTCGACTCAAGAAATACGGGGTAATTAGCATTAACAAATATATTTGCCCAAGTAAGTTGAGATTGGTCTTGTTTTGATTGACGGCGTAAATTATCGCAATGTTTATCACCCACACAGCAGCGACACGGCAAGCCAACAAAGTACTGTTCATTTTTATACAATAAAGAGCGCTCTAATATCTCTCTATAAAATTCGTCTTTCTCATTGCCAGGGCTATATTTATGTTCACCATTACACTTTTTAGATAAATCTATAGCTTGACCATTTATAATTTCCATTTCCCCGTCACCAAAACGAACAAGAGAAAAATTTTCGTTATTAATTATTTTATTATTTAATAAAGTTAATTCCCCTTTAAAGTCTTTTTGCTTGGGTAAAGTAAAGGCATCATTTTTTTTTACTACTTGCCAGCCATCTGCCGTATGACTATTTACAATATCACTTCGAGTATCCTTATGATCTTTAGTCTTATAGGTTGCAACATTAAGGCGGCCTACTATCTTACCAAAATCTGGACGGCAGCTCCAAAGTGACTGATCATTTTCAGGATGGGGTGGTACAAAAGTTTTAATACCACCATGTTTTAATGCCATATAGCTTAAATGTATGTCTTCACCGTTATCCCAAGATACTGGCTCTTCTAGCCAAATATAGTTCACATACTGTTTTTTCATAAACCAGGCGTGGCCTACTAAGTCAACTTGAATAGCCGAGTCAAAATGATTTCCGTTCCAACCTGCTTTATGCTTACTTGAGTAGCCTCCCTCCTCTGGCAAGAGAACACCAGAACCACCCAAAATACCATCATGACCAGATTCGATTGTATTTAAACAGTTTTCGAACCAGCGAGGCTGAGGTAAAATATCGTCATCAAAGAATGCGACATATTCTGTGCGAACTAAGTTAGCTAGTGCAAATCGCCCCCAAAAAAGAAAATTACTGTTTGAAGCTATTACACGATCTGCTAATGAGGACATATCGCGTAATTCATCATCGCTGCGATTAGACCAAACCCATATCTCGGTAGGAGGCACTGTTTGAGCTTTCAGTGCTTTGATTTGTTGTTCTAAGTACTCTGAGCGTTTATACGCAGTTAATATTACGGTAATGCCGTCACTAGGAGAGGGCATAGGGCGTGCATCTTGGTTAAATTTAATAGTATCTGTTTCAGTGGCTACTTTTTTTTTGACATAGCTGAAGAACTTGACTCGCCAAAAACCGATAATTCGAGTGTTGAACCACCATTTTAATTTTTGAATTAAGGTTTTTTTTTGTTTAAATGACATAATCTATCCAGAATCTGTGTAACATGTTTTAGGTCGTTTTACTTTTTATAATATTGATGCAAAGTATTTAAAATTCTAATACATGCATTACCGTCACCATATGGGTTATGAGCGACACTCATTGCCTGATAAGCCAGTTGATTATCCATTAACTCAGTGATTGATTCGGTTATTTTATTTGTGCTAGTACCAACTAATTTGACGGTACCAGCAGAGACAGCTTCAGGGCGTTCAGTGGTTTCTCTCATCACTAGAACCGGCTTCCCAAGCGATGGAGCCTCTTCTTGAATACCTCCGGAATCGGTTAATATAATGTGTGCTTGTGTCATTAAATAAATAAAAGGTAGGTACTCCTGAGGCTCTATCAAAAAAACGTTATTAATCCCTTGAAGTAACCTGTTAACAGGCTCTCTAACATTAGGGTTAAGGTGCATAGGGTAAACAATTTGAGCTTGAGGGTATTTTTTGGCGGTTATTGCTAAAGCGTTGCATATATTTTCAAAGCCGCGGCCAAAACTCTCTCGACGGTGGCCAGTAACTAAAATTAATTTTTTAGATTTATCTAGCATTGCAAATTTTGCTGCTAAATTTGCTTTGAGGTCACTGTCACTTGTGATTCTATCTTTGACCATCAATAAAGCATCAATGACTGTATTGCCGGTGACAATAATATCCTTGTCAGTATTATTTTCTAATAATAAATTTTCTTTAGAGGTTTCTGTTGGGGCAAAATGGAACTTGGTCAGAGCTCCCGTTAATTTTCTATTGCCTTCTTCTGGCCAAGGAGAGTAGATATTTTGTGTCCGCAGCCCCGCCTCAACATGACCAACGGTTATTTGTTCATAATATGCTGCTAAAGCGCTAGCAAAAGTTGTTGCTGTATCACCATGAACCAGCACTACATTGGGCTCAAACTCATTTAATACAGGTTTTAGTTTAGATAAAATAGCAGATGTTACATCGTTTAAGGTTTGTCCTGCTTTCATTAAATTTAAGTCAAAGTCAGGAGTTATTTCAAACAACTTTAGTACTTGATCTAACATTTCTCTGTGCTGGGCAGTAACACATATTTTAGCTTCAAAGCGTGAGTCATTTGCTAGAGCATGCACTAAAGGAGCCATTTTAATTGCTTCAGGGCGAGTACCAAATACTGTTAAAACTTTTATCATCTTTCGTTACTCTTGTAATCGTCTAATTTTACTACGAACACGTGAGACATTTGAGTCTTTGGTATAACGTCCTTTTTGAACATGACGAATTTGAAATACACCATCGATCTCTAATGGAATGCCTTCACTAGATATAAGCCACTTAAACGCTGTATCCTCGTAGGTTTTGCGCCAACGATCATCTTCTGTCTGAAACATTTTAAGTTTTTCACAATAACCAATAGCGCGAGCTATGTCGCCGTGGACAATTTGAAAAGCACCTTTGGCTTTATCTCTTGAGTGGAGGCTAAACCCTTCGGTATCTATATCAACGAGCTGAGGTTCACTGTCTTGCCGAAGCATAGGGTCATCTTGCGCTAGCATTTCAGTGGTTCGCTCTTGCCTTGGATAATACAAAATATCTTGTTTGTTTTGTAATTGTTCAGCTAATGAATCTAAACAGTTTTCATGAAAAATTATGTCGCAATCGGTGAACCAAAGCCAATTGGCTGTACTATTTAGCGCGGCTAAGTTACGACCAATGCCTCGTCTAAATAATTTACCCTTGCTTAAAGCTTGAAAGTTCCAAGTGACATTTGGGACTTTTTTATTATCAAAAAAATCGAGCACAGCTTGGCTTCTTTTATCTTCTTTAGCGTAAAAAACTGTGACGGTAATAGCGCATTTGGTAGGCGGGTAATTAACAAAAGAGCTTAATTGGTAGGTTAACATGTTTGAATAGCCCCAACAGTGGCTCACAATTTCTAACTGAAAAAAGCCGTTTACAGGGTTTCGATCCTTTTTTGCTGGTAGCTTAGCTCTAAACCAATTAGCAGGAAGAATTTTAGTAACGATTAATCTAAAAAAATGAATAGCATAAGTATTATACCAGCGTGGTGCATAGGTTTTAGTTGTTCGCATTTTTGTATCACTTTTCATTCATGTGGTTGCTGTATAAAGTTGGCATGGTTTCCAAAATAATGTTAACTATTCCATCATACTAAGAGAACTGTAAAATTTATCATATTATTAATATATAAATAGTTTACTGATAAAGCTACTGATATATATGTTAAAAACGGTATTCCCACTTTGCGTAAGCATCAAGGTTTGTATCGTCGTTTGTTTCTATATTACTATTGTCTGTTGTTATTAATTTCTTATCGTATTTATAATGATTAATGCGTATACCAAGCGTAAAACGAGAATCTAAAGCTATAAACTTATATTGCCCATCAAACTGCAATAAATCCTTGGCAAATTTTGATACGCTATTACCTTTGTTGATATCATCAGAAAATCTATCGATATTATCGGTATTAAGCTGAGCATTTCTCATTTTTAGTTGCCAATTGTTACCTGTTGGTGTTTGAATTAAAACAGTTGCAGTGAGAGTTTGTGCATCATTATCGTAAGTTGAGCCAATACTTCTTCTGTAGTATCGGTAGCCTGATTGGTAAATACTATGTTCATAGAAGCAATTTAGTTCAGTGCTACCAGAGCCAGCACAAGCGACCTGGGTATCTGTGAACTCTATGTTGGCCATAATACGATGATCAAACCAGGTGAGCCTTGTTTCAATACCAGCCAATGTAGCTTTGTCAGTAATAATACCCGCATTGGGTGAGCCATCTTCACCAATGGTTTGATAATAAAGCGCGTAAGGCATACCAAGTAACGAGTCAGACCAACGAATATCATAACCAGCTAAGTGGTTTCCTTGATAGGTGTTATTTGATGCATCACAACTGTTATTGCCATTTGCACACTCTTTACTACCAGCAAGCACCTCAAAAAAATCTTTGATTGAATTAGGTTGTCCTTCACCTGCCCACTGAAATGACCATGCAGCACCAATCTCTAAGCCACGAAATGGCCTAAAAGTAGCACGTGAACTCCACATTAAGGTATCAGGTACAGCTCTATCGCTTTCAAGTTTAGCCATTTGTGCGGTAAGGGTCCACGGACCAAGCCAATGCAACCACTTTGTGTCAAAGGCTTTAGAGTTATCTCGAGTAATACTCAATGCTGGTAAAGGTCTAGCATTAGTTGACATAATTAAACTGGTATCAATACCTGGCCCCCACCATCGTTCTAAAGCACCAGCAGTGATAACCCAATTTCCTAACTTGTAAGCGAGATAACTACCATCGACGGTGAGATCATTTCCTAAATTTACTTGAGAATCGCTATCTAGGCCAAGTCGATAGTTCACTTGTAACTTACCAGCCAGATTGCCTATGAAAAATTCATCAGATAACTCAATGTTACCTTGATCAAAATGATCATTGCCGAAGCTAGTCAAAGGTTCATTATCAGTCGCTAGGTAAATTGACTTTTTAGTAATGTTTGGTTTTGTTGATGCATATTTATAACTATGTAAAACATGGTTGTAAGCTTGTTTTTGCTGTTGATTAAGGTGTGTTATGTTCGCTGATAAAAGATCGCTTTTAATTGCATTCCACATTAATGGGTAAGTCGTCACGGGTGCTTTAATAATACCTGTGTCGGCAAGTAGTTGAATGTCATTTCGTAATGCTAGATCATCTGGTTCTACCCATGGAGCCGCTTGAAGTGATGTAACAATAAACCCTAATGAGATGACCAGATATGATTTTAACAACATTGAAAAACCTTCAAAATTACCTAAAAAACAGTATAACTTAAGCTAATAAATAGGACGTGTATTATAGCCTTTTAATTGTGCCAGAGTTTATCAGTATTAAAGTGTGAACTCATCTACTGATTGAGTAATTACAGATAAATATTGAAGCGTGTTAGAGCATTATCAGTTTATCAGGTAAAATACTTGCATCAAACTTGATTTATTTAACCAAGGCAGTCTTCATTTATGATTCCTGAACGTGTTCTCTTTATTCCTGTTTCCTCCTCTTCAGGTATTGGTGAATATATGCGCTCTTTAGTTATTGCTAAAACACTTGAAAAGCGTTGGCCGTGTTTGGAGATTCATTTTATTTTAAATAAACAGGTTAGTTACTTTTCAAAATGCCCCTATATTGTGCATGGCTGTGAACAGTCTCCTACTAAAGAAACAGAAGTAGTTAATCGTATTATAGAAAGGGTGAAGCCTGATCTGGTCATCTTTGATGCTGCCGGGCGTGCTAAACAGTTTGCGAAAGCTAAAGCTGTTGGTGCTAAAGTCGCTTTTATTTCTCAGCATAATAAAAAACGCAACCGCGGTTTAAAACTTAACAGGTTATTCAATACCGATGTTCATTGGGTTGCGCAGCCTAGATATACTATGAAGCCTATTAGCTGTTGGCAAAAAGCCAAGTTAACGCTTTTTAACAAAGCACCTCCCCAAAATATAGGCCCTGTTTTTGAATTAAGTGATATCGATTATCAGCACCAGCTATTGGCACGTTTTAACTTAATTCAAGGCCAATATATTATCTTTAATGCCGGTTCGGGGGGCCACCTAATTGGAGATGAGTTAGCAGCCAACATATATTTTCAAGTCGCTCAGCGGGTAGCAAGTCGATATAAAGTTAAGTGTATTATGGTATTTGGTGATAATTATTCAGAAAAATTACCTCAATCAAGCGATGTGATTTGTATTCAAAGCATGCCGAATCAAGATTTTATTTCATTACTTGCCAATGCAATGATATGTGTCATTAGCGCAGGAGATACACTACTGCAAAGTATTGCATTAAAAAAACCATGTGTTGCCACTGCAATTTCACCTGATCAACCAGCACGCCTAAAGGTATGCGATAGCCAACAATTGGTTCGCGTTGCAAAACCAAACATTAAGAGCTTAGTCGAGCAAACAACAATGATAATTAAAGAAAGAGCTATTGAAACAGCAGTAAAATATTACCAGCCAAGGAACACTGGCTTAGAAATAATTGTAAAAGACATTGATTTACTTTTTAATCCGTTAACAAAAAACGATGGATATGATCTTTGAAAATGAAAAATATTGCCATAGTTATTGATAGCCTTGTAGGTGGAGGTGCAGAGCGAGTCATGATAAGCCTAGCATCTGCGCTAATCAGTCAACAACATTCTGTAACACTCTTATCATTGAGTAATCGCATTGAATACGAGATTCCTGAAGCCATAAAGGTATGTTGCTTATTTGATCATAAAGCTACAAAAGTTGATAATTTTTGGTCGTTCAATAAAAGTTTAGCTAGGCTAGAAGCTTGGTTTTTGCAACAAAAAAAACAGCACGGCCAATTTGATCTCGTGTTATCAAACTTAGATAGAAGTAATAATTTGTTAGCAAAAAGTACGATTGAATCTGTATTTTTTGTTATTCATAATAGTATAAAGGAGGAGTTACACAGACAAAAAAAACTGGGGCCTTTCGCATACTTTTATTTAGTCAAATCTAAAAGAAACTTGTCAAATAAAAACCTTATTTGTGTATCAAAAGGAATTGAGCAGGAAATTAATGATAGCACTTTGATAAGGCCAAAAACGCTAGTTACAATATACAACCCATTTGATTTAAACCATATACGCAAAAAGGCGCAAGTACAAAATACTGATATTCCCTCAGTACCCTACTTAATTCATGTAGGTAGGCTTGCCAAGCAAAAAAGGCACGATATCCTTTTTAAAGCCTTAGCACTAGTAGCACCTGATGTTAAGTTAGTCTTATTATGCAATAAACCTAAAAAAGCCATTAAATTAGCAAGAAAGCACGGTGTTGCAGATAGAGTTATATCGCCAGGTTTTCAGGAAAATCCATATAATTGGATCAAGCACGCTGAGGCATTAGTTATAAGCTCTGACTACGAAGGATTGCCTACTGTTTTACTTGAGGCTATTGCCGTTAACACGAAAGTTGTTAGTACTGACTGCCCTCATGGACCCAATGAAATATTAACAGGTGAATTAGCCGCATTTTTGGCGCCAAGACGACAACCTAAACAATTAGCCAACCGGATTAACAAAGCGTTGACAGTTCATGTTGATTTGAACACTGCTGATATTCTTAGCAAAGTTCGTGCTGAAAAAATAGCGCAACAATATTTGCTATTAGCAAAGTAACAAATATTGATTATGACCAGCTTTGCATGGTGTTACGTTTTCGAGTAAATAATTTTGGTAAAATTAACCCTAATAGTAAACCAATACCAAGGACTATAGCACCAGTAAAAAACCACTCTTTTAATATGTTCATATCTTGATCTTTGACTTTCAAACGTGTTTGTTCAAGTTCATCTGAAACCGATTGTAACTTAGTTGTTAAGGTTTTTTTTTCAGACAATAAAGTGTTGACCTTACTGGTTAAGGTATTAACTTGACCATCAAGTTGGCTGGCATAGTCATTATTACTAGAAATCTTCTTATTGAGTTCTTCGATTCTAAAACGAAGCACAGGTTCGGTAGTGACATATTTAGTCTCAACCCAAGCCTTACGAGATTTCTCATCAATAATTTCACTGTAGTCACTTTCTTGCAAACCAGTAATTTTTATCGATGAGCCTGCAATGACAGTCCCCAAGATTCTGTAATTGGTTCCCGGCCCAGCATGAATAAAGGTTGGCAATTGATCTGTAATATAACCTTGCTCATAGTTGTTTTCTGCAGCATTTACCGATAAAAGTGATAAGGCCAACGAGTTTAAGATTATAAATCTTATGAGGTAAAGTGCGTAATTCATAGGAAAACCAATGTAGTAAAAATATCGTCAAAGCAAGATATTATGTGTTTGCTGCTTTATTGGCAAGCTAAGAATCATTTCACCAGTAACAAAACTGATTTTCATTACTGCGCATAGCATGGTGCATTGTGTAAAGGTGACACTGTTTTAGTAATTTAGACAATAATACCATGAGGCGATAAAGTTAATAATTTACAATTACAGCGACATAACTCACTTAAAATAGTGCAAGAACCCTTCTCTAGTATAAAAATTTACTTTGCAATAAAATAGATTGATTATTATGATGGGGAGATATTTAACTTATCCTACATTTGTTTAAACTACTGCTGTTTGTAACATAATTGACTACTGTATTAACGCGAAAATTTACTAGGCTTTCAAATCACAGTTGAGAAGACATGATAACACTGAAATTTAAATCTTTTCTGTTTTTTAACTTTGCACTACTTCTAGCGATACCCTTATCGATATCAGCACAAGTATATGAGTTAATTGATGCTAAAAGCAGATTAATTGGCAAAGTAAATCTTCATACTGTTGTTAAGGGCGATTACTTCCAACAAATAGCAGAGCAATATAATGTTGGATTTTTAGCACTGTTAGCTGCCAACCCAAAAAAAGATCCTTTTTTACCAGAGGTGGGAAGCCAACTTGTCATCCCAAATGAGATGTTAATTCCTTACATACCTAGAAAAGGTATAGTGATTAATTTACCTGAACTACGACTCTATTATTTCCCCCCTAACAGTAATGAAGTTCATGTTTTTCCTGTTGGCATCGGCAGGGAGGGGCTTTCCACACCTTTGACAATTTCTTATATCGGTGAAAAACGAAAAAACCCGATTTGGCGTCCCACAAAAGCTATGCAAGAGCGCCATTTTGTTGAGCATGGCGAGTATCTGCCTAAAGAGGTATTGCCTGGCCCTGAGAACCCTTTTGGCAAATATGCAATGCGCTTAGGGACAAGTGAGTATTTAATTCATGGCTCAAATAAACGATTTGGCATTGGTATGCGAGCCAGCTCCGGCTGTATAAGAATGTATGATGATGATATTGAGTGGTTATTTAACAATGTAGCGTTAAAAACTAAAGTCAGAGTGATTAATCAACCCGTTAAAATGTCATACGAAAAAGATGGTAAGCAATTTATTGAAATTCATGAACCATTAAGTGACAGTACAGCGGTTAACAGTAGTGTTGTTTTAACTAATGCAGTGCAGCGTTTTATAGGTACAAAACGTGAACATTGGCAGCAATTAATTCCAGTTATTGAGCAGCCAAACGGGCTAGTGTTAGAGTTGTCAAATGAATGTAATTCACTTGATTGTTAAAAAATGTAATAGCCGTCATATAAAAAAAGCACCATACGGTGCTTTTTAGGTATTTAAGACATTTATTTCTTTAGTCTTATTTTTTAAATGAAGCAACGACGTTATCGATACGTTCGTTAGCTGATTTTGCCCCTGCGGCGGCTTCTTCAGCTGCCATTTTTGCTGCTTGTGCATCCGCAGCTGCTGATTTTTGTTGAGTTTCAAGATCGCTTACTTGACTAGACAAAGCATCTACTTTATTGGTCAATGAAGTAATATTGTCTTCAAGAGCGCTATTATTTGCGCAAGCTGTTAACGTTAAGGCTAATGAAATTGCAGTGATTTTTTTTAACATAATGATATCCCGAGTGTTGTTATGATTCTTTATTTATTGTATTTGCAGTATGGCACAATTATAAATTATAACAAAGTAGTTACATGTTCAAGTTAGGTATTAATTTTATTGATCATTTTCAAGGTTTTTAGGCATATTTATGTGTTTAATTAAGTCGTCCATAAGTTTTTTCTTTATTTCAAGTTGATCACTTGCTGTTAACTGGTATTTTTTTGCAAGTATTTCATAATCACTCGGGGCTAAGCTCACAGTTAAACGAGGACGTTTTGGACGTTTGTTTATGGGTAAGCCAAGAATATCACGGATTTGATCTGAAGGGCTAAGGCCTGCTTCCAGTGCTTGCTTTCGAATCGACATTTGTACTTTTTCATCCATATCAAATGCCACTTGCACAGCTTTCATGGCTTTAACTGAGGATTGCCATTTTTCTGGTACTTTACGAGCCATAGTGATTACCGATTCAATGTTTAAAAATCTATTATTTACGTTAATTAGCTTGCGGGATACATATCAACAATATCTGAAAGAGGTCTATATAAGGTTAAGCACACTTCAGTATCGCCATCTTGCCAAACTTCAATATCAATGCCTTTACTCTGGTCCTTATTATATAAACGGTATAATTCAAATTGCTCTCCGCTATCTTTTCCTTCATAAGCTGATAACGTTTCAGTTCGGTGGTCTTTGCGGTGAAAAAAACCTACTTGAGCATACACGCTTTGTTGATATTGCTCACAAGTCCAATGGGTAGTTTTGGCAGTATCCGCCTTCTTATCTAAAAAAGCGTTACCTGGTTGGTCAAATATTTCAGAGAAATTTTCTAAATCAAATAAAGTTTCAACATCTTCGTGTTCAATTTTTAACGATATTTTTAGTTCGGTAATATCATCTATCTCAAGCGATAAGAACAGTTCGAGATTATCACTACCCAGAAGAGCCCATTCCGTTTCTATGTTATTTTCAAATTCATAACTATTTATAGCTTTTACTTGAAACTGTTGATTACGAAGTGAATTAGGTAAGGCAAAACTGTCTGTTAAAACAATAATGTCATTAAGAAGTAATTGATTTACATCCTCTAGTTTACGAGGTTGTTCAGCTGACTTTTTAAAAATATTTTTAAAAAAATTCATAGATTACTCAAGGTTTGTTTCCACAAAAATATTGTGATCTAATAAAAACGTTTTGGGTGCTTGCTAGCAGCAAGCACCCTGTAAAGTTTTATTTTTGTTTAGCTTTTAATCGATCCAGTACTGAGTTAGCACTGTTATCCTGAGACCCAATACCTGCCGCTTTTAGTTGCGCTTGTAATGAGGTATCTGAGTTTTCGGATTCGAGTAACTCAGCAGCTTTCATTTTATCATCAAACTTTTGCTGTTTAGCCTTGATTCGTTCCAATGAGTCTTTAGCACTTAAAAGCTTTGAGTTACTTGATGAAAAGTTATCGGTAATAGCAGATGTCGCCTTTTGCACACTTTCAGTGGTTTTTACCATAGATAATTGACGCTTATGCTCGGCAACTTGACGCTCGCTTTTCTTAACTAATTCTTTTAAACGCTCAGCATTGCCGCTAAAGCTATCATGTGCTTGTTGTTGATCTGCAAGACTAGACTCTAAGTTAGCGATTTTTTCAGCAACGGCTAGCGCTAATGCTTCATCACCCTTTTCAAGTGCTTGCGTTGCATAACCCTCGTGTTCAATAATTTCACGTTGTAAGCGATCAACTTCGCGTTGGGCAGACATTTGTTCGGCCATAACACTTGTTAAATCTCGCTTCGCTTTAGTTAAATGATTTTCAGCATCGCGGATTTCTTGCTCAAAAATACGGGTTGCATTAGCATCAATGATTGCTTCACCAGCCTCTGATGCACCACCTCGAATGGCGGTCATAATTTTTTTAAATATACTCATAACTTACTCCTAACTTAGGGAAATTGACGGTGATACTTAAGTATCTATTTAATTGGTAAACGCATTTAAAGTAAGTAATCACTCATATCATCAATAACTTCAATAGCGTTATTGCTCAATACAGCTAATTCATGTTCAATATCATCAAAACTTGAGTTGATAGATAATGCACCAAAAACAACATACTTATCGCCAATTTTTGAAAATGACGATAATGGCATTGGTATATTCATTTCCAACATACTTTCATGCATTGCATTTAGCGATGCTGGTTTAACTTCTTCTGTACCCCATAAGTAGCTTATACAAAGGATTTGATCTTCAGTTACTGAAATAAAAATAGGTAACTCCTCGCGGCCTAAAATACTAATTTGTAGTACATCGACATCCCCTGATATAGGCTGACAGTCAAAACTCATTCCAGTGTCTGAATTATCTGCCAAGCTGTTTAAGTGATCGGCTATAGTATGAATATTCATGTATTTCCTATCCTTCCTTTTTAGTAAAAACGCAAATGACATAATATGTCACCTAAGTTAAATTTAACATCTCGACATATTATGTCAAGATGTTTTGTGAAATTATTATTTAGCAGGTCAAGCTAAGTCACGAGTTTATTTGTAAATTGTAACTACAACAGCTTGATTTAGACTTCAGCTTGTTAATTAAGCCCCTGTTGGTCTTGCCATGCTTGTTGATGTAATTGATAAATGGTATGACTTCCTAATATATTAATACCAATTTCCTCTTTGCCCAGATAAAAGTTATTAGGAAAGACAAAAGCTGACTTTAGTAATGATAAATTTAACCAGCTATGTTCAACAGGCAATTTCGATAATTTTTTTAATCTGGATAGTGGACTGGCCCCCTGCTTAGAGCCTATAGTCCAACCCCATTCCCCGAATGAAGGTACATTGTCGTGGTATTGTTGAACGTGATTAAAATTAGCTGCTTTTAGCGTATTACCTATAGCAATAAATGATGCTTTGGCATGGTAGGGGCTAGTTGATTGAATGACAATTAAACCATCACCAGAGAGTAATAGGTTGAGTCGAGCATAAAAGTTAACGGAATAAAGTTTATTGAGATCTGGGTGACTTGGATCGGGAAGGTCAACGATAATGGCATCGAAAACTTGTCCCGATGTAAGAAGGTCATTAATGGCGATAAAAGCGTCAGCAGCTACAACACTGACCCGCTTGTCTTGTAGGCTTTTTTTGTTAAGAGCAGATATTGTTTGCGCTAAATGATGATTGACAACCTTTTGGGGCTGTTTAAATATTTCAATAAGTTCGCTATCTAAGTCAATTAGTACCACGCTTTTAGGATCGTATTTCAACACATCACGTAATGCTAAACCATCACCGCCACCGATAATTAAAATATTTTCTTGCCTAGCAGAACCAGCCATTACCGGTGCGACCAAGTAATCGTGATAAATATGCTCATCCACAGAAGAAAATTGCAATCGACCATTTAAATAAAAGTTAATAATATTATCTTGTTCAAGCCCCATTTGACGTTCAGTAAAGGTTAACTGTTGATAACGAGTCTTATCAGAATAAACCACCTTATCTAAGTAAAGTAGACTATTCATCTGATTTAACCATTGGTTTCCAAAAGAAAACATTAAAATAACAACCAATGCTAATAAACTATGAAGTGCAATGAAGGATTTTTGCCACGTTAAGTGTGACCAATAACGTACTATAAAAAAAGCCCCGGCAATTAAGTTTAAACTGGCAGTCAGCGCAGCAGCCTTACTGATATCAATACTTAACAAAAATGTCACCCATATTGCTGCGCCTATTCCAGCGCCAACGTAATCAGCGCCATAAATAGTGCCTAAATTATTAGCCAGGTGTCGTTGGTGAATGTGTTCACGGATGCGGGCAATTAATGGTATTTCCATGCCAATAAAAAAACCAAGAACCACACCAAAAAAATAAGGACTATTAAATGCTAACCAGCTTAATTGTTTAAATAAGCCCCCTTCAGGCTTCATGTCCGGTGGCAGTGCTAACATGTTAGCAATTAAATCTGGGAGTAACTGGGTAATTGCAATCAAGCCGCCAATTAATAATATGGCACTGCTACCGAGTAAGGCGATAATTAATTCAAGCCACACAAAACCGTTAAATGCGCAGCGGACTTTACGTGCGGCAAAAGCACCAAGACCCATAGATACAATCATCAAGCCAATCATAGTATAAATGGTGCTTTCCATTACGCCTAGGACACGGCCAGCGTAATGAGAAAGAAGGTACTCGTATATTAGACCACAACCAGCAAGAACAGCCATGGTCAAAATAAGCAGTATATCATCTAGCAAATGGTTACTTTTTTGTGGCATTGCCGTATAACTATTTTTTAATGAGGGGAGAGAAAGCGCAAATCAATAAAAGACCATTGTTTTAGTTTAACTAAAGTGCAGTTAACAATGGTCTACTTATTTCTATGCCATTAAGGCAGTTAAAATTAACGCTATTGCAATGCTTGTTGCCATTTCTATGCTGGCAACACCAATGTTGTGTTGCTGATCAACTTCTTCAACTAAATTTATTCCCCACAACACAATTTTTTTGGCGATGGCGGTCAGTAGGGCAACAAGTAACGTCATTATAATGCCAAAAACTAACCAGCCAATTAAATTAAGTACTAAAGTATCAGGGCTGTATACAAGGAAGTAGCTCGCAGCAGTAACCGCTAATGCAGTGCTAATAACTTGTCCACTGTAGCGAATAGCCAGAGCAAGTTGGCCATTACTCAGGGCCTCTTGCAGACAATCTTCTTGATTATTTTTAGCGTATTGCTTTTCTCTGATCCTAGTAACAATAACTAATACCGTTTGGGCGACAATAAAGCCGCTGGTGATAGCAATAAAAGTGCTCCAGTCTAAGCCATCTACCCAGACTAATACAGCCCGAATAATAATTGCTGTAGCTATTGCACCAGCAGCATCTATAATACCTATGGTCAAATTCTTTTCGATGATTAGTGCATTTTTATCTAAATGTTGAAGAGCGACTTTATCATGAATGATTCGACCTATTTTAATCAGTAATAAGCCATAGCCACCGTACGCTAACATGCCGATTGCTTCCATAGCATAGTCGCTGGCTGCTTCTCCGGTAATAGCACCAGTGAGTACAATACCAAGAGCCAAAACACTACCAGCAACACTAATACCAAAAGCAAAGTTATCTTCTTTTGCTAATTCTTGCGTACTGTTAACTTTGGCACTCAACCCAGAAAAAAAACGCATTGCACCCAGTAATAAAATAGCAATTGACACATCAATGGCTAAATAAACAAATAAATCTTGATTAACACCAACAAGTTCTATCAATGAGTTCATAATTATTAATTCCTATAATTTGTGCTACTTGCCACGGCGAAAGCTGCGAGAAGTGTTGGTATTTGAATTTCTAAAACTAGAGCTTTTAGTACTAGCTTTACTGGCATAACTGCTTTTTTTAATGCTGTTAGAGCGAAATCGGTTGGCACTACTTTGAGCCGTTTTACTTTGGCTGGATAAACTTGATGATCCGGCTCTATTTTTACTGTAAGGGCTGGTAAATTTTTGACCTGAGCGGCTAAATGATTTTTTAGTTCGTGTATCAAGGGAGCGTTGATTTTTTAGTTGGCTAGGTGAGCTGTAGCGAGTTCTGCCATAATCATTATAGTAACTGTAATTACGACTTCTTCCCCAGTCATTATAATAAGTACGTCGGCCAAAAATATCTCCTATCATTGAGTACATGCCATACCATGCCCAAAATGACATACCGTTGCTTGCCGTTTGCCAACTGCCATAATTAGGATTACCAATCAGTTGCTCACCGGTTCCGAAGTCTTGAGCATTATTAGCACGTTGGCTTTGTGATTTTGATAAAGAGTTAACACGAGGTAATAAACCGTCTGACATATCAGCTAATACGTTAAGCGGATCACTGAGCGCATCAGAAAATAATACGGGGTCAGCTGCTTGATAAATATTGAGTAACTCATTGTACAAAGCTTGTGAAGATTGAAACATTTGTGGTTGGTTTTTAGCGGTATTCATTCGATCAACTAAGGCTTTATACATGGGCCCATCGGTTGAAGCGTCTTTACGAAACTCAGTCACTAATGGCAATAAATGAGGTTTATTAGCCACAACCTTAGTCGCATATTGATTGATTAGGTTGGCGTTACGAACCTGACCATTATTTAAAGCTAGACCTAATTGGTCAAGGCGTTGTTGGGTTATTGGTAATTGTTGCTCAATTTGCCCTTTGACAGGATCGCCACAACCCAACAAAAATTGATTGGCAACTAATAGTAACAGCAACAATAAAGATTTTTTTAGTAAGTGCATTCCTGCCATCATCTCCTCAAAAGTGCTATGTTATCGGTATGGCTTGATCTTTTTTGATAAGTCATAGTCTTATGTTAATTAATACCATTAACGACATATTATGTCTATAGAAATAAAATTCAATTACAAGGAATAATTGTGACCTTATCTTTTCCGCCAATTCTTGCACAACAGCAACTTAAAAGTGAACAACAATTTTTCTCTCAACACGGTCAGTTATTGGGCGATTTAACTGCAGAACAGTCAATTGCCTTCAAAAAAGCAATTACCCTCAGTGATTTTATTTTGAACAGTGCGATGCAAGCACCTGAACTAGTCATAGCCGTCTTTAAAGCGCCTTATCAAAATGATATCCCTGATTATAAACATTTATTGAAACAACAATTAATAGACTGTACTAGTGAAGATCAACTTTATCGCTTACTTAGACGATTTCGTTTGCAACACATGGTGCAAATAGCACTTGATGATTTAGTTTTTAATGTCGCTTTAGATACTTCCTTAGCACGCTTGTCATTGTTAGCAGATGAATTGATATTAGCAAGTTTGGGTTGGTTAACTGAGTTATGTCAGACAAAGTGGGGGACACCAGAGAGTGCAGCAGGAGAACATCAATCGTTGCTAGTTTATGGTATGGGTAAACTAGGCGGTAAAGAGCTTAACTTCTCTTCTGATATTGATTTAATCTTTACTTATCCTCAAAGCGGTCAAACACGAGGCTCCCGACGGAGTATAGACAATCAACAATTTTTCACTCGCTTAGCACAAAAACTAATCAGTTCACTTCATCAAGTAACAGCCGATGGGTTTGTCTATCGAGTTGATATGCGCTTAAGGCCTTTTGGTGATAGTGGGCCATTGGTATTAACATTCAATGCTATGGAGGACTACTATCAGGAGCAAGGGCGTGACTGGGAGCGGTACGCCATGTTAAAAGCCCGTGTTATAGGTGACTCAGCTTATAACCAGCAACTTTCAAGAATGCTTAAGCCCTTTGTATATCGTCGTTATATTGATTTTAGTGTAATTGATAGTTTGCGCCGCATGAAAATGATGATTGCTCAGGAGGTACGGCGAAAGAAATTACACCATAACATCAAACTTGGTGCAGGTGGCATTCGAGAGATAGAGTTTATTGTACAAGTTTTTCAGTTAATCAGAGGAGGGCGCGTTAAAGCATTACAGCAACGCAACCTATTAACAGTATTACCTGTATTAGTTACATCAGGCGAAATTGAACAACAAAGCGAGCGAGTATTAGCAAGTGCCTATCGGTTTTTACGACGCGTTGAGAATATTATGCAAGCGCTCTCAGATCAACAAACACAGACATTGCCAAATAATACTTTGGACCAAACAAGAATATTACAAGTATTAAAAATTGATAGCTGGTCAAATTTTTTAACCTTGCTTACTAAACATATGGATGCCGTTCATCAAGAATTCGATTTACTCATTGGTTCAGATAGCCCTAACCATCAATCTGTTGACGAACACTGGATAACTCTTTGGCACAGCCGTTGGAGTGATGAAGACTCTATTGCTTGGCTTGCCCAAGAAGAGTCTATCTCTGAGAGCAGTGCAGTATGGCATTTATTGAGTAATTTTAGACAAGACATCACTAGGCGAAGCTTAGGTAACAGAGGTCGGCAAATATTAGATAAATTAATACCTTTGCTCTTGTGTCGTTTGCGTCATAATCCAGATGTCGTAATGGTATTAACTAGAGTATTGCAAGTCTTTAATAAAATTTTAACTCGAACGGCTTATTTAGAATTACTTTTTGAAAATGAGGGGGCATTGAAGCAGCTTATTAATTTGTGCAAGTCGAGTAGTTGGGTAGCTGAGTATATTGCTAAGTATCCTATATTGCTTGATGAGTTAATCGATCCTAACGCTCTTTTTAACCCACCTAAGCTTTGTTCTTATCAATTTGAACTTAAAGAGTATATGTTGCGCATTCCAGAGGAAGACCTTGAAGCACAAATGGAATCTTTACGACAGTTTAAACAATCACATCAGTTACGCATTGCCGCTGCTGAAATTGCTGGGGTACTGCCTGTTGAAAAAGTTAGCCATCATTTAACGGCATTGGCCGAAGCTATTTTATCTGAAGTGGTTAGTTTGGCATGGCAACAAGTGAGTGAGAGGTTTGGTGTCCCCTCCTGTTGTCAAAATAATAAAGATATTACCAGCTTTGGCATTATTGCTTACGGTAAAACTGGGGGAACAGAGTTAGGTTATAACTCAGATCTTGATCTTGTTTTTGTTCATCAGAGCTTATCTGATGAAGTCACTACCGGACGAATAGATGGCAAAAATTCTGTGCCTTCTAGCCAGTTTTATCTTAAATTAGCACAACGTGTAATACATATCTTCAATACCCGAATGAATAGCGGCATTCTCTATGAAGTTGATATGCGACTTCGCCCCTCAGGTAATGCCGGCTTGCTAGTTGTGCATTTAAATACATTTGCCCAATATCAGCATGAAGATGCTTGGACATGGGAGCATCAAGCTTTAGTTAGAGCACGCATGATTTTTGGTAACTCTCAACTGCGGCAAAACTTTACTAGCATTCGCCAACAGGTACTTTCAAAATCAAGGGTTATTGATTCATTAAAAAGTGATGTTATTGCTATGCGTGAAAAAATGCGTCGTCATCTAGATAAGTCTGATGACAGTAGTTTTGATATCAAGCAAGGTAGGGGAGGGTTAGTTGACATAGAGTTTTTAGCACAATTTTTAGTGTTGGCCAATGCTGCCAAATATCAAAAATTACTGAATATTTCAGATAATGTTGGAATTTATAGAGTATTGGCAAATTTGTCGTTGATCGAAAAAAATGAACAACAATATTTAACGACTGCGTATCAAAGATTAAGAGCTATTGGGCATAAGGCTGTTATGCAAAATACTGGACAACTGGTTGCTAATGATGATGTAGATTTTGTTAACAAAACAAGCGTAATTTGGCATAAATATTTATGTTGAAGTTTGCTATTGCTAATAGTTAGAACTGCCAGAGAGAAGAATACATTTTTGCGTTAAAAAGTCATTGCTGCCAGTCTCGATGACGACTAAGGTGCGTTGTTTATTGCAAAAGAAAATAGACAGACCAGAGGCAAAATGCCCCTCAACTGATTTCGATACCACAAATGTGGTCGTTAAAATGTCTTTTTCTATTCTAAAAGGGTCTTTAACTACGTAATCTCGGTTTAGCCACCAAATTAATTCAATACCATCCTTTTTGGTGAACTCAGTTAGTTTTTGGTTGAGGGTTTCACCCCGTCGAAAAGGTCGCGATTGGGTACTGCCTTGCCAATTCTTTTTGTATGGCCTAACCACCATTTCTCTGGCTTGAAGTAACTCCGTCAAATCGCCTTTAGGATCTGGTAAGTATACAATATTATTACGAATTTTGGGGCCTTTACCAGTCATATCACCATGAAGGTTTGCGTAAAATTTTGATAGCCCAGCTGCCGCTGCGTTAGTTGAGCTTCGACCTTGCTGATACTTTTCACTTTCAAGATCATTATTATTTGTTTCAGAGGGTGATTCAGTGGAAGATGTGCTTTTGATCGGTGTAGCGCTGTTGTTTGATTTTGCTAAAGACCCATCCAGCGACAACAAAAAGTCTTGATTAGCAAAAAAAGCCCAAGCTAATGCTACAAGTAAACACCCTAAAATTAGATTTCTAAACCAAAAATTCATGTGATAGTTACATACCTGTTTAATTCATTCCATTATGACCACTTCTTACTTTACGCAAAGGTGAGCTTTTATACAAATTTCGAAGTGAAGTTAAATACATTTGGTGCAAACTTTTTAACAATTACATTTAATATAAAGAAGGATCATCAATTTTAGGCCTAGTTTTAAAACGTCTGTGTAACCACATATATTGTTCTGGTTTTTGTAAAATAGCTTTTTCTAATTCTTGATTAACACGGGTAACGTCGGTCATGTCATTTTGGCTAGGGAAATCGGCCAATGGTGCTGAGATTTGCAACGTATAACCACTGCCATCTTCATTTCTAGTGGGTATTAGCATCATGGTTGCCACATTTTTTTGGCGAGCAAATATTAAAGTACCTGTTGTCGTTGCGGTTTCTTTGACAGCGAAAAATGGCACAAACACACTACGATTACGCCCATAGTCTTGATCTGGCAAATAAATGCATGCCTCTCCGTCTTTGAGGGCTTTGATGAGACCTTTTACATCGCGTTTTCCTAACATATATTTGTTAGATCTTCCTCTCCCTCGAAATTGAAAAAATTCCATCAACGGATTGTTATGTGGCCTATAAAAGACAACCATAGGATTAGTATAGCCAATGCCGCGTGCATTCATTTCAGCACTCAAATAATGCATTGCTAGTAATAAGATCCCCTGTCCTTGTTGTTGCGCTTTAGTAAGGTGTTCTAGACCTTTAACTTGAAATTTACGTTTAACTCGCCAATCAGGCCACCACCAACCCATACCCGTTTCAAATAACGCTATACCGGTGTTCTCAAAGTTCTTTTTAAGCAGTGTTGTTAACTCAGAGTGACTTTTTTCAGGAAAGCAAAGTGTTAAATTAGTTAGGGCCACTTGTTTACGTTTTGAGGCAAATTTAAATGCTATGCGGCCTAACGCTCGTCCCATAGCAAGCTGAAACTTATAGGGTAACCAAGAAATACAGTACAAAATAAAAACGCCAAGCCAAGTTAACCAGAATTTGGGTAACAAAAATGTTAGCTTGAATGCAGGTTGTAATACGTTATTTTTACTCAATTGTTTAAGCTCTTTTGGTCTTACATGGACTTATCATGGATTATACGCAACTTACTTTGTCATGAACAATGAAGTTATTTACCATTTTTGCAAACTTTTACAGTAGAATACGCTTCATATGGAGTTAATAACGAGAATGTTGAGATTTTTTTAATGGAAAAAGAGGTTAATCAAGTGACAAGCAATAATGAGATAGAGCTTATCCTTGGCAACTCAAAACGCAACTTTTCGGGTATTACCTCGACCATGTTGCAGGTAATGGCCTACCAAAAAAATATGATCTCATTACGTGTTATGGGGAAAAATAACTTAACAGAACCAAGTTTAGCTATTAGCTTTTGGCAAGTCGTTCGGTTATGTCATAAGCCAATGACTAATGGTAAATTTCGTATCTTTCATGCACGCCGCGTTGATGAAATGATACAAGGTGTGGTACTAAAGTATGTTTTTAGAGCTAAAATTAAATTGGTTTTTAGTTCTGCAGCACAACGAAAAAGAGCGCGCTTTACTCGCTGGTTAACACGGCGGATGGATGCTGTTATTGCTATGTGCCAAGCATCTGCCACCTATCTAGAGAATCCCCCTAATGCCATCATTTATCACGGTGTCAACATTGATAGCTACACTCCCAGTCTTGATAAAAAACACGCATGGCAAGCACTTGATTTGCCAACCCTAGGTAAACCAAGCAATCAGCGTGGAATAGCTATACTGGGTCGTGTTAGAAAGCAAAAAGGCGTTCACCTTTTTGTGCAAAGCTGTATTGACTTACTAAATAAACATTCAGACTACACCGCTATTATTGTTGGTGGTGTTACGCCTAAACATAAAAAATTCACTGAACAATTACGGCAAAATATTGCCCAAGCTAACTTATCTGACCGTATTGTTTTTGTTGGTGAACAAGACTTTTCTGATATACCTCGAATTTTCAGCAGCCTCTCATTGGTCGTGGCGTTGAGTGAAAATGAAGGCTTTGGATTAACGGTGCTTGAAGCTATGAGTAGTGGTGTTGCGGTTTTAGCCAGTGAAGCAGGTGCTTGGCCTGAGATCATTAGAAGTGGCGTTGACGGTTATGTTGTGCCGGTCAATAATTTATCTGCTATTAAGCAGAAAATGTCATTATTGTTAAGTGATGAGGCAAAGCTTGATGAAATGGGGCGAGCAGGTCGACAGAGAGTTGAGGCACATTATTCGGTTGAGCGTGAAGCGCATGAGATCACAAGGTTCTTAAGAACGCTTGTTTAATCTGATTACTTGGCACTTCGCTGTTAAGTTATTACGCTTAGTCAACGTTTCAACAGTACTCATTAAAAACATCACCACTGGTAAATGAGAACACATGATCAAACTAGGTTGGCATGATTTACTTTAAATACATTTTTTACTAAATATTTATAATCGCTTAACCCATTAAAAAACCGCAAGTGAAAATATCAGTTGCGGTTTTTTAATGTATTTTTTTAAGTGTTTATTGCTGTGTTGTTGGCGCCGTTAGACCAGAATTTATAGCGCTTATATCTTCGTCTGTAATCGTCCCTGCATTTTGCTTTAGGGTTAATATATTGGTTATATAAGCATAGCGGGTTGAAGATAAGTTACGTTTGGCATTGTATAAATTTCGAGTACTGTTTAATACATCGACAATGGTTCGAGTGCCCACTTCAAAACCGGCTTCGGTTGCCTCTAAAGCCTTTTGAGCACTCAATACGGACTGTTCAAAGGCTTTAATTCCCGAGATAGCTGCGATAACAGTGTTATAAGCGTTTCTGGTATTTCGGACCACATTACGGTGAGTTAGTGATAAATCTTGGCTAGCTAACACATAGTTATTTTGTGCTTTTCGAACTGAGCTTTGAACTGCCCCACCGGAATAGATTGGCACACTTAATTGTACCCCAAGTGAATAGCCGTCAGTAACGGGTGTATCGATGGTTGGGCCATCATTAATGCTTGATTCGTCATCATTAGCATTATAATTGGCACCAAAATCTAAAGTCGGGTAGTGACCTGCTCTGGCAATGTCAATATTATCTTGGGCAATGTCTATACCAACCCTTGATGAAATCAAGGATAAATTCTTCGCTTCGGCTGTAAGTTGCCACTCATCTGCACTGTTTGGTACCGGAGTGTTAGTGCTAAATCTTTCGGTATTGAGGGTACTTACATTTTGAGGGTAGGCGTCAGTAATGACTCTTAGCTCTTCTTCGGCTTGATAAATGTTATTTTGCGATAAAATTTGCTCTGTTACTGCATTATCATATTGAGCTTGTGCTTCATAAACGTCGGTAATAGCGGTTAGACCTACAGAAAATCGTTGCTTGGTTTGCTCAAGCTGGCGGGCAATCGCTTCTTTTTCAGCTGTAGTAAAGACTAGGTCATCTTTAGCACTGAGCAGGTTAAAATAGGCGTCTGTAACACGAACAATCAAGTTTTGTTTGGCAATTTGATAGCTTAAATCACTTTGATGAGCAGCTTTTTCAGCATTATCTAAACGTAACCAGCTATCGTGATGATAGAGTTGCATATTTAGGGCAGCACCGTAGGTTAGGCTAGAGAACTCGTTATTTACTTTAGTATTTTGTACGAAGTTTTCATTTTCTCCAGTGCTGTAACCACCTGATAAGTTGATTTGTGGTAATAATGCTGACCTTGCTTGCACAATATCTTCTTGAACTATCATAAATTGTGCTTGCGCTTTAAGTACCACTGGATCATTGAGTAAAGCTTGCTGGTAAACTGAAAGTAAATCATCAGCATTGGCTTGTGCACTAGTTAATGCAGCTGATATAGCTAAAATAAGGGTGTTTAGTGTTTTTTTCATGAGTAAGGTGTTCCTTTGCTGTATTACTCTTATGGTATATTCATTAGTATTATTAGGTAGAGTATCCTACCTTGTTTCTAAAATTAACCAAATAAAATAACTGTTTACTAGTGTAACAAATTGTTTTGTAAAAAGGACTATAGATGAAAATTAATAACGATGTTGATAAAAACAACACGGGTAATAGTGAACCCAGGAATAGTCGAACTAAAAGAATGTTAAGCATGGGCCACGAACACGTTTCAGTGCACGCCATTAACCAAAAATACCATGGTTTTTTCAAAATCAATGAATACACCTTGCAACATCAACAATTTTCGGGGCAATTAACCCAGATTTTTAATCGAGAAATCTTTGAAAGAGGCGATGCGGTAGTGGTGATGCCCTTCGATGTTGCCCGCGATAAAGTGTTGTTAATTGAACAATTTAGGGCAGGAGCTTTGAATAACACAGAGTCGCCTTGGTTGTTGGAGTTTATCGCAGGTATGTTTGGTGTCAATGAGAGACCCGAAGAGGTTGCCATTAGAGAGGCAAAGGAAGAAGCTAACCTTAATTTAAGTTACCAAGATCTTGAACCCATAATAACCTTCTACCCGAGTCCTGGCGGTACCAGTGAAAAGCTTCACTTGTATCTAGCAAAGTTTGATAGCAGCACTGTTTGCTCTGGTGAAGTGTATGGTTTACCTGAAGAAAATGAAGATATTTTATTACATTTAGTGAGCCGAACAGAGGCACTAAATTTATTAGCACAAGGTAAAATTACTAACGCTGCAACTATTATCGGGTTACAATGGTTAGCTATTAATCACTCGACTATGACGCACCCAGAAAATAAAGCGTAAATTAAAAATTAGTAATGATATTGATTTAATTATGACACGGTACAGCAAATGAGTTTTTTTCCGAAAAAAACAGGTTTAGATCGAACGAGACAACGCTATCAACCTAACTTAGTTAGCTTGATGACTTTGTGTGCTAATAATTATTTACTTTTCGTTAAAATATTGGCCGATAAACAGCAAGCTGGTGAAGTCAGAGAGTTTTGTATCGGTGACTCACTTGCTTATAAAGTAACAATTGTTGAAGTCACTCGTTATACGTCATTAATTACTTTTGAGCAGCAAATTTGGCAAAATACTGATTTAGATACGAATCCACCTTTTGCTAATTTGCTCAAGCCAAGCATGAGTATTCGCTTGTACCATGATGCCCGAGCTGCTGAAGTTATTTCTTCGCAGGGTATAAAGCAGGTTAAACCACGATATGATTACCCTAATATCAACATGCACCAAGAAGATGAAAAACAACAAATTAATCAATTCTTAAATGAATGGTTACATTTATGCTTATACTTGGGCCATGTTAATATTGAATTACCTTCGTAATTAATGAGTAGCAATGCTTTTACTACCTATGCTGGCAAACCGATAATATTTGCCCAAATCAGCGATAGTCACTTATTTGCTGAGCTGAACGGTTTGCATCATGGTCACAATGTGTTTGCCAACCTCACTAAGGTATTAACTAACATAAGTGTTAACAAAGACATCAGCTTTATTGTGTTTACTGGGGATCTTACTCAGGATCACAGCGCACTGTCTTATCAACGTTTTGTAGACTGTGTTAGAAATTGCAATATAAAGCTGCCGATATATTATTTAGCAGGCAATCATGATGAAACAGCTTTATTAGATAAATATTTTTCTTCATTCCCCTTTAACAGTAATAAGACTATTACGTTAGGAACTTGGCAATTACAATTAATAGACAGTAAAAGTGACACCCCAGCAGGTTACGTTAGTCAAGCGTCTTTATCACTGTTATCCTCAACAATTGATCCAAATAAGTATCAATTAGTAATGATGCATCATAACCCCATAGATGTAGGCTATTTTATCGATAAACATGGTTTGAAAAATAAAGAAGATTTTTGGGTTACAATGAACCAGTATTCAAATATCAAAGCTATTGCTTGCGGTCATGTTCATAGAGCTATGGAATTAACGCAACCGCTAAAGTTTTTTTCTAATGCGACAGAACACGCAATGCTAAACCTCAAACAACAAAGTACCTGTTTGCCTGTTACTTTGTATACCTGCCCAGCAACATCAATTCAGTTTGACCCTGACACTGACGGGGTGTCCGCCCTTCCTCAAGGTCCAGGCTACCGACTTTTTCATTTGTTTGACAGCGGTAAACTGACAAGTAAAGTGATTTATCCTTAAAAATATGTACGTTGTTAATTGCTGCTCGTTGCAAGGAAAACCCCAATGAAAGACTGTATTTTATATGTTCACGGCTTTAATTCATCTCCACTTTCAGTTAAAGCACAACAAACCAAACATTACCTATTAACAAATTTTCCCGCAGTTAAGTTTTTTTGTCCACAGTTAGCATCATCACCATCGGCTGCTATTGAGCAATTAATAGCCATCATTGATAAACAAAATAGTATTGAAATCAGTCGATGGCGAATCATAGGTTCCTCTTTGGGTGGTTATTTTGCTGGTTATCTAGCTGAACAATACAGCTGTCCAACGGTATTAGTGAACCCCGCCATAAAACCATATGAACTGCTGGTTGATTATCTAGGCCAACAAGTAAACCCTTATACCAGTGAGGTTTATCAGGTATCAGTTGATCATATACAGCAACTTAAAAGCATTGAGCCCGTTGCACCAGCACTGGATAGCTCACAAAAAAATAATTATCTAGTTATGGTACAAACGGGCGATGAAGTGTTAAATTATCAAGAAGCAGTCGATAAATATAAAAATTGTCAATTAATAGTTCAAGAGGGAGGCGATCATAGTTTTACTGATTTTGAACAATCGTTACCTGTGGTATGCAATTTTTTTCATTTAATGTCGCAGTCATAAAATACTGAGCTATCGGCTTTTGCATACAATCCAAACTTTAACCATGATTAAATTGAGTTTCAGATGACAGACCAATACAATTCAGACTCCATCGAGGTCCTTAGTGGCTTAGAACCTGTGCGCCGCCGCCCTGGTATGTATACAGACACCACACGCCCCAATCATTTAGGCCAGGAAGTTATCGATAACTCTGTAGATGAAGCCTTAGCTGGTCATGCACAAAATATTCAGGTTATTTTAGATAAAGACCAATCACTTGAAATTATTGATGACGGGCGAGGCATGCCCACTGATATTCACCCAGAAGAGGGCTTGTCAGGTGTTGAGCTTATCTTCTGTAAATTACATGCCGGTGGTAAATTTTCTAACAAAAATTACCAATTTTCAGGGGGCTTACATGGTGTTGGTATTTCAGTTGTTAACGCACTTTCAAAAAGGGTAGATGTTAGTGTTAAACGAGACAGTAAAGTCTTTGAAATGGCTTTTGAGGATGGTGAAAAAGTCGAAGAACTTCGTGAAACAGGTACTGTTGGTAAGCGAAATACCGGTACTCGTGTTAAGTTTTGGCCGGATGCACGCTATTTTGATACAGAGAAATTCTCTGTTCGTCATTTAACACATTTACTAAAAGCCAAAGCAGTGCTATGCCCAGGGTTAACCTTAAAGTTTCATGATAAGAATGAAGATAAAAAATATCAATGGTGTTACCAAGATGGCCTCACCGATTATTTAAAAGAATCTGTAAAAGAGTTTGTTTCTTTACCGGAAGAACCCTTTGTAGGTAGTTTTGCTTCGCAACATGAAGCTGCTGATTGGGCAGTTACCTGGTTGCCTGAAGGAGGCGATAGTATTGGTGAGAGCTATGTTAATTTAATTCCAACAATTGCCGGTGGTACGCATGTTAATGGACTTCGACAGGGCTTACTTGAATCCATGCGAGAGTTTTGTGAGTTTAGGAATATTTTGCCGCGCGGTGTTAAATTAACACCGGATGATATTTGGGATCGTTGTAGTTATATTTTGTCAATCAAAATGCAAGATCCACAGTTCGCTGGGCAAACAAAAGAGCGCTTATCTTCCCGGCAATGTGCAGCTTTTGTAACAGGAGTCGTTAAGGATGCATTTAGCTTGTGGTTAAATGAACATACTGACAAAGCTGAATTGCTTGCCGAGTTTTGTCTGAGTAACGCACAAAAACGTATGCGTGCAAGTAAAAAAGTGGTAAGAAAAAAAATTACTCAAGGTCCTGCCTTGCCAGGAAAGTTAACCGATTGTGGTAGTCAAGATCTAGCGCGAACAGAACTTTTTTTAGTCGAGGGAGACTCTGCTGGCGGCAGTGCAAAACAGGCAAGGGATAGAGAATTTCAAGCAATTATGCCGCTCAGAGGAAAGATACTTAATACGTGGGAAGTTGACTCAGGGCAAATACTGGCATCACAAGAAGTACATGATATTTCTGTTGCGTTGGGTATTGATCCTGATTCTAATAATTTATCAGAACTGCGTTATGGCAAAATTTGTATTTTAGCTGACGCTGACTCCGATGGTTTACATATTGCGACCCTACTTTGTGCTTTATTTACCCAACATTTTTTAGATCTAGTGCAGGCTGGACATGTTTATGTAGCCATGCCACCTCTGTACCGTATTGACGTCGGCAAAGAAGTTTTTTATGCGCTTGATGAAGCTGAAAAAGATGGCATTCTTGATAGAATCGAAGCAGAAAAAAAACGTGGAAAGATTAATGTTCAGCGCTTTAAAGGGTTAGGTGAAATGAACCCAATGCAATTGCGTGAAACCACCATGGATCCAAATACACGACGATTAGTTCAACTCACTGTTGATGAGCACAGTGATACCATGGAGTTAATGGATATGTTGCTTTCTAAAAAACGCAGTGGAGACCGAAAAGAATGGTTGCAAAATAAAGGTGATTTAGCCGTTGTGTAATTTTATATAAGCTTATTTAAGTGTTAAAAGCAGCATAAATTTTTATTTTAATTGCCTGTTATTAAGTTAAAAGTTATTTTTAGTTGTAAAATTTAGCACCATATTCATTCACTTTATTCGCCTTATTTAATTTAATGGGTAATCTAGAAGACAATAAAATAACTACTAGAGGGGGATATTTGTTGTATTTATTGAAAAATTTACTGCATATCAAACTCATGGTTTGTTGTTTTGCTTATCTCCTTATACCACATACAAGTTTGTCAAAAGAGTCAATCAACCTGTCAGCATTCGACAGTACCGCAGAAGCCGTTAAAGAACTCACAAAAACGGACTTGCGGCAAGCTCATCTTCAATTAAGCTTTTACAATGACCACCTAGACTCTCTAACAATAGAGCAAAACCTTGTTTATTATAAATTGCTGACTGAAATACAAATTGAACAAAATAAATACAGTTTAGCCAAAATTACCGTGCAACGAGGTTTAACTATAGCTAGAAGGTTAGCAAGTCCAAGTATTTTAATCAGTGAGCTTCTATATTTGAAAGGTTTTGCCTACGAAAGTTTAGATGATTTTGAAGAAGCAACTAATGCTTATAAAAAAGGCTTAAATATTGCCACTTCATTGCACCACAATATTGAAATAGCCTCAGGTTTAATCAATTTAGGTGCTGTAGCCTATTTAACTGATGATTATGAACGGTCTTTGGTGTTATTAAATGATGCTTATAAAATTGCAGGTAAAACTGATGATGAAGAGCTTAAAGGTACTGCTAATAGTGAATTAGGTAATGTTTACTCGCGGTTGTTACAAAATGAACAATCAATGATTTATTATCAACAATCGTACTTACATTTTAAAAAAGCGGGTATGTTATTATCCGCACAAAAAAGTTTAACCAACATAGCGTTACATCACTTGCAAAATGAGAATTATCAGGACGCTATCAGGGTTTTTGATACCATTATTACCGAGTTTGATGATGATACGCCCAGTGATACTATGTTTAATGTTTATTCAAGCATGGCTTGGGCTTATTTACATGCGGAAGACAACGACCCAGAGTCAGCTTACCAATACATTACCTTAGCCAAGCGTTTTTTACCTTTTACTGAAAAGGTTACTTACCGCATGCGGTTTTACTTCGATGAAGCTAACGTGCTTTACCAGCTAGAGCGATTTGATGAAGCATTGAATACAATCGATAAAGCAGAACAATTATGGGCTAATCAATTTGCCACTTCACCCATTAAAAAACAAACCTACTTAGTTATTTTAGATCTCAGGGCTAAAGTGTTTTTTAAACAAAAAAAATTTGAACAAGCCTACCAAATTAAACTTGATGAGATACCACTGACTGATGAGTTATACAAAAATGAAGATAACCGCTCCATTACCCAAGTTCGCTTATCACTTGAGGCCAAACAAGAAGATAAACAGAATGAAATATTAAATAACCAACGGATACTATATGAGGCAAACCTACATGAAGCTACTTTGGAGAGTAATCAACAACGTATTTATTTAGCTATTAGTGCATTATTGGCATTAGGTTTTACAGGACTTTTGATAAGGCTTTTGCATAATCAATATCAATTACAAATTGCCAATAAATACGATCAATTAACTGGTGTTATGAACAGACACTTTTTAATTAAGCGTATTAATGAAGCTGTAAAGTTTGCTCAGATTAAAGGCAATGAATTAAGTGTGTTAATGATAAATATAGACTCTTTAAAACAAGCTAATGAAGCCTTAGGTTATCAAATGGGTGATGAAGTCATTGCAGAAATCTCAGCAATTATTGTAAGGAAGTTACAAGATAAAAATTTATTAGGGCGTTTTGATGGAGATACCTTTATGGCGATTTTGCCATCAACATTGAACGCTTCTGCCATTGAAATCGCAGAAGCGATTCGCTCATCTGTGAACACCTATGTATTACAAACTAGTGATTGCAAATCGATATCGGTAAGTATCGGTGTTGCCAGTTTAGAAAATGGCAACAATGTTGTTGATGTTATTAAAAAGGCTGAAGAGTTACTTTTACAAGCTAAGATTGCTGGTAAAAACAAGGTATTTGGCTAATGGTTTGCGTTATTAGACTGTTTGGCCTTCTATTATTCGTTGGGTTAAGCATCCAAGAGGTAGTCGCACTGCAGCAGGAAACCAATAGCAGTTACAAGCAACCAATGACTGGATATAACCCCAAGTCATTAGAGTCTTCAGATATTTTACCAGTAAACCCTCAAATAGTGTCTATGGTGCTCTCTATAGATTATGCATCTAACAACAGTGTTCCCCTGTTAGTAGAGAGCTTTGTGCATTTATCAGCAACTAACCCGGCAGAAGAATATTTAATATTGATTTTGCAATTAAGAGCTCAAGTTGATTTATCTAGGCAAAATAATGACAATATTGTTGAACAATTACAAACGAAAGCAGAACAACTTTCGCTCTTCATTTCTGAGCAACAATTATCACAACCTGCCTTTATGAAATGGCATCATGTTTTAGCCGATTACTATGCTCATCAAGGGCAATTTGAACAAGCTGTTAACGAAAAGAACCACTATTTAGATAAATACTATATTTACCTTAAACACAAACGATTAAGTATGATTGAGGTGTTAGGGCGCTCTTATGAGATGAAGGATAAGAAAGCCACTAACGCTTTACTAGAGAGTCAAAACCAACTTAAAGTAAATCGTTTTGCTGATATACAAAAACAAAAAAGTGAACGCCAATATCAACTTATCATTGTTATTTGCAGTGCGATTGTATTCTTTTTACTATTTTTTAAGCAATTAGGCTTACGTAATAAGCTGTTAATTCAACATAAAACTGATGTTGTAACAGGCCTTGCCAACCGTAAGGAATTCTTTAAGCGAGGAAATACTCTAGTAAAAAGTCATAAAATGGAAGTGTCAGAGTTATCTATTTTAATAATAGATATTGATCACTTTAAAAAAATTAATGACAATTTTGGTTATGAAGTAGGCGACTCTGTTTTAAAAGAAATCTCACATCTGATTAAAGAAAGTATGCGATCTCGTGATTTACTTTCGAGAATAGAGTCCGATCATTTTAGCGCAATATTACCCTTTGCAAACCAGCATAAAGCTAAGGCGATTGCTGTGCGCATCAAAACGAAAATAGCTGCACATAGCTTCAGTTCATTAATGGTCAAACAAAAGGTTACAGTGAGTATTGGTGTGGCTTCATTAAAGGAAGAAACGCTAAATTTTGATTCACTTTTAAGCGATACTGATCATGCTTTGTATTATGCCAAGGAACAAGGTAGAGACACTGTTGTGCACTTTCAAAGTACACTTGGTGTGTAATTTTTTGACTATTTATTGTTAAACTGTCCTAGAGTATCGCTATATTTAATGTTTTTTATATTCTCTAGAAGCATAATCAGCTAAGCTAGAAGTGTAAGATCAGACCAGCCGTTATGTTAATGTTTAATAATGACGGCAATTAACAAAAATAATAATTAGACTCGTAATATCAGGAATGTCAATTCATGTCAGATGCCCTCGAATATAGCCTTGAAGGAGTAGAACAAGTTCCGTTAAGGCGTTTTACCGAAGAAGCTTATTTAAATTATTCTATGTACGTCATTATGGACAGGGCTTTACCTCATATTGGTGATGGTTTAAAACCTGTTCAACGTAGAATAGTCTATGCAATGTCTGAGCTAGGGCTTTCTGCTGCTGCTAAATATAAAAAATCAGCAAGAACAGTTGGGGATGTTTTAGGTAAGTTTCATCCTCATGGTGATAGTGCTTGTTACGAAGCTATGGTATTAATGGCACAACCGTTCTCTTATCGTTATCCTTTAGTTGATGGTCAGGGTAATTGGGGAGCTCCTGATGATCCTAAATCTTTTGCGGCAATGCGTTATACCGAGTCACGCCTTTCCCGCTTCAGCGAGGTGTTATTAGCTGAACTAGGCCAAGGCACGGTAGACTGGCAACCAAATTTTGATGGTACCATGAAAGAGCCCATGACTTTGCCAGCTCGTTTACCACATATTTTATTAAACGGGATTACAGGTATTGCGGTTGGTATGGCAACCGATATACCACCTCATAATGTTCGAGAAGTAGCAGATGCCTGTATTCACTTAATTGAAAACCCTAAAGCTCAGGTCGAAGATTTATTAACGTTTGTCAAAGGCCCCGATTATCCAACCAATGCCGAAATTATTACGCCAAAAACAGATATAGAAAAAATTTATCAAACAGGCCGTGGCACAATCAAAATGCGGGCTGTTTATGAAGTCGAACAGGGTGATATTGTTATTAGTGCTCTCCCTCATCAAGCTTCAGGTGGTAAAGTATTAGAGCAAATAGCTAGCCAAATGACCGCTAAGAAATTACCTATGGTGGTAGATCTTCGTGATGAATCAGATCATGAAAACCCAGTGCGTCTTGTTATTATTCCTCGCTCAAACCGTGTTGATGTTGAACAATTAATGCAGCATTTATTTGCTAGTACCGATCTTGAGAAAAGTTATCGTGTCAATATTAACATGATAGGTTTGGATAATAGGCCGGCGGTTAAAAATTTACAGGTTATATTATCTGAATGGCTTGACTACCGCCGTGAAACAGTGCGCAGGCGCTTGCAGTATAGGCTTGATAAAGTCTTGGCGCGAATGCATATTCTTGATGGTTTGTTAATCGCTTACTTAAATATTGATGAAGTTATTGAAATTATAAGAGGCTTTGATGATCCAAAAACGGAGCTGATGTCTCGTTTTGCATTGTCTGAGATACAAGCACACGCCATATTAGAAATTAAACTGCGTCAGTTGGCTAAGCTAGAAGAAATTAAGATTCGTGCCGAACAAGACGAGTTAAGTTTAGAACAAGAATATTTAGAAAAAACACTTAACTCTAAAGCGCGAATGAATACTTTAATGAAAAAAGAAATTTTAGCTGCTGCTAAAGAATATGGCGATGAACGCCGTTGTAAATTAGTTGAGCGAGCTGAATCAAAAGCATTAACCGAGAAAGATCTTGTGCCAAGTGAACCGGTTACCGTTGTCGTTTCAGATAAAGGCTGGGCCCGCTGTGCTAAAGGGCATGATATTGACCCAACAAGTTTAAGCTATAAGGCTGGGGATAACTATTTATGTGATGCCAAAGGTCGCAGTAATCGGCCTGTAGTGTTTTTGGGTTCTGATGGTCGTGCATTTACTACTGATGCCCATACATTGCCAACTGCTCGCTCTCAAGGTGAACCTCTAACAGGCCGCTTTAACCTTGCTACCGGTAGTACCTTTGTTCATTGTGTTATGGCAACTGATGAGAGCAAATACCTTTTAGTCAGTGATGCCGGTTACGGTTTTGTTACCAGCTTTAATGATATGGTTAGCCGTAATAAAAATGGTAAAGCACTGATTAGTCTGCCTGAAGCTGCCAGGGTAATGGCTCCTCAACTTATTACTAACATGGAAAGTGATAATTGTTTGGCGATCACCAGCGAGGGTAGAATGTTAATCTTTCCGGTGAAAAACCTTCCACTACTCAGTAAAGGTAAAGGCAATAAGATAATCAACATTCCTTCTGCTAGAGCAAAGTTGCGAGAAGAATTTGTCACTATGTTATGCATTGTTCCAGAGGGTGCGTCGATTACCTTGCATGCAGGAAAAAGAAAACTTACCTTAAAAGCTACTGATATTGAGCACTACAAGGGTGAGCGTGGACGACGAGGTAATAAACTTCCTCGCGGGCTTCAGCGAGTTTCTGGTGTTGAAGTTGAGTTATCAGAAAGTGGAAGCAAGGATGTCGATAGTGAAAATGGTTTATTGGATAACTAGCTCTCGACTTGTTTTCTAAGGAATAACCCTTTGACTAGAGTTGTACCTTTAATCTCTGTATATTCTTTTACACAATAAAAAAAACAGTGCTTTGAGCACTGTTTTTTGTTGGGAAAATTTTATTTTTAGCTTTTAGCTTTTAGCTTTTAGCTTTTAGGCTTTTATTTCGGCGTTATGGTAAACATGTTGCACGTCATCACAATCATCTAGCATAGCGATGAATTTTTCAAAATTAGCAAGATCTTCTTCACCTTCAATATCAATATAGTTTTGTGGTACCCATGTTATTTCTTCAACTTCTAATTCAAACTCTGGCATTGAGTTAGCAAATTCCGTTTTAATTTTGAAAAACTCAGTGTGTGGAGCATAAACAGTAATAATACCATCTACTAACTCTACATCAGTAACATCGATATCTGCCATCATTAATGTTTCTAAAACACTTTCGTCATCTTCTCCTTTAAAGGCAAATACAGCTTGGTGATCGAACATGTGAGATACTGTGCCAGAAGTGCCGATTTTAGCATGTGATTTAGTAAAGCATTGCCGAACATCTTTAATAGTCCTATTACCATTGTCAGTAAGGCAGTCAATAATTACCATACAGTTGCCAGGACCAAAGCCTTCGTATCTTGCCTCAACAAAATCTTCACCACCAGCCCCCGAGGCCTTTTTAATTGCATTTTCTATTACGTGCGTAGGCACTTGATCTTTTTTAGCGCGATCAATTAAGCCCCTCAAGGCAAGGTTACCATCTGGATCGATACCGTTGTTTTTGGCGCAAACATATATTGCTTTACCATATTTTGAATACACTTTAGTTTTGGCCCCTGCAGTTTTGGCCATAGATAATTTACGGTTTTGGTAAGCTCTGCCCATCTCAATGTCTTCTTGTGAATATGATAAATAATGGCGTAGATTCTATCAGCGATTATGGGCACTTGACTAGTGTCGATAAAAGTAAATTAACAATAGCCATACAATTAAATATAATATTTTGTTATTTAATGAGCCAAATTGTCTGCTAAGTGACATATAACCGTATTTTTAAATTGAATAACTATATTTTAACTTTCTTGGGCATAAAATGAATTGAAAAATACTAGCAATGTTATTTAGTTCGCTATATTTGAATACATTATAGAATTTTTGAATAATTTAATTTATCACTTACTATCATGGCGTTTTGTGTTTATTAAATATATTCCACCCAGTAAAAAAAACATTAAAACAGGGGGCTCTGGTACATCCAATATTTCATTGCCAATAACATCTTGTTCGGTTGATGAAACGTATATCGCGATATGATCTAAGTTAGCATTTGGGTCATAATTTAAAATAAAACTGTCCGTAATATCTGCCAGTTCTACGGCAAAATTAACATTGCCCTCATCAGTGGGAACAACCTGAAATATCCCAGAGTATAGATCAAAAAGGTCTTCTGTTTCGTGAACAGCTTCCCAAATAGCTAATTGTAATACACCACTTTGAAAGGTATCGGTGTAATATGAAAAAGTATCCATTAACCATGCGGCTTTGTGATATTTATCATCCACACTGGACAAATCAACTTGGGTAAATTCAACCTCCCCCATTTCTAAGGATTGTAATAGTTCAATACAATAAAGGTGTGCGGTTTCCCCTGTCTCTACATTCGTGCCTTCGAAACTTAAGGCAAAAGAACTTATATCATCACCATTGTAAGACATGTTATAGCCAGTCATGTTAAAAATACTGCCAGTAACGTCCATAGTAAAACTGTTTGCTAAAGTATTAGAACAAAAAAAGTATACAATAAATAAGATCATATATTTTTTGATCTTCTGATTCATTTGATTAGCAATCATGGGTTAACTCCTCTGTTTCATTAAAATTATGTATCTAGGTAATTCGGTTTGATCATTAATAACTGCTCAACTAGGCTTTGATACTCTCTTGTTGCCACTTTTTAAAAAGTCTGACTACTTGCTTTTTTTCTGGGTAATGAGTTTTGGTTAATGCAGCGTCTTTTAAAAAACTAAAGCCTTCATTTCGTCTATTTAATTTGTCTAAAGTTACTGCTAAATGGTATTTAACAACAAAATTTTCATCAGCCATTGCATTCGCTTGCCTTAACAAAGATAGAGCTTCTAGATAGTTACCTTTTTTAGTCTCAATCCAGGCTTTTGTGTCGAGTATGGTAACGCTGTTAGGCATAAGAAGGTGTGCTTGATTAGCTAACACTGTTGCTTCTTGATAGTGCCCTAGAGAGAGCAGTGTCATCGCGGCATTATTCAGTAGTATTGGGTTATTTGGGTAATATATGATTAGTTGTTTATAATAACTAAGTGCAAATTTAATATTACCAAGATTTTTGTGAGTCTCGGCAAAAGCAATACCTGTAGCTAAGTCTCTAGGGTTTTCCTTAAGCCAGTTACTCAGTAATTTAATCATCTCATCAGTGCGGTTTGTTTTCTTATAAACATTGTATAAGCCGATGACGCTTTGTTGTGTTGGTTTTGTGTTTAAAGATAGTTGATAAAATGACTCAGCTTTTTTAAATTCGTCGGTTACTCTATGAATATCTCCTTTGAGTTGATTTGATTTCACTTTATCATCGGTGAGCATTTCAAACTTGGCAATTAACCTTAGTGTGTAATCCTTTTCTTTTTGTTGAATGGTAATTTCTATCAATTTAAGTTGTGAGGGAATATGGTTTTTGTTTATTGTTAATGCCCTTAATAATGTTTTTCTGGCTGTTTTAATTTTCCCACTATGTAATTGAAAGTTTGCTAATTCCAATAGTGCTATTTCTTTCGTATCACTGACCTTTATTGCTTTGTTAAAAGCATTTCTAGCTCTGTCATTTTGTTGGTTAGCATAATATAACTTACCTAAAAGAGAATATGCTTCTGCAATAGTAGTAGTGTTATTTATGAATTTTTCGGTAGCTTGAATGGCCTTATCTAATTGATTAGTTTCCTGATATAAAGCAACTAATCTGTTTATCGCAGAAATGCTTTCTGGGTCAGTTGAAAGTGCTTTAAGGTAATATTTTTGTGCTTGTAAAAACTTCTTATCTGTTAAATAAAAATCTGCTAATACTATTAATAATTCACTCGTTGGTTTGTATTGCTCTATATGTGTTGATAATTTGTCAATAGCACCATTTAAATTATTTTCAAACACGTCAATTTTGGCAAGTTGAATGATTGCTTGATAATTATTGGGTGAGAGTTCTAAGGCTTTTCGCAAGTTTAATTTTGCCCCTTCCATATCATTTAACATACCTAATGCGGAGCCTTTTAGCTGATATACGTAACTTGATTTCGGATTAATATTTTGTAATGTATCGATATACGGCAAAGCCATTTCAGGGGAGTTAATAGCAAGGTATGCTTTTGCAAGTAATATCAATGCACTAGGGGAATTATTAACTTTTGAATGATTTTTTAAATTGTTAATAACTGGGTAAAAGTCAGACTTTATCATTTGCAGTTTAGAAAGGCTTGTTAGTATCTCGATATCATTAGGTTTCTTTCTTCTAAGGTCATTGAAAAAATATTCTGCCTGATCAAAGTTACCCATTCGTAAATGTACGTTTGCTAATAGTGATAATATGTCTATATTACCGTTATGATAAATAAGGAGTTTACTTAGGATAATTCTAGCTTGATCAAGTTCTTCTTGAGCAATGACTATTTTAGCATGCAAAATTTGGGCTTTTAGGTCTTGCTCATTTATTTGTAGATAGGCAGCCATAGAGGTTCTGGCTTTGTTGTAATTTCTTTGTTGAAAGTCGACCAAGCTCGCAAGATAATAAAAAATAGGAAAATCTTGTTTGATGTTGTCGGGTATGGTTTCCAAAATGCTGACTAAACTTGCTAATGTCTTTTCAGATTCACTTGTCTTACCTAAATATACACTTGATAAATATTTTACAAAATTTGCACCTGGTTCGTTTGGTAATACCAATAGCACTTTTTCTATTTCAGTTTTTGCCGCCTGTATTTTACCTTGCTCCATCAATAGAATTGAATAAATTAAACGTGTAGGAGCACTGCTGGGCTTTAAAGTCATTGCATATTCTATGATTTTGAGTGCCTTCTTGGGGTTTCCTTTCATTTGATTCAACGAGGCATTAAGTAATAATGCTGAGATATTATCCGGTTCAAGTCTTAATGCTTGCTCTGTAAATTTAGAAGCATTTTTGATGTTTCCCTCTTTAAGTGCTATTTGAGCCCTGCCTATGAGAGCTTTAACATTATTAGGCTGCTCGATGAGTACTTCAATAAAAGCAATATCTGCTTTATTAAATTGTTTATTGCCAAGTAAAGCCTGGGCTCGGCCTAAATTTATGTGTTTTATAACGCTTACACTGTAATAATTGTGTTCAATAAAGTTGAGTAATTCATTAAATTTCTTTTGTTGTAATAATGCTTCGATGAGTATCGGCACAGTATGAATATCATCGGCCCCATTACCTAAAATTTTTTTTATTTCAATTTCAGCAGCAGCAGCTTTATTCTGTGCTAATAATATTTTAGCCATCAAAATTCGTGAAGGTAAGTGATCTGAATTTTGCTTAACAGCATTTTTAAGATGTATATAAGCACTATCAAATTGATTATCGTAATAACTAATAATCGCTTTTTCATAATGAACATTATGATTAACAGCTTCAGATGAAGACATAAAAGTTAAACTAAATATCATTACCACTAATTGAGTTAATCGTGTTAAACGAACATGGCGTAAGTACATAAAAATTACCTGTAAAATTTGCTTACTGATATCATTTTCAGAACTCATTAAGGAAATTGAACAATCAGTGATGCAATGTGCATGTATTTAATCTCATACAAAAATCCAAGGCTATGAATTTAAAAAGCCTTTTAACATGCTCACCATCATTAAATAAATGAGTTGTCAGCCCCAATTTATTATTTAAAAGCAATTTCCTAACCACTTTTTTTTATATATATTAATCAGGAGCTTATTTGTTTTATTGATGTTTTATATAGGTTTTTTAAGTTAAATAATAAAAATTATTGCAAAATGCAACGTAATTTAAGGCAATTAACTTTAGCCTTTAGCCTTTAGCTATTAGCCCTATCCCTTAGCCATAAATCTGATGATAATTTTTCGGTAAATCTGATGAGAGGTTGTAAAGGAGTGTTTGAGTGATGTTTTAGGTAAGAAACTTCAATACGAACTAGACGGTGTCTATTACTGAAGAAATCTAGCTATTGAATTCATTGAGTTATCAAAAGTGAGAATATGTAAACTGACTTAGTGGCTGAAAAGATTAGGAAATTTAAGCGATTAGGGAAAATTTTTTGTGCAGGGGGTGGCTATCACGATACCAAAAAGAGAGGATTTAAAAACAAGTATTAGTGTTTTTTATTGATATTTGTAGCAAAGATTAAACAATCATGGCAATGTTTTTTCAAGACCAAGGAAATTAGTAACTTATTTAATTTTTTTCAGTTATTTAACTACTAACTTTCAGGAAAAATATTACTGTAATAGTAATTACAACTGAGTTTTTGCATCCGATTTATCAATTTATTGGTATAGAATCATTGTTTAATAAACCATCTATCATTGAAATAAGCTTATCAATATCAAAGGGCTTATTTAAATAACTAAAACCATCAAGAATGATACCTCGCTTTGAAATGAGATCGTTACTATAGCCAGAAACAAACATCACTTTGCTATCAGGGTAGCGAGATGAAAATTGTTGACTTACTTCTTTACCATTTTCACCTTTAGATAGAATAACATCTGAAATTAATAGTGCTGGTTGAAGTGATCGGTGCTCTAAGTAATTTAATAAAGACTGGCCACTTTCCTTTGCAATGACCTGATAACCGTGGTTACTAATAATTGACTCCATTAAGTTTCTCACCGGCTCTTCATCCTCAACAATACAAACAATCGAAGGCTGAAATGATTTTTTAACGGGTTTATCTAAAGAATTAATATTGTTTTTTTTCATTGAGGGGGTTGTACTGTTATCAACAGGCCAATATATTTGAAACTCAGTACCCACTCCTTCTTCACTGTTTACCACAATGTCGCCATTATTTTGGGCAACGATACCAAAAACTGTAGCTAAACCTAGGCCAGTGCCTATATCCTTTTTGGTTGTAAAAAAGGGTTCAAAGATTTGATCTTGTATATCCTTAGGTATACCAACCCCAGTATCCTTAACCGTTAAACAAACATTTTTACCGTAATTTGCGGGTGTTAGCGTAAGGTCTATGCGTTTTTGCGTAATTGAATTTTTATCTACCATGGCATCTCGGGCATTGACCAATAAATTCAAAATAACTTGATCAATCTGATTAGCATCTGCGTGAACCCAAAATTCACCTGCAGTATTGAGAGAAATAAAAATATCTTCGCCAATAATAGAAGCGTAAGTTGTTAAGGTTTGTGTTATGTGCTCATAAAGTTCTATTTGATGTGGTTGTAAAACTTGTTTACGACTGAACGTTAACAACTTTTCAGTGAGGAGTTTAGCTTTATCAGCCGCCGCAGAAATTCTGCCTAAATAATCAATAAACTTATCTTGATTATTAGTTATATTTTTATCTCGCTCCATTAACTGAGAGTAACCTAATATGACTGACAACATATTGTTAAAGTCATGAGCAATACCCCCTGCTAATCTGCCAACAGACTCTAGTCGCTGGCTTTGATTCAAGTTATTCGTTAGTCTTTTGTTTTCTAATTCTTTTTCTTTTATTTCGCTAATATCTTCATAGCAGCAAATAATACCGTAAATATCCCCTTTAAGATCTTTTAGCGGATGTATCGTTTCTTTAATAAATATTTGCTTTTGTGAGGCTAAGGTAATTTGACGTTCTATTTGATGAAAAGGTACTATTTGTTGAATTACCTCGTTTTCAACACCTAAATCTAAAGAGATATTAGCGACACTGTCAGGTAGCTGTGTTGTCGTTTTGTAGAGCAGTGATTGCTCACTCGTTAAGCCTGTATCAGCAAGGTAAGAACTATTACAGCCCAAATATTGATGCTGGCTGTTTTTCCAGTAAATTCTCACAGGCATGGCCTCAATAACATCATGTATCATTTGATGAGCAAACTCTAACTGCGCTGATGTTTGTAACATTTCACTCAAATCTCTAATAATACATAGAAACCCGTCTTGTTCTTGGTTAACATCATGGAGCAATACAAAAGTAACTTCACAAGCAAATACTTGCTGTTCAGCAGACACCAAATTCATACGCCTTGTAATACGTTGTTTGGAGCTTAATGTATACGAGCATAAGTGCAAAATATCGGCTTGATGTTCAAAAATGCTAAGGAAATCTGCTTTTTTAGTAAATGACTGTTGTGGAAATAGCTTGTTAAAGTGATCATTTGTATCAAGAACATTAAGGTCATTTGTTAATCTAATCAATATATCAGGAAAAGAAGAAATAATTGATTTTTCAAACATTAATTGTTGAGAAACTTTAGTTTGCGCGGTTGATTTTAATTCTATCTCTCGCTTTAGCCATAAACTCTGCTGGACTGTCACTTCGGTCAATAAATCGAACGAGGCAATGACTTGCTTTTCTGACAGCAAGTTACCTAAATGACTAATGCAAGACTGATGCAAGGTCACCACATCTTCTACAGAGAACTCTTTTAGAGCAAAGGTTTTACCTAGTTCAGAACAATTATAAAGCGTCGCTTCATCAGCCGTTTCAGCATAATTAAGAATATACGCTTGATACTGTTTTATATAATCATCAATGCAATTCATGGTTTAGCTTCTCACAAAGAATACATACATCATCTTGGCCTTGCCACTGCTTGGCCAGTAAGTTGACTATATGTCTAGAGTTTAAATTGCCAAGTTGCTGGCGAAATGGCCCAGTAATATCACCAACACCGTCAGAGCACATCAATAAATACGCGTCATTGGTAAAGGGCAAAATGGATATGGTTATCGGGTGTTTTTTAGCGCCAAAAACACCAGGAGTTCGTTTTAGGTTAATAGTGCCACTAGCGTCAATTAATAGGCTTTCAATGTTACCAACGCTGCAATATTCTAGACAACATTTACCGTGGTCAACTTTAACAAAACTAACTGCAATACCTCGGGTATCAGCTAAAGCTTTTTCACAGGTTTGAATGATGTTGATAAGCGTTGAATTTGCGTTAATTTCATGTGTAATACAGTGGTAAGCAATGTCCGCAACATAACTTGCTTTTTGGCCATGGCCAATACCGTCAATGACGACATAAAAAGTATTGTCATTTTTTTTAAGGGTTAAAAATCTATCACCGCAAAATGTTTCACCTTTTTTTTGATTAATAAAAGTATCCATCAGTTATTCCACTTGATACAGTCGATGTGCGTGCCGTCGTTACTTGAAGTGATATAAAACTCATCCATTAAGCGCTCTGCTCCTGGAAGGCCACCACCTAAACCACCGTTAGTTGAAAAACCGTCGGATAAAGCCTCGTTTATTGATGAAATACCTGGTCCAGAATCAATGCAGGTTATTTTAATCCCAACGGCGTTTAAAGTTTGCAATTTCGACACATAAACAACTCCTCCGTTAGTCGAATGAAAGATCAAGTTGTATCCTAACTCAGATAAAGAGGTGATCATTTGTGCAGTATTAACCTGATTAAAGCCTAAATCTTGAGCTATGGATTTAACACGTTGCCTTGCCTGAGCAATTTGCCATTCTTTTTCAATGACCAAGGTACACAGCTGTTGTGATTTGTACAGACGATTTTTGTTAAGTTGATGAGACATCATTTTATCGTTTATGCCGGCAAATGGTGATGTCAATAACGGTCAACCCGGGAGAGGAGTTCACCATGAAGGTATGAACTAGCCTTTTGGCGCCAGGTAAACCTAACCCTAGACCTGAACCACCGGAGTAGCCATCTTGCAGGGCTAGCTCAAGGTTGGAAATACCAGGTCCATTATCAATTATGCGGGCTAATATAGTGTCTTTTTTACTCGCACAGGTTACTGAAAACGAACATTCACCAGCAACGGCGTAGGTTAATACGTTCCGTGTTAGCTCGGAAATAGCGGTAGCAAAACGTGTTTGTTCACTTTTAGAAAAAGCATACTGCTGTGCTAACTCTCGTCCTTTTTGTCTAGCAACAACAATGTCTTGTGTTGTTTCTATGGTAATAGTTTGTTCAAATACACTATCTAGGCCTTTAGGTGCTTTAGAATTACTCATAGCGTTATTCTTCCATGTTGCTAGATTGTTCTTTGGTAAGGAAGGCAAAGGCATGATCTAATGATAAGAAGGTATCAATACTGTTTAATCTCATTCCCATGTCAACTAGCGTTGAAGCAACAGCAGGTTGAACTCCGCACAAGACAACTTTCGCCCCCTGTAATTTAACCATAGTGGTTAAATCACTCAGTACTTTTGCCATATAGGAATCAATGACATCAAGCATTGATACATCAATAATGATGCCTTTTGTATTTAACTGTTGATTTTTTTCAAGGAGTGCAGATTGAAAAGCAAGTGCCTCCTCATCTGTCAATTCGGTTTGTATTGAAGCAATCAAATTAGATTTTAACTGCAAAATAGGAATTATATTCATTAAACCATTATTCCTGGGTAATTTTCGTGTGAGTTTTGTTGTACCCATAGGCAATAGCATTTTCTAGGGTGTTAAATGTCTCAACATGACTGAGGTCAACACCAAGCTTAACAATAGTAAGTGCTGCATTAGTACTAATACCCGATAAAATAACTTGAGTACCCACCATTTTTGCAGCCACAATGGTTTTAAGGATATTGTTAGCGACATGGGTATCAAAGGTAGGGACCGCTGTCATGTCGAGTATTGCCAGGGCAGACTGGTGCTCAACCACTGACTCTAAAAGCCCCTCAATAATTTTTTGTGCCCGAACGGTATCAATAATACCCATAAGTGGCATCAATAAAATATCTTTTGAAATTTTCACTATGGGAGTATCGTGCTCTAGCGCATAAGCTTGCGAGGTAACTACTTCTTCTCTGGATTCAGAGTAATATTGAAAACTCAAAACTGCAATTTTATCAATAAAGTTATTAAAATCAATTAACAACCTAGGTGAAGTGTTAGGTAATTGCTCAAGTAATAGTTGATAAACCACCTTTTTCAGAATTAATAAGTAGTTTGCAGTTTGTGTTGGTGTGTAACTGTTTAATGCCCTAAATGCACTAAAGGAGCGAATTGCTTGCTCAAGTTGTTGAAATGCCGTAGTAGAAAAAATATCTGTAGATGGCTGTGATAAGCAATGGTTCATTAATTCAATAAGTTGCTGGCAATCTTGTTCTTCGGTTGCTCGTGGGCTATTCACATTGGTAACAACTTCATCTACCCAATTTTGAATTACATCGGTTTGATGTTGCACAATTATCTCATTTATTTCTTGATAGTTTGTCATAAGGGTCCTTGTAAGCTGACACAGCTGATCTTAATTTACTGAAATTTAGTAGATTTTATAAAGCGTTTAGTTTAGTGTTGTTAAGTTATTATGTTTGTACCAATTGGTTAGCCAATCATTGACGAGGTGCGCGGGCATAGGCTTACTGAAAAAATAGCCTTGGCCAATTAAGCAATTCATTTTAGTTAAGCCCTCTTGCGTTATTTGATCTTCTATCCCTTCAGCCACTACCAATAATTCTAGGCGCTTAGCCATTTCTACTATTGATTGCACGATGATTCTTGATTGTTCGTTACAGTGAATTGTACTAACAAAAGCGCGGTCAATTTTTAACTCAGTAAATGGACCGTTTTGCAACATATTTACTGATGAATAACCGGCGCCAAAGTCGTCAATGGATAGTTTGAACCCCATTAAACGAAGTCGAGTTAACACTTCTAAAGAGAGGGGGTTTTTTTCTAAAAATACTGTTTCTGTTATTTCTAAAGTGATTCGTTCACTGGCAACTTGATATTGCTCTATTTTACTTTTTAATAAATCAGGTAAATTACTTGTATTAAGTTCAAGAGCAGAAAAATTTATGGATAACGATGGTTTACACTGATGTGCTTGAATACGAGAATAATGTTTTAAACTTTTCTCAACGATAACCTGAGTTAATTTATCGATCAGGCCAGTACTTTCAGCTAGAGGAATGAAACGTGTTGGCGGAATAAAGTTACCGTTTAAAGACCACCTTGCTAAGGCCTCAAAGCCGGTTATTAACAGGTTACTCATATTTACTTTAGGTTGGAAATAAACGTCTAAAGATTGTGAGTCGATAGCAGCTTTTAGGGCAATTGTTAATTCACTGTCATTGGGTTCTCTAGGTTTAATTTTAGTATTTTTTATTTGTTCTACGCATTTCTTTTTGGTTATCGTATCAAGTGTTGACAAATCAAAAGGTTTTTTCAATACCGAGTGAAAAGACAACTTGTGTAATTGACAAATTTCTTTTGCTGAGTCTAGTAATGATTGGTCTTGGCCTGAGGTCACAGAAATATCGCCACGATAATCAACTTCTTTGAGAAAACGCAATATTTGTAAGCCATCAAATTCAGGCATTAATAAATCGATAATGATATGGTCTATTGCCTCTAAATTTAAATTAATGATTTTTTTAGGCTCAGACAGCACCTGGCAATTAGCGCCTTTACTTTGAATGGCAGCAACAAAAAAATCTGAAAAATCTTTATCGTCATCAATTAGCAGTAAATTATTCATAAGCAGTCAACGTTTGCAGAATACCTAAGAAGATATTTACAATTCTTAAGCTGTATTGCCTGTAACACTTTTAAATATCTCATTGTTTAGTCTTCTTTAGCTTAATATTGTAATGAAGTGACATATTAGAGGTGGTCCATGTAGGTTTATATAAAATGACTGGCTTAATTATTACATCAGGGGGTAGTTAACGTTCCACTTGTTGAGTAATTGCCGAATGTTTTTATCAAGCTCAAATTTAGACAAGAAACCAACCGCACCTAATTGACTTGCCTCTTTAACTAAATCTTTTCTGGTATCACCGGAGAACATTACAACTTTGGCATCAGGTTGCTTTGCTTTAACCCAACTTAAAATGACTAAACCATCAAATTGATTTAGGTTGATATCTAAAAAAAACAGATCAGCTGCAGAAGTACGTATTCTATCAACAAACAATTTAACCGAGGTAAATATCTCAATATCCATAAAACCAAGCTGTTCTAAAGTGGTCGAGGTAAACTCAGCTACGGCATGTTCATCATCTAATATAATAATTTTAGAGTCTTTATGAAGCATTGATTAAGCATCCTTGTTAACTATTGGTACATGTATGAGTTTATAATAGTTTTAAGTGTTGTAAATAAACAAAGCCGACATAAAATTGCAAAAATCCGACATATTTATTGATATTTATCATTGATACAAGTCATGATGAAGGTGACTACTTTTATGAAGATAACGTGTTAAAGGTAATTAATCGTGTTTAGGAGTGTTTAAGAATGAAGTCTTTAGGAGATTGACCAAAAGCTATTTTGAAGCTTTGACTAAAATAGCTCTGAGAGTTGAAACCAACATTGTCAGAAATAACAGCAATGGGTTGACCTTTCAATAGTAATTCTTTAGCTTTTTGTAATCGATAATCTCTAATGTAAGTAGCAGGTTTTTGTTGAAACAGTCGCTTAAATTTGCGCTGTAACTGCCGTTCACTAATACCAATTTCAGCAATTAATGAGGCCACTGAAAAACCACTGTCTTGGTAACTATTTGCAATGATATTGTCTAATTTACTTAAGAATAACTGTTCTGTCTCATTATACGAGAGCTTATCAGTGTTTTGTTTTTCTTGTGTTAAACGTGACGATAATAATTTTTTTTGTCGTAATAAGATGTTGTTAAGTTTGAAGCTGATGTTTTTTATGTCAAATGGTTTAGTAATATAATCAACAGCACCAAGTGATAAGCCTCTGAGTTGGCTTTCATCGTCGGTTTTCGCGGTAATTAAAATAATAGGTATGTGACAGGTTTGTTCATTTTGAGAAAGTTGGGCAACTAGCTCAAAACCATCACTGATTGGCATCATGATGTCTGAAATAATCATATCGGGCAGTTTATCTATGGCTAGCTCAATTCCAGATTGGCCATTATCAGCACTATAAACGAAATATTGCATTGACAGAAAAGTGACCAAAAATTCACGAACTTCGTCACTATCTTCAACCACTAAAACAGATTGTTTATCCTTACCACTTAGCGGTGATCTATTATTGATTAAATCCATTTACTAAACCTTTAGAAATTTATGCCTCATTTAGAGGTTATACTATAAAAGCTTGAACCTTTTGCACTAATGCATAACCACTGAGATATAGCATGCTTAGTCAATACAACTATGATAAATAGTATAGTGCTTTATGGCTATAGTTGTTAGTTTTTATCTTAGTTGGAGAAAACTTTTTCTATTAAGGCAAAGCTAACACTTGCAAGTCACTTGAAGAACTAACCTGTAAGTATTTTATTCAAGGTTTTCTCTAAGGCACCCATATTGAATGGTTTAATCAGACGTTCTTTAAAACCATGTTTTTTGGGATAAGCCATAACTTGCCCTGTAGAGTAACCACTAGTAACTATTGCTTTTATTTTGGGGTTTAACAGCAATAATTCCTTAATTACAGATTCACCGCCACTACCGCCAGGTATCGTTAAATCCATGATAACGACATCAAAAGGAGCACCAGATTTTTGACTGTTTTCATATTTCATTATTGCTTGGCGACCATTTAGTGCGGTGTCAACCTCATACCCTAAAATACCAAGCATTTCCTTTGCTACATCTAAAATCATTTGTTCATCATCCATGACCAGAATTTTATAGGTAGCGGCTGTTTTCGGCACCTGAGTGACAAGGCTCCGATCTTGGACCACGTTCTTTTCAATATTTGCCGGTAAGTAGAGGTTAAGCGATGCCCCTTTTCCTATGATTGAGTCAACTTCTATAAAACCTTTATGTTTTTTGATAATACTATAGACTGTAGCCAAGCCTAAACCACTTCCACCTTGTTTAGTGGTGAAATAAGGATCGAAAATGTGGGCTTTTAAATCCTCAGCAATACCTTCACCTTGGTCGATTACTTTTAAACACACAACATTACCGGTAAGCCAAGGGACTGAACTATTGTGATAATTTTTGATGTTGTAGGCTTCAATAGTGAGTGTTCCACCTTCTAGCATGGCTTGTTTTGCGTTAATGACTAAATTGGTGATGACTTGCGAAATTTGGCCTTTATCAGCATTGAGTTGCCAAAGTTCAGTAGCTATATTCAGTGTGGTGGTAACATTACTGCCGGCCAATAGCAAAGTGATTGAATCTTCAATAATGGGTGGCAGGTCTAACACCTCAAAAACAGGATCGCCACCTTTTGCAAAGGTTAGTAACTGGTTACTGAGTTTTGCAGCGTCCTCCATTACTTGATTTGCGGTGTGAATGTGTTCAAAGGCTGGGTGTTTATTGTTTAGCTTTAATTTAGCTAATTCCAGATGGCCAAACATACCAGTAAGAATATTGTTAAAATCATGGGCTATTCCACCGGCTAACAAGCCAATAGATTCAAGTTTTCTGGATTTTAAAAGTTCCTCTTCATTTTTTCGTTGCAAGGTAATATCTTCAGTAATTCCCATTACCCTATCAACCTTTCCTTCATCATTAAAAACAGGCGCAAAACAGGACGTAAAAATCAACGAGGAATTTTCAGGACTGAATTCAAAGCTGCTGTATTCCCCCCGAAAGGCCTTTATTAGTAATTGATTGATTGTAGACTTTTGTTGCTTATTAACAAAGTCCATGTAATAAACTCCACATATCTCTCTTTCGTTGACCATGTCCATCATAGAGAGGCCGGCTTTATTCATTGAGGTAATTTGGCCTTGTAAATTAATCTCATGGATGCATAACGGGGCTGATTGGATAAGAGTTTTTAATCGGTACTCTTGCAGATGAGCAGTTTTTAATTGAGACTCAAGCGATGCAATTAATTTATCTTTTTCTTCCAATGAGCTAGACACTTAACTTATCCTTAAAATATTTCGTAAAGAATCGTCCCAATACACGAACTCGATTGCTACGTTGCTAACAACATCCAATAGATGGGAATAAAGCAAGATAACGGAATTTTTGTACGATATCTAGCATGATTGCAGCAAAGTTAATTTTACTTTGGTAAGTTACTAAATTCATTGTTTAAATTTAATAGTACCTATTTTGTATTTATTATTAATAATTTTTAACAGTAACTTCAGGGTAAAGCTTGTTAGGTATTAGTTGTTAGTATTGTTTGGCTCTAATCGCGCTTTAATGATGCTTTATCGTATTAATAAAAGTACAAAAGAAATTGACTGAAAAGATATCAAGATTAGCAAATAGAGTAGCGTTGAACCTTTATATTTTGCATAAAAAACATGATGCTTAACCTAGGTTATAGTCAGTTTATTTTACACATTACAATATAAAGTTATTGTATAAAAAATTAATCTATTGATAAGGTTATTTATTTTTAAAGTGGCATTTTTTTTGCATGTATGTATATGTTGAAAAATAAATCTTGCAGTACTTTTTACTGACAACTTGTGAACAAATTCAAGAAATAGGAATAATGATAAGATGAAGTTTATACATACTGTGTTAGTAGTATCGTTTTTAGCATTCAGTAGCTTAAACAACATAGCTCATGCTGGGCCCATCAAAGCTAATATTTATAATTTAGACTCACTGACAGCCGATTATAACCAAAGTGGTGCTGGCAAGTTTTCTAATATTACCGGAGGGCGAAATGGTCAAACCTTCCATGAAGCTGACTTTGGTAATTTAAATGGTACTTCAACAACTAGTGATGCTTCAAAAGATAGTGCCACCTTTAAACTCACTGTTGAAAACTTGATTGGCTTTAGCGGCAATGCAAAGCATCAATACCTATTCGAGTCGGGTGGTAAAGGCAATGGTATCGGTGTGTTTTATAATGAAAATAACGAACTCGTTTTTTCTCAACGTACTCAAGAATTAATTAATACAGTAAGTATTGATGCTTCTAGCCTAATTGGTCATAGTTTTAATGTTGTAGCCTCTATTTCATTTGAAGACAACTTGATGCGCATAATTGTTGACGATAACCTTTATGCCGAAACAGCATTGTTATCAGGGTCTAACGATTGGTCCGGACGAAACGGCGGTGCTTTTGGCGAAAGTAACAGCAGTTTAGTCTCTGGCAATGGCTCAGGTAGATTATTTAATAGTGGCCAAGTTACTGATTTTAGTTATTTCCACGATGTAGTTGTCTTTGTGCCTGAACCCAGCTCATTAGCAATTTTAGCATTAGCGATTATAGGGTTAGCTTTTCGTCGATTAAAAAAATAGTTTAATTTGCTACAACAAGCGTTAACCATTTACATATTAGTTTTTTTCTCTGCACTAAAAAGCGCTGATTTGAATCAGTGCTTTTTTTTGCGCATAAAAAACTGAGTTTGCTAAGTTATATTTTTCAAAAGTATCAGTTTTATCTGTATAGGGATACTGCCAATCGAGGCTTTTTATAATGATTTTTTAATAAAGCTATTTATTCATTTCATGGTCGTGTTTTTTAATTTTTGCTATAGTTTTGACTATTAGTGAATTCGAGGTTTTATCAATGAAGAGTGTTGAAGTTAATTTTGATGGGCTTGTTGGCCCCACACACAATTATGCGGGTTTATCAGAGGGCAACGTTGCTTCAGTATCTAATGCCAATGATTGCTCAAACCCTAAGCAAGCAGCATTGCAAGGCTTAAAAAAAATGAAAGCTCTACATGGTATGGGATTAACTCAGGGTGTCTTTGCTCCGCAAGAGCGTCCTGATCTTCATACTCTCAGGAGGCTTGGTTTTCATGGCAGTGATTCACATATCTTAGCGTCTGCTTTTAAGACAGCACCCTCACTTTTAGCTGCTTGTTATTCCGCCTCCTCTATGTGGACAGCTAATGCAGCGACAGTATCCCCCTCAGCAGATACCTTAGATAAGAAGGTGCATTTCACTGCGGCTAATTTAGCGAATAAATTTCACCGCTCACTTGAGCCAGAAATTACCAGTAATATTTTACAGGCTATGTTTGCCAATACAGACTTTTTTGCACACCATCAACACCTTAATGACAATGAGCATTTTGGCGATGAGGGTGCTGCTAACCACACTAGATTGTGCGCAAACCATGATGATAAAGGAGTAGAAATTTTTACCTTTGGCCGTTATGCGTTTAATCGTGATAAGCCAGGGCCCAAAAAATTTCCGGCTCGACAAACTTATGAAGCCAGCCAAGCTATAGCTCGCTTACATGGTTTAAATCATAACAACACAGTCTTTGTGCAACAAAACCCTGATGTGATAGATCAAGGTGTATTTCACAATGACGTTATTGGCGTGGGTAATCAAAATGTACTTTTTTATCACCAACAAGCTTATTTAAATTCAACAAACTTTATTGACGAAGTTAAAGCAAAATACCAAGGCAACTCATTACATTTTGTCGAAGTAGCTACCGAGCAAGTAAGCATCAAAGATGCCGTTAATACCTACTTATTTAATACCCAAATTGTCACGTTGTCCGACAATAATATGGCAATTATTGCGCCTATGCATTGCCGAGAAAATAAAGCTGTTTATAACTATTTACAGTCTGTAATAGCTGGAGATTCGCCAATAAATCAGGTTGAGTTTTTTGACGTAAATGAAAGTATGAAAAATGGTGGTGGGCCTGCATGTTTGCGCTTAAGAGTAGCGCTTACTCAACAAGAACTCGAAGCGGTTAACCCAGCATGCTTACTAACTGATGGCTTATATACGACACTAGTTAATTGGGTTGAAAAACATTATCGCGACCGCTTAGTTTTGGATGATTTAAGAGATCCAAGTTTAATAGTAGAATCTAGAACAGCACTTGACCAACTGACACAAATTTTATCGTTGGGTTCTGTATATCGTTTTCAGTCGGCATAATCTTGGCTGCAAATTACTATGTTATAGCTCTCATTAGAAGTAAGGTTGTATTTTAAAAATTGTAGCAACATAAAACAACGGGTGATAATTTTGCCCGTTTTTAAGTTTTTTCGATTTTTATTTATGTCTTGTGCTCTAATTTGGAATGCTTATTTAATATCAATAATACAACACCTTGTGTGGGTTAAAATAGAATTGGGATTGATTTTACAGGAGCACATAAGCATCACGTAAATTTACTGATTTTCTCACCCTTAAACTTTACTGCTCTCAAATCGCTTTACAGAACACCTTCACCTCATGAATTAAATATTCAAATTGTAAGAATTATTATTGCGTTAATTATTTATGTAAGTTATCCCCGTATTATGTATTGGTAATAAAGTTGTGAAAGGTAAATCATTACCCATTTAATTCAAGCATTGTTTTTTATCCAAACCCTATTCAGTATATGGATTCGTAAGTTCTCATAGACAAGAATTCATGCCATCTACATTAGTTCTTAGTAGAGGTATTGTATAGACTTCATATCATAAGCAAGCAATAAATCAACTTCTATACTTCTGTAACATTAAGAGCGTAAACCATCAGTTCCACCTAGTGCTTGTAGCATTGACAGTAATTCATTGGAGAAATTAAACCTTTAAGCTAGGTTTTGTCCGCAAAGCAGTTTATTGTGTTATTTGCAGAAATAAACTATTTAAAATTATAATTTTTATCAATTACATAATGAGTTAATACTGATTTAAAATGAAAACTAAGGAGAAAATCTTACATGTTTACTGCCGCTCTTAAGAGCTTCCATCACAGTTGGCAAATCAAAATCTCAGCAATGTTGTGCTGTATCGTTTTTGCTATTTCTAGTGCTCAAGTATTTGCTAATACTGGAGTAAAAAAAATCACAGAAGTTGAAGGTATAACTGAGTATCAGTTAGACAATGGTTTAAAAGTACTACTTTTTCCAGACCAAACTAAAGAGACAGTGACCGTTAATATTACCTACAATGTTGGCTCTAAACATGAGAACTACGGTGAAACAGGTATGGCTCACTTATTAGAACATTTGGTTTTCAAAGGAACACCCAAGCATAAAGATATACCAGCAGAATTAAGCTCTCATGGGGCTCGCCCAAATGGTACAACATGGACTGACCGCACAAATTACTTTGAAACATTTGCGGCAACTGATGAGAACATAAATTGGGCGCTTAGTATGGAAGCTTCTCGCATGGTGGACTCATTTATTGCTAAAAAAGATCTTGATAGTGAAATGACTGTCGTTAGAAATGAGTTTGAACGCGGAGAAAATAGCCCATTTCGGGTAACGCTCCAGCGAGCAACAGCGGCTGCTTATTCTTGGCATAATTACGGAAAATCAACTATTGGTGCTCGCTCTGATCTTGAAAATGTGCCAATCGAACGATTAAAAGCCTTTTACAAAAAATATTATCAACCCGACAATGCAACACTAATTGTTGCAGGAAAATTTGATAACGATGACATGCTTAAACGTGTAGTCAAAAATTTTGGTCCTATCCCTAAACCAGACAGAACCATTAGGCCTCTTTACACTCAAGAACCTGCTCAAGACGGTGAACGAGAGGTTAATGTTCGCAGAGTCGGTGATGCGCAATTATTGTTGGCGCTTTATCATATCCCAGCTGGCCCTCATGCTGATTATGCACCGATTGACGTACTAAACCAAATATTAGGTGATACACCCAGTGGACGCTTGCACAAAAAAGTAGTTGAAGATAAGAAAGCCAGTCGTACTTTTGGCTTTGGTTTTCAATGGGCAGAACCAGGATTAGCTATATATGCAGCGCAAGCGGATCAAACATTTGATTTGGCAACCACCGAGGTAGCAATGCTTGATGTGATTGAAAATATTAAAAAGCAACCTATTACCGATGGGGAAGTTGAAAAAGCCAAACGAAATTTATTAAAGAACATTGAACTTTCATTTAACTCGTCAGAGACAATAGCACTAAATCTTAGTGAATGGTTGGGTATGGGAGATTGGCGTTTATATTTCTTGCATCGAGATCGTCTAGAAAAAGTGACAACGGCAGATGTTCAGCGCGTTGCTCAAGCTTATTTACAGCGAAATAACAGAACAATCGGGCGTTTTATTCCTACTGAAAAGCCAGAGCGAGTCGATATTCCTCAATCTGATGATATTGCTACTTTGTTAGCGGGTTATAAAGGTAAAAAGGCAATCGCTGCGGGTGAAGCATTTGAACCCTCTTTTGACAACATTGATGCAAGAACTCAACTAAGTACGTTAAGTAATGGTGTTAAGTTGGCCCTCCTGCCCAAGAAAACCCGGGGTGAGTCTGTGGTTGCTAATTTCAGTCTTGATTTAGGTTCAGAAGAGAGTTTAATGGGGCTGAATACTCAAGGCGGTGCTGTTGGTGCCATGTTGATGCGAGGTTCAAAAAATTATAATCGCGAACAGCTCCAAGAAGAGTTTGATAAACTAAAAGCAACAGTTCAAATTGGTGGCTCTTTACGAAGTGCGTTTGCTAGGTTGACTACGACTAAAGAAAATTTAGTACCTGCCATGCGTTTAATGGCTGAGGTATTAATGCAGCCTGCTTTCTCAAAAACAGAATACGAACTTTATAAAAATACACTTAAAGTTGATTTAGAAACGAACTTGCAAGACCCTCAAACTATTGCTTTTAATGAGTATTCACGTCGAATTAATCCTTACCCTAAAAAGCACCCTCGTTATGTGGCAACGATTCAAGAACAACTTGATGAACTTGAGCAATTAGAGCATAAAGACCTTATCGCTTTTCATGAGCGTTTTTATGGTGCATCGAGTATGCAAGTTTCGGTTGTTGGCGACTTTAATGAAAAGCTTGTTTCAGATGAACTAGAAAATCTTTATAGCCAGTGGAAATCTGAGGTGAACTACCAACGTGTAGCAGATCCATATCGTCAGTTAACTGTGCAAGACCAAGAGTTTAATACACCAGATAAAGAAAATGCTGTGTTTGTTGCCGTAACAAGTTTATCTATTGGCAAAAATCATGAAGATGCGGCTGCGCTTGAGCTGGGTAATTATATTCTAGGTGGGGGCTTTTTAAATAGCCGCCTAGCCACAAGGTTACGTCAAAAGGACGGGTTGAGCTATGGTGCTGGCTCATTCATAGGTCAAAGTAGTTACGATAATAAAACTTCAATGGGAGCCTATGCAATTTGCGCCCCTCAAAACCTATCCAAAGTCGAATTAGGCTTTAAAGAAGAGTTACAGCGTGCACTTGATGAGGGTTTTACAGACGAAGAAATTGCTAACGCTAAGACTGGCTTACTGCAAGGTAAAAAAGTAAGTCGTTCGCAGGACCCTGAATTAGCTGGCCGTTTAGTCTCTAATTTAGACTTAGGTAGAAGTATGCAGTGGTATGAAGCCTATGAAAATAAAATGGCTAATTTAACTGCCAAAGAAGTAAATGCAGCAATGAATAAATATATCGAACTTGAAAACTTTTCGATTATAAAAGCAGGTGATATGAGTAAGGTTGAACCAGTAAAATAACCTATTAATATCAATTAATAAGTGTTGTGAGGCTGGAAATTTCTAGTCTCACAACTTGTGGGTTAACCCTCTAAATACACTGACAAAGTGCAATCACAAACCAATGCATTGCTGGAGTACAACTGTAAGCTTGGTCACATAACATACACTCGCCACTTCAAAATCAATAAAAAGCTTAGTCTCCTTATTAAATATATAGCTTTACTATATAAGGGTAACGTTGGCTTAGGCTCATCCATTTAGTATAAATAAACCTTGAAAGCTTATAAATAGAGCATTGCATTTTGCATCATTTATTTTAAGTTGCACATGCAAAATAAGAAAGGTGAATTTATTCACACAAAGTATGATTTAAGTACCTAATAAACCGTTGTTATTTTTTTGTAATTTAGTGGCATGGATTTTGAGTATTACTTCATGAGTACTCGTTGTAAACGTTTTTCAATAAAAATTCAGTTAACGTGCAACTACCAAACGTATAATTACTTGGAGACTGTATTATGAAGTATGCATTATTAGTTGCTGTAATTTATTGGTTTTCAGGAAATGTCTTTGCAGGCTTTGTCTACCCCAATGCGACTGTAACATTTGGCGGGGTGACACCAGATTATGATAATTCTCTACTCACTAGCCCTTTTTTGGCCGGTGTTACTGCCAACGACTTAGCTAATACTGGATTATTGGGTATTTCTAATAATGGTTTATTTATAGAAACATTTGACACAGCCAGCCAACTTGGCACAAATATATTATCGAGTCCTTTCTCAGCTGGTAGCCAAGCTTTTAATTCGTCTACAGGTAATAATAGCAATTGTGCCATTAATTCTACGGGTGGCGGTGTTGATGTATCTGGGAGTATAAGCGTACGAGAAGACAATTTAAGTGGAGTAGCTCTTATTGGCTACGATAATAATTGTTTTGGTTACACGCCAGAAGATGGCCAAAAATCTGGGCAAGTGACAATTGATTTCACGCCTTTATTAGCGAATCTGAGCTTAACTACAAGCACTGAAGTGGCGATGGACTATCTTGGTTTTTATTGGGCAACAATAGACACGTATAATACTTTCACCTTTAGTTATCAAGGTGTTGATATTTTACATGTGACGGGGACAGATTTGAAAGATTCGATTTCAAATTTACAGTTAGGCTCTAGTAATCAATATGTGAACGTGGCATTTTCTGAAGGTACCTATTTTGACCAACTTGACGTTTTATCAACGAGGCGAGCGGCTGAGTTTGACAACTTAGTGAGTCGCGTTATAACCGTTTCTGAGCCACCTAATTCAACACTTTTCTTTGCAACTATAATGATGCTAGGTTTACTGCGTTTAAAAAACACTAAACAACAACTTTGCATTACATTGTAAAATGATCACGTTAGCGAGCTAAGGTTGAGAAGAAACGTTTTAGCTCGCGACATTTCCAGATTTTTATAAATCAGTCGTTAACAACAATTGCAAGCCTTTGCTTATTTTTTTGAACATTAAGCTGTTAAAACAATTAAGTAGATAGGGTATTCACTTCACTTTTTTTGTTTGCGCCTATGACTGCCCCTCTATTATTTTGTTTTAAAGAAAATGGTTTTTCGACTAATATAAACAAAATAAACGCAGAAATTAACGTCGCTAAGAAAAGGATGGGCATAGCAAGCCAAAAAATAGTGTCGAATTGTTTATACGGTGCTTCAATGAGAGCTAAAAACATGAAACAAGCTTTTAAAGTTAAGCCATGTATCAAATAATATGAATAGCTCATATTTCCTAACCATCTAATGGGAGTAATATTTAACCAAACTGCCGAACCATTATCGTTTGAAAAAGCTTCCAAACAAAGTATAAAAAAGAATATATACAAGGTTGCCATTTGGATAATACCACTTAGCTCTAAATATTGAGCAAATGCATATGTTACAAAAGCCATTATAAAGGCGCAGGTACCTAGATACCGTGGTGGAATGATAAGTTTATTTTTAAACACTTCGTATAAAAGTATGCCTGAAATAAACATCAACAATCGATAAGGTCCGCCATATACCTGAAAATAAATAAAGCCGACAATTGAAACGGCAACCCAAAAGATAACTCTCTGTTTTAAAGTCCACTTTCTTAAATTTAACAGCGCAATAATTAAGGGGATAAGTAAATAATAAAAAAGCTCATAACTTAACGACCAAGCAACAGTAATAATGGGGGTTATATCAAATAAACCAGGTAACAAGAGTAAATTTTGAGTGATATATAGGGCGCCATCCCAAAGGTTATTGGGGATTTTGTTTTCATTTGGAAATATCAAAGAAAGGCCCAGGTAAATCAAAAATATCGTTAAAAATGTTGGGTATATTCTTACAATTCGTCGTTGTAAATATTGAAAAAAATCTGTTTTATTTTTATTGATCAATGTTCCGTAAATTAAAAAACCACTTAATATAAAGAATAAATCTACGCCAACATTACCTAGTTTATGTAGGTTATGTAATATTGTTATTTCGATAGCTTCATCATTTATATAAGGCCTAATTTGGCTACAATAATGAACTAAAAAGACTAAAAAAACAGCTACCCCTCTTAAACCTTCCATGGGTTTTAAGGGTGAGTTATTATTGTGCGAGATTTCTAATTTATTTGCTAACCAGCTCAAAATAATATCCCTATTTTAACCCTGTTAGAAAGCCTAAACAGCTTCATTTGATAGTTTCCTCTCTGTAAAATAAGGTATAACTTTTTTAAACACTTTACTGCTAAAACAATAGAGCTAATAAAACATAATAGTGCAATGAGGTACTCTAAAACATATTAAGTGAATATTACATACCTCATCTCAATAAAAACATGTAATTCAATAAGATATTAAAATAGATGAATCAAGCAAAGTAGTATCATTTTCCATTATAGGCGCTTATTTATTGCTTTTGGAATTAATGTAACTAAGCATATTGGTTGGCGAGTAACATGAGATGAACGTTTCATAGTATGACATTCAGTAGTCCAAGGCTGCTTATTGTTTTTAATGTGTGTCTTAACAAAATCTACACCCGTTTTACTATTTTAGAATCAGGATGTAGAAAATTTTTGTAGGTATATGTTATGAGTCTATGAATAAGAGAGATTTGTGTTAAATAAAAGTCATAGGCAGCTAGTCATTTAGGTTGAATTAACTGCCTATATTTTTATAACTCCATAGGCTGAAAAGGTAAGTCACGATAACGTTTACCTGACGCTGCAAAAACAGCATTACTCAAGGCGGCAGGAAAGGGTGCCAGTCCAGGTTCACCTAGACCGGTAGGTTTGTGATCATTTTCAACAATATGAACATTGACCTGAGGCATGTCTGTTATTCTCATTACTGGGTAATTATGAAAATTAGAGTTAACTACGGCACCGTCTTTAAAGACGATTTCAGTGCGTAGCGATAAAGACATTGCCATCACAACTGCTCCTTCCATTTGTGCTGTTGCCCCATCTTTGTTTAATATTTGCCCGCAATCAATGGCGCAATCAACCTTTAAGACCTTAATGTCATCGTTTTTTACTTCCACTTTAACTGCCATAGCTACATAACTACCAAAACTGAAATGTACAGCAATACCGAGTCCTTGATTTGAAGGTAAGTTGGATCTATTTTCCCAACCAGCTTTTGTTGATGCCAGCTCTAATACCTTTAAAGAACGCTCAACTTGTTCATTTTGCTGTTCGTTTTTATTATGCAAATAGAGTTTTTTAGTAAAGCTTAATGTATCAACCTTGGCTTTATAGGCCAGTTCATCAATGAATGTACCAAATGAAAAGCCATAAAATAATGCGTATACAGCTCTATACCAGCCAATTCTAGTATGCGCTATGGCTTCGCCTGATTCACTTCGTAAGTTTTTTATAGCAATAGGGTGCTCTTCAATAACCCCTAAATCACCAGCAGTAGCTCTATCAACAGATGGATCAAAAAGTGATGCAATAGGAGGGAATGCGGCTCTGTGCAACCAGCCACTGACATTCCCTTTATCATCAATTGCGGCTTCAATATGCTGAGCATTTATTGAATGATAAAACCCTGTTCGCGTGTCTTCCTCACGTGACCAGGTGAGTTGCACGGGCGCCTTAATTTTTTCTGATATTACGGCTGCTTCATGAACATAATCACATTTAAATTTTCTACCAAAAGCACCACCGAGCATAGTAACATGCACGATAATGTCTTTAGGATCACGCTTTAAATACTGACCTAACGTTTTTTGAATGTCGGCAGGACTTTGCGTAGGAGCCCATACTTCACAACTGTTGTCTTTAACCCAAACAACACTGGCGTTTGGCTCCATAGGCGAATGAGATACATGACCACCTGTGTAGGTTGCCTTAACAACGTGTTTTGCTTGTGTAAACGCTCCACTTAAATCGCCACGTTCAAATATTACTTTTGCTGGCTTTTCAACATTTTTAACTAATTGTTCTTTATATGTTTTAGTATTGTAAGTTTGGTTTTTACCAAGCTCCCATTCAATGACCAGCTTCTTTAGGGCTTGTTGCGCAGTCCAAGTATTATCAGCAACAATGGCGACACCACCGATTGAGCCGAACGGCACATTAAAACGAGGGATCTTAATAACCTCAATGACACCTTTCACGGTAAGCGCTTGAGAGTCATCTACACTTTTTAAACGTCCGCCAAGTACTGGGCAATGAATCATTGCTGCATATTTTAGCCCTGATATTTTTGTATCAACACCATAAGTTAACTTGCCAGTGACAATATCAGTTTGGTTGTGTTGTGCTAACGACTTACCAATATAGTTATATTCATTTTTATTTTTTAATTTTGGTTTGCTTGGCACAGGTGAGTTAGACGCTAAACTGGCTAACTCACCATAACTTAATTTTTGTTGATTAATTTTATTGATCACATAGTGATTCTGGGCAAAGCAGTCTGAGGTTGCCACCTGCCAAACTTTGGCTGCAGCAAATATAAGCATCTCCTTTGCGGCTGCACCAGCTTCACGCATAGGGATGAACATCTTGCGAATACTTGCTGAGCCACCAGTAGCTTGAGGGCCATACTTTTCATCGCCATCAGCTTGCTTTACCGTGACTCGTTGCCAATCAGCCTCAAGTTCGTCGGCAACTGCAGAAGTTAATGCGGTACTTATACCTTGCCCCATTTCACTTCGCCCGCAGTAAATAAATGTATCACCATTGTTGGTAATGTGTATAAAAGCATTGGGATTAAAATTGGCAGATAAATGACCACTGACTTGAGCTAATGCCTCATTGGGTATTGGTAGGTTTAGGCCGAGCATAAAACCACCAGCAGAGACACTGGCTGTTTTGATAAAATTACGACGACTAATATTGGCAACAGTCATTATTTAACTTCCTTAGCAAGCAATATTGCAGCATCACTAATTGCTTTTTTGATGCGTTGATAAGTTCCACAACGACAAATATTACCTTGCATTGCTGTGTCTATTTCATTCGCTGTTGGATTCTTGTTGGTTGATAAAAAACTCGCTGCATTCATGATTTGCCCAGCTTGGCAATAACCACACTGCGGCACTTTATTTTTTAACCATGCTTGTTGCACGGGATGATCGCCATGTTCAGATAACCCCTCTATCGTTGTTATTTTTTTACCGACAACAGATGACATAGGCATAATACATGATCGCATGGCAACCCCGTCAACATGCACTGTACAGGCACCACAAACCCCCATTCCGCAACCAAATTTAGTACCTGTATAAGCTAAATGATCTCGAAGAAACCAAAGTAATGGCATTTCACTATCAACATCTACTGGGTGATGTTTGTTATTTATTATTATTGAATTGTTCATGATACCCACTAAATTAAGGACTTTTGATTATATGCTGAGTGATATTATAGCAAACACTTTATATTCTTCACTTAAGTTGGCCATATCAATGTCACCATTAAGAAAGCTAACTTTACGACTCGTAGAGTTAGTAGTATTAATCTAATAACAACTTTAGTGTCAAGCATATTACCAATTCATATACTTAATAGAACTTACTTGCATGAATGACATGTAAATGGGGTATAGGTTGTACCTAGCAAACGTCAGAAAAATTTTTTGTATTCTGGGTTAGAGCAAATTAGAAATATAATACAGTTCGAGGAGTGCTTATTAGGGCATTTAAGCAGAGATTTGTTTTATTAAGTGAAAAATACAAAAAAGCCCTAACCGAGGTTAGGGCTTATTGCTTCCTTTGAAGGAATGGTGCCGACTGCCGGAATCGAACTGGCGACCTACTGATTACAAGTCAGTTGCTCTACCAACTGAGCTAAGTCGGCACACAAAATTGTGTGCAGTATTTACACTATGACTAGGGAAATACTTTGGCACCCGAGTAATGCTAAATAATAAAAACTAAAAGCATCATCTCTTAATATGGTGCCCCGACCCGGATTTGAACCAGGGACACGAGGATTTTCAATCCTCTGCTCTACCAACTGAGCTATCGGGGCGTTACGTACCTAACGGGAAATACTTGACCTCGTTAAGACGGGGCGTATTAAACTGTTTTTAGCTTTAGCCGTCAACTGTTTTTTGTTAGGTTTTTAATAAAAGTGATTTGTTTGCTGGTTTTTACAGCAAATGAGCTGTTTTGTTGTGGTTGAGTGCCATTAGTGAATAAATAATTGCCATAGTAGTAGGATGAACAAAGTCACCCTGTTTTTATTTACTAGGCGGAACGTAACCTTCAATTTCAGGCTCTATACCATCAAATAAATAGGCGACCATGGCTGTTTCTAAAAAAGCTCTGTCATTGGCATTCATCATATTCATTTTTTTTTCATTGATTAACATAGTCTGTTTTTTTTGCCATACAGACCATGCCTCTTTTGAGATATTGTCAAAAATACGTTTACCTATTTCTCCCGGGTAAAGTTGAAACCCCAGGCCTTCAGCTTCTTTTTTAAGATGTTGACAAAAAACAGTTCGGCTCATAATGAATTCTCTTTAATTAAATGTTTATTTACTAAGTAAGGTTAATAGCTTTTGAGTAGAGGCAGCTAAGCCAACATCTAAACCAGTATTTAAATCATACCACTTTTGTTGCTCAGGTTCGTTTATATTTGTTGTTGATATGGCTTGGCACTCCAAGACAATAGGGGTTATATCTAAGTGAAAGTGACTAAAGGTATGCCTGAAAGTTTGCAGAGTTTGCGAAGATAAAACCTTAAGCGATAATCTTGTCATTAAGGCGTTAATATCTGCTACTTCATTAACCTCATAAAAGCACCATAAACCACCCCAAATGCCTGTAGGGGGACGCTTCTCCATAAGAACTTTATCAAAGGCGGGTGACGACATCCTAGGTATGAGCATTATTGTTTGTTTTACAGGTGTTTTCTTTTTTGGTTTTTTTTGAGGGTAATTTGCCTGCTGATCACTGGCTTTTGCTAAACAGCTTTGCTCAACAGGACACAATTCACACTGTGGTTTGCTCCTAGTACAAAGTGTCGCGCCTAAATCCATCATCGCTTGATTAAAACTATCGGTCTCTATTGCCGGTGTTAATTGTTCGCTAAGTTGCCATAACGCTTTATCAAACTTACTTAAGCCATTGTAACCTTCAACTAAATAGCTTCTTGCTAAAACACGCTTGACGTTGCCATCTAAGATAGGGTGATGTTGTTTTAACGAAAGGCTTAAAATTGCACCTGCGGTAGAGCGACCTATACCGGGTAAAGCAATTACTTGATCAATATTTTCTGGAAATTTACCAGCAAAATCATCTCTCATTAGCTTAGCTGCTTTGTGTAAATTACGTGCTCTAGCGTAATACCCCAAACCAGTCCAGTGATGTAAAACGATATCTTCATCGGCATTAGCTAAGTCAGTAATGGTGGGGAAACTTTCCATAAAACGTTGGTAGTAGGGAATAACAGTAGCAACTTGGGTTTGTTGTAACATAATTTCAGAAATCCACACTCGATAAGGTGTTTTATTCTGTTGCCAAGGAAGGTGCTTCCTCCCTTGAACATGAAACCAACGCACTACTTGCTGATTAAATTTTGCAGCTGATGAGGCTGATATTTCTATAGGACTATTCATGTCGAGCAGTGTAACTAAATAATCTTGAGAGCTCAAACTGACTCTGGGTTATATTCTCATTTACCTCTAGCGCTTTGCCAAATCCTACCTTTTGAAAGATAACAGGTATATAATGTAGCCTCAAATTTCGCATAGCTATTTTGATGTTAATAACATCATTTATATTATTGAGGCTTTAATCATGAAAGTAACAGCAAAAAACCGTAGTCGTCGTATTCGAAAAAAATTGCGTGTAGACGAGTTTCAAGAGTTTGGCTTTGATGTAGCCTGGCGTTTAAAAGACGGTATTGATGGAGAAGCCCTTGATGCTTATATCTCTAAATTTTTTGCTGAAGCAATAGAGCCGAACGGCTTAAGTTTTGCTGGAGAAGGTGACACCTTATGGCATGGCCTCATTTGTACCCAAAAATTGGGTTCTTGCACTAACGAACAAAGGCTTGCAGTCGAAGCTTGGTTAACGAGTAATGACGCTACCTCTGTAACTGTAAGTGAACTTTATGATGTGTGGTGGGCATAATCATACTTTAATTATTTTACTTAAATGTAATTTTCACCTTTGAGATACTTATGGGTGCCAATTTCAATGTGAACTTTTTTGCAACCCTATTTAAATAATTTCGTGACGACATTGGACATCACTAACGTAAAAAAAAAGCTTAGCTAAATTACGCTAATTTGGTTAATCAAAAATTCTGAAAATTTAACATAGCAACAATTTATATGACTGACAAAATACATAAAACTATTGAACAAGCTGAACAAGAAGGTAAATACATTCGTAAAGTAAGAAGCTTTGTTAAACGTGAAGGGCGTCTAACAAAAAATCAAGAGCGTGCCATAAACGACCACTGGCAAACCATGGGCTTAAATCACAGTGATGGCCTCATTGATGTGGGCACTCTATTCAAAAATGATAACCCTGTGGTACTAGAAATTGGTTTTGGTATGGGGAAGTCCTTAGTAGAAATGGCTAAAGCCTCACCAGAATTAAACTTTATTGGTATTGAAGTGCACAAGCCAGGTGTTGGCGCTTGTATTTCATCCGCAGTAGATGCAGATGTTACCAATTTGAAAGTATATGAACATGATGCCATAGAAATTTTAGCTGATTGTATTGTTGATAACAGTTTAACTACAGTGCAGTTGTTTTTCCCTGACCCCTGGCACAAAAAAAAGCATCATAAACGTCGTATTGTGTCATTGGAGTTTGTGGCAACTATTCGACAAAAGCTTAAAATAGGCGGTGTTTTTCATATGGCCACCGATTGGCAAAATTATGCTGAATGCATGTTAGCTGATATGAAAAACTCTCCAGGTTACACTAATTTGTCTGACACTGATGATTATGTTCCGCGCCCAGAATCACGACCTCTTACCAAGTTTGAAGATCGTGGTCAGCGACTAGGGCATGGTGTATGGGATTTACAGTTTGCTAAAACAACGTCTGAGTTATAATTACTAGCACTGATCGGTGCTTTTAATTAAGGGGCTGTTAGTCGGTAAATATTGACGTTCAATGAAAAATAGATGTTGGGCGTTTCGTAAATTTCCGCTATTGATGAGCCATTCTTGGCTAATTATCTCTCTAGACAACGCAGCATGTAATATACGGCTTTTGTATTGCGTCCAATAAAAAATGGTCGCAGCCTGATGGCTGTCATTATTGGGTAAGTCTTCACAACGAGTATGCGATAGTTCTTCTTTGATATTAGCAATGACTTTATCTTTTAGCTCGTTGTCAATTTGATCTTTAAAGCGATTAAACCTTTTAGCTTTGACTAATTGCCATGACAGCCAAGCTACTATTAAAAATGCCACAAAGGCGAAGATTTCCATACATTATCCCTGATTTATTTAGCGCTAAATACCGCACTGTTTTTATAAGACGGGTCTATTGCAAAGGCAAGTATATAAAACTAATGATAAAAAGTTAACACTTGCGTACACTATTAATTACTTTTTAGAAAGGGAGTTTGCATTATGGTTAAAGTATTCATTACATTAGTTTTTTTTATCTTAAGTAGTTGCGGTTTATCACAAGCCTCTCAAGTAAAACAAAACTCCATTCAGAAATTATACAATAGAGTTAACCCTGCAGTGGTTGAGCTCCATGTTAAATCATTAGCAGATCCCAAAGTGGGAGAGGTGACCTATAAAGCTAAAACAACCAGTTCGTTAGGCTCTGGCGCTTTAGTGAGCAAGGAAGGACGAATTTTAACAGCAGCACATGTTATAGATAAAGCTATTGCCATTGAGATTGAATTTTCAGACGGCAGTAAAACCTCAGGTCATGTGGTTTGGATAGAACCACTGCTTGACTTAGCAATGATACAAGCAGGTAATGTACCTAGCTCCGCAAAGCCGGTAGTGCTAGCTAATGCTGGTGATTACCAAATTGGTGAACAAGTGGTGGTAATTGGTGCACCTTTTGGGGTAAGCCATAGCTTATCTGTGGGTTATTTAAGCGGTATTAGAGATGGTAATTCTTTATCTGGAAGAATATTAACTCCGAGATTATTACAAACAGATGCTGCGATTAATCAGGGCAATTCTGGTGGACCAATGTTTAACCTTAAAGGTGAAATTATCGGTATTGTGAGTCATATCCTATCAAAAAGTGGAGGGAATATTGGGTTAGGTTTTGTGGTGTCGGTTGATACGGTACACGACATTATCGATAGTGATCCGGGCACTTTTTCTGGCTTTATTCCCCTACTATTAACAAAGGAGCTATCGGCGGCAATTAATAACCCCTCTGGACACGGTATGCTAATTCAACATGTTATCCCAGGGACCTTGGCAGACAAGTTAGGCTTTAAAGGAGGAACGCTGAGTGTAACACTTGGTAATACGCCTATTTTATTAGGAGGGGATATACTGCTTGAAGTTGGTAATAAAGTCATAACAGACCTAGCTTCTTCGGTTGCTGTTAAGCAACATCTCACTACTTTTGTTAAGGGTGAAAAGGTTAGTTTTAAATACCTTCGTAATGGTCAAGTTCAGGAGGCTAATTGGATTGTAGACTAATTATTTTGTTAACTCATTGTTATCTAGGCTAACTGTTTATTAAATTTAACGATTTATTCTTTCATTAATTTCATTTTTTAACAGGTTTAAGACATTTTTTAATGGTGTTCTATTAATGACTCTCTATAATAGATGCTAATATTATTCGGAAGCAAGTTATGAATATAGTATATAAAACAAGAACACAACTAGTGGTTGAAACACTACGTGAAAAAATTCTTAGTGGTGAATTTAAAGCAGGTGAGTCATTGCGACAAGCGGCTTTAGCCACCGAGTTAAATGTCAGTAGGATCCCTGTAAGAGAAGCACTTTTGCAGCTTGAAGGTGAAGGGCTAGTTGTTTTTGAGCCTCACAAGGGGGCCACTGTAACCGAATTAAATGCGCAACACGTCGTTGAACTTTTTGAACTGAGAGCTATGCTTGAGGGCCATTTATTGTCTGTGTCGTTACCCTTATTAACTGAAGAGAAATTAGCAGAAGCAAGTGCTATTCTTGCCGAGTTAGACAAAGCATTAGGGAAAGAAAACGCAGCGAATACTTGGAGTGAGCTAAATTCTCGTTATCATAACTGTTTATATTCAGCTGCTAATCGTCCGCAAACTCAGGATCTAGTAGATACCTTAAACAAAAATGCCGATCGTTATATCCGTATGCATCTTTTATGGGCAGGAGGGATATCAAAAGCGGGACCTGAACATAATCAGTTACTTGCATATTGTAAAACAGGAGATGTTGATGCTGCAGTGGCGGTGTTAAGAAATCATATTTTGAGCTCTAGAGATGAGATCAAGGCTTTTTTAGAGCAACGCGAAGCAACAAATAATTAATTTTTTTGAGATAATACTCATTACTTTTTTCGCTGCAAAACTAAGCAGAAATTGACTTTTCTGCAGTAAATCTATAGACTTTCCGCGCTTAAAACCACGGTTGAAATGCTTGTTTTATTTGTCAAACAAATGGGCACATTTGAGCAGTTCAATTTCACAACCAACAGCATTCCCGGTATTGCTTGTTCCTCGACTCAATGAGATAAAAATGTTTGAATTACACGCGAGTAAAGTCTCGAACTTGAAAAATGACGTACTATCTGGCTTGACCGTTGCTTTAGCCCTTGTACCTGAAGCTGTAGCGTTTGCCTTTGTCGCTGGTGTTGGCCCACTGGTTGGCCTATATGCGGCCTTTATGGTTGGTTTAATTACCGCGGTTTTTGGCGGAAGACCAGGTATGATCTCCGGTGCAACTGGCGCTATGGCGGTTGTTATGGTTGCTCTTGTCTCAGCGGGCAATGCCATGGGAGAAGCAATGGATATTCCGGTTGAAGGTATGGGGTTGCAATATTTATTTGCAACAGTAGTCCTTACTGGTATTTTGCAAATGTTGGCAGGAATTTTTCGGTTAGGTAAATTTATTCGCCTTGTACCTCACCCTGTGATGTTAGGTTTTGTCAATGGTTTAGCTATCGTGATTTTTTTAGCGCAGCTTGGTCAATTCAAAGTCACCAATGCTGCTGGAGAGCTAGAGTGGATGCAAGGAATGCCACTTTATGTGATGGCTGCTTTGATTATATTAACAATGACTATTATTCACTTCTTTCCTAAATTAACTAAAGCGGTACCTTCAACCTTAGTTGCTATTGTGAGTGTTTCTTTGTTGGTTTATTTTGTAGGACTAGAGACTAAGCTTGTAGGTGATGTTGCTTCCATTGCCGGAGGGTTACCAACCTTTGGTATTCCTGATGTACCATTTTCCCTCGAAACATTTTATTTTATTTTTCCTTTTGCGTTAGTTCTGGCGGCAATTGGTTTAATTGAATCACTATTAACATTGACGTTAATTGATGAATTAACAGGTACAAGAGGCCGAAGTAATAAAGAGTGCATTGCTCAGGGCGCAGCCAATACTGCCACTGGTTTTTTTGGCGGCATGGGTGGTTGTGCAATGATTGGTCAATCTATGATCAATGTGAATTCAGGCGGTCGTGGTCGAGCTTCTGGTATTACTGCTGCCTTAGCCCTGTTAGGATTTATTTTATTTGCGTCAGAGTTAATTGAGCAAATACCTTTAGCAGCCTTGGTTGGGGTAATGTTTATTGTCGTGATTGGCACTTTCGAATGGTCAAGTTTACGTATTTTAGGCAAAGTACCTAAAGCAGATGCATTTGTTATTGTGTTGGTTTCAGGGGTGACTGTTTATTCTGATTTGGCTGTCGCCGTAGTTGTTGGAGTTATTGTTTCTGCGTTGGTGTTTGCATGGGAGCACGCTAAACATATTGTTGTAAATCGAATTGAAAATGATAATGGCTCAACGGTTTATGAAGTGAATGGCCCTATATTTTTTGGTTCTATTGCTAATTTTTTAGAGCAATTTAAGCCTAACGAAGATAGTGATGATGTTATTGTTGAATTTAAAAATGCTCGTGTTGTCGATCATTCTGCCATTGAAGCAATTGATACCTTAGCTGAACGTTACCTATCTCGTAACAAAACAATGCACTTAAGGCACTTAAATCAAGAGTGTAAAGACTTATTAGAGAAAGCAGATAAACTCGTTGAGCTGAATGTAATTGAAGATCCAGATTATCATATTGTCAGTGATAAATTAGCCTGATCACATTCAGCTTACTGTAACGATTGATTGAATATACAAAATGCGTTGATAAGTTATACTTAATTTATCATCGCATTTTTAGTTTGTGAGAGTTAAATGCAATTAGATTTTTTTGAAATCCCAAGCCCCTGTATTGGTATGTGTCAATCTGATAACAAAGGTCACTGTCTTGGTTGCATGCGCTCACGCGACGAAAGATTAGGTTGGAGAGATTTTAGCAATGATGAAAAACAAAAAGTTATAAAACGCTGCCAACAGCGAAAAAAACGCAAGCATAATCAAGCTAGCCCAAAAAAAGTCGCGGTCCAACCCCAATCGCAAAATGAGCAAGTTAGTCAACCATCGTTACTCGACCCAGCCATTAATAAGAATTTAGCTAAAAATTCAGATTTAGATTTCAGTGATTTTGAATTGTAAAGTCTATACCCCGAAAACCTGGATATGTCTTTCATAATTGAATCCGGTTTAACTTACTTTTGGTTAGTTACTTAATAGCCAAATACGCATGTATTTCTGGCATAGTTATAAAAAAATTGCACAGCCTTTACGATAAAATACACGGGCACATTGATAACTTACTTTTTAGTATATTTTAACTAAGTGGTTAAAGGTTCATCATGTTAATAATTTTTATAACGATGAGATGCCTTATAAATTAATATTTATAACAAAACGGTTGCTACTGATAATTTTTAACTATATTATACGCGCTCTTTACAGCATTATTTGCTTTAAAAGAATGCCCCGATAGCTCAGTTGGTAGAGCAGAGGATTGAAAATCCTCGTGTCCCTGGTTCAAATCCGGGTCGGGGCACCAAACTAATAAAGGCCTTAACATAAACATGTTAGGGCTTTTTTCCTTTTCAGGGCCTGATAGCTCTAATTAATGTTTATAGCCGGTACTCAAAATCAACATTGCCATATTAAGGTTTTTATGAAGTTGATTGTATGGTGCTTAATAGTACCAAGCTTAAACAGTATCAAGTTTCTCTTTCAGACTATATAAAAGGCTTAATGCCTGTCGTGGGCTTAAATCATTGACATCAGTGTCAATTAACATGGTTAATGCTGGGTGTTCTGGTGTTACTAGACTCAATTGTTCAAAAGCTTCTGCTTTTGCAGGTGCTGTATTAATTAGCTTGCCACTTTGTTGCTGTTCTAATTCATTCAAACGTTGCTTGGCACGATTGATTACGGTTTTTGGCACGCCTGCCAGTTGAGCAACTTGTAAGCCAAAGCTTTTACTGGCAGCTCCCTCATTGATAGTGTGCATGAAAACAATATTGTCATCATGTTCAACGGCATCTAAATGAATATTGGCCAGAGTGGCAATTTGATCAGCTAACAGGGTTAACTCAAAGTAATGGGTAGCAAACAAGGTTAAGGCTTTGCTTTTTAGAGCAAGCATTTCAGCGCAAGCCCAAGCAAGTGATAAACCATCATAGGTACTAGTGCCACGGCCAATCTCATCCAACAAAACAAGGCTTCTTTCAGAAGCATTATGAAGGATGTTAGCTGTTTCAGTCATTTCTACCATGAAGGTTGAACGACCACTAGCCAAATCATCAGAGGCACCTATACGAGTAAAAATCCGATCAACCATACCAATAGTTGCTTGTTCTGCTGGTACATAACAACCAATATGTGCAAGTAGCACTATTAACGCTGTTTGCCGCATATAAGTCGATTTACCCCCCATGTTGGGGCCAGTAATAATTAACATTTTACGTTGTTCGTTAAAAAGTACCGGGTTAGCAATGAAAGCATCATCGGTCATTTGCTCAACCACAGGGTGACGGCCTCCGTCAATTTGTATACCTGTACCTGCTACTAGTGAAGGTTTAGTGTAATTGAGTGTTGTAGCACGTTCTGCAAAGGTGCTTAATACATCTAGTTCAGCAATGGCAGCACTTAACGCTTGTAGTTCAGATAAATAAGGCATAACTTGCTCAAAAAGCGCTTGGTATAAAGATTTCTCTAGCGCTAAAAATTTACTTTGAGCACTTAATACTTTTTGTTCATGTTGCTTTAATTCTTCGGTAATAAATCGCTCATTATTTTTTAATGTTTGTCGGCGAATATAATCATCAGGCACTTCTAAGCCAGCGGTTCGACTCATTTCAATAAAAAAACCATGAACTTTGTTATAACCGACTTTCAGTGATTGAATACCTGTGCGATCTTTTTCACGTTGCTCTAACTGCCCCAAAAACTCGGTAGCACCCTCACTTAAATCACGTAATACATCTAGTTCGGAATGATAACCCGGAGCTATAACCCCACCGTCTCGAATAAGTACTGGCGGGTTTTCAACGATTGATTGCTCAAGTAAATTTTGCAGTGTTGGCATTGGTTGCGTATGTTGTGCTATTTCATCAAGGTAACTACTTGTTGAGGTTGATTTACCAGAAAGTTGGCGTTGTAATTCTGTTTGTAATGTCGGCAGCTGCTGCAAAGCATGACGTAAACGCGCAAAATCTCGAGGCCGTGCTGAACCTAAGGCAATACGTGAGATAATTCGTTCAGTGTCACCCAAGCCTTTTAATAAGGGGTGAATTATTGGGCAAAGATCAGACTCAATAATAGTAGTTACAGCGTTTTGACGTTGGGTGAGAGTGGTAACGTCTCTTAAGGGGAAGTGTAACCAACGCTTGAGTAGTCTTGAGCCCATTGGCGTAGACGATTTATCAAGGATAGCAGCTAAGGTATTCTCATTTCCTCCTTGTAAATTTTTTGTCAGCTCTAAATTACGTCGTGTTGCAGCATCAAGAACAACACCGGTAGTTGCCGATTCGCAGAAGATTGAGCGTATGTGAGGTAATGCCGTTCGTTGAGTGTCTTTGACATATTGAAACAAACAACCAGCAGCGGCGATACCTAGAGGCTTATTATCAACGCCAAAGCCCGTTAACTGTTTAGTGTTAAACTGCTGATTGAGTAGACTGGTCGCAGTGTGTAGGTCGAACTCCCAATCCGGGCGGCGCCTTAACCCCTTAAAAGAAGCCAGTAAGTTAACATCAGACATTGATTCATTATAAAGTAACTCTGCAGGTGAAAGGCGTTGCAATTCTGCTTGCAGGTGCTCTGTTGTTTGTGGTTCGGTTAATACAAAACGCCCACTTGTCATGTCTAAATAGGCCAAACCATAGGCCGGCTCTGCATTGTTTTTTAACTTTGATTTCGTCGCGTTGTTTTCAATAATCGCAACAATAAGGTTATCTTGACGGTCTGTTAATAGTGCTTCATCACTAACTGTACCTGGGGTGATTACTCTTACCACTTTCCGCTCAACAGGGCCTTTACTGGTAGCAGGATCTCCTATTTGCTCACAAATGGCCACTGATTCACCTAAGTCAACTAGTTTGGCTAAATAGTTTTCTGCAGCATGGTAAGGTACGCCGGCCATTGGAATAGCATTTCCTCCAGTTTTACCACGTGCTGTCAGCGATATATCAAGTAAATCGGAGGCTTTTTTAGCATCATCAAAAAACAACTCGTAAAAATCTCCCATGCGATAAAATATCAGTATATTTGGAAATTCGGCTTTAATTGTTAAATACTGACGCATCATCGGAGTATGTGATGAAAAATCTTTACTGGCTGAAGTCATTGAACACTGATACTCTAAAATTAAAACTAGTGGAATACTAGTAAGGATTATGTAGCTTAAATAGGACTAGATTATGCCATAACCAGCATTCATATTTCTTAACTTTTTACGGATCAAAATTTGCTTTTTATTCAACGGCTAAGCCAATTATTAAAAAGTGACCATGCTACGGCCCACATCACAACAGCAATTAAAAGATCAATTGTCATCTTTACTCTGGGTTTACTTAGCTGATCTGATAATTTAGCCGCGCCAATTGCTAAACAACTGAACCAAGTCAAAGACCCTAAAATACAACCAATTAAAAAATAAATTTTTACATCGCTAGCATATTGACCTCCTACACTGCCTATCACCATTACGGTATCAATATAGGCGTGAGGGTTTAAAAAAGTTACGGCTAGTGTTGTAAGGAAAATCACCTTAGCAGATTTTTTAGTTAACCTAGGTGTTGTATCATTTGTGTCTTTTTGAAATGCCGATTTTAGCGACAGTAAACCGTAAACACTCAAAAAAATAATACCTCCCCACGTAAGTGCATTAAATAATGTTGTATTGTGAGACAACAAAATACTTCCACCCAGTACACCGACACTAATCAACAGAGCATCATAGAGCACAAAAAGAGCAGCGGTCATTTTATGATAATTTTGTTTTATTCCTTGATTGATTAACATCGAATTTTGAGTGCCTATAGGCATAATCATACTTAATGTTAGGGTAAAGCCTTTGGCTAAAATTAATAAGCTCATCGCAACGCTCTTTAAAAATATTGGTGGAAATAATGCGAGTAGTTTGCACTAATTGAGTGGTTAATTATAATTAATAATATTTAACTATCATTAGTAAAACTTATTTGAGGTGTGGCAAATTTGAACCATTTTGATTATAAATTATTGGCAGCACTGGCCGAGGTTATAGAACAACAAAGTTTTGAGCTTGCAGCGCAAAAATTATTTATTTCTCAATCGGCAATATCACAGCGAATTAAGGCTTTGGAAGAGCAGTTAGGGCAACCAGTGTTAATAAGAAGTCAACCTATTATAGCAACGCATGCTGGTGAACAGTTGCTGGCACACTTTAAGAGGGTTAGGCAACTGGAATATGAATTAGTGCCTATTATATCGCCAGAAAAACCAACAAAACCAATGAAGATCTCGTTAGCAGTGAATGCAGATAGTCTTGCAACCTGGTTTATTGATGCAATAACACTTGTATTGAAAACGCAATTAATCGAATTAAATTTAATTATTGAACATGAAGAAAGAACACTCGACAAGTTGCGAAGCGGTGAAGCAGTTGGAGCATTGAGTATTATAGAAAAGCCATTGAAAGGGTATCGTTCATTTAAACTTGGAAAAATGGAATACTGTTTGGTAGCTAACCCTGATTTTATTGCTCAATACTTTCCTGATGGTGTAAATCAAAGTTCTTTAAAGATGGCTCCAGCAATTAGTTATGATCATAAAGATGATATGCATGTTCGCTATATTGCTAAACACTTTGATTTAGCTGCAGCAGAATATTACTGTCATAGTGTCAGATCATCAGAAGCCTTTGTTGCCCTGGTAAAACAAGGTGTAGCATATTGCTTATTACCTAAATTACAAATAGCCAATGAACTTGATTCAGGGCAACTTGTTAGTCTTTGTCCTGAATATACTTTAGTTGAAACTTTGTATTGGCATAGTTGGGTATTAGTTAAGGGGGTAAGCAAACAAATATCGGAAAACATAGTACAGGTAGGGCGAGCAACGTTAGGTTAGTAAGCTGACAACCGCTTAGTTTTTATAGGGCAGCCGCTAACCTTAACTTAATTTAATGGCAGATTGGTACGTTAAATACTCTAATCGGAGTTGTAGTAATTTACAGTGTTTTAGCACATCGTAAAGTTAAGTTTTGTAAGTAATTAGCGTCTCAGTGCTAAGCTCACATTGCACAAACCTGATTAAACCGTCATAACAACGAAAATAAATATTTCATAACTTTTTTAAAATAAAAATAAAAAAGTTATATAGTGGTTTTAAATCCATTATTTTCAATTACTTAAAAGTATAGGTTTTTATTTTTTTAATAGATTAAATAAAAAATTTATAAAAAGCTTGATACTGTACGACTATACAGTATACTTGTTTCAAATCGAAA
>JBELHN010000002.1:161399-165581 GCA_042091395.1 Colwellia sp.
TTTATAAAAAGCTTGATACTGTACGACTATACAGTATACTTGTTTCAAATCGAAACAAATGAAAAATATCTCGGAGCAACTATGAAAGACGATAAAGAAAAAGCATTATCAGCGGCATTAAGTCAAATTGAACGCCAATTTGGTAAAGGTTCTATAATGAAGCTTGGGGATAACAACACTATGGATGTTGAAACTATTTCCACCGGTTCATTAAGCTTAGATATTGCCTTGGGTGCTGGCGGTTTACCTTTTGGTCGTGTTATTGAAGTTTATGGGCCTGAATCAAGTGGTAAAACAACTTTAACACTTGAGGTAATTGCGCAAGCGCAACGAGAAGGCAAAGTTTGTGCGTTCGTTGATGCTGAACACGCCTTAGATCCAATCTACGCCGAAAAATTAGGGGTAAATATTAACGACTTATTGGTATCTCAACCTGATACAGGTGAGCAAGCGCTGGAAATTTGTGACATGTTAACGCGCTCGGGTGCTATCGATATTATTGTAGTTGACTCTGTGGCAGCATTAACACCGAAGGCTGAAATTGAAGGTGATATGGGCGATTCGCACATGGGCTTGCAAGCACGTATGTTATCGCAAGCCATGCGTAAGTTAACGGGTAATTTGAAAAAGTCCAATACCATGTTGATTTTTATCAACCAAATCCGCATGAAAATTGGGGTTATGTTTGGTAATCCAGAAACGACAACAGGTGGTAACGCCTTAAAATTTTATGCCTCAGTTCGTTTAGATATTCGCCGAATTGGTGCGGTTAAAAATGGTGATGAAATCGTTGGCAACGAAACCCGGGTTAAAGTCGTCAAAAACAAAATTGCTCCGCCATTTAAGCAAGCAGAATTTCAAATCCTTTACGGTCAAGGTATTAACAGTTTAGGTGAACTTATTGAACTAGGCGTTAAACATGGCTTTGTTGAGAAAGCGGGGGCTTGGTATAGTTGTAATGGTGAGCGTATTGGTCAAGGAAAAGCTAATGCGTCTAAGTATCTAGAAGAACACCCAGAAATGGCTAAAGATGTTGATACAAAATTACGCGACATGTTTTTAACGAAAACAACGGTAACTGATGATGTCAAAGAAGCAAGTGTTGCTGAATAACATTGTAAATACCCACGCTACAAGCTAGATATTGTATTTTATAAAAAAAGCTGTAATTCATCATAAAAGTTACAGCTTTTTAAATTAAAGGTTCATTCGCTGATGAATGAAGTGTTAAAACTAGCTTTAAAGAAATATGCTATTTGCTAATGCTCCTTATCGCAGCTACCTTGAGTATGAACGTGTCCGTGCTCGAGTTCTTTGCTTGTTGCTTCACGCACTTCAATAATTTCCACGTCAAAACTTAAATCTAAACCTGAAAGCGGATGATTACCATCGACAGTAATTTCATCATCTTGAACGTCAATAACAATGACTGTTTGTTCCCCATCGTCAGTTGTTGCTCTTAATTGTGAGCCTAAAGCTAAATCTTCTACGCCAGCAAGTAACTCTCTGGGCACTGTTTGCACAAAGTTTTCGTTGCGTTGCCCGTATGCTTGATCACAAGGCACGTCAACTTCAAATTGATCGCCTGTTTTATGATCAAGTAACGCACTATCTAAACCTGGAATAAGGTAACCTGTGCCTTGGATGATTGCCATGGGTTTTTCGTCGTATGAACTATCAATTAATGTACCATCACTATCTGATACTGCGTAATGCATTACTACAACGTTGTTTTTAGAAATTTTCATATGTTTTCCTAGTCGATATATGTTGATTTAACATCACAATTTATTGCCAATGTACTGATAATATTTTCAAAAAAAAGCAAAAAATTAGTGTTTGTAATAAACCTAGCTTAAAGATGAGATTACTGGTTGCAAATATAAATTTAAAGGCATTAATTTGAAGGCGATAAGCTGTAAGGTAATGTTTTGTAGTTAACAATTACATTACTTTGAGAAGATAAACGTAACTGGGAAGGTTCTTCTTCATTCACTAAAATTGCTTGAATAGCACAATGACCATTATCTGCTTGATAATAAGCCAATATGTCTCCAGCTTTTCGCCAATTTTCACCTAACTGTTTTTCAAGGATATCGTCTGCTTGGATTAGATCAGAACTCCTTGACTCTAGCGAATATAAAGCGCGTTTGTTTTTGCCTAGGTATTGCATTCTTGCAACTGTTTCCTGTCCCATATAACAACCTTTGGTAAAGCTTATGCCATCGATTGCTTGTAAATTAAGCATTTGTGGCACGTACTGGCCACTTGTAGAATTATTTAACAATGGAAAACCAGCAGTTATCTCTAATAAATCCCAAACTGCTTGTGTGTATGTTGGTAACGCCAAAGATACTTGTAAGTTTTGAATATTGGCTGCTGAGTCGGTAATGATGAAGCGGTTATGCTGCGCAGGTAAAAAAATTAAACTTGTTGAGCCATTTTGTATTACTGGGTTGTCACTATCAGGGATTTGAGAAAAGTGTTGAGCTAGCAATTCTCTTGCTTGATCACCAACTAATGCTAAAAAGTGCAAATCATCGGCTTTATTTATGTCTACCTTAGAGAATACGGCAAATTTTTTTAAGGCTGTTAATGAGTTGTCTATACAAGATGTAGGCTGCAGTAGCAGGTGGTTGCCATGTCGATTAAATAGTCTAAACACTGAGAATACCTTGCCTTTTGCGTCGCAATGCGCTCCAACCATCAGCTTATTTTCAGTACAGTTGGATACATCACAGGTAACTTGCCCTTGAAGATAGCTAGTTTGTTCTTCGCCAGATAATGAAATCGCACCAAACCCATTGAGTTCTATTAGGAAGTTTGTTGGCAATTCAGCTATCGATGGTAGTTCAGTACTTGTCGTTATGGTCATAAAATTCACTGCATTAGAAAGTATGTTGTTCTATTAATAGAAGAATGAGGGCAAAAATTGTAAAAACAACTACAGCAACCCCTTATTAAACTTTATTGGTTTTTTTATAGCTGCAAGGCAAGAGTTATTGATACAATAGCTTGTATTCTTTTTCGAGGGGTAGTTAAGTTGAACAATGATAGCGCAGACAATAAAGTGACAAAACTTGAAAACTCAACTAGTGTAATAAAAGTTAATAAAGCTCGATTAAAGTGGGCTTGTCGACGAGGTATGTTGGAATTAGATGTATTATTTATGCCATTTGTTGATGAAGCTTACGACGGTTTAACTAGTAAACAACAATTTACTTTTGAACGTTTACTAACTTGCCAAGATCCTGAGCTATTTGCCTGGTTTATGGGACATCAAGTTTGTGAAGACAGTGAACTTAACGAAATGGTCAACATTATACTTAAGCGCGTCAAAGTATAATGTTCAGGTAAAAACATCTTGTTTTAGTACCTTGACTAGTAAGTTATCCGCGGCACTGTTGTGCTTATGCCTGATAGCTTTAATTCTTTATAACAGTTATTCATTGGCGTTAGGCTTAGGGTTTATAGCCATAGTGATAAGTGATCTTTATTTAAATCAGAAATCTAGAGCACTTACTCAATCTTTTACGATAAGCCCTACAGGGGAAATTAATTTTTTTAATGACAATACTTCATATCAATTGATGCCAAGTAGCCGCTCAAGTTTTTTAGGCTGTTGGTTAGAAATGAAAAAGACGGATGGAATTGCTAGCGAATCTACAATGACTTCGTCTGAATCAAGAGTGCAGATATTTATTTACAAGGGGCGGATAAGCAATCAGGACTTTGCAACCTTGACTAAGATTTTATCTCAACAATAAGAGTATTGGCAATTATGAACCTATCAAATTAAGTTTTTCACTATTCTGAATGGCATAGAAAGTCATCTTTATCTCGTTTTTTATTCTTGATTTTAATTACTAATTTTTATTAATCAACACTCTGGTGTTAATACTGTTGGCTGGGTATTGGGTAAAGTGTCAGGGAAGTCTAGGGTGTAATGCAAACCTCTACTTTCCTTCCTTGCCAGCGCACAACGAATAATGAGCTCCGCTACTTGAACTAAATTTCTTAGTTCTAATAAATTATTACTCACTTTAAAGTTTTGATAGTAATCTTGAATTTCTTGCTGTAATAACTCTACACGATGTAAGGCTCGCTCTAAACGCTTAGTTGTTCTAACAATACCAACAAAATCCCACATAAATAATCTTAGCTCATGCCAATTGTGCTGAA
>JBELHN010000003.1:0-12287 GCA_042091395.1 Colwellia sp.
TATTCTACCGTGACTGATTTGGCTAAATTACGAGGTTGGTCGACATCGGTACCTTTGATAATCGCTACATAATATGACAGTAACTGTAGTGGTAAAGTATAAACAATTGGCGCGATAATATCATCACACACAGGCACGTTGATGACTTTACAGGTATCATCATTTGAGAAATTCGCTTCATTATCGGCGAATACATACATTAAACCACCGCGGGCACGCACTTCTTCTACATTGGATTTAAGCTTTTCGATAAGATCATTTTTCGGTGCGACAACAATAACCGGCATTTCAGCATCAATCAGCGCTAATGGACCATGTTTAAGCTCGCCAGCAGCATAAGCTTCTGCATGAATGTATGAAATTTCTTTTAATTTCAGCGCTCCTTCCATGGCGATAGGGTATTGGTCGCCGCGACCTAAAAATAAGGCATGATTTTTATCAGCAAAATCTTCTGCTAATGCTTCAATGGGTGACGCTAATGCTAATACTTCATCAAGTTTTGCCGGTAATGACATTAATGACTGAGTAATTGCAGCTTGCTTATCACTTGGCATGCCATGATGCTTGCCTATGGCTAAGGTCATCATTAACAAACCCACTAATTGCGTGGTAAAAGCTTTGGTTGAAGCAACACCTATTTCAGCGCCAGCTTTGGTCATAAAAGCTAAGTCGGATTCGCGTACTAATGATGAGCCGGGAACATTACAAATAACTAAACTTGATTGGTAACCAATTTCTTTCGCTAAACGCAATGCTGCCAGAGTATCTGCGGTTTCACCCGATTGTGAAATAGTCACTAATAAAGAGTTTTTAGGCACAAACGATTTACGGTATCTAAACTCACTGGCAATTTCAATATTACATGAAACACCTGCTAGCTCCTCTAGCCAATACCTGGCAACCATGCCTGAGTGGTAACTAGTACCACAGGCAATAATTTGCACATGCTCTACATTTTTAAAGATCTCATCTGCGCCGACACCAAAGCTATTAATATCAAGTTCGCCAGCAATTATACGACCTTCTAATGAATTACGAATAGCTGTGGGTTGTTCGTAAGTTTCTTTTAACATGTAATGGCGATATTCGCCTTTATCACCGCTGTCATGCGAGACATTGGCTTCTTTAGCTTCACGCTCGACAGGTTGACCGTCAGCGTCAAAAATATTGACCTCAAAACGGCTAATTTGTGCAACATCACCTTCTTCAAGGTAGGAGAATTTTCGGGTAACCGGTAAAAGCGCCATAATATCTGAAGCAATAAAGTTTTCACCTAAACCATAACCTATGACTAATGGGCTACCAGAGCGCGCAACAACGATGTTGTCTTTATCATGACTGTCCATAACAACCGTGCCATAAGCACCGTCTAATTGCTTAACGGTTTTTTGCACGGCAGAAAGTAGCGTATCAGCTGTTTTTAATTCATGGTGAACTAAGTGAGTGATTACTTCTGTATCAGTTTGCGAAATAAACTCGTAACCTAAGCCTTGCAAACGAACACGTAACTCTTGATGGTTTTCAATAATACCGTTATGAACTACGGCAATATTGCCATTAGAAACGTGTGGATGCGCATTTACTTCGCTAGGCGCTCCATGAGTAGCCCAACGAGTATGGGCAATTCCGGAGCCACCTGGTAATGGCTTTTGCGTTAAGGCTTGCGTCAGCTCTTGTACTTTGCCTAAACGTTTGGCGGTTAATAATTCATTTTCATTGCTAATTATTGCAACACCCGCTGAGTCATAACCACGATATTCTAATCGCTTTAGCCCTTCCACTAAAATATCTGCTACATCGCGTTGTGCTACTGCGCCGACTATACCACACATAATATTGATTCCTTGTTAATTTGGTAGTAATTGTTGATGATGTTTGAGTATGTACATATGAGATTGAATGAACCAAAAACATTATTGGCCATGTTCAATACTGTCCATTGCTATTCTGACCATTGTAATAATTAGCTGTTAGCAATAATTAACTTTACGCCTTGTGCCGTTATCGCACTGTGCATTTCTGCAGACAAACCATCATCAGTAATTAAGGTATTAATTTGCTGCCAATCTAATTCTAAGTTAGGAATTTTTTTGGCTATTTTGTCTGATTCAACCATCACAATAACTTCGCGAGCGACTTCCGCCATTACCCGACTTAAACCTATTAATTCATTAAACGTCGTTGTACCACGATTAATATCAATGCCATCTGCACCAATAAATAATTGGTCAAAATCATACGATCGTAATACTTGCTCAGCCACTTGCCCTTGAAAAGCTTCAGAGTTAGCGTCCCATGTACCACCCGTCATCAATAAGGTTGGCTCATTTTCTAAAGCGTGAATCTCATTTGCAATACTTAAGGCATTCGTCATAACCACTAGGCCTTTTTTATGAGTGAGTTCACTCACCAGGGCTGACGTTGTTTGGCCACTATCAATAATAATTCGGTTGTGATCGCGGATCAGCGTCGCTGCTTTTTTAGCAATGTGCAATTTTTGCTTAGATAATTGCTCTGCTTTAGCTTCAGTAATTTCACTCGGCAAGGCTACAGCACCACCATAGCGGCGTAATAATAAACCACTGTTTTCAAGGGCTGCCAAGTCTTTTCTAATGGTTACTTCCGAGGTGTCAAATTGTTTGGCTAGGCTATCAACGCTCACTTCACCTTGAGCGTTTAAATCGGCAATAATGTTATGACGGCGTTGTTGAGTATTGCGTTTTGACATGTAATTTAATCATCACTAAATGGGTTACGAATCACTATATTAGTTTCGAATAAAGAAACTTTCTTTCATTAACAACGTAATTATGTTTCATTTCGAAAGATAATGCAATTTTTAAGGGTAAAAAAAGCGCTATTTAATAGCGCTTCTATAGTTTAGTTGATTGGCTCAATTAAATGATTATTTTTTAACAGGTCTTTGCCAGCCAGAAATATTTCGCTGTTTAGCACGAGCAATAGCAAGCTCGTGGTTTTCAACCGTTTTACAGATAACTGATCCTGCGCCAACCGTTGTATTAGCGCCAATAGCTACAGGGGCGACTAAAGCGCTGTTTGAGCCAATAAAAGCGTTATCGCCAATATCAGTGGTAGATTTATTCACGCCGTCATAATTACAGGTAATAGTACCCGCGCCTATATTGACCTTACTGCCAATAATAGCATTGCCAAGGTAACTTAAATGACCAGCTTTGCTGCCAACACCTAGCGTAGTTTTTTTCATTTCAACAAAGTTGCCAACGTGTGAATCTTGTTTCATTACAGAATCTGGGCGAATACGAGCAAAAGGCCCTACCGAACAATCGGCTTCAATAATTGCCTCTTCAATAATTGTGTTCGCTTTGACATGCACATTTTCACCTATAACACTATTTTTTATTATGCAGTTGGCGTCGATCTGAGCGTTATTGGCTATACTCACTTTACCTTCAAAAATACAGTTAACATCAATGCTAACCTCTGTACCTGTGGTTAAGCTGCCACGCACATCAATACGTGAGGGATCGCGTAAACTGGCACCGTCAACCATAAGTTGTTCAGCAATACGTGCCTGATAAGCACGTTCTAAGGTAGCTAATTGAACGCGATTATTAGCACCTTCTACTTCAATTTCTGTTTCTGGGTGCGCAGTAGCAATTTCTTTACCCTCATCATGAGCAGCCGCTATAACATCAGTTAAGTAATACTCTCCTTGGGCATTATCACTTGATAAGTTACTTAACCAACGTTTTAAATCACCGCCATTGGCTAACAAAATACCAGTATTGGCTTCATTAATTAACAATTGCTCGGCACTGGCATCTTTTTGTTCAATAATACCAACAACCTGTTGCTGACCTTCTATGGTCTTTCTAATAATGCGACCATAGCCCGTTGGATTTGCTAAATGCACAGTCAATAACGCCATACCCTTTTCAGGTTTAGCGGCCAGCAAAGCTTGCAGTGTAGACACCTTCGTTAAAGGTACATCACCGTATAACACTAGTACATTTTCGTCGTCTTTAATAAGAGGCGATGCTTGGTCTACGGCATGACCTGTTCCCAATTGTTCAACTTGCTCTACAAACGTTAGGTCACTGCTACTTTGCCCTTCAGTCAGCGTAGCTTTTAACACATCACCACCAAAGCCATACACCACATAAATATTGTTGGCACCAAGTTGACGGGCACTATCTATTACGTGGCCGACCATTGGTTTATCAGCCACCTTATGAAGAACTTTGGGCAGAGAAGAACGCATACGAGTGCCTTTACCCGCAGCAAGTATAACGACAGAAAGTGACATGAGTAATCCATTCATTACAGAAAGTTGAGAGCGCATATTGTACCCAAGTTTATATTAACTTGGCTAGGGGTGACTGTGATTTCAAGGTTAAAAAACACAGGATTAAATAACTAAGTGTTAAAATTATTGATGGATAATCATCAAGACTATAGACATAAGCGTATAGCCTTAATAGCGCTTAAATGTGTTCAGCTTGAACACATTTATTTTAAAAGCAGCCAATCAATAGTTAGGCTTATACGTGCACAACAGGAATACTGTATTTGCTCAACAAGCTTGATAACTCGGGTTTACACGAACCACATTTAGTACCGCATTGTAACTTTTCACCAAGCTGTTCAACGCTTGCGCAACCTTCATAAATCGCTTCATTAATGGTTTTTTCACCGACGTTAAAACAACTACACACCTGCTTTCCTTGGTTAAACTCATCACTAGCAATGCCTAGCAGTAGCGATTGAATAGTTGAAAACTCAAGTGTTTGTGAACCAAATACATGCTCAAGCCAACTGTTGTCAATGGCTGGCCATTGCTGAGAAAAATAGGCCAGTGCTACCAATTTACCAGCTTGTAAACAAATAATATAAACGGTTTCATCTTGGTGAAATTGCAACCATTCGCCTGACAAATGGGTCACTTGTTGACACCACAATAACCCATCATTAACAGGCTCATTGAAAGCGGCTTGATAAGCTTGACCATATGAAGCAGTATTTTTTACCCAAAAGTTAGTAACACTTTCTAAATCATTCATAGCCGTTGAGGTATGTAAGCTAACATATTGTTTAAAGTGTTTTTTACTCAGGTTAACAGCGCCTTGTTTACACTCCGGTTGACCAGAAACAGGGTCAACGATTCCTTTGTACAAAGCACTCACGTTAGCATGAGAGGCGAAACTTTTATTCCAATGTATAGGCATAAAACACTCCCCCACACGTTGGCTATCATCAAGCTTGGCATGTGCTATGGCTAGGCCAGTGCTCGCTTGTATACTTAACATGTCATCATCATCAACCGACAAAGCTTTAGCATCACTGGGGTGTATGTAAAGAAAAGGTTTGTCTGTGTGTGCTGATAATTTACTGGTTTTGCCAGTTCGGGTCATGGTATGCCATTGGTCACGCATGCGACCACTGTTCAATACAAATGGAAATTCAGCTGAGGTTAATTGTTTTGGCCGTTGGGGGGTAATCGCGATAAATTGCGCTTTACCACTAGCGGTATTAAATTGTCCGTTGGCATATACTCGCGAACAGCCGTTCGGGTGGTCAGCATTGACCGGCCATTGAATAGGCGCTAACTCATCGTATTGCTGAGCCGTTAATTGACTTAAGCCAGAGAGATCAAGTAATCGTGCCCCGTCATTTTTAAAACACGTTAGGCGCGCGTGTTCATTGAATACCTCACTGACCGTATTAAAATCAAAGCCACTAAACCCCATCGCCTTGGCAACATCGCGGATAATTTGCCAATCATGCTTTGCTTGGCCCGCAGGTAATACCGCATTACGTTGTCGAGAAATACGACGCTCAGAGTTTGTTACCGTACCATTTTTTTCTAACCAAGGCGTGGCAGGCAATTTTACGTGAGCAAAAGCTAGGGTATCATTTTTTTCTACACAATCTGATACAACAACGAGTTCACAGGTATTTAACGCCGCCATGACTTTATCTCGATTGGGCAAGCTTACTAACGGGTTAGTTGCCATCACCCATACAGCTTTTATCTCGCCTGAAGCTATTTTATCAAACATATCTACCGCTTTAGCGCCTTGTTCTGTCGCCATGGTAGGAGATTGCCAAAAATCTTGCACTAACGCTTGATGTTTCGGGTTATCAATATCCATGTGAGCAGCAAGTTGATTAGCTAAGCCACCCACTTCACGGCCTCCCATGGCATTAGGTTGGCCTGTAATAGAAAAAGGACCACACCCTGCTTTACCGAGTTTACCGCTGGCTAAATGACAATTAATAATACTCTGACATTTATCAACTCCTGAGGAGGATTGGTTCACTCCCATAGAATAAAAGGTGATTGCCCGCTGACTGTGACAAAATAATTGATAAACATGCTCTATTTGGCTGTCACTGACGTCACAAAATTCGGCAACGTTTGCAATTGACCATTCACTACCCGCATCAATAACAGCATCAAAGCCTTGAGTAAATTGACTAATATAGTCAGTATCTAAACCATTATGGTGATTTAAATACTGTAGAAGGCCATTAAAAAAAGCACCATCCGTGCCGGGCTTTAACTGAATAAAGCTATCTGCGAGTGCACAGGTTGCGGTTTTTCTAGGATCTATAACTACCACCTGCATTGCCGGATTAATTTTCTTGGCACGTTCAATGCGTTGATATAAAACGGGATGAGTCCAAGCGGCGTTAGATCCTGTGAGAATTAACAATTCAGTGTGTTCCAGATCTTCATAGGTACACGGAACCACATCTTCACCAAAGGCACGCTTGTAGGCTGATACCGCTGAAGACATACAAAGTCTAGAGTTGGTATCTATATTGCCTGAGCCAATGTAGCCTTTCATCAATTTATTGGCGAGATAATAATCTTCAGTGAGTAGTTGCCCAGACACATAAAAAGCGACCGAATTTTTACCATGCTTAGCAATAATGTCGGTTAATTGGTTAGCAACATGAGCGGTGGCTTGTTGCCAAGTCACCGTTTGATTGTTAATTTCAGGTGCTAGCAGTCTATTGGTCAAATCTATGGTGTTTAGCAGGTTACTGCCTTTTACACACAAACGACCGAAATTAGCAGGATGGTTAGCAGAGCCAGTTAGTGAGCTTGCTTGGCCATCAGTGACACCAATATCAACGCCACAACCCACGCCACAGTATGCACAGGTACTCTCAATAAGTGACGGCAATAGAGGTTTATCAATAGCCTCACTTTGCTCAACGGGTAATACACGCATACAGGACTCCTAAACAATGTATTAATAAAAAACGACAATAAACTGCAGGTTAATACATAACTTGCACTTGTTCGTTTTCAATACGAATAGGATACACAGCGATTTGTTGATCTTCTTGTAAACATTGTCCCGTTTTAAGAGAAAAATGCTGCTTATATAGTGGTGACGACACCACAGGCTCATCTTCAATACAACCGACAATGCCACGGTAAAGAACATTGGCCTTACCTATAGGGTCATAATTTCCAACCGCGTAAATTTGTTCTTCACTATTTGGTAAATGAAAAATAGCTATTTGTTCCGCAGTGTTGGCGTCAGTGCTCTCTTTAACCAATAATGCGCTAATGCCTGAATCTTTCACTAGGTCAGTCGCTTTACAAATAGTGCGCCATATTTTTTCGTTTGTTGAAACTGTCATGTGTTAACTTCCTCTTATATTTCTTCTGCAACAGCTTCTTTTTCAACTGTATCGCTTGGGTCACTGTCAATTACGGTTACGGCAATCTTTTCAGCACCGCGTGCTGGGCGAATTTGATCTCGCTCAGTAACAAATTGAATATTAGTATCAACCTGATCGGAATTAACAAAGGGTTGAAAACGCTTTAACGCTTCAGGATCTTCAATGGTTGTTTTCCACTCACATTGATAAGTACCAATGATTGCCGCCATCTGCTCTTCTAACTTAACGTTAAGGCCTAAGCTATCATTGATAATGACATCTTGAAGGTATGCTAACCCGCCTTCTAAGTTATCCATCCATACTGACGTGCGTTGCAAACGGTCGCCTGTTTGCACATAAAACATTAAGATGCGATCCACGTATTTAACTAAGGTTTCATCATCTAAATCGGTAGCAAATAAATCACCATGACGAGGTTTCATACCACCGTTACCAGCAACATAAAGATTCCAACCGTTATCAGTGGCAATAATACCAATATCTTTACCTTGTGCTTCAGCACATTCGCGAGTACAACCAGATACACCAAACTTAATTTTATGGGGAGCACGAAGGCCTTTGTAACGATGCTCTAAATCAATAGCCATAGTCATACTGTCTTGTACACCATATCGGCACCAGGTAGAGCCAACACACGATTTCACGGTGCGTAACGACTTGCCATACGCATGGCCAGTTTCAAAGCCAGCATCGACTAATTCTTTCCAAATTAAGGGCAGTTGTTCTACACGTGCGCCAAATAAATCAACACGCGCACCACCGGTAATTTTGGTGTACAGATTATATTTTTGTGCCACTTCACCGAGGACAATGAGTTTATCAGGTGTGATTTCGCCGCCAGCAATACGAGGTACGACGGAGTAAGTGCCGTCTTTTTGCATATTACCTAGGTAGGTGTCATTGGTATCTTGCAATGACAAATGCGGCTTTTTAAGAATGTAATCATTCCACACAGATGCTAACACAGAGCCTGCTACCGGCTTACAAATTTCACAACCTAAACCTCGGCCATGCGAACTTAACAGTTCATCAAAGGTTTTAATTTTCTCAACACTGATAATGTCAAATAATTCTGCTCGCGAGTAAGGGAAGTGTTCACAAATATCTTTTTTAACTTCAACGCCACGTTTTTCAAATTCGCTATCAACCACAGTTTTTACTAATGCCGCACAACCACCGCAACCTGAGCCGGCTTTAGTACAACTTTTTACTTCAACCACCGTGGTAGCACCAGCATCAATTGAGGCAATAATGTCACCCTTGGTAACGTTATGACATGAACAAATGGTGGCCGTATCTGGCAACGCATCCACACCCAATGTGGGTTTATCAGCAGCCATTGGCAGAATAAGGCCTTCAGGTGATTCAGGCAGTTCAATCGCATTAAGCATGTACTGCAATAAAGAATCATATTCGCTGGTATCACCAATTAGTACAGCACCAAGCAGGGTGGTTTTATCTGCTGATACGACAATTTTTTTGTAAACACCTTCGGGTTGGTTTTCGTAGGTATAGGTTAACGAGCCTTCTGTTTTAGCATGCGCATCGCCAATAGATCCGACTTCCACGCCCATTAACTTCAATTTAGTGCTCATGTCTGCACCAGTAAATTCTGCTATTTCACCTTGTTCACCCGTTATACCAGCAATATGTTGTGCGGCAACTTTGGCCATAGTGTAACCCGGAGCAACTAAACCAAAAATAAAGTTATTCCACAATGCACATTCACCAATGGCATAAATATCGCTGTCTGAGGTTTGGCACTGGTTGTTGATAACAATGCCGCCTCGTTCACCTAACGTTAGCTCAAACTCACGGGCAAGATTATCGTAGGGGCGAATACCTGCAGAAAAAAGAATCAAATCGGTTTCTAATTCAGTACCATCATTAAAACAAAGTTTGTATCGACAGCTATCACCTTTTTCAATTACGTTAGTCGCTTTTGAGGTGTGAACTTTTACCCCTAGGTCTTCGATTTTTTCACGTAATAAACGACCACCGCCGCCATCAATTTGTACACCCATTAATTGTGGCGCAAATTCAACAACATGGGTTTCTAGGCCTAATTGCTTAATAGCATTGGCTGCCTCGAGACCCAGCAAGCCACCACCAATCACCACACCTACTTTACTTACTGCGGCACTATTGGCGATATCCTCTAAATCTTCTATGGTGCGATACACCAAACAATGCTCTTGATCTTTGCCAGGAATTGGCGGCACAAAAGGGTATGAACCAGTTGCTAATATTAGCTTATCATAAGGGTAGGTTTCACCACTTTCAGTCGTTACAAATTTGGCCACTTTATCGATCGTGGTCACTTTAGCATTAGTTTTGAAGGTAACCCCTAATTCATCGTAATGCTCAGGTGTAGTCATAGCTAAATCTTCAGCTGTTTTACCACCAAAGTATTCTGATAAATGTACTCGATCGTAAGCTAAACGCGATTCAGCAGAAAGCACGGTAACTTCACTGTCGGAATGTTTAACGATTTCTTCAACGAAGTGATGGCCAACCATGCCATTACCGACGATAACAATTTTAGCTTTGCTCAATAGCTCTGTATCTGTACTCATTAGGACAATCCTACTCATAGTGCGAGAATAAAATAAAACACCTTCATTTATTAACTGTAACTTGGAGGGTTTTACTTAACATTGTCTAAACGGAGCAAAGTCAATGCCAATAAAATTTAACTAACATAAACAGTGACTTGTTAATTAATTTAAATATCTTAGTGTAAAATTGCACTAGAGAGAGGATCAAAAGCACTAACGCAGTGCAGCTTATAAGGTAGTAATTAATTGAATTTTATAACTGTATGAGGAGTTATTTTTGTAAGTAGTTATCATAAATGAGCAATATACTACCTATATGTTTAACTTTTTTGAGTACTTAGCCGCTATTTATTGACTGTTAATATAGACGGAGCCTAAGTAATAAAGTTTGTTCGCACAAACAGTGACAATTCGATAAACATAATCAAATAGCCGCCTTTCTAATTTATTTAAATATGATTTAATGTCTGTTGTGTCGCAGATTTTATCTAATAGTTATACTCAATTGCTGCTCCTAATTAAATCACTTTGATTATATTATTGTGGTTGAATACCCTTTAATACGCAGTAACCCTTACAATAAGTTAAAAGCCTATTGCTAGAAATACTTAGGAGGGATCTGCTCTAAATAAGCCATACACTCAACATTTAGCAGAGTTATGGATTAACTGACATGTGGCAGTGACTTATCTGCTTGTGAGCTGTAAATATTGATAAAATCACTGGCGGGCATAGGTCGACCCGTGTAATAACCCTGCACATAATCACAGTTTTCATCATGCAGATACTCAAGCTGATCCTTAGTTTCCACCCCTTCCGCCAATACTTTCAAACCTAACGAATGGCTCATTTGAATAATTGCCCTGGTAATCGACTTACTATCTTCATCATTTTCAAGGTCTGATATAAAGCTGCGATCTATTTTGACTTTTTGTATTGGAAAACGTTTTAAATAGCTTAGTGATGAATAGCCTGTACCGAAGTCGTCCATTGCTAATTGAAACCCTGCATCATGCAATGATTGCATGGTCTCAATGGCTTGCACAACATTATCCATTACCGCACCCTCGGTAATTTCAAGCTCGATAAAATGTGGACTCACTTGCTGATTTTTTAAAATGGTTAAGGTGTGCTCCAAAAAGTCTTTACGACGAAACTGCACAGGTGAAATATTTATCGCCACTTTAAAATCTGAGATACCAGCCTTGATAAAGTTTTTGACTTCTCTACAGGCTTGTGTCAAAACCCAATCACCTAATTGGTTAATTAAGCCACTTTGTTCAGCAATGGTGATAAATTTGGCTGGTGATATGAAACCTTTGACCGGATGATGCCAACGAATAAGTGCCTCTGCACCAACCAACATTTTATTATCAATGGTTAACAGTGGTTGATAATAAAGCTCAAAATGGTTCTGGGTCAGTGATTCGGTTAGATCAGTTAATACCTCTTTATTTTTTTGTAATTTAGCGTTCATTTCCTTGGTAAAAAAGCAAGTCGTGTTTCGGCCATTATCTTTAGCTTGGTACATGGCGATGTCGGCATTACGTAATAACTCTTCACTATTACTGGCGTCATCTGGGTAAATAGTTACGCCAATACTGCTACCCATATGAACATTATTACCGTGGATTATGATAGGTTTTTTTAATAGTTTGTTTAGGCGTTGAGCAAAATTAACACCATCTTGGGTTGAGGTTATTTCACTAATAATAAAAGCAAATTCATCCCCTCCTAACCTAGCAACTGTATCTGTTTCTCTTTCTATAGTAGAAAGTCTCTCGGCGACATTACGTAATAATTCATCGCCTGCTTCATGGCCCATGGTATCGTTAATAATCTTAAAGTTATCGAGATCCATAAAAAACACTGCAAACTTATGATCGGTGCGATTTGCTAAAGCAATAGCTTGTTGTATCCTGTCTTGAAACAACAAACGATTTGGCAAGCCCGTTAGAGGGTCATGCAAGGCTAAGTGTTTAAGTTGCTGTTCTGCTTGTTTTCGTTCATTAATTTGTAAGGTTAAATCGCGATTATTGCGATCTA
>JBELHN010000003.1:12387-42040 GCA_042091395.1 Colwellia sp.
CGTACAAAGTTATTATTAATATCGGCTGAAATATCAGCAACAGCTTCAAACAGCGGTTGCTTTGCAGCCAGCTCATCTAAGGTGATGTACTCTTCAGTCAATGCATTGTTACTAAGATTAGTAACCTTTGTTAACGCCTCATCAGGGAAAGATAAAAATTTGTTATTACGATCAATCGCATAAGCATATCCGTCAAGCTTAGCACTACCCTCCCGTAAAATACTTTTAAGTTCTTTTAAACTAACATCAACTGTGGCATTGCCAGTAAATTGTTGCTGTTCAAACAAGGCAACAGTACAAGTAACCATCGGCGCTAAGGTAAAAGGATCCATATAAGATTTAGACCACAGGCATTGGCCCTGCTCACTATACCGGCCAGGTACGTACCACTCTTCATTATGATAGCCTGAGCCGGCTGCATCATTGTATTGATCAAAATAACGTAATTTTCCTAGATCATCGCGCCCCCAAAAGAAACTACGCCTATTCACACCTGATTTGAATGCATTCGGCTCAGGCCAAATACCACCACCAGCAATAAACTCTTGATTTTCTTGTGCATTAAGTATTTGCGGTATCACCTTAGAAAATAATAAAGGATCTTTTGGTAAGGTTTCACCAGTTGCAGCTAGATTACGCGTGAGGTTTTCGGCAATATTGATGCGTAAAGATATCTCTGAAACAATATGGGAACCTGTCTCATCGATTAGTTCTTTATTTTTGGTTATTAAATAATCTTTAGCAACAAGATCCACTACCATATACGTAGCGGCAATAACTACTAAAAAAAGAATAGTTAAACTAAGAGAAAATTTAAATAAAATGGTATGTTGAGATTTTACCTTGGGCCGTTTTAAAGACACTCTCTCTCCTTAGAGATAGACATATTTATCACATAACTACATCTAACGTTAAGATTAGAACAATTTTTAAAAAAGGTAATAGAAACTTTGGTTATTTGTATTGAACTTTATAGAAGATCATTACATATAGCTCATTAATGCATACCTTAGAGTAAAGCATAACATACAATTACGTATAATCAGCAAAAATATCAATACTTTGTAATCATTCGTAATATACTACTAATGAATAACTTAATATTTATTTAACCTTAAAAAGTCAGGGAAATTAACAATAACACCGCGAACAAAAAACTTACACCTTGCCAAAACAACACAGGATTACGTTGCAATATAGGTTGATTTTTATAGTCATCAAGTGCTGAATCCGTTGGTTTAGATAAATCAGCTTTTAACTCTGAAAAAGCTTGCATACGCAATTTAGGATCTGCCTGAGTTGCTTTAGATAACACCATATCCAGCCAAAATGGTAAATCTGTTCGATATTGCCTGATACTGCGATATTGCCACTGACTATAATCGTACTGTGATTTTTTGTTGTGTTTAACATTGAAATTATGCGCGTTTACAACGCTAATTGGCATAGGTTTATAAGGTAGTTGCCCACAAAGCATTTCGTAAGTAATGACCCCTAATGAAAAGAGATCACTTTGTTGATCTGCATGCAGCGATAATAAAGTCTCTGGCGCAATGTAATTGAGTGTTCCTTGCGGCACAGTTTCAGTTAAGACACTATCATTTTCTGCCAAGGAAGCAATCAGTGCTGTGCCGTAATCAATCAGAAAAACCTTGCCGTAGGTATCGATCATAATATTATCTGGCTTTAAATCACGATGAACCACATCTAAGCGTTGAAATGAACGTAGCGCAATAATAATTTGTTCAACAATATCCCTTACTTGGCCAAGGTTTGGCTCAGGGTTATCAAACATCCACTGCGATAAAGTTTGGCCATCAATAAACTCGCATACATGATATAAAAATTTACTCTTTTTACTACCAGGTTTAATTTTCATCACATGGCTATTGGTTAATCGCTCACCTAACCAAGCTTCACGTACAAAACCTTGTAAATAATTCGTATCGTCAGCAAAGTTTTGTGATGGTACTTTAAGCACACAGGGTTCAGACTCATTGGGGTGACTAGCGAGATATAGGTGAGAGCGAATACTGGCATGTATTACGTTACATATTTGGTATTCATCAAGCTTGTTACCAATACTTAAGGCTGGTGGAATAGCTTTATTTAAGAGCTCTCGTTCAATTTCAGCCAAAGCTCGATTGGGCGTTGCACCAATATATACTAACAAACAACTGACATTATCTTTGCTGCCCGCCGCTATCGCTAATTCAGTTAATATTTTTGCTACCCGCTCAAGCGCTTTACTTGATGGTATTTTAGGTAAGGTCGCTAATTGACTTTTAACCTGCTGAGACGATAAATAGTCATGCACACCATCGCAGCTGAGAATAAAAATATCGCCAACCTCAACAGCCACTTTTTGCACGTCAACTTGCAACCTAAAATCAGCACCAAGAGCTCGCGTTAACACGCTGTGAGCTGGGCCTTGTTTTTGTTGATGATCTTGGGTGAGCGTTTCAAGATGTTGTTGACGGCATTGGCTAATGCGAGTATCACCCACATGAAATATATATGCGGTAGAGGATTTTATAATGAGTGCTGAAAAAGTGGTTAGCCATTGCAATGTATAACCAGATTCTGCATCAGATTGAGCGTATAACCACTGGTTTAAGCTAGCCAACACTTTACTGGCTGACTTTTGAGTAGACCAGGTTTGAGGGGTGGCATAATAATCATGAATGAACTGGGTAACTGATAATTGCGCAGCTTCGCCGGCCTTATTGGCTGTTGATACGCCATCTGCGATAACAGTAACCACCCCTTTAGCCGACAGATCTGCGCCACTTGGAACAAGTGACGCAAAAGCGTCTTGATTTACCGCTTTAACGCCAGCATCGCTGTACCCGCCCAAACAAACTTCAAGTTTGCTTGGCTGATTGACAACAGTTGGTGGAACTTCAGCTTGCTCTGTTAGCATTAGAGTGATTCATTAATTAACTTGTATTAACTCAACCGACCCATCTTCACGGATCTCAGTAATAGAGCCTTGTGGTTCTTGCATAAACAATAAAGTCATAAAGCCTAACACTGCGGTCGCGGCAATAACCAGGAAAAATGCTTGATAACTTACCATAGACAAGACAGTAAGATAAACAACAGCACCGACATTACCATAAGCACCAGTCATCCCTGCAATCTGCCCTGTTAATCGGCGTTTGATTAGTGGCACTGCAGCAAAAACCGCACCTTCACCCGCTTGTACGAAAAACGAACATGCCATTGCCGTAAGTACCGCTAAAATTAATGGCCATGAGCTATCAATTAATGACATGGCAAAATACCCCAATGCCAGACCAGCAGTTAAAATAAGTAAAGTTTTCTTACGGCCGTATTTATCACTTAACCAACCTCCACCAGGGCGAGACATTAAGTTCATAAAGGCATATAGTGAAGCTAACAACCCTGCATAAACCATATCTAAACTAAAGGTTTCAGCAAAAAATAAAGGTAACATTGACACAACCGCTAACTCTGAACCAAAGGTAGCAAAATATAAAACATTTAATACGGCCACTTGTTTAAATTGGTATTGATGTTCTTCTGGCACTTTTTCTATGAATAAATGCCCATTAATTTGGTAGGTTTTCCATACTTCAGCAATAAACAAGAGTACTAAGCCAACATAAGCAAGTGTTGTCATGGTATCAGAAAGCAAGCCAACACCGTTTGGTGAAAGTTTCCAACTCAACAAGGCTAACGCCCCGTACATAGGAAGCTTCATTAGCAACAACAAATAAAAGTCACCAACGCTGGTCACTTCCATGGCACCGGTTTTTTTGGGCTTAAAGTACGTAGCACCTTTGGGGGTATCACTGACGTTGGCATACCAAATAAAACTAAAGCCTAAACTCATCAAACCCGTTAAGGCGACTGAATACCGCCATGCCTCTTCAACACCAAACGCATCACCAATAAACAATGCTAATGCAGGAAGTGACATTGCTGCAGCTGCTGAACCAAAATTACCCCAGCCACCATAAATACCCTCGGCAGTGCCTAGCTCATTAGCAGGAAACCATTCACTGACCATACGAATACCGATAACAAAACCAGCACCAATAAAACCTAATAAAAAGCGAGATAACGCAGCTTGTTGGAAGTCTTGCGCAAAGGCAAACATAAAACAAGGGATGCTACATACAGCTAAAAGCACAGCAAATGTAAGTCGAGGGCCATACTTATCAGTTAGCATACCGATAACAATCCTTGCCGGTATTGTTAAGGCTACATTTAAAATTAATAAGGTTTTAATTTCACTACCAGACAAGCCCAAGCTATCGGCAATAACGGCTAACAAGGGTGCATGGTTAAACCACACCATAAAAGTGATGAAAAAAGCCATCCAACTTAAATGCAGGGTTTTCATTTTTCCAGTAAATGACCACAACTTGAAGCCAATTTGATTACTCATGGTACTACTCCATAAAATTTGATTAATTTTATAAAGCAAACCGAATGCCATTCACAAATAAAATATTAAGTAATAAAAATCATAAGTTTAGACTAAACAAAAAAAATCATCCTATAAAAAATGCACTGTTAATGGTTATCCGCACTGACACAGTGCAAACTGAAAATTAAGTGAGCATAGGCCTGATTAGCCTTTAATGTTTTCAGGTTCGGTCGAGGTGTTAGTGATAAATTCACTAATATATTTACCATCACCAATGGTAGCAACTAGCCGAAGTTGGAAGTAGTCAATGTGGTTACTCAATAGCGCCCTAAGTGGTGTCGCTGTTTGCCAGTAATAGCGATTTTTATGCATTGTAAGTGGGTAAGGAGTCATTAATTGATTATCATCCACTAAAAAAAGCGTCGCCTTATCCAATGGGTATGTTGAATTGAGTTGAGTAATACCTGCTTTATCGATAATGTTTAGCTGCAAATCACCTGACTGCAATAAGCATCCTTGGCCGGTGATATCACACCTCCCTTGCGAAGCCAATACAACCACCTTGGTTTGCTTGGCGGTTGATGACAGCCATAGATCAATTGCTACAAAGCCTAAAATAGCCAAAAAAGGCGCGACTATGAGCGCAAGCTTTAAGTCTTTGTTCATATTAAGTTAGCTTTGATTTGCCATAAAAAATTTGCCCCAAGTATTTACTAATGCTCACAAGCAGCAGTTACATCACCAGGCTCGCGCATATTTTGTACCATGCTTTGAATATGCTCAGGGGCAGGTGCCGTCAATTTAAGTACCACAAAAGCGACTGTAAAATTCACCAGTGCACCAACCACGCCAAAGGCATTGGGTGAAATACCAAAAAACCAATTTGCCTCTAAGCCACCTAAAAATGACGTACCCGGAATAAACATAATGCCTTTATGCTGAAAAACATAAAGCATAGTAATACCAATACCACTGCACATACCGGCAATAGCAGCTAGACCATTCATGCGCTTAGAAAATATCCCCATCATTAAGGCGGGAAAAATACTAGAAGCCGCCAAACCAAAGGCAAGGGCAACGGTACCGGCAGCAAAACCCGGAGGGTTTAAGCCAAGGTAACCAGAAATAAGGATAGCGATCGTCATCACAACTCGACCAGCGAGCAGCTCGTCCTGCTCAGACATATTTGGCTTAAATACCCCTTTCATTAAGTCATGTGATATGGAAGAAGATATAGCCAACAATAGGCCTGCTGCCGTTGATAAGGCTGCGGCTAAACCACCAGCAGCGACTAGCGCAATCACCCAGTTTGGTAAATTAGCTATGGCTGGGTTGGCTAGTACCATAATATCACGATCTACCTTAACCATTTCATTATCACTAACGTTAGCCGTGTACTGTATTTTACCGTCATTGTTTTTATCTTCAAAAGCCAACAACCCAGTATTTTCCCAATCTTTAAACCATTGGGGGCGTTCAGTATAAGCCAATGGGTCGCCTGCCACGGGTTCAATAGTAGTAATAAAATTAAGACGAGCCATGGCCCCAACAGCAGGGGCAACAGTATAAAGTAAGGCGATACACACTAAAGCGTAACCTGCCGATGAACGCGCTGCTTGCACAGAAGGTACGGTAAAAAATCGCATAATGACATGAGGTAAACCTGCCGTACCTATCATGAGTGATAAAGTGTAAGCACACATGTTCAAGGTGCCACCTAAATTGGCGGTGGTGTATTCTTTAAACCCTAAATCAGTCACCACATTATCGAGTTTATCCAATAAATATAAACCACTGCCATCAGCCAGTGTTGAACCTAAACCTAATTGTGGAATTGGGTTACCGGTTAATTGTAATGAAATGAATATTGCTGGGATCGTATAGGCAAATATCATTACTACATATTGTGCAATCTGGGTATAAGTAATGCCTTTCATGCCACCTAACACGGCATAAACCCAAACCACAAACATCCCGATGGCCAAGCCAATCCCATAGTCAACTTCTAAGAATCGTGAAAAAGCCACACCAACACCTTTCATTTGCCCAATGATGTATGTTAATGAGGCAATAATGAGGCAAGCAACCGCCACAATGCGTGCTGTTTTTGAATAATATCGATCAAAAATAAATTCTGGTACGGTGAATTTTCCATGTTTACGCATATAAGGCGCTAGTAACATTGCCAGTAGCACATAACCACCTGTCCAGCCCATTAAAAAGACTGAGCCACCATACCCCATAAAAGCGATCATTCCTGCCATTGAAATAAATGATGCTGCACTCATCCAGTCAGCACCAATGGCCATACCATTTTGTAGTGGCGTAATACCGCCACTAGCGACATAAAAATCACTGGTTGACGCCGCACGAGCCCACCAAGCAATAGCGAAATATAAGGCAAATGTACCGAACACTGCAATGTAAGTGTATAGCGTTAATTGCTCCATACTTTATTGCTCCGCTTGGTATTTTTTATCAAGTTGGTTCATTTTGGCGCCATACCAAAAGATCAAAGCTAAAAAGCAATAAATTGAGCCTTGCTGTGCAAACCAAAAACCAAGTTTATAACCACCGAGGCGAATTTCATTGAGGGGCTCTACCAAGACAATCCCTAAGCCAAAAGATACGGAAAACCAGATGACGAGACAGATAAAGATCAAGCGCAGATTTTCCTGCCAATATGCTGCTTTATTTTCCAAAATAATCTCCTAGTAGCGTATCGTTTTATCGACTACTTTATGTATTTGAATTTGTACGTTGTTATTAAGAAAAGTTAGTGATAATTTTCTAACAAACTTTAATAAGGTTGTTACGAGTTTATGCTGGCGCCATTGAAAATAAGGTTCTCTGAAGCTAAAACATATAATCAACTTTCACTGCTAATCAATCTAACAAGCTTTTTTTTGACAGGATATTAGTCTTTAGTCTAGATCACTAAAAAAGGCTGGAGACAAGGTAAAAGCTGAGCTTTAACTCTAATTGTAATAGTTATTTTTGTCGCTCGACCTGAATTGATAACTCATCTAGCCCACTGTTTTTGACTACCTATAACTTCATTATGATCGCATCAAGAATAAATGATACGAATTACTTCGTATATCTATTTGGCACTACGCAAACCTTCGTAAACATTGAATATGATGATTGTTTTTCATACAAAAAAAATAAATATAAAAAGAAATTAACTATGTCAAAAAGAAAAAATAGAATTGAAAATAACGCCGCTGAAGCAGATATGACAGCTATGTTGGATATCGTTTTTATTTTGCTTATCTTTTTTGTTGTCACTACCTCATTTGTCAAAGAGCAAGATCTGATGGTGAACAGGCCTAAAATGAACAAGTCACAAAATCCATCAGCAGCCGCATGATAATTAAAATTAGTGATACTGGTTTAGTGACCTTCAATGGTAACCTTATGGATATTGAGCGGATGCCTGCGCGTATTGAAAGTTTTATTACCACCAATGACAGTAATAGTGTCATTGTCATCCCCAGTTATGATACTCGCCATGACGATGTTGTTAGTGTTGTAGGTAGCGTCAAATCCTTTAATGGCTTAACGGTGTCCATTGGTAAATAAGCCCTTGCTTTTCGTTAGTTTCATCATTAATAGACAATTGAGATAAATAAATAGATAAATAAATAATCAATTCATACTCTATACCTCTAGTTGTATCGCGCATGAAGTCGTCATGAATTTTCTCTTCAAATATTCAATTATGCAGTATTCGTTTAGTAACTTATATCATCATTTTCTCTAAAATCCAGCTGAAGATATGCCGTTGATAAACAGTATGCATAACAGATAAACACTCAAATTGATTATATTAACCAATTTGAGGTTTATATTTATGTCATAAAAGATTCATTAAACCATGCAGTTTTCGTTATTTTTCCAATGGTATATTTAGTACTCAACTATCTGGTCTATACCAGCAAAATTTTTAATTGAGCTAATAGGAAGATAAAAAATGAAAAATTGGTTTATCGCAGCTTTACTGCTGCTAACAAGTAAAACATGGGCAGACGATTTTTTGCCATACTTACAATCGCCAACAGAAGATTCAATTCATATCAGTTGGAAAACAACCACAGGAACTGAGTCTAAGGTCTTATATGGTACCAGTGAAGATAATCTTAACTTTCAAGCAACCGGTTCAAATAAATTGCTTGGTGCCGGCTATCGTTATCATACGGTAGAGCTAAATGATCTAATACCAGATACTTTTTACTTTTACAAAGTAAAAACAGGCAGTGGCACATCGGCAATTTATCGCTTTAAGACTCAACCAGAAAAAGGAAGTAATACAGGCCACTATCGCTTTTTAGTTGTTGGTGACCATCAGGTACGAGGAGATAATCGTTACAAGCATTTGGTAGAGTCCGCTCGCGCTAAGGTTGAAGAAAAATACGCTGCTCCCATAGAAGAAGTGATAAGCCTAGTCGTTAACACCGGTGATCAAGTCGATGTAGGTACATTAGATCATTATGAAAACTTGCATTTTAAACAATCTGCAGCACTGATGAGCAATGTCCCGTTCATCACAGCAATTGGCAATCATGAGTATTATTCAGACAGCGATTTATCCAATTATTTTAGTCATTTCAGCTATGATCATCTTAGTTATAAAAACTTACTCGGTGCTGACGGGGAAAATTACTACGCATTCCAAGTTGCCAATATTGTTTTTGTAGTAATGAACAGTAATGTTAATTGGCAACGTCAATGGGATTGGCTGCAATCAGTTGCAACAACCAGTAAAAACGACAATCAGGTTGAGTGGCTTTTCGGTATTGCGCACCATCCAATGTATGCAGAGCAGCTTTCCGGCGATGAAAGAGCTTATATACGAAATACGGCAGTACCGAACTTAGTCAATTCAGGAAAAATGGCCACATTCTTTTCAGGTCATGCTCATCTATACGCTCGTGGACAAATGCGCAATGACCCAGTCTACCATGTAATTAACGGCGGCGCGTCTTGGGATCAACGTTGGGGAGATGTACCTGGGCAAGAAATTGATTATGAAGATGTACAAAAAACAATGGAATTACACGTCTATCAGATTGTTGATATCGATTTAAACAACAGGGAAATGATTGTTGAGACATATTCTACTGGCAATAAAGACATGGACCTACCGAATGTACTAGTCGATACTTTTTATTTAAAACTCGATGCCGCGGGTCCACAAACCCCGACGATCACTAATGTTCCTAACACTTTAACGCCACCCTATCAGTTTACCGGTTCACCATATTTAGGTAACGAGCCTTATAATAGTACTGAGTTTCAAATCACAGGTGCCGATGGTAACTTTGAGTCACCGCTGAAAACCGTTAAGCGGGATTTTGAAAACTTATACCAATCTACTGGCTATCCAAATTTTACATCAATCGACCAAAATGCAAATATCGATATTTTTAATTTCGATATCAATAGTAACGACGTTTACCAAGGTAATAACTTTGTGCGTGTTCGTTATCGTGATCAATCAGCACATTGGTCAGATTGGTCGACGCCACAAGCTTTTCAATCTATCGAGGGATTACAGCCACTTCAGCAAACCCCTATCGGATATTACTCATTAAATACTGATGGCTATGATCAAAGTAATAAGGCGCAGCATGGTGTACTTAACGGTGTTGGCTTTAGCAACGACTCTCTTCGAGGAGATGTCGCTGAATTTAATAATAGTGGCTTGATTACAATGAATGCTGGCGACACTGATATGGTCGAAAAGCCACGTCGAGCAATGACAGTATCAACATGGGTTTATACTCGAAATGCCGACACTTGGGGTGGTTTTGTCGGCCTTATTCAAGACAACGGCAGCTATGAGAAAGGTTGGCTTCTCGGTAGTCGAGAGCAGCGCTTTAGTTTTGCGTTAGCCTCTAAAAACACTGGTAGTTTAACATATTTAACAGCTCCTGATAATTTCTCATTAAATCAATGGTACCACTTGAGCGCGACATATGATGGCAACACAAGCAAGCTTTATGTTGATGGTGTTCTGGTCGCTAGTGATAATAGCCAAAGTGGAGACATTGATTATCCCACCACAGGCTGGTATCAAATTGGGGCATATAAAGATGATAATGAAGCTTTCTCTCACGATGGTTATTTAGATGATGTAATGATATGGGAACGCGCCCTTTCAACAACAGAAATAACTGCTCTCGCGAATAGTAATGGTTCAGACCCTGTAGCTGTTCCACAACCTATCACCTATTACCCACTAGCTGCCAATGCAGATGATAGCTTAGGTCAACTCGACGGCAGTATTAGCGCTGGCATAACCTTTGTCAACGATGAAGTGCGTGGCGATGTCGCCAACTTCAACGGCAATGGAATAATAGATATAACAAATGGCAGCAACCCATCGCAAAATCTACCCACCATGGCGATGACAGTTATGACCTGGGTAAAAGTCGATAACGCCTTCACTTGGGGTGGCTTTTTCGGACAGGTGCAAGATAATGGTAGTTATGAGAAAGGTTGGATTCTAGGCACTAGAGGACAAAATTTCAGCTTTGCTCTCAGTGGTGAAAATAGCTCAGGTTTGACTTACCTCAAAGACAGTTCAAGTTTTGATTTAGGTCAGTGGTATCATCTCGCAGCTAGCTATGACGGTAACACAATGCACTTGTATGTTAACGGCGAGCTAGTCAATAGTAGTACAGACCAACAGGGGGCAATCGATTATCCGCCAACAGGCTGGTTGCAGATTGGTGCTTATAAAGATGATGATGAAGATTTTAGACACCGAGGTCGTTTAAGCGACGTTAAGCTGTATGATCGTGTACTTAACCAAACGCAGATTCAAGCGTTAATGGCGTCTGATTAATCAATCATAGCCCCCTATTGAAAGGGGGCTTTATTTTTCTGAACTAGCTAGAGTTTTAGTTACATAATGAAGCAGATTTTCTTCTTTTTTTTAATCCTGATTCTTAGTCCATCGGTTTATAGCCATGAATTTAAAGTGAACCGTGCTTGGTTAACGATTGAGCAAGAAAGCATCCAGCTTGTTCTTGACCTTGATTTTGTTGAAATAGTGCAACAATTGCATAATCAGCAAGGGAGTGCAGAGGATTTGGTCGCTGCTGCAAGAGCATTGTCGCTATCAGAAATCGCCGCTATACGTGAAAAGATAATTGCAATAATCAATGGGCAATCTTACTTGTTAATAGATGAACAACGCATAAAATTTAGCGCCGCTCGCATGCCCTCTGCCGCATTAATTCGTCATCTCTTAGATAAGCCTCCACAAGGGGTTGATTACCGTGTCAACTTTAAAGTAATAATGCCGATAACAGTGCAGGCTGAAAAAGTAAGCTTATCGCTATCACCCTTAGTAGGTGAGGTTAATTTAGTCATTAACCAACCTAATCGTCAGCTAGTAAAGCAAGGCAGCGAAAGTGTTGCTTTTTATATAAAAAATCATACGAATGACGTTGAGAAGTGGTTAGCTGTAGTAATTCAAGGAGTACTCCATATTATACCGAAAGGCCTAGATCATATTCTGTTTGTATTGCTTCTGTATTTAGGCACATCTCGATATGTAACACTTATTAGTAAGGTAAGTTTATTCACGCTAGCTCATTCAATCACATTAAGTTTAGCTGGACTGGGCTTGATTTCACTTAGCAGTAATATTGTTGAGCCGCTAATTGCCACATCGATTATCTTACTAGCAATACAAAACTTACGACACCAGCACAGCAATAAGCATCAGTCTTTTCTATTAATTTTTGTTTTTGGCTTACTGCATGGCCTAGGGTTTGCCAGTGTATTTTCCGAATTAGGCTACCAAGGTGAAGCGCTTATTTTACAACTATTAGCATTTAATCTTGGTATCGAATTAGCTCAACTATTTATCATTGCTATTGCTATCGCTGCTTTTTGGTGCTGCCGACAAAAAATCATTTATCAGTCTTTTATGATACCTACAGCCAATAAGGTTATTGGCGGAGTCGGTGGAGTGCTGTTATTAAAGCTAATCAGTGGATAAATAGCTTGCAATAAATCGATACAAACTTAATTTTCTCGCCAAAAAGCCACGGTCATATTTTTACCATGTTGAGTCCCTAAGTGATGCTCATATTGCATGTTGTCTTTGTTACTCAATATTAAACACTTTTTTACTTTTTATTAAGCCACTACTTTCGTCGTTTTAGCAAGATTATGATGTCCGTTTTAACAAGGCAAGATCAAAAGCTTTATATCACGTCTTGTTAGGTTACAATTAAATGATGATAACACGCACTAAAGGATGCCCATGGACTACTTATTGAATGCAGAAAATAGCGGTACACCGTTAATTATTATCGAACAAGCAAGCTATAACGCTTGGTTAGCCAAGCAAACTCAACAACAACAAAACTGGTTAGCCAATACTCAGTACCCAGGTAAAGGCTTAGCCCTTATTCCTAATACCGAAGGCGAACTCAAGCAAGCTTTATTTGTTGTAGCAGATGCCACTGACTACTTTGCCTGTGGCGATCTAATTAAGCAGCTGCCATCAGGACAATACTTACTGGAGGCAGAAGAACAATATGTTAAAGCAATAAGCTTTGGTTGGTTAGTTGGTGCTTACCAATTTGAACGATACATCACCAAAAAATCAGACAAAAAGTTCGCAACTTTAGCCATTAATAATGCTGATATTGTTGATAAAGCCCTAAAAGCTGCTCAAGCAACCGCTTTGACTCGCGATCTTGTCAATACCCCAGCAGCCGATATGATGCCAATAGATATAGCCCAAGCTGCGCAAGAGCTAGCGGCTAAATTCAATGGCAAGGTAAAGCAAATCATTGGTGATGAACTGCTTGTGCATAATTACCCAACGATTCATGCCGTTGGTCGTGCTAGTATTCATACCCCGCGCTTAATTGACTTAACTTGGGGTGATGACAAAAACCCACGAGTGACGCTAGTAGGAAAAGGGGTTTGCTTTGATAGTGGCGGTTTAGATATTAAACCTGCTGCAGGTATGCGAAATATGAAAAAAGACATGGGTGGAGCTGCCCATGTTTTAGGCTTGGCGCAATTGATAATGGCTCATAACTTAGCCATTAACTTACGCGTATTAATACCCGCAGTAGAAAATGCCGTGTCAAGTAACGCTTTGCGCCCAGGAGACGTTGTTACTACACGTAAAGGCTTAACCGTTGAAATTCATAATACCGATGCTGAAGGCCGTTTAGTCTTGTGTGATGCGTTAGCTGAGGCTGAAAATGATGAACCTGAACTGATTATTGACTTTGCCACCTTAACTGGTGCCATGCGTGTAGCATTAGGTACCGAATTGCCAGGCTTCTTCTCGACTAGCGATCAAGTCGCTGCGGGTATTACTTCAGCAGGGCTGAATAATAGTGATCCAGTTTGGCGCATGCCGCTGCATAGTCCTTATGATAATTTATTTGACAGTACCATTGCCGATATGACTAACTGTCCTGCACAACCCTTTGGTGGCGCAATTACTGCCGCATTGTACTTAGAGCGCTTTGTCGAGAAAACAGATTGGGTGCACTTTGATATCATGGCTTTTAATGTTCGTCATTTATCTGGCCGTCCATTAGGTGGCGAGGCTTTTGGTATTCGTTCAGTATTTGATTATTTGCAACAACGTTTCGGTTAATACCCACTATTGCCGCAACGTTAAAAATTAAAGAAGCTCGCTATTGACGAGCTTTTTCGCTTATATCGATCTCATCTACTAGTTGATTATTTAATAAAAACGAATGCTACACTTGTAAGGGCATATGCTCTTATTACATTTGATATTTTGCGTAAATTTTATCAATTGACCCATCTTCTTTGAGCTGCTTGATTATTTTATTAACGGCATCCCTTAAATTAGCATCTTTAAATGCCATATGGGAATAAACATCTGGCCATAAGCGATGGACGGTAAAGTCATTTTTATGCATCATTATTTTATCTTGGTAATGCTTATTTTTTAAGTCATGCAAGAAAATATTTATATCACCAATTCTGATATCTTTCTGACCGGCAACCATTAAATAAGTAGTTTCTCGCGGATGTGCATGTTCACTATAATCAGAGTTTTTCAGTGTCATTTTTGTATATTCTGGACCTAATAAATCTCTCGCTCCCTGATAAGCAGCGATAGAATATCGGTGTAAATCTTCAATATTGTCGATTTCAAATTGCTTATTTTTTTTCGTTATCGCAACATCGGTGAAACGAAATACACTTTCAGATAAATGTGCATTGACTGTACTGTCTGGGAATATGTTACAAGCAACATCAATAATTTTACCGCGATTAATTTCATGTAAAAGTCTATGATTGCTCATATAAATATATTTGACATCATATTCTGGTAATTGCTTAAAAATCTCTTTAGTAATATCAAGAAAAATACCTTTATTATTTTTTTCAATAAAAAAAGGCGGAAAGTTACCGACACCAATGCGTAATTCTTGCTTAGCTAGCAATAGCGGTGAAAATAACAAGACAAAAACAACTAATACCTGTGGTAAGACTTTAACCATGATAGACAAATTATTGCTGATACTAAAAGTGAGTATAAACTAACTAATAACCACAATTAAAGTAATACTTTACTTGTGGTTATTAGTTGTCTCATTTTTTACTCTATTTAATCAACTTAATAGACTTACCATTGTTTTAACATGCTAAAAAAACATAAAATCAACCAGCAAAATATGCTGCTATCTTCTTTCAAATAGACCTTTAGGACTAGCAATGAAAAAAAAATTAAACTCATTAAAACAAGCGTTCACAATCAGTTTGGGGTTGTTAACTTGCTCACTGGCAACAGCCCAACAAACAAACAAAGTAGTTACCGCTGAAAACTTAGCGACATTGCAATCAGTGAGCCAAGCGCAAGTTAGCCCGAGTGGTGAATTCATTGCTTATACTCGTTCTGTACCACGAGAACTATATGTAGAAAAAGACGGTAAGAATTGGAGCGAATTATATTTAGTCAATGAACAAGGGCTAGAACGCCCTTATATCACTGGTAAAGTTAATATCCATAATATTCAATGGTCTGCCGATAGCTCACTGATCTTTTTCCTCGCTAAAATGAATGATGATAAATACACAACACTTTATCAAATTCCAGTAAATGGTGGCCAAGCTCAAAAAGCATTAGCATTAAAAGCGACTAGCATAAGTAAATATGCTCTAAGCAGCGACAATAAAAAAATCGCCATCTTAGCGAAAAAAGCAAAACCGAAGTCCACAAAAGCTTTAAAAGATTTAGGTTTCAAGGCGGAAATTTTTGAAGAAGAATTAACCAATCAGTTTTTATATGTCGCTGAACTAAGTCAATCTAAGCAAGCAATAACGCCAGAAGCATGGAACATCAAAGGTTATGTCTCTGACGTTCATTTTTCACCTACCGGCAAAGAATTATTAGTAAAAACACAACCAACCGCATTAATTGATGACAAGTACATGAAGTCACAATGGCACATCGTTGATATAAAAAATAAATCAGTTAAAACGACATTTGCTACTGAAGGAAAATTAGGTGCCGCTGAGTTTTCTAACGACGGTCAATATGTCGCCTTACACGGTGCTGAAAATAAACATGACCCCGCAAATGGTCGTTTATTTCTTGCTGAAGTAAAGTCAGGCAAAGTTAGTGACTGGTTACCAAATTTTAAAGGGCACATCAGTGATTTTGAATGGTCGAATAAGCGTAACGAGTTATATTTCATTGCGAATATCAATACAGACACTGTGCTTGCTAAAATTAAGCTTGGCTCAAACAAATATCAAACACTGGTTGCTGGTGGTAAATTTATTGCGGGTAACTTAAGTATTTCTGATTCAGATAAAACTCTTGTTGTTAAGGCAAATACTTCGCAACATCCTAATGAAGTGTATATGTTACGTGATGAGAAACAAACTCGCCTAACAGACTCTAATACATGGTTAAATGACGTTGCTTTAGCAAAACAAGAAAGCATCACCATTAAAGCCCGTGACGGCATTGAAATTGGTGGGGTACTTGTTTATCCATTAAATTACCAACAAGGTCAACGCTATCCATTAATCATGTCTGTACATGGTGGACCTGAAAGCCATGATAAAGATGGTTGGTTAACCAACTATTCACGTCCTGGCCAATTAGCCGCTGCGCAGGGGTATGCGGTGTTTTATCCTAACTACCGTGGTAGTACAGGTAAAGGCATTGAATATTCTAAACTGGGCCAAAACGACTATGCTGGCAAAGAGTTTGACGATTTGGTAGACCTTAAGAATCACCTAGTTAACGTTGGCTTAGTTAATGAAAAGAAAGTTGGTATTACCGGGGGGTCTTACGGTGGTTATGCTTCAGCGTGGGGGGCAACTAAATTAACCAAACATTTCGCGGCAAGTGTTATGTTTGTTGGTATCTCAAATCAATTATCAAAGTTTGGTACGACAGATATATCAAACGAAATGCATTTAGTACATGCTCGTTCTTACCCTTGGGATAAATGGCAATGGTACCTAGAGCGTAGTCCTATCTATTGGGTGGAACAATCTGAAACACCATTACTCATTATGCATGGTAAAGCAGATCCTCGGGTACACCCAGCGCAATCAATGGAGATGTACCGCTACATGAAAGTACACGGTAAAACAGTTCGCCTAGTGTATTACCCTAATGAAGGTCATGGTAATAGGCGTGCAGCAGCAAAATATGATTACAATTTACGTTTAATGCGCTGGATGGATAATTACTTGAAACATGACAATAAACCAATGCCTGATCACGAGTTGCCTCATGCTAAAAACTTAACAGCACACAAAAATAAAGAGCCATAACACAATTGGCTTTTACAAATATAGCCAACACAGAGATAAGTAAGCTAAATACTACGGACATAAAAAAACCGGTAACACCCTTCCATCACGAAAGTGTTACCGGCATACCATCAAAAATCTTAAAGTCGAATGAGTTTCGAAAAACTCTGTAGTCGTTACTTAGTGGTTATGTGTCCTGGAGCATAACCACTAAGTTCCGTGCTACACCGCGACTTAAGGAGTGAGAGAGCATTCACTCCCTAAGCAACGAAATAAATGATAATGATTCTCATTAGCATAGTCAACAGTCTTTTTACTGTTTTTTTGATTATTTTTTAATGTTATTTTTTATCGTTTAAAAACAGTGCGTTAAAAACGCATTTAATTAAAAGACGTTCAGTGCCAACCCTAAATAATCGCCTCATACCATCAATTAAATTACCGGCCTGCAATTACTGGCATTAAATTACGGCCAAAAAAAACCGGTAACACCCTTCCATCACGAAAGTGTTACCGGCATACCATCAAAAATCTTAAAGTCGAATGAGTTTCGAAAAACTCTGTAGTCGTTACTTAGTGGTTATGTGTCCTGGAGCATAACCACTAAGTTCCGTGCTACACCGCGACTTAAGGAGTGAGAGAGCATTCACTCCCTAAGCAACGAAACAAATGATAATGATTCTCATTAGCATAGTCAACAGTCTTTTTACTATTTTTTGATTATTTTTTATTTTTTATTTTTTATTTTTTAAGTTTCGCAAAAGCATCTGCAAAAGCATTACCCATGGCAGCATTATCAATTTTCTTATGTGCTTTTTTAGAGGAATGAGTCGTCGACTTTTTGTGCTGACTACTAGGCTTCTTAGTTTGAAATTTGTTTTGAGGACGCTTAGTAATATCGCTGTTATTAGGCTCTTGCGCTAAACGCATTGTTAAACTAATGCGTTTTCGTGCTGGGTCAACTTCTAGCACCTTAACTTTAACAACATCGCCGGCTTTAACAATTTCACGAGGGTCACTAACAAATTTATCTGTTATTGACGAAATATGCACTAAGCCATCTTGATGCACGCCAATATCAACAAAGGCACCAAAGTTAGCAACGTTAGAGACGACCCCCTCCAGAATCATACCCTCAACTAAATCTGCAACGCTCGTTACACCCTCAGCAAAACTAGCCGTTTTGAATGCAGGTCTTGGATCTCGGCTTGGCTTTTTAAGCTCAGTAATAATTTCTTTAAGCGTAAATTCACTCACTTCATTATCAATAAGTGAATCAAGATTAATAGTATCTAAAGCGCTGCTGTCGGTTAGTACTTGATCGACATTAAGTTGCAATTGATTCAAGATTTTTTCAACCACAGAATAACTTTCAGGGTGAAGTGCTGATTGATCGAGTGGATTATCACCATCGCTAATTCTTAAAAATCCAGCAGCTTGCTCAAATGCCTTTGGTCCCAATCGAGCCACTTTTTTAAGCTGCTTCCTATTGACAAAGCGGCCTTCACTATCCCGATAGGCGACTATATTACTGGCCATGGTTTTTGTTAACCCGGATACCCTTGTTAACAAGGCTACGGATGCACTGTTTAAATCAACGCCAACGCCGTTAACACAATCTTCAACAACATCATCAAGGCTTTTACTTAAATAACTTTGGCTAACGTCATGCTGATATTGGCCAACACCAATGGCTTTGGGATCTATTTTAACCAACTCAGCAAGTGGATCTTGAAGTCGCCGCGCGATAGAAACAGCACCACGAAGAGAGACGTCTAGCTCAGGGAATTCTATCGCAGCTAATTCAGACGCTGAATAAACTGAAGCACCGGCTTCACTGACAATAACTTTAACGAGCTTTATTTTATAGGCATCAGCATTTAAGGCTTTAATCACATCAGCCGCTAATTTATCACTTTCACGTGAACCTGTACCATTGCCAATAGCCAGTAACTCAATGTTAAATTGGCGACATAGGCTAGTGAGTGTTCTGATTGATTTATCCCAGTGATTCTGCGGAGCATGTGGAAAAATGGTCGTAGTGTGTAACAGCTTTCCGGTACCATCGACAACCGCAATTTTACAGCCTGTTCTCAAGCCAGGATCTAAACCCAGAGTTACTTTCGCACCAGCAGGTGCCGCCATTAACAAATCATTAAGGTTATTAGAAAAAACCTCAATGGCCTTAGTTTCAGCTTGTTCTCTAAACCTTGTTAAAAGCTCTGTTGTTAGACTGACCTGTAATTTTGCTTTCCATGTTAATTGCACTAACTGTGTTAGAAATACAGCGGCAGGTTGTTTATTACCCGTTGTTAAACAATGTAGCGATAAATGGTCAATAATTAACTGTTCAGCGCTATTAAAATTAACTTTTTCTTGGCCAGGATCTACATCAATTTTAAGTTGTAATATTCCCTCATTACGTCCGCGTAACATTGCCAACATGCGATGAGAAGGCACGCCTTTGAGTTTTTCACTGTGCTCAAAATAATCTCTGAATTTGTTACCCGTTTTTTCTTTCCCCTTAATAACCTTGCTCACTAAATGCGCTTTACTAAGAATATGTTGGCGTAATTTAGCTAATAAATTGGCATTTTCGCTAAAGCGCTCGGCTAAAATATAACAAGCCCCCTCTAGCACTGCTTTAACATCGCTAAAACCAGCTGTTTTATTAATAAAAGCTAGCGCCTCATCATTTGGATTAAGTTGCCAATTGTTTAACAATTTATCCGCTAAAGGCGTTATGCCTGCCTCACTAGCAATTTTACCCTTAGTACGACGCTTTGGTTTATAGGGTAAATATAAATCTTCTAAACTGGTTTTATTGTCGGCTTGCTGAATTAAATGCTGCAACTCACTGGTTAACTTTTGTTGTTGCTTTATGCTCAGCAAAATTACCTTTCGACGCTCTTCCAACTCACGAAGGTAACTTAAACGTTGTGCGAGGTGGCGCAGATGATTGTCATCTAAACCTTGAGTCGCTTCTTTTCGGTATCGGGCAATAAATGGGACGGTAGCACCATCATCCAGTAAGGTAATAGCGGCATTAACTTGTGCCGCGTTAACATCGAGTTCTTGAGCAATTTGCTCGGAAATGGTTAACATTAAAAAGCAGTTCCAGCAGGAAAATATCGTGAAATGATTATATCAGAAACTCTCTCGACAAACATAACGCACTGTTTATTTTGCAATAGTCGGTATTGTTATGATACTCAATAGCCTATTGAAAGACAGCATGTAGGTAGATCTTATAATAAGGTGCAGCGCAGTTATTCGATGACATATCACTTTGCCGCTGGCGACAGACTAATACAGCGCAAAGCAGTCATTAATATCGTCTTTTTTTTGCCAACTAAGTATTCAAAGCGGCCTATCAAATATCCGAATTAAAAACGCCAGCAGCAATAAAAAGTTGTAGGTGAACATTAACGAGTGCTTCAATATTCCTTTGGTAACCACCACCGATGACCGCAGCAATAGGTATACCTTTACGCTTACAATAATCAAACACGCGTGTATCACGAGCCAAAACCCCTTGAGTAGAAATATCGAGATGACCAAGATCATCATGGCAATGAATATCTACGCCCGCATCGTAAATAACTGCATCAGGCTTAAAGCTATTAAAAGCTTTGTTCAAGGCGTTATCTACTGTGTCTAAATAAAGCTCGTCTGTTGTTCCTTTCGGTAATGGAAAATCTAAATTTGAAACCTGTTTACGGTGTGGAAAATTTTTTTCGCCATGAATTGACACGGTAAAAACATGCTGATTATTGGAGGCTAACTTCGCTGTTCCATCACCTTGGTGCACATCAGCATCAAATATAAGTACGTTATTGATGGTGTCATTTTGTAACATCGACAGTGCAGCCAAATATAAATCGTTAATCAGGCAAAATCCAGAGCCAAAATTCGCAAAAGCATGATGATAACCTCCAGTTAAATTTATCGATTTTCCATGTTGTAAGGCTAATTGTGAAGTCAGTATCGTGCCACCGACTGCAGTTAATGTTCGGTCAATCAACTGTTGAGACCAAGGAAAACCTATTCTTCGCATCGCTTTAGGATGTAATTGATTATTAATTAATTGGTGTATGTAGGTAGGGTCATACACGCTTTTTACCTTATTAACATCAACAGGTAATGGTTGTTTAAAGTGATTACTTGGAACGCCATTTGAAGTAAGCGCATTGCGTATTCCAACGTATTTTTCTATGGGAAATCGATGTCGAATAGGCAACTCAAGTTGACTGTAAATAGGGTGAAATACTAGTGGGATCATAATTAAACTTAAAAAGTATTTAATAAACGTTAATGATAATAACTAAAATGTTGAGTATTTAAACTTATTTTCTGTATTTATAGCCATGCCCATGCCAAAGCAATAATAAGCTTAAATTGTTCTCACAGCCCAGTATCAAGTGATGAAGATTTTTGTTCACTTAGCTAAGATAACCAACGTTTCACTATTTCCTTTTGATGATTCGTCTGTTCGCACTAAAGACATGTGCCTAAAAACTTTTGCTATATATTTTCAAATGAAAATTAATGATGTATTACTGAGAAGTTTTCATAATAAGCTGTTATGTTTTTAAATTGGTGTAGTGCATTTAACTAAATTTTGAGTTATTTCTTCGCTAACATTTAGTCATCACCCCTAATAAAACCTTAACCCTTGATTTACCAATGTATTATTTATGGCTTGTTTTGTGCAAAAAAGTAAATAACTTTAAAAAAGCATGGATTACTAATGAATAAAAATAAAATGTGGTTAGCAGTGTTTCTTTGTGGAATGTGCATTTGGACTTATAAAGTTTTTAATACAACTCAAGCGTATATAGTTGCCAAAGCAGCACTTGAAAACAGAATTGAAATTGATGAGTCCATAGGTAAATATGATATAACGTATGATTGGTGGTTTGGTGTATTTAGAGCACTACGTTATGGTGACATCCAAGAATTCGAATTCCATATAACAGGTAACATAGATGAAGCAGTCAGTGTCGTTGAAGTCGTAAAAAAAGAAAATACTTGGGAAGTTAGCTGTATCAAGGTTGTTAATGGCGAGTATTTAAATAAAAAGATAATCCAAGAATGTAACGGTGCACAAAAAAACATAACAAGGCCTTAAAATCGGATTCGTAACAGTTGGCTCGGTTCCGCTTTGAACTTGCACCAAATTTTAACCAACTATTTTTGTCCGCTTAAGTGGGCGTTATGAAGCCATAAATTTAGCCTGTCGTACCACTGTCAGGTTTATTTCGTAACCGACACATTAATGTTCAAGTTACTTTTTCCTCACAGATGGACGAGGACATTTTATGATAGTAAAAAAACTTAGAGAAAAACGAAATTGGTCACAAGAGCAACTTGCAATTTTGGCTGGTTTAAGTACCAGAACAATACAAAGAATTGAAAGCGGCAATAAAGCCAGTATTGAATCTCTCAATGCTCTCGCCTCTGTTTTTGAAGTAGATATTTCTAAACTAAAAGAGGAAGTCATTGTGATAGATAAAAGTTCAGAATCATGGAAAGCAGAATCCCCATTTTTCAAGTTTATGCTTTGGGGTGTTAAAGCTAGAAAGCAAATTTTAACTATGGAGTTTATTTGTTTGGCGCTGGGCCTAATAAGTTGGGTCATCAAACCTGATATTTTTGCAACACCTGCTTTTTTTCTAATGTCATACATATTTGCATCGATTAAGTATTACGTGGACAGGAAAAAACACTGGTAATATAGCTAAATAACAAGTCAATAGTGGCAAGGACGCAAAACGCTTGGCTTGCGCTCCTTCGGCGATAAACTATAGCCAAGCATTTTACGCCTCATATTGAGGCGTTATGCGCTGCACTCATTGCATTGAACTCAATTGATTGGTATACAATAACCAAAAGGAAAATGTTATGAATAAACTAGTTCTTATCGTTATATCTACTCTAGCTTTTTTATCTGCTCCGGCATTAGCAAAGTTGTGCCCCGACGGCTCTTACGTCAGCGGCAATACTTGCAAACTTTGTCCCGATGGTACTTATGTAGGTGGGTTGCGCTGCAAGCTTGCTCCGGATGGCTCTTATGTTGGTTGGAAAAAGGCAAAACTAAATCCAGACGGTTCATATACAGGTGGTAGAAAATCCAAATTATGCCCTGATGGAAGTTATGTGTCTGGTACAAAATGCAAATTACAACCCGATGGCACATATACTGGAAACTAAAAAGCACTTAACAAGCAAAGACATTATCGCCCTTTGGGCGAAACGCATTATTGCGCGCCACTGCTTTGGGCGATATATACCTGAGGATTTTACGTTATATGAAGTATTCAACTGACAATAACCGCAATATATATATTCTGGCAACTTGGATATTGGTTGGTATTGTGACCATTTCTCAATTGCTTTTGCCTCTACCATCAATCCAAATAATTGCCTTAGGTTTAGTCATTGCAATTCAGTATAAGGCTCGTGCATTATCTAAGGTAACTTTAGGTATTATTAGTGTGGTCTACCTTGCTATTTCAGTTCTTTGGTTGGTCGATCTATAACAAAAAAATTAAGGCGGACGCATCAAGTAATGTTCGTCCCCCTGCTTTCAGCCATTAACTGCGATAAGCGTTTAGTTTCTTCATCAACTCTTCATTGTATGCGAGTGCCAATAATTGGTTACCCTAATTTTATGTACACAAATATTAGTACAGGAAGTGAAAGCAAAACAAAAAGAGCCTCACTTCGTTGCGCTGGACGCCGTTAACGCACCGAGTTTTATCTCAATGTCATGTTTTTATTAGCTGGCTCCGCATGAGCACTAATTGGGTGTTGATTTGACCTAGTCAATGGCCTGTATGTTGTTTTCTTAGCTTGAACTATGCGATAATTGGCAATCGATGCTGGTAGACAGATAACTGAACACTCGGCATATAAAAAATCCCAAAGAACACATCGCACGCATAATATGGCAAGGCAAGCTCGCACCTAAAGTGCTCGGCGAACCTCCACTGGCCTTTTGCTAGCGGCGTGATATGCAATAGAAGTTAGGAGAGAACATGAGAATCATCATAACCTTATCAATTATTTTAGCCCTTGCTGGCTGTGCAACCGGCTACGAGCCGCAAGGCTGGAGTGGTGGCTTCTCAGAATCACAAATTGATACCAATGTGTTTAATGTTACTTTCAAAGGTAATGAATACACCGAAAGAGATAAAGCCAATGATTTTGCGTTGCTTCGTAGCGCCGAAATAGCATTGGAGAATGGGTATCAATATTTCGTTATCATTGATGCAAAGCAGTATTCAGAGGACAGCACTTACACAACGCCTACCACCTCAACAACCAATGTCAATTCGAACACCTATGGTTCTGAACACAACATCGGCAAAAATACCATTTACAACGGTAATACAAACGGTACTACAACAACTACTGTATCGGGTGGCCAAACTTATAATATTTCCAAACCCCGCACCTCAAATACAATCGTGTGTTTCAACGAAAAACCTGAGGGTTTCTCATACAATGCACAGCTTGTTGCCAATAGTCTCAAGCAAAAGCACGGTATTTAAGATACCCCTAACCAGTTAAAGACGCCAAAACCTCTGCTTCGCTGTGGTTTTGGCGTTTGCGCGTTAGATGTTAGGCGTTAGGCTCACCGAACAGTATCTATGTATGCTTGCAAGCTCATTGATAAGCCGACCCTAGTTTACAAGATCAGCTCTATTTACGAGTTATGCTTGATCAGCGTACTTCCTTCAATACCGCTTGCGGTACTTCATAAAATATTTTTAGACTCTCGGCAAAAAGCACCTATGCACAAGCAATTGCGACAAATAAATTCGTCTGCATGCAATAGTACCAAAATTAAAACAGATTTAAGCGTATAACAATCCAAACGCTAATTTTTTACCGATATTTGCAAAATGACTGCTTTTGACAAAAACAACATTCTATAAATCAAAAAGTGACAGCTGGTCTGGTATTGATGTTAGACAGTTTCTCGTAGAGGGTTCAACAAATTCAGAGCATGGACAGCGCCACCGTTATATTTTTTGCAATGCATCTCGTGACCAAAACTCTGTTTATCGTCTCATAGAGTGCTATACTCGATAGGCTTTTTTGGCTGATTGGTTGTGCTAAGTTTATGTCCACCACTCAGCAGCTACAGCACTCAGGTTGGCAACAAGTCTTAATCAATCACAGTTATTAGAAGGGAGTAGTCATGAATGTAAAACTCGTAGTTTTTTTGGCGATAGTAATGTCACTGTTTAGTTCGCCAGTGCTAGCAAAAGACGGATGCGAAACCACCCCTCAGGGAAACGTTGCTTGCGCTGACACAGCAAAAATTTGTGAGTCGACCCCACAGGGAAAAGTCGCCTGTGGCGGCCAAGCTAAAACGTGCCGAACCACACCACAAGGTGCTGTCGCTTGCGGTGGCTTGGCAACCGTGTGTAAAAAGACACCGCAGGGTGCCGTCGCCTGTGGCGGCATGGCAACCGTTTGTGATAAAACACCTCAGGGCGCGGTAGCCTGTGGTGGTATGGCAAGAGTGTGTGAAACCACACCACAAGGTGCCGTCGCCTGTGGTGGCATGGCAACCGTGTGTAAAACCACTCCTCAAGGTGCCGTCGCCTGTGGCGGCATGGCAACCGTGTGTAAAACCACTCCCCAAGGGGCCGTCGCTTGCGGTGGAAAAAAAGTGAATCGGTGTAGAAATAATTTTGGTATCAGTTCGTGTGATGGATGGTAGCTAGCCATATCCTGCCGACTCCCTAAATTGAGTTTACGATAGCAAAGCGAAGTCAGAGGACTTCGCTTGAATTAGCGCAATGTGTATTTTTTCACTCCAAAAATGTAGTGATGAGAAGCTAGCCAACGTCAGTGATGTAGCGATACTTTTTGATGAAGATGTAAAAGACGATAAGATCGACATCTCCAAAAATACTCACATCAAAAATACCCACATCAAAAATGACCACCCTTGCCATTCAAACATTCCATTTTTTAACTTTTATTTATGCTCTATCTCCCCAGAAGAGTTCAAGTTGAGGTAGTTAAAACGGAACCCGAATATCTCGACACCAATACTTATAACTTTCACGTAATATGGATATTGCATTCACACTTTAATTTCCTGTAAGGTGTTGTAAATAAATATATAACAAGGCAATAAAAAACGGACCAAACACTGTTAGCTTTTGTTCACTGCCTTAACTATTTTAGCCAACAATATTTTGTCAATTAATGGGGCCTTGTATGCCATCTCAACTGGGGACATATGGAGATAAAACTCACGGTTAACTACACCGATGATGAATACCTTTGTGCAGTGCGAGAAAAAGTAGAGCAAATGCTCAACAAAAATACCCATACATTTATCCCCTTCATAATATGGATTTCAATAATTGGGTTACTCAACTACTTTATGTTATTGGATAGCTGGTGGGGTATTTCGCTATCTTTAATTTTGGCGCTATACGCTATTCCCTCTTTGTTTGGTCGTTATCTTGCTCCTTATATTGGATTACTCTTTGCACGAAAGCAAAAACTAAAAGAAACGTATAATTTTTTAATCAGTTCAGAAACAATTTCTAGATCCTCTCAACAGGATGTAATAGAAGTACTTTGGCGGGATATAAAGTCCATTGATGTAACAGCTAAAAACTATTTTTTTAACGTCGCTAATGGTTCAATGTTACTCCCGAAATCTAGATTTAGTAATGAACAATTACAATGGTTAAATGAAATGATATTGGCATATAATAAGGCATTCAGGTAGAACTAAAAATAATTGGCTTTTGTTCACTGCAATCACCATGTTAGCCAACAACTTTTTGCAGCTTAGCTTGGATTTATGTGCTTCGCTGAATATCTAGCAGATGTGTATATAGAATTTTTTGGTATTGAGGTAAATGAAACAGTCAGGTTTTACCCTATTAGAACTATTAGTTGTAATCGTTATTATTGGCGTTTTAGTGTTTGCCGCAGCACCCAAGTTTATAGACCTCACGGGTAATACGAAATCAGCTTTAATAAAAAATATTTCAGGTAATTTAAAAACGGCAATTAACTTTGCGATATTAAAAGATAAAGTTGCAGGGGGAAACGGTGAACCTTTAGATTATAATGGAAATATAATAACGTTTATTTCGGGGTTACCTAAAGCTTCTGCTGGTGAAATGCGATTTTTACTTGAGATGGATTTACCATCAACAACGTTTACCCCAAGTTGGTCAACAGTTCCTTGCACTGCTTCAGAGTATTGTATAGTGGGTAATCGTCCATTTAGTGATGGCAGGCTCCCGTCAATATCAAATTTTACGAGTGGTACCGGTGTGTTTTTTTGGCCAGAAGGCTACATCTTATCAGACTGTTTTGCTTATTATCTTAATTTAGAAAATGGTAGTGAACCTATTATAGGTCATGTTGTGTCAGGCTGTTAAAGCCCATAACAAAGCTTTTCAATACGAACACATTACAGTTGTTTTTTGCTACTGCCTCACCTATTTTAATCCACTACAATTTGCCCATTAAATAGGGTGTTAACACTACAAAGGCGCTGCTAGTGTTATACCTCTATGCATTATATGGGCATTGTTAACGTTAAAGTTTAATGGTAATTAGTCCAGACATGTAATCTACTGCATGTCCGGAAAGAATCACTCTATCGCCACTCACCTCACATTGAATGGTTCCTGTTCTTTTAGAGAGTTGCTTACCCACAAGGTGAGTACGCTTGAGTTTATTAGCCCAATAAGGTGCAAGTTCACAATGCGCAGACCCCGTCACAGGATCTTCGTTAACTCTAAGTTTAGGGAAAAAGCAACGACTCACAAAATCAACGTTATCACCAGCCGCAGTAATAACCACCCCCCGCAAATCTAAGGTTGCAAGTTTCATAAAATCTGGTGAAATAGACATAACTTGCGCTTCACTATCAAGCACAACAATGTAATCAAAAGCCATGAATGTGTTCAGTGAAGAAACCCCTAAAGCCTCCTGTAACAATTGAGGCGCTGCGATAGGTTTTATCACGCTAGCAGGAAAATCCATGCTATACCCTTGTGATGATTTTCGCACCGCTAATGTGCCGCTTTTGGTATAAAAGGCGATAGATTCTTTACTGTAGTTAAAGTGTTTAAACAACACATGAGCTGCTGCTAAAGTAGCGTGTCCACAGAGATCAACTTCATTTTCAGGAGTAAACCAACGTAAACAATAACCATCTCCTTGCATAACAAAAAACGCTGTTTCAGATAAATTATTCTCTTCTGCTATTTTTTGAAGAAGTTCATCACACAGCCACTCATTGAGAGGACACACCGCAGCAGGATTGCCGGTAAAACTGTTATCGGCAAAAGCATCAACTTGATATATTTTTATGTTCACAACGTACAATTATCCTGATTAATTACAATAGGTTAAATCGTTTGGGTTAATTTGAGTTAAACCGCTTTAAATAGAAAAAACGACAGGCTGAAGCTAATCAGAATAAATTGTTGCAAGCGCTGATTTGTTTTCTTGTTATGTGCATAAAAAACTATTCTTTAGTTAGTCCTAGGTCTATAAAAGCGATGATATAACCATATTCCTTGTCACTTAATTTATTATGCTCATGTAACCTTCTCGCGTATGCAAAAGTCCACGGTTTGCCATTGGGTGATGCAGGTATAGTTAGCTCTTTTTTGAATAACGATTTATCAACAACCCTATAGCCCTTTTTTACCGCCTGTTTAGCGCAATAACTTAACACGTACTCAACTGTATACTTATCAACGGATGGCTGCCAAGTATATTCAGTTTCACAGGCTGTTTTATACTCGCCACTCGACGTAACATAGTCGAGTTTACCGCGAGTTGCGCATGCGGCTAAAAAAGTGAGCAGTAATAATGAAAAAAGTACACGCAATGATGTAACTCCTAATTGCTGTTTAAGTAATTGTTACTTGGTATATTCAATTTTATTGATGAACCACGCTTTATTGCCGCTCGGGGTTTCAACAAAAAATTCGTCATCAACTTGTTTTTTTATCATAGCCCTTGCCATAGGTGAGTCTATCGAAATAAATTCTTTGGTGTTATAAATTTCATCTGGCCCTACAATTTTGAAGGTAAGAATTTCACCCGCTTCATTTTCAATTTCAACACTGGCCCCAAAAAACACTTTACCATCTTGCTGAGGCGAATAATCGACCACTTGCAAGTCTTCTAAACGCTTCCTCAGATACCTTAAGCGCCGATCAATTTCTCTTAATAGCTTTTTATTAAAAATATAATCACCATTTTCAGATCTATCACCTAAGCTTGCAGCCCAGCTAACTATCGCTGTAACTTTTGGCCTTTTCTCTCGCCATAAGTAGTCGTGTTCTTCCTGAAGCTTTTTAAACCCCGCACGGGTTATTAGTTTACTTTTCACAGTGTGCCTTAATCGTAAATTATTATTGAATTAAACTGCTTAGCAATTAAATT
>JBELHN010000003.1:42140-161482 GCA_042091395.1 Colwellia sp.
ACAGTGTGCCTTAATCGTAAATTATTATTGAATTAAACTGCTTAGCAATTAAATTAGTCAATGCGTCATATATTGACTATGACAACGGTTTAATGCGCCAATAACAGTGTCTGTTTTTGCGCTACTCAACGCTCATTGTTAATATCATGGCGTTTTGACAAAATAGGGTACAGCGTCGCGTTCAGGTCTTGCTATCAAGAGCACGCCACTAATACCTTATTCAGCCAATTTACACGACCTAGTGGTTATCAATACTAGTGACCAAAAGCCAGGTGTAACTTGGTTTGTTATACATCTTTTGTTGTACAGTTTTTGCTGTAAACCTTTTATTATGAAGTAACTGAGGCTATTAGCATCGCAGGCGAAATTAGCTGAAGCACTAACACCGATAAAACACCCATAAATAGCTTAATTAAGCCGTCGACTCCTTATCGGAATCTGACAAACATCAAGCACTGGTGGTGGTTTTTTATAAAAAAAAGCGCTGTTCCGATGGCGGCGACTATCTAAACGTTTCCTAAATGCCGTAGATTCGGTATTTTCAACAGCGATTTGTATTTGTTGCGACTTAGGCACATCAGCCATTAATTTCATTGACACAATAGGCGTAAATTTTCGTCCATTAATTGCTTGTTCTCCGGCCATTACTTCCGTTCTTGTTATTGCGTGAATATGTTGCATACCATACACAACTCGCCCAAAAATAGTCATGATATTGTCTAAATAGCGCGGTGCTTGCCCCATCACAACATAAAAATGGCTCGACGCTGAATCGGCTTCATTGTTTCTGGCCATCGCCACCACACCTGGGCAATGGGTTAACCAAGCACGGTTAGGTGTTTGATTATTTTTTGTTTGAAAGGCCATAGCAAAACTGTCTTGAAAGCCTGTCTGTGCTGCAAACAAGTCATTTTTTTGTACCGGCGTATACAGCTCTTTTGCATTGAAGCGCCACTCAGCTTCCATGGCCAGTAAAGGCACTGATTTATCTTTTTTACTGCCCTCTTTGGGCCCTGCTTGTGCAACAAAACCATCAATAACTCGATAAAATTTAGTGCCATTATAGAAGCCTTGTTGGGTTAACTGTCGAAATTGTGCCACATGTTGCGGGGCAAATTGTGGTGCTAACTCGATAACCACCTTGCCATGCGGTAGGGTTAGTAACACTGAATTATTAATGGACACTGGTCGCCATATTGATTCATTGTCTGCAACGCTATTTAGTGAAAAAACAACGAATACTAGCACCCATAATATGTGTATAAACGATCGCATTTTTAGCCTTCTCGATTATTGAGTGAGGGTAATTAAGTGTTATCATAACCGACATTATTTTTTAACCCAATAACAGAGACGTGTTACGTGAACAAAAGTTTTATCACCAACAGTATTGCCGCGATATTAACCTTAACTGGCTATTTCAGCGAGCACACTATTTTATTTACTGTTGGCTTATTTGCCTTGTCAGGCGCCATAACAAATTGGCTTGCCATTCATATGTTATTTGAAAAAGTACCCTTGTTATATGGCTCTGGCGTTATTCCTGCCCGATTTGAAGAGTTTAAGCTAGCCATTCAACAACTCATGATGGAGCAATTTTTCACTGATGAAAATATTAATCGCTTTTTGTCTGATACCTCAGGTACAGCAAGTACCATAAATTTAGCGCCAGTTATTGAAAAAGTTGACCTAACACCCGCCTTTAATCATTTAGTCGCGGTCATCGAGCAATCATCCTTTGGCCCCATGTTAGCCATGGTCGGTGGTAGTGAGGCTATTCAACCCATGAAATCGCCGTTCATTGAAAAAATGAAACTGTCTATTCAAGAAATTACCCAAACTGAGCAGTTTAATACGTTATTACGTGAAGAATTAGAGCAGCCTGATATGGCCTCAGGCATGCGTGATAAAGTCAGTGATATCATTGAAAAACGCCTTAATGAATTAACACCAGCGTTAGTAAAAGACATAGTGCAAACCATGATTAGAAAACATTTAGGCTGGTTAGTGGTTTGGGGAGGAATATTTGGTGGTTCTATTGGCCTAATCGCCGCATTAACTGGTAGCTTTTAAGCTTGCTTAGTGAGTGGCCGTTAAAATTATTGAGCGCTTATAAAAGAACATGTTTACTCAGTACAATTTAATCTTAAGTTTAGCGCTGTTTCATTAAAAATAACTTAATTTACAGCCACGCTTAGGGTATGCTGAGCCAATTAAAAAATTAGAGGTTATTCTGGTATCATGGTGATAATACCTGAACCCTAACACCTCGTTCAACATAAGGTAAATTTCTGTCATGTTTGGTAGTTTAAAGGCTTTGCCTGCCGATCCAATATTAGGATTACTGGCTAAATACAAAAAAGATAGCAACCCAAATAAAATCGATTTAGGTGTGGGTGTTTATAAAAATGAAGCAGGCCATACAGCTGTGCTTGATTGTGTGAAAAAAGCCGAGCAACACCGTCTTACGACAGAAGACAGCAAAGTTTACATTGGGCCAACAGGCTCAGCACTGTTTAATGATGAAATGGCTAAACTTATTTTCAGTGCCGATCATAAAGTGCTCAACGAAAATCGTGCGAGAACCGTATCAACCCCTGGCGGCACTGGTGCGCTTCGTGTGGCGGCTGAGTTCATTAAATCTTGTAAAGCCGGTGCAACTATTTGGGTAAGTAACCCTACGTGGGCAAACCACACAGGCCTATTTAAAGCCGCTGGCTTAACAGTGAAAACTTACCCATATTACGATTATGAAAATAAATGCTTAGATTTTGACGGCATGTTAAATGCCCTTAAAGAAGTAAGCAGTGATGATGTGGTGTTATTACACGCCTGTTGTCACAACCCAAGTGGTATGGATTTAAACAACGAACAATGGCAACAAGTTGCTGATGTAGCAAAAAGTGTTGGCTTTACGCCGTTAGTGGATATGGCTTATCAAGGTTTTGGTATTGGCTTAGATGAAGATGCGTATGGTTTACGCCTACTTGCCGACACAGTCAAAGAAATGATTGTTTGTAGTTCATGTTCAAAGAACTTCGGCTTATATCGTGAACGTATCGGTGCTTGTACCATCATTGGTGAATCAAGCACGGCTGTCGATATTGCTAATTCAGTATTGCTGTATGTTATTCGCGTTATATACTCTATGCCTCCTGCACATGGTGCAGCGATTGTTGAAACCATCTTAAGTTCAGACGAATTAACTGCACAATGGCATGTTGAACTTAAAGAAATGCGCGATCGCATCAACGGGAATCGTCAACTCATCGTTGATAAACTCGTTGAGAACGGCGTAACTCGTGACTTCAGTTTTATTAGTAAGCAAATGGGTATGTTCTCTTTCTTGGGTATTACTCCTGAACAAGTGCAACAACTTCAAGATGAGTACAGTATTTACTTGGTTGGCTCTAGCCGCATGAGTATTGCTGGTATTGCTAACAGTAATGTTGACTACTTAGCAAAATCTATTGCTAAAGTACTCTAATAATTGTTTTTATAACCTAAGTTATCAAAATAACAGGGCTAAGCTTGCTTATGTGTACAACATAATTTAAAGCTTAGCCTTTTTTATTTACTGCTTCATTTAACATTTAATGTAAGGAAATGCCTGTGATTGTTCCTGGTAATTTGTTTATACTTTCTGCGCCAAGTGGTGCAGGCAAGTCTAGCCTTATCAAGGCATTATTAACTACAAGCAATGACGCGTCTGCTCGGCCTATGCAAGTTTCGGTGTCACATACTACACGATCACCTCGCCCTGGTGAAAACAACGGTGAGCATTATCACTTTGTGAGTGTTGATGCGTTTAAACAACAGATTGAACAGGGCTCATTGTATGAGTATGCCGAAGTCTTTGGTAATTATTACGGAACGTCAGAAACCGCTATAGATGACCAATTAAACCAAGGTATTGATGTTTTTTTAGACATAGATTGGCAAGGTGCACAACAAGTACGTATGAAAAACCCCAGTGTCACCACCATTTTTATTAGCCCGCCTTCGCAAGCTGCGCTAGAAAGTCGCCTGAGAAAGCGAGGCCAAGACAGTGATGAAGTGATTGCCAGTCGCATGGCACAAGCACAAGCTGAATGTTCACACTACAATGAATTTGATTACCTCATTGTTAATGATGATTTTGAACAAGCCTTACAAGACTTAACCACTATTGTGCTTAATCAACGACTTAAATGTAAACAACAAAAAATAGCTCAGCAAGCCTTATTTGATGATTTGTTGGCTAACACGGCTACCCCACTGGGCAGCGCAGTTAACAAATAATATATTTACTCGGTTGTGTGGCTAATACTTGCTTAATTATTAACTGAGCAGTAAACTACGCAACTATTTTATCAGTTGGTTTATTAGTTGGAGTGCCCAGATGGCTCGCGTAACAGTTGAAGACGCCGTAGAAAAAGTCGGTAATCGTTTTGATTTGGTGCTAGTTGCATCACGTCGTGCTCGTCAAATTGCAACAGGTGGGAAAGATCCTCTGGTTGACGTTGAGAATGACAAACCAACCGTCATTGCTTTACGTGAAATTGAAGAAGGTTTAATCACCACAGATATTATGAACACCTCAGATCGTCAACAACAAATTCAGCAAGATACCGCTGAATTAGATGCCGTTGCCGCTATTGTTGGTGGTCAGCCTGACGAATTAAGTTAATCATTTTCAGCCATTATTTGGCTGTTCATGCGATACCAAAAAACGTATAGCACTACTTGTTAATTCAGGTAGTAGGTATACGTTTTTTGCATGTAAACTGTGTGCAGATTTTCAATAACCCTCTTCAATGTGATACATCATCGCCTGATTTTTATTGCCCTTTTATTACCTCAACAAGTACCGTTGCAAACATTAGAAAATGTGATTGATTACACTGTCGTTAGCTAGGTTTATCTGATTCAAGATGAGTGTGCAGATTGCAGCAAGGCGAGTAACCGCAAACTGACTAAATGATTGAATAAAAGCAGTTACTATAGTGGACTATGTTAGCGCCACCTAAAGTCACTTAATCCCCCTTCTTATTATCAGTTGAATTTGCTTTATGCATTATGCCTTGCCTGAGTTGACCTCGTTATTACCTTCTTTTAATGCTCGCTGAATTCATAATTTCAGGTTAACATTAGAATAAGACAGGGGTATCGAAGCAATTTACCCGCTATTTTTTATTTGGAGTATTCGGTGTATCTATTTGAGCCGTTAAAAGAGCTTAGCTCAACGTATTTATCAAAAGTACAGATTGATTTACTTAAGCACGCCTATATTGTTGCGCGTGATGCGCACGACGGACAGATGCGCTCAAGTGGTGATCCCTACATTACTCACCCTGTCGCCGTTGCTATTAACTTAGCACATATGCATTTAGATCATGAAACACTGATGGCGGCCCTACTCCACGATGTTATTGAAGATACCGAAGTCACCAAAGATCAATTAGCTGAGCTGTTTGGTCATACGGTTGCCGAGTTAGTTGAAGGAGTTAGTAAACTCGATAAACTAAAGTTTGATAATAAAGAGGAAATGCAAGCAGAAAACTTTCGTAAAATGGTGCTTGCCATGGTACAAGACATTCGCGTTATTTTAATCAAGCTTGCTGACCGCACCCATAATATGCGCACACTGGGCTCGCTTCGCCCTGACAAGCGTCGCCGTATTGCCCGCGAAACCTTAGAAATATATGCACCAATCGCCAATCGACTCGGTATTCATGACATAAAAAATGAACTCGAGCTTCTTGGCTTTCAAGCCCTTTACCCTATGCGCTCAAGAGCGTTAAAGTCGGCAGTTAAAAGTGCCCGCGGTAATCGTAAAGCTATCGTTGATAACATCGAAAAAGAAATCCATGCACGCCTAGAAGAAAGTGGCATTGAAGCTAAAATTAAAGGTCGAGAAAAGCACCTCTACTCTATTTACCGTAAAATGCTCAACAAAGAGCTATCGTTCAACGAAGTCATGGATATTTATGCATTTCGTGTCATCGTTTCTGAAAAAATAGATAATTGTTATCGTGCCTTAGGTGCCATGCACAACTTATTTAAGCCAATCGAAACCCGCTTTAAAGATTATATTGCTATTCCTAAAAGTAATGGCTATCAATCACTGCATACCTCGCTGATTGGCCCTCATGGTATTCCGGTAGAAATACAAATTCGGACTCAAGACATGGACCAAATGGCCGACAAAGGTGTCGCTGCGCATTGGTTATATAAACAAGATGGCGATAACACCGGCACTACAGCGCAAATGAAAGCCCGCCGCTGGATGCAAAGCTTACTTGAATTACAGCAAAGTGCTGGTAGCTCCTTTGAATTCATTGAAAACGTCAAGTCAGATTTATTCCCAGAAGAAATTTATGTATTCACACCTGACGGCCGCATTATAGAGTTACCCACCGGAGCAACGCCAATTGATTTCGCCTACGCGGTACATACCGATGTTGGTAACTCCTGTGTAGGTGTCAAAGTAGATCGTAAGCCTTACCCAATGAGTCAACCCATTGATTCAGGCCAAACCATTGAAGTAATTACCTCGGCTGCAGCACGCCCCAATGCCACCTGGCTCAACTTTGTGGTGACAGCCAAAGCGCGTTTACAAATAAGAACCTACTTACGTAGTTGCGAAAAAGATGAATCGCATGCCTTGGGGCTTCGTCTGCTAAGTCATGCTCTCGGTAAAACAAAATTAGACGACATTGCTCAAGAAAAAGTTGATTCGGTAGTGCAACAAAGTGGTAGTAGTGATTTAGATGACCTGCTCACTAATATTGGCTTAGGTAATACCCTAAGTATCGGTATAGCCCGCCAATTGACCGATGGTTTTACTGAAGATAAAGACCAAGAATTAACAAAATCGAAAACTAAAATGCCAATTAAGGGCACTGAAGGCATGCTTGTCAGCTATGGCAAGTGTTGTCGCCCAATTCCTGGTGATGCCATTGTTGCTTACCTGAGCCCAGGCAAAGGCCTAATGGTGCATCAACAAGGCTGTCGCAATATTAAAGGCCACGATCAAACCAACGTTTTCCCTGTGAGATGGGATACCGACATCGATAAAGAGTTTATTGCTAAGTTACGGGTGGAAATTGTCAATCACCAAGGCGCATTAGCACTGCTTACCAATGCAGTTGCCAAGTGTGGCTCAAATGTACACAGCTTAAATTCGGGTGAAAAAGAAGCTGGCTTGTATGTTATTGACATGGAAATCACCTGTCGTGACCGTATTCACTTAGCCGATATTATTCGAAAAATTAAAAAAATGATTGATGTTCAACGCGTCATTCGTAACAAATAATTACTCACTATCCTTAATTGTTAATTAAGGCTCATTGTTATTACCCAAGGATATTTTAATGAAAAGTATTATTGCTACAGATAAAGCACCAAGTGCTATAGGTACCTATAGTCAGGCCGTAAAAGTTAACAACACGGTGTATTTGTCTGGCCAAATCCCACTCGTTGCCGACACAATGACCGTTGTTGAAGGTGACTTTGCCGCCCAAGCCGATCAAGTATTTAAAAACCTTGTGGCAGTGTGTGAAGCCGCTGGTGGTGGCATTAACAACATGGTTAAAGTAAACATCTTTTTAACTGATTTAAGTAATTTTGCCACGGTTAACGAAGTCATGAGCCGTTATTTTGACCAGCCATACCCCGCTAGAGCTGCCGTTCAAGTATCGCGACTACCCAAAGACGTTGAAATAGAAATTGACGGTATCGTCGAACTTCCCAGTGTTAACTAATACTTGCATAATTAACCTGTGCAAAAATTACCTTATGCAAAAATGCCTGTAAATTGCAGGCACTGCGCATACCTAATAGCTTAAAAGACTGCGCCAATGACCCCAGAAAGATTAGATCGTATTAACACCATGCTCGATACTCGCCAGCCAGATTTAACTGTTTGTATGGAAGGTGTCCACAAAACACATAACTTAGCTGCTGTGGTACGTACCTGTGATGCTATCGGTGTGAGTGATGTGCACGCTGTATGGAAAAGTGAAGAAGCTGAAGTACGTGGTGGCAGCGCAGCAGGCAGTCAAAACTGGATAGATGTTCACAACTACAATAACACCGCTGATGCCATTGCTGCTCTAAAAGCCCAAGGTATGCAAGTGTTAGTAACCAATCTGTCTGATAAGGCCATTGACTTTAGAGACGTTGATTACACTAAACCAACCGCTATTATTTTAGGGCAAGAAAAATTTGGTGCCTCTGCCGAAGCGCTGGCGTTAGCAGATCAAGACATTGTTATTCCTATGGTTGGTATGGTGCAATCGCTCAATGTATCTGTTGCCTGCTCTGTTGTTCTTTATGAAGCACAGCGTCAACGCACTGCCGCTGGTATGTATAACACCCCAACCTTGAGTGAAGAGCGCCGACAACGTACTTTATTTGAAGGCGGGCACCCTATTTTTGCGGAAGCCTGTCAGCGCAAAGGCTTACCCTACCCTAAAATTGATGCGGAAGGACAAATAGTTGCGGATCCCGAATGGTGGCAAAAAATGCAAATGAACCAAAGTGCGTGGCAACACATTGATGATTAAGATCTAGGTTGTTTCATGGCATTGGAGGCATTAACACAGTTATCGCAAGTTCCGCTGAGCACCTTTAAAGGGGTTGGCCCGAGCTTGGCCGAAAAACTTGAGAAAATTGGCCTGTTGTCAGCCCAAGATATGCTGTTTCATTTACCACTGCGCTATGAAGATAAAACCCGCATCACCACAGTACGCGATTTACTGGTGGGCATCTCAACCAATATTATTGGTGAAATTACTGACAATCAAATTACCCATGGTAAACGCCGTATGATGGTCGTTACCCTGAACGACGGCACTGGTCATATTCAGCTCTGTTTTTTTAGTTTTTCTGCCAGTCAACGAAATAGTTTAGCAGTAGGTAAAAATATTCGTTGTTATGGTGAAGTAAAACGCGGGCCTCGGGGTTATCAAATGGTTCACCCCGAATATAAGGCACTCGATGATGACAGGGTCTTAACCCCCGTTGAGGAAACTTTAACGCCGGTTTATCCTACCACAGATGGCTTGCGCCAAGTGTCTTTGCGTAATTTAACAGAACAAGCACTCAATAGATTAACTCGCGGCCAAGTAGAAGAGCTATTGCCGGTAGAGCTGTTCGCTGAACCCTACTCGCTCAGCGATGCATTAACCATTATACACAGGCCGCCACCTGACGTTTCTGTTGAACAATTAGAACAAGGCCGACACCCTGCCCAACAACGCTTAATTAAAGAAGAGTTACTGGCACACAACTTAAGTATGCTCAAACTAAGGCAACACAGTGATGTGCATCAAGCAATTTCTTTGCGTGGTGAAGCCCAGGTCTCTGAAACCTTTATTGCTAGCTTGCCATTTTCGCCAACCACGGCACAAAGTCGTGTCGTTGATGAAATCAAAGCAGATTTACAGCAAACACAACCTATGATGCGCTTAGTGCAAGGTGATGTTGGCTCAGGTAAAACCTTAGTTGCCGCAATGGCGGCGTTAACGGCTATCAGTGAAGGCTATCAAGTTGCCTTAATGGCACCCACCGAAATATTAGCCGAGCAACATGCCATTAACTTTACTCGGTGGTTTGAACCATTGAATATTTCGGTGGGTTGGCTGGCCGGTAAAACCAAAGGCAAAGCGAAAAAACAAGCGTTAACAGATATTGCCAACGGTGATATGCAAATGGTGATAGGCACCCATGCGCTGTTCCAAACCGATGTCGTATTTAAAAATATGGTGCTGGTTATTATAGATGAGCAACATAAGTTTGGCGTACACCAACGGCTAACGTTGCGCGAAAAAGGGGTCTTTGACAATAAATACCCACACCAATTAATTATGACCGCAACGCCTATTCCTCGGACGTTATCGATGACAGCGTATGCCGATTTAGATGTATCTATTATTGATGAATTACCGCCTGGCCGCACCCCCATTAATACGGTGGCCTTACCGGATTTACGCCGCGCAGAAGTCATTGAGCGTATTCGCCAAGGCTGTGTTAATGATGGCCGACAAGCCTACTGGGTATGCACCTTGATTGAAGAGTCTGAGGTATTGCAATGCCAAGCAGCAGAAGACACCGCACAATTATTACAATCTCAGTTACCCGAGCTCAACATAGGCTTGGTACATGGCCGCATGAAGGCCGCCGATAAACAAGCCATCATGGACACCTTTAAAGCCGGTGATTTACATTTATTGATAGCCACCACCGTCATCGAAGTTGGTGTTGATGTCCCTAATTCCAGCCTTATGGTAATTGAAAACCCAGAACGTTTAGGCTTAGCGCAATTACATCAACTGCGTGGCCGGGTTGGTCGTGGCTCTGTTGCCTCGTTTTGCGTGTTACTGTATAAGGCACCGTTGTCAAAAACAGCCACTAAACGCCTCGCAGTATTACGCGAGAGTAATGATGGTTTTGTTATTGCTGAAAAAGATCTGGAAATTCGTGGCCCCGGTGAACTACTCGGCACTAAACAAACGGGTTTAGCAGATTTGAAAATAGCTGATTTACTGCGCGATGGTTACCTCATTGCCGACATAAAACAAAAGGCCTATTTATTGTCGCGCCAACACCCGCAATGTGCACAAGCTCTGATTAATCGATGGCTAGGCAATAAAGAGCGCTATTCTAATGCTTAATTTTTTAAACTGTTTAGATAAGTTAAGTGATTTTGATTCTTTACGTAAGATAAGTTGCTTATTGCGTACTCAAAATACTGCGAAAAAAGCACCCTATACAATTTTTTGATTCACTTATTATTTTAAGAGCAACTAAGTATGACCATAACTCGACAACATTTTATTACCTTAGGTCCACTGTTGGCTGCTGGCTTTTATGTACTTTTGGGCTATCTAGGGCTTGAGGGTAAACCTGCCATAGCGGCAGCCATTACCTTACTGACGGTAATATGGTGGATTACCGAAGCGTTACCCATCCCTGCAACATCGATACTGCCCTTTGCGCTTCTGCCACTGTTTGGTGTAGTTGATCACAAAACCATAGCTTCAGCCCTAGGTAGCCATGTTATTTTACTGTTAATGGGTGCCTTTATGCTTTCCTCGGCCCTAGTAAAAAGCGGTGCACATGAACGCATGGCGGTTTATATGGTTAAACTCGTGGGTGTTTCTAGCGGTAAACGTTTAGTGTTTGGCTTTATGATAGCAACGGCAATGTTAAGTATGTGGATATCAAATACCGCGTCAACACTGATCATGTTACCTATTGCTTTGGCTATTTTAAGCCACATAGATAACAGGCAATTAAAAGTCGCACTTATTTTGGGTATCGCTTATGCAGCCTCGGTGGGCGGCATTGGCACCCCCATAGGTACCCCACCTAATGTTATTTTCATGGGTATTTATGAAGAAGCGACAGGCAGTGAGTTTGGCTTTTTAGCTTGGATGAAAATTGGTGTGCCCGTTGTACTCATTGCTATTCCTCTAATGGCTTTATGGTTAACACGATCGGTCACCTTAACTGAAAAAATTAACTTACCCGAGTTGCCCGCATGGCGCAGTGAAGAAAAGCGCACCCTCATTATTTTTAGCTTAACAGCACTCGCGTGGATTACCCGAGGCGCCCCGTTTGGTGGCTGGAGCACATGGTTTGATGTCTCAATTGCTGGTGATAGTACGGTAGCATTAGCGGCGGTTATTATTATGTTTATGACCCCGAATGGTAAAGGCGGCAGAGTGCTTGATTGGGATACTGCCAAGGAAATTCCTTGGGGCATGTTGTTACTCTTTGCAGGGGGGATTGCCCTAGCGAAAGGCTTTGCGGCTTCTGGCTTAAGCGCTATGTTAGGGGACTGGTTATCATCACTGGCTAACCTACCTATGCTAGCGATGGTGTTAACCATTTGCTTAGTGGTAACCTATGTCACTGAAATTACCAGTAACACCGCAACCGCAACCTTATTGATGCCGATTTTAGCGGTGGTTGGTATAAGTGTTGGTGTTGATCCTGCTGTATTTATGGTGCCCGCCGCCATGGCAGCCAGTTGTGCCTTTATGCTGCCCGTTGCAACGGCGCCCAACGCAATTGTGTATGGCGCAGGCGATATAGACATCAAAGAAATGGTGGTTGAAGGGGCATTGCTGAGCTTAATTGTCTCGTGCATTATTGCGGTGATTACCTATGCTATGTTGCACTAATGAAGCACTCTATTATCTGGCTGTTGCATAAATTAATCACTGCATTCATCAAGCACAGCATAGCAGGAACACCCTGACGCGTAACAAATTCAGTGAGTGGCTATTGAATAAGCACCACCATGATAACAACTTATCGCTGTGTTTTTATTCAAGAGTTTAGGTTTGATAAACACTATCACTCACTGAGTGCTAATAACAATTCACTAAGTATTTGCTTAAGAAAGAAGCCAAGTAAGCAACCACTTACTTACCTGGCGAGTAAATCCTAGCTCTGTTTTTTTGCTTAATTATGTGCTTTGCATGGCGGCTATATTATTAGTGCGCTTCATCCCAATTATCACCAATGCCCGATTCAGCAATTAACGGCACGCTTAAGGAAACGGCATTATTCATCAGGGTCACTAATTTTTCAGTGGTTGCTTCGACAATGTCTTGATGAATTTCAAAAATGAGTTCATCGTGCACTTGCATGGTCATTTTAATGCGATCATCATTTTCAGTCATTAACCAATCATCAACCGCGAGCATTGCCTTTTTAATAATATCTGCCGCAGTGCCTTGCATAGGGGCGTTAATCGCTGCACGTTCGGCGGCTTTTTTACGCATACCGTTTTTGGCATTAATATCAGGTAAATACAAACGTCTGCCATACAGGGTTTCAACATAGCCTTGCTGACTCGCTTGCTGGCGAGTCTCTTCCATGTAGGTTAATACGCCGGGGTAGCGTTGAAAATACTTGTCTTGATAGTCTTGTGCTTGTTGACGGCCAATCCCTAATTGCTTAGCCAAACCAAACGCCGACATGCCATAAATTAAGCCAAAATTAATGGCTTTAGCACTGCGTCGTTGATCGGTTGTCACCTCTTCAAGGCTGACTGCAAAAATCTCAGCGGCAGTAGCACTATGAATGTCTTTCCCTTGGCTAAAGGCGTTAACTAAACCTTCATCTTTAGATAAGTGCGCCATAATGCGTAATTCAATTTGCGAGTAATCTATGGCAACTATTTTATAGTCTGTGGGGGCAATAAAGGCTTGCCTAATTTTACGCCCTTGTTCACTGCGAATCGGAATATTTTGCAAGTTTGGATCCGTTGACGACAAGCGACCTGTCGCCGTTACCGCTTGGTGATAAGAGGTATGCAAACGGCCGGTTTTGTTACTCACCATCAGGGGCAGTTTATCAGTATAGGTTGACTTTAATTTGCTCAGGCCTCTATTTTCCAGAATAATTTTAGGGAGTGGGTAATCTAGCGCCAACTCTTGCAGTACCTCTTCAGCAGTAGATGGCGCCCCTTTTGGGGTTTTTTTGATGACCGGAATTTCTAATTCTTCAAACAAAATTTGCTGTAATTGTTTGGGTGAAGCCAAATTAAAGGTTTTACCCGCTAAATTATGGGCTTCAATTTCTAATTCTGTTAGGCGTTGCCCAAGCGCATGGCTTTGCTCGGCTAACAAGTCACTATCAATTAATACACCAGTTTGCTCCATACGAGCCAGTACTGGTAATAATGGCATTTCAATATCGTTAAAGACGCTGAGCTGGCTTGTTGATGTGGCTAACGCAGGAAAAATGGTTTGATGCAAACGCAAGGTAATATCGGCATCTTCAGCGGCATAGTGCCCGGCTTTATCAAGATCTATTTGATTAAAAGTCAGTTGCTTAGCGCCTTTACCGGCAATCTCTTCAAAATGAACGGTGTTATAATCTAGGTATTTTGCCGCTAAAGCATCCATATTATGGCGTGTAGCAATACTGTTATAGCAGTACGACTCAATCATGGTGTCAAAACCAATACCTTGCACGCTAATGTCGTATTGGCTCAAGACATTGGCGTCGTATTTTATATTTTGGCCAATTTTTTTAATGGTGTTGCTTTCTAGTAAAGGTTTTAACTGGGCTAATACCCAAGCTTTATCTAACTGCTTAGGGGCATCTACATAATCATGCATCAGCGGCACATAAGCGGCTTGCCCTGCTTCAACAGCAAACGACACGCCCACTAACTCAGCTTGCATGTAATCTACACTGGTTGTTTCAGTATCAAAGGCAAACACCTCACAGGCAGTTAGCTTTTGCAACCAGTGTTCAAACTCAGCTTTTTCTAAAATGGTATGGTATTGGCTGTTTTCAACCGTAACTTTTACGGTATCAGCCCCTTCAGCAGACGAATCGCCGCCATTACTTACAGAGTTGGGGGCTTGTGAACCACTCTCTTGGGCAGTGGCTCCTTTCTTTAAATCGGCTAACAAACGTTTTAATTCATACGTTTGATACAAAGCGGTTAAGGCTTCAATATCAGCTTCACCCGGTTGCAGTTGTTCAGCACTTTGTTCAAGTTCAACATCACATTTAATGGTGGCTAATTGGTAAGACAAAGGCAACTGGTCAAGTGCCTCGCGAAGATTTTCACCAATTTTACCTTTGACCTTATCGGCATTCGCCATGACTTGCGTTAAACTGCCGTGTTCAGTTAACCACTTTACCGCGGTTTTAGGGCCACATTTAACCACACCGGGTATGTTATCAACCTTATCACCCATCAGCGCCAAGTAATCAATAATTTGATCTGGGCGAACACCAAACTTTTCAGTAACGCCGGCGACATCCATTTCAACGTCAGTCATGGTATTAATCAACCGCACATTGTTTGTGACTAACTGCGCCATATCTTTATCACCGGTAGATATCACGGTTTCAATACCTAACTCATCAGCCTGTTTGGCCAAGGTGCCAATCACGTCATCGGCTTCAACCCCTGGTATCACTAATAGGGGTAAACCCATCGCGGTAATAATGTCATGCAAGGGTGCTATTTGGCTGCGTAAATCATCAGGCATGGGTGGCCTATTTGCCTTGTACTCAGGGTACATGTCATTACGGAATGTTTTACCTTTGGCATCGAAAATGGCAATAATATTGCCGTTTGGGTAATCTTTTTTCAAACTACCCAACATATTGAGTACGCCGGTAATTGCCCCTGTGGGTTGCCCTTGCGATGTTGACAGGGCTTGTAAATAAGGCACATGATAAGCCCTAAACAAGTACGACGATCCATCAACTAAAATTAACGGCGATTTATTATCTGAAGCGGGTGATGTGAGAGAAAGGGTCATAGAAAGTAGCGACGCGAAAAATATAAATAAAGTTAGCTAAGCATGCCATAAAGCCAAGATTGGCTCCACTTAATAGCAAGATTTATTTAGCTGTTTTTGCAAAACGCTGTGGATAACCTTGTGATCAAGTACGAAAAATGAACAAGCAAAAATGATACAGATATTAAACTGTGCTGCCTAACCTATTGAATACAGTGATTTTTTACAATAAAATAAATTCAATTGTAATTGCGCAGGTGTTTTTTAGGTTTGTGGATATTTTTATTAACGTGGGGAATTTTTTATTGCTCACGAAAGCATTTAATAAAAACTACGTACTAAAGAGTATCAGAATCCTTCCCAATTACCAGCACCTTATTAAACTTTTTTTACAATACCATTACACTTTCAAATAACAAAAAAATATAAGCCAATTGTCATAAGCCCTACAACAATTTGTCACCTAACTTAGGCTACTTTAAAATGTCAACTTCGTCGTAACAGTTATTGAAATAAGGTATCAAGCTTTATACATTGCATGGCGAATTTTTTACATCACAAAAACATAAAGCGCATAGCAAAAAAGCTAATAATCAGCTATGTTAGCAACAATATTTTACTAGCGGCGGCTTTGCAACAAACGCTCTGTTTTGTGTTAAGCAAGTTTGGAGTAAAAAGTGTGCAAAACCTCAACCGCACTAGTGTAATTTTAACGACTTATTAAACGAGAAATATTATGAAGGTTATTTTAACAAGGCTCATATCGCCTCTATTAATTGCATTTTTATCAGTATCAACAGCGCAAGCGTCGGCTATTAAACAATCCACCTCGCCCTCAACGGCTAACCTTTATATTATTAGCCCACAAGACGGCGATACCGTTAAAAGCACTTTCACGGTAACTTTTGGCCTACAAGGCATGGGCGTTGCTCCTGCTGGGGTGGAAAGAAAGCACACTGGCCACCACCATTTGTTGGTTGATAAAGGCACCTTACCTGCTTTTAATAAACCCATGGGGGGCGAGGTTATTCATTTTGGTAACGGCCAAACACAAACCACCTTAACACTGCCTAAAGGTAAACATACCTTACAGTTAATACTGGGTGACCACCACCATGTACCGCACCAACCAGCAGTTATTTCCAAAAAAATTACCATTACGGTTGAATAACACGTTAGCATAGTTGTTGGTACATATTCATTAACACGGCCTTATATGCGCTTTATACGCTGCCTATAAGGCGCATATAAAGCGCTTTTAACGCGCAGCGAACACAAATAAGCCTTGTGATAATAAGGGGTATTAACCAAGCCACTTTGCTAAGTTTTTTATTATCACTTAAGCGCTGTTATTCAGGGATATACAAAAGCCTTACTTAAAAAGTTTACTCAAGGCACTCAATAATGCCTTTATCAATGGGCTGTTGCGTACCTAAGTTAACCATAATGCCATTGACTGGGGTGCGAACAGTACCACGAATTATCGTTTGCTTATGGCTCTCAACCAGATAACCATGTGGACAAAGTTCGTGAGCCCGCTTATGCCAAAATTCAGTAATACGCGCTTTACTGTCACTGGTAGTGCCTTGATAAGTTAATGCATACCGAGCATTAGGGGCAGCTGCATTATCTTGCTGATTTTGGCCATGAATGTGGTTTTGAGCGGCACTAGGCGATTGTTGGTTAAGTAATTTTTCTTGATAACCCGCGGCGGGTTTTGCAGTATTTGAAAATGCGGCATACTGAGACGAGCATGCCGTAAGCGTTAACGCAGCGATTACGACGACTCCACTTTTAGTTAACAATATTGTATCCAACCCTGTTCAATGTTTATTGGTAACTACTTAAGCGCATTGAGCTTTTTGTTTAGCTCATAAGCTGGTTCAGTCACTATCTTTTCAAGTACTTGTATTCGTTCTTTTAATAGGTAAATTTCTTGTTGTTTTTCAGCTTTTTCAGGCGCTACTTGCTGAGTGGTATTTGTTGTTATGAAGGGAGTTGAGCATTCACCATTTAACCAATCGATAACGCTAAGATTATATTTTTTATCCATGTATAACCCAACAATATAAATTGAAAAGATAAGGTCCATCAACAAAAGAATAGCTAAGTCTGTCATATGAAACTCCCGTTGCATGCTCTGGCAAGCAGTTAAATTAGTTAAGGTCATGAAGTTGAATTTGCTTTGTTCAATAACCGATACAATGACATAGTCTTAGTTTGGCCTTTTTTATTACAGGTGTTACTAAATTTATTTAACAAAAGATTTTTATCTTTTTCTGTAAAGCAATAACCCATGATTGCCAAGACTAACCGCACTTTACTAAATCAAATAAAGTGTGCTGTGTATTCACCAATATACCCGCTTCATATACTCAGCTTTAAAACCCCTTTTAATTGAAATTTAAAATTATAAGCGACTGTCCTTTACAATTCTTTTATGAACTTATTGTTAACTGATGTAAGGTTTTTTCTGTATCGAGTACCCATAAATCATCACCCGCGATATAGGGCTCAGCGATTTTGACCCCCGCCGCCAAGTGCAAATCACAGCGGGCAATACGTTTTTTCGTGGTTAAGTCTATCGCACTAATACAAGTTCCTTTTGTCCCCGAGTCAGCATAAAAGAGCGTGTTATTCACTATCTTAGCTAACCAAGGGCTAGTGACAATATCTGTATTTTGTTCTAGTAATGTGCGTGAAGTTTCACCAGTTTTGGGGTTAAGGGTTTCAAGATAGTATGTCTTTTGCTTATTGACCCAAACCCCTGTCAATGAATACAGCTGTTTGTCGCTGTCGTTAAACAAAAACCAATAAGCGCCTTGATAAGCCGATGTCCATTGAATAGAGCCATCGGTTAAGTTAATTGCTGTTGCGATGACGTCGATATGGGTAAATTCAGGTAAGCGTCTTGTCTGAAAGAAAATTAAGGTGTCATCAATCACATTAGTGTGGTGTGATACCTTATAGTTTTTATCAGTGTCGATAACCTGTTGCACCGTAAAAGTGGCTAAATCTCGCACTTCTAAATAGGGATATTTATAATGTGGTGAGGTAACCATAAACTGATTATTAAATCCTAAAAGTTTCTTTTCTAATGGTTTACGCCAAACCAGCATATCATTTTGAAAATAAGATAGGGTATTTTCACCCTTTTCATTTACTAACATAAATTGTTCTGGACTAATGATGATTCGTCCAGCAGCTTGATTTTCGTGTAGTAAATTGAGTTTATTTTCTATATCTGCTCTATAAATATGGCTTAAACGTTGTCCCGAAACATATATATTATAATTATCAAGCGGCTCACTGGTAACATGTGGCGCTTCGGGTAAGCGGATATGTTCACTGTCATTGATAATTAGCGTATTTTCTTGAACATATGCTAGGGCTGCTTTTAAGTGCAGAACCTTATCAACGCCAACTACTTGATTATCTTTAGTTATCTTCATCATTTAATCCACGAGTATAAATATATCATCGAAGCGATCGATAATTTCGCTTTCCAACCTCTGTATAGTTTCAAAACCAAGCTTAGTGGCTATTTCCTGTGTCAATGGCAAATCCTCTACCGCACGGGTTAAATTAGCCTCAAAATCAACCGGCGATTTACCCCCATCAAACACCCATTTTATTTGATCTAAGTCGGTGACGCTACTTTCCGATAAATCTTTAATAAATTGCTGGGTAAATTTGTTCGGTGGAAATTAAAAGCGACTCTCCCTGATGCTTTTTTACAAGCAACACTACTTTGCAGGTAATACTGGATGACCACCAACATTTACCCACCAATTAGCAGTGATTTCCAAACTAATTACCATCACTGTTGAGTAAATTAATTTACTATATCTTAAAAATAATTAAGTAATATCAAATAGCACTAAATAACAAGATCTTACACAAGTTAGCAAGTCTTGCTTTACATAAACATGTAATGAATAATCACTAAGCAAAAAACTGTTCACTGTTATTACCCTAATTCATAGCTTTTTGCGCTTATGCGCTTTTGCATATAATGGTTCGATTATTTTTCTATATCACTAACAATGCTCTGTTACATGGAAAGAAGTACGATGAGTAAATATAACAAATCTATCGCGATAATTGGTGCTGGCCCGGCTGGGGTTACATTGGCAAACGAGCTATTTAATCAGGGCTACAAGAATATATCGCCAATTGATAAAGCACTAGATGTAGGTGGTCAAAGTACCACATTATATTTCTAAAAGACTTTGAAAATACTCTTGGTGTCACTAACCTTGAAATAGTGAGAGATCGCCTGTGGGAGTATAATATCCGTTATAGCCCATCTCAGATTTTAGAAGGCGTACCAGAGCAAATTAATAACGCGCAAGGTGAAAATAATATTTGGTACACTGGAGGTGCTTTAAGCCACTGGAATGTGGAGTCTATAATAAATTTTAATAAGGCACTTGCTAAAAGAATGGCCTGATAAATTATTGAGTTCCCCCACAACTGTTCTAAATTTTAAAGTAAAATTGATGTCATAAAACAATATTGAGTTACTCTCATAAAAGTACTATCAATAGATTTATTTCTGCGAGAAATTATAAGCGACTTTCCTTTATAATTTCTCGTGAGATAAAGTCACAATTAATTATATTTTTAATTAAAATCGATATAAAGCACCAAGACTTAACACTCTAATTTTATCCCCATCGCTTTCATAGAATTCATATTCACCCCTAATTTCAATACGTTCGAATAAGTATGAAATACCTAATCCGACAAAAGCATCAATACCATCATCCGAAGCCGTTTCAGAGTCTTTGTATTGATCAAAAGGAGGCTCTCCCCCAAATTTATCGTCAACCAAATAATATAGGTCTTGTGAATAATTTGTGGTTGCATCAGCCTTCCATCTAAATATTCCAAGTTTGGCAAATAACAAAAAATTATTCGTAACAGGGTATTGGGCTACACCATTCGCTACTATACCTGATACTTCAACATTGCCGCCATAGGTTATGTCTGAGACAATATTGTTGTAACCACCCTCAACAACAGATTCAGAAAAACTAAGTTCCCCTAGCCTTACGAAACCAACTTCGGCACTAAATACTTGATTAATTTGGTAGCCGCCAACAAGCTTAAAGGCTGAATGGGAATTATTAAATGAGCTATCGTATGTATTACTATATCCGAGGTTAAAATCCTCTTCATTGGCACTATATGTCGCTTGACCAAATGCACCTGCAACATACCAATCATATTGTATTTCATTTGCATTGACGTTCAGTGATATCGCTAAAAATAAAGATACCAAAATTCCGTTTTTTTTCATAATTTCTCTCTTTCGTATTTTCCAAGGCTAATTACATATAGTAACATTTTTGAATAGTACTTCAGTAAATATCTTCGAGAATCACCTTTCTATGTAATTTTGCTACCTTTAATGTAATTAAATTACTTTTATGGTATCGATATTTTTGCTATAAGTAGAGTAATTATTCAAAATAAATGGCTTTAGGAGAAGGTTTTGACTTCTTATTCAGACCCCGCATTACAGCAACGCGTTAGAGATTTAGGTGCTACATTAGGTGAAACCATTGCCGCGCAACTTGGTGATGAATGGTTACAACGTATTGAAGATATTCGCTTGGCTGGCCGCGCTTCAGCACTGGGTGAATTAAGTGCTACTGATAAACTCATTACACAATTCAAAACCTTAGACAACGATAGCTTGTTAACCGTTGCGCGTGCATTCAGTCAATTTTTAAACCTCGCTAACATTGCAGAGCAAGAGTTTAATAGTGTTAATCAGCAATCCGATGTATTACATGACTTGTTTGATAAATTATCAGTTGCAGAGATCAGTGTTGAAACAGTGCAGCAAGCCATAGCCAAGTTAAATATTGATTTAGTATTAACGGCGCACCCCACGGAAGTTATTCGCCGTACCTTTATTCACAAATACACCGAATTAACCGATTGCCTAAAAGCATTAGACCAAGAACAACTCAACGATCGCCAGCGTGATCAGCTTAGTCAACGTATTGCCGTATTAATAACGCAAGCATGGCACACTGATGAAATTCGTTCTGCTCGACCAACACCGGTCGATGAGGCTAAATGGGGCTTGGCGGTAATTGAAAACAGTTTATGGCAAGCAGTCCCCGAATTTGTCCGTGAGCTAAGTACACGCTTAGAACAGCAATTTTCGTTAACACTGCCGTCTGATTTTGTGCCCGTGCAGTTTAATTCTTGGATGGGCGGTGACCGTGATGGTAACCCTTTTGTCACGGCAAAAGTTACCCAAGAAGTGTTGTGGTATGCAAGACACCGTGCAGCGAGCTTGTTCGCTAAAGATATTGAAAAGCTTTGTGCTGAGCTATCTATGAACACCTGTAATGATGAGGTGTTTACCTTAGTGGGCGACAACAAAGAGCCCTACCGCGCATTGTTAAGCCCTTTACTTGCCCAATTAACGGCAAGTCAGGCAAGTTTATATGAGAGTTTACAAAAACTCGAACACAGCTCTGCACCCTTTGTGGTTAGCCAACAAGCGCTGATTGAACCATTAGAGCTTTGTTATCAATCATTGCTTGATTGTGGCATGGCTAATATTGCTAACGACCATTTGCTCGATACCATTCGCCGCGCCCATTGTTTTGGCGTGCATTTATTGAAGTTAGATGTTCGCCAAGACTCAGAACGTCATTCAGATGTTATTGCCGAATTAACCCGTTATTTAGGTATTGGCGATTACAATCAGTGGAACGAAGCTGAAAAACAAGCCTTTTTACTGCGTGAACTGGCCTCAAAACGGCCCTTAATTCCGCCTCACTGGCAATGTTCAGATGAGGTAAAAGAAGTACTAGATACCTGTAAAACCATTGCCAAAAATGATGCTGACGCCTTTGGTATCTATATTATTTCTATGGCAAGCCAGCCATCTGATGTACTCGCCGTTAAATTGTTATTAGATGAAATGGGCGTTGCATGGGCTATGCCTGTGGCACCGCTGTTTGAAACCTTAGATGATTTAAATAATGCTGAACAGGCGATGACAGAGTTGTTTAGTATTGAATGGTATCGTGGCCGTATTCAAGGCCAGCAGCACGTTATGATTGGCTACTCTGATTCAGCCAAAGATGCCGGCGCATTAGCCGCGGGTTGGGCGCAATACGAATCGCAAGAACAGCTTGTCGCCTTGGCAGAATCGCATCAAATCAAGTTAACTTTATTTCATGGCCGTGGCGGTACGATTGGCCGTGGTGGTTTGCCTGCGTATGAAGCCATACGTTCTCAACCACCGGGGTCGCTTGACGGCGGTTTCCGTATTACTGAACAAGGGGAAACCATACGTCATAAATTTGGTACCGCGGCGTTAGCCAATCAAAATTTAATGATTTACGCGAGTGCGATTTTAGAAGCCATGCTTATTCCATCGCCTAAGCCACAGCAGTCATGGCGAGATGCCATCACTGAAATGGCTGGTAATGGTCGTGATAATTACCGTTCGATAGTGCGTGAAAACCCAGAGTTTGTGCCGTATTTTAGAATGGCGACGCCAGAGCAAGAATTAGGTAAGTTGCCCTTAGGTAGCCGACCCGCAAAACGTAAACCACAGGGTGGGGTTGAGAGCTTACGCGCCATACCGTGGATATTCTCTTGGGCGCAAACGCGCCTAGTATTACCTTCTTGGTTGGGCGTTATGCCTGCTATAGCATCATACCTAAAACAAGGTAACCAGAGCCTTATTGACGAAATGATAGTGCAATGGCCTTTTTTCCGTTCACGTTTACTGATGTTAGACATGGTATTTAGTAAAGCGGATGCCGGTATTAGTGAAGCCTTTGATAATAGGTTAGTGACGGAAGAGCTTAAAACCATTGGCAAAAAGCTTCGAAGTGAGCTAAAAGACAGCGAAACATTGTTGTTAAGCCTGCTTGGGCAAAAGCAAGTGATGGAGTCTGATCCGAGCGGTAAAGAATCAATGCAAATTCGTGCCACTTACCTTGAGCCACTGCATTATTTACAAATCGAGCTGTTAAGCCGAATTAGGGCGGCTGAGAGTGAATCAATGGCACCGTCTAATATTGAGCAAGCGATGATGGTAACCATTGGTGGTATTGCTATTGGTATGCGTAATACCGGTTAAGGCAAAACGGCTAGGCAAAACAGTTAAGCTGAAATTGTGATCAATCAAGGCAATAACTAAAGCCTGATTATCGTTTGCCGTTTAATGATTATGAGTTATGAGCGACTTACTCACTGGGTAAGTCGCTTTTTTATGTTTACGTTTAAAGATGTTAATCAGTTACTTAACGCGCTTGACGCCAGGCATAACAAAATCTCGAGTTAATACAGTTTGCTTGGGATAATACATCCGAAACGTCAATTCAAATTCTTTTCCAGCTCCTGGGCTAGGTAACCAATTAGCAGTATTGTTAAGGGGCGCCTCGGCCTGAATATACAGATCAAGGGATCCATCATTGTTATAAACAAGGTCTTTCATGCTACCTAGGTTATAGCGATCAATTGAATTATCAACGAGAAAACCTTTTTTATCGTACAGCGTTAGAGACCAAAAGCCGTTTACAGGTGGGATTTTATCAGCATCAAAATGCAACATGTACCGATCAGAGCCATTAAAATTGTTGCCTTCACTATCAACCGCTGCATTGGGGTATATTGCATCGACGGCCTGATTTGCTCCGTAACCCACTTTTGTCACGTAAGCACGTAAAAAATATTCGGTACCATACTCACCTAAACCTGTGGTTATTACATTCCACCCATTTTGTAAATTTTGTGTTGGTGGTTTTGCCGTCATTTGAGCAAATTGTTGTTGGACTAACATCGGAACTTTTGCCATGGCCTCTTGAGTCGCTTGTGAAAACTGCTCACTGTTGAATTGACCACCAGGTCGAAAACCAATTTTAGTTAACTTTTCTAGTAGAGGTGCATCCTCAGCATAGGCAGGGTTTTGCTCAAGCAAAGTCATTGCTAATGTAAGGTAATCAGCAATTTCCATGGTGTCGACAACATCCATCGGAACCAACCCCAAATATTGCGAATCGATAACACCCTTGGGTGAAACATACTGATCATTGCTACGCTCAGCTAGCGGTTTAGCAATTAGCTGCTGCTGAAAGTTAGTTACTTCTGATTGGCCATCAGTATCATTCTTTACTGCGACTCTGCCTAACATCCAATTTAGGTTAGTCTGAGAACGGATAAGCAATAAGTCGTCATCAACACTGCCTTCGTAGCTAGGGCCAACTAGCGCAATATGTAAACCCGCTTGACCAGTTGTTCGTGTTCCGACAGAGTGAATAACATCACCATGCGCATTTAAGATGGGCATAAGGTAATAGCGCTCAGTGGGCGGTATATATAAGTAGAGCGGCCCATCGGCAAGGTCGGCATAAATAACACTGTAGTAGGTATCAAGGTTTGGGCGAACAACATCAGTGAAGCCGGCCTTTGGAAAGGCTCGCATATTTCCCCACTGGTTAATTGGCGCCTTACCAACACCATTATCTTGCTCAACATTCGCTGATATTTTATGGGTAAAATGCATTGTCATCATTGGGTAGGCATAAATGTATGCTTGCGTTGCCAACTTAACTAATTCAACGTTAGGCGCATCCGTATTAGACGATGCCTTAAGCTGTGCTTTATTGGCACTAGTGCAGCCGCCATTAAAAACGACTAGCAGTAAAATGGTGATCAAAAATGACGTTTTCATACTAAACCCTCAAGCTATGACATTTATTTTCATGCTAGTCCAACATATTGATATTGTCGAATAAACGGGCTCTTTTTAATATAAATTTAATCGTTAAAAGACGAAAACCTGAGGCCCGAAAGCTAAGTAACCATGGCGATAAATACTGTCTGGGTCGCCGGGGTCATATCTTTAAAATGAATTGGCAAGGTCGATATTTATCCAAAAGCGGGGAGTTATATTCACGACCTATGCTATTACCTGCTGTGTTGAGATAAATAAGTGCAATAAAAAGCACTAAACCAACAGTGCACAATGCAATAAACGAACAAAAGCCTGACGGTGTTTCAATAATACATAGCATCAGAGACAGAAGTTACTCACGAAAATGTCTGCAACAGTGTTAAATAATTTGGTGACGTACTTGGCAATTTTAAAAACCAATACTATATTTTTAGAAGGAGAACTTAGTACTAAACTGTTGTTTGGCAAGCGAATATGAAACCTAACAGCATTTCAATATATGTGCCTATTTTATCGGAAGTACAGCAGATGAATAAATATCTTGTATCCTGTTTCACGGTATTGTTAATAACAGCTCCACCAATAGTTTTGGCTAAGGACTGGGATTTTCGTCTTAACCCTTACATATGGCTAGCCGGATTAGAAGGTAATGTCGCTACAATTCCGGGACTACCTAGCGTGCCGATCGATGTTTCCTCTCGCCAAGCGTTTGATGACACCGAAGCGAGCTTAATGCTATTTTTAGATGCCAAGCGTGGCAAGCATGGTTTTTTTGCTGACGCTATTTACACCGACGTGCAATCAAATAACGAGCTTGTGCCAAGTGTTGATTTAACACTGCAATCTGTCTCCAAGACCCGTATTTTTTCTCTAGCCTACCAATATGAATTCTACCGCAGTAAACAGACATTTGTTGATGTGATGGTGGGTGCTCGGTATTGGAATATTGATATAGCACTCAACTTTGGTGGCGGGCTAGGACTCCTTTCTGATAGTAACATTAATAACAATAAATCATGGGTCGACCCAGCAATAGGCGTTAAGGGCTTTAAGCCACTGGGTGATTCTGGGTTATACCTAGAAGGCGGCGGGGGGTTTGGAGGCTTTGGAGCTGGCTCAGAGCTGTTTTATGAGTTTACTGCTGGCATAGGATACCAATGGAATGCTGCCATTGGAACCACCCTAGGTTATAGATTGTTTGATGTCGATTTTAAAGACAACGAATTTACCTATGACGTTAAACAGCAAGGCTGGCAAATAGGCTTAAGGTGGAGTTTGTAGCTTAATCAGTAGTGAACAAAACGCAGGTATCTATGAACGTTTAATTAAACCATATGTTTTGAGCTTAATAATGTGAAAAACCAATGGATATACCCTAGCTAAGTTATAAAAAGGACAACTTCAAGGCACAAGCACTTCACTGTTTTGTCATAAAAAAAGCACAAAATTGCGACAAAACAGTCATATTATTGTTTTATCTTGGTCATTGAAATGCAATGATAAATGACCATAACATATGTTTACAACAGAGCAAGTAATTGAAGAGCAATTACCCCATTTAAAAAAAAGCAGCATACTTCATAAACCAATTCGCTCGCTGCTAAGTTATTTATTAAATGAAAAAGAATGTCAAAAATTTGCTGAATCATATCCGCATATTGAGGGCATAGATTTTGTTGAACAAGTACTCGATTATTTTGACTTTAGTTATACAATTGTCGATAAAGAAAAACAACGCATACCTGTCACGGGTCGACTAGTTATTATTGCCAACCACCCTATTGGCTCACTTGATGGTTTGGCCTTATTAAAGTTTGTCAGTGAAATTCGCCCTGATGTCAAAGCGATTGCTAACGATCTTTTAATGACCATCAAGCCACTTGAAAAAATGTTACTGCCCGTCAACAATATGGCGGGAAACACCCGCAAAGAAAACCTCAACAACATATTGCAATACTTACATAATGATGGTGCTGTGATTATATTCCCTGCTGGCGAAGTCTCTCGACTTAAACCTAATGGTGTTAAAGATGGCAAGTGGCATAGCGGTTTTTATCGTATGGCGAAAGCAACCAAAGCGCCAATTCTCCCCATTTATGTTGAGGGCCGTAATTCTGCGATGTTTTATTCCGCCTCAATGATCTATAAGCCACTCGCTACCATGCTATTGATGCGTGAGATGTTTAAACAAAGGCAAAAGTCGGTTAATTTGCGCATTGGTGAAGGGATACCTTATGAGAATTACGCTAATGACAACCTACCACTAAAAACCAAAATAAAACTTTTCCATAAACATTTATATCGTGTAGGCAATCAAAAGTCAGGCTTATTTAAAACGCAATCAGCCATTGCCTTACCTGAACCAAGACAAAACCTCAAAAAATCGATAGAAGAATGCCAGCACCTTGGTAGCACACATGATGGTAAAGATATTTATATCTATAATTACCAAGATAGTTCACCCATTTTACGTGAAATTGGTCGCTTAAGAGAGATTGCTTTTAGGGCGGTTGGTGAAGGCTCTGGCAAAAAACGTGATATTGATAAATATGACGCCTATTATCATCATTTAGTTTTATGGGACAAAGAAGAGCTAGAAATAATAGGTGCGTACCGTTTTGCCGACACCGAAAAAGTTATGGCTGAGCAAGGCAAGAGTGCCTTATACACGCAAACATTGTTTACCTATGAAAAGGAAATGCAACCCTACTTATTACAAGGTCTAGAGCTTGGCCGTAGCTTTGTACAACCTAAATATTGGGGTAAACGTAGTTTAGATTATTTATGGTTTGGTATTGGCGCATTTCTTAAAGTTAATCCACAGTTTAAATACTTATTCGGGCCAGTCAGTATTTCAGATAGCTACCCTAAAGCCGCCAGAGATTTAATGGTCTATTTTTATACCTTGTATTTTGGCAATCAGAGCAAGATGGCAGAGTCGAACCAACCTTACCAATACCACCAAACAGATATTAATCTATTAAAGCAAAGCTTTTCAGGCGATAACTATAAAGAAGATTTTACCCAGTTAAAACACTTATTGGCCAATATGGGTGTAAATGTACCAACGCTTTACAAACAATATAGTGAATTATGTCACCCTGGCGGTGTAAAGTTTTTAGCCTTTGGAACAGATCCCGACTTTAATGATTGTTTAGATGGTTTAGTGTTAGTCGATGTCACCCAGTTTACTGATAAGAAAAAAGCACGGTACTTAGCGGACTCCTAAAAATCAAACCTTATACAGTGGTTACTATGTTTAAACTTTGGCTAACAAGGTTGCATTAAACTTATAAGATGTGGAGATTTATCTACTGGGCATCGATGTAAAACGCCAATATACTTTTTGCTAAGTTAGTGTTACTGGCGGCACAACTTAATGTGTTAACTAAAATTAAAGTCATACCGCTAAATACTTATAAAATAACTATTAACTCAGACTACTATCTACAGTGTAACAAACTCTTCTGCAGAGGTTGGGTGAATAGCAACGGTATTATCAAAATCTGCTTTAGTAGCCCCCATTTTCATGGCAACCGCAAAACCTTGTAAGAGCTCATCACTACCAAAGCCTATGCTATGCAAGCCAACCACTTTCTCTTCAGGACCAGCGCAAATTAATTTCATCCGAGTTGGATCTCGATAGTCTTCAGTAATGGCTTGGTATAATGCGGTAAACTGTGAATTGTACACCTTGATGTTGTCTTTACCGTATTCAGCAATGGCTTCATCCTCGGTTAGCCCAACAGTACCTATGACAGGATGACTAAACACTACCGTGGCAATGCCGCTGTAATCGAGGTGTTCATTTGGCTTGTTATTAAACAAGCGCTCACATAAACGCCTGCCAGCGGCAACTGCCACCGGGGTTAATTGCGCCCGCCCAGTATTATCACCGACGGCATAGATGCCATCGATTTCAGTATTTTGAAATTTGTCGGTAGGAATAAAACCGCGCTTATCAAGGGTAATGCCTGTTGCGGCAATATTAATGTTATCGGTAGCTGGCTCTCGCCCTATTGCCCAAACTAAGGTATCAACGGGGCCAATCGTTTTACCATTACTTAAATGCACCACTAAACGCCCATCATTTAATTTTTCAATGCGTTGTGGTGTACTGTGATTATGCAGCGTTGGCCCATGTTTGGCCATTTGCTCAACTAGGGTATCGCTGAGCATATTATCAAAGCCACGCAACGGTTTTTCTTTACGCACCACTAGATGCGTTTCACTGCCTAATGCGTAAAAGACCCCCGCTAACTCAACCGCAATATAACCTGCACCAACAACGGCAACGCTTTTAGGTTGCGTTGTTAAGGCAAAAAAGCCATCAGAATCAATACCGTATTCTGCACCGTCAATGGTAGGAATGGTAGGTCGGCCACCAGTCGCTATGGTAATATGGTCAGCAGTGATTAACTTTCCGTTAACTTCTACTGTATTTTTATCAACAAATTTAGCAAAACCATTGATAACGGTTACTTTATTCGCATCAAAACCACGCTGGTAAGCGGCATGAATGCGCTCTATGTAGGCTTCACGGTTAGTGACCAAGGTAGACCAGTCAAAGCTTGATTTACCTTCAGACAAGTACTGAGAGAAACCATAGTCGTTCGCGTATTTTAACGCATCAGATATTTGTCCGGCATACCACATGGCTTTTTTAGGAACACAACCGACATTAACGCAGGTACCACCGATGTATTTAGCCTCAATCACCGCTGCTTTTTTGCCGAGTTTAGCGGCTCTGTTTGCTGAGGCAATACCACCACTACCACCGCCAATCGCTATATAATCAAAATGTTGAGTCATATTTTTCTCAGTATAGTTAAAAGTTTCTCTTCAATATATACGACCATTAATCGTTAATTTCAAGCAAGATAGAGAATCAGTACAGCAATAAACGAAAATCATGCCATGATAATTGAACCTATACCTTGAAATACCTGTATTGAGGCATTACATGTATTACATATTATACAGGCTAACTAAGTGATCTTATGACCAACCCATTACTAATAACCAGTGAATTGCCGGCGTTTTCTCAAATTAAACCAGCGCATATTAAACCCGCTGTTGAACAGGCCATTGACCATTGTAAACAAGTTATCAGTAACGTGCTTGCTGAGAATAAGGTGTTTACTTGGGATAATTTAGTGCTACCTATTGATGAGGCTGACGACATATTGTCAAAGCTATGGTCACCGGTATCGCATATGAACTCGGTAGTCAGTAATGACCAGTTGCGAGAGGCCTATGAATCTTGTTTACCGCTGTTATCAGAATACGGCACCTATGTTGGTCAACACCAAGGGTTGTACCAAGCCTATGTAGATTTAAAAAACTCAACTGAGTTTGCAACGCTTGATATTGCTCAACAAAAAGTGATTACCAATGCGTTGCGTGATTTTACCTTATCGGGTATTGCCCTCAATGATCAAGACAAAAAGCGGTATGGTGATATTTCTGCCCGCTTATCTGAGCTAAGCTCAAGCTTTGGTAATAATGTGTTAGATGCGACTCAAGCCTTCAGCATAAACATACTCGATAAAGATGAGTTAACTGGTCTACCTGACAGTGCCCTTGCTGCTGCTCAAGCGCTAGCCTCAGCAAAAAGCCAACAAGGTTATACATTTACATTAGATGTGCCTAGCTACTTACCGGTAATGATGTATTGTGACAACCGCGAATTACGACAAACTCTATATACCGCTTTTGTTACCCGTGCCTCAGATCAAGGCCCTAATGCTAATGAGTTCAATAACAGTAACATTATGAACGAGCTATTAAGCTTACGCCATGAGCTTGCAAACCTCCTTGATTTTGACAATTATGCCCAGCATTCTTTAGCCACTAAAATGGCTAACAGTACTGAAGAAGTCATGACTTTTCTGGAAGACTTAGCCAGTAAGTCTCAACACCAAGGTAAGCAAGACATGCAAGAGCTTACTGAGTTTGCTGCCACCGAGTTTAACCAAAATGACCTACAAGCTTGGGACTTAACCTACTACAGTGAAAAGCTCAAACAAAGCCGATATGCTATTTCTGACGAGCAATTACGCCCTTATTTCCCTGAAGATAAAGTCGTTGCCGGCTTATTTACCGTGGTAAAAAAATTGTTTGGTTTATCTATCACGCAAAAGCAAGGCATAGATGTTTGGCATGACGACGTAACGTTTTATGAGATTACTGATAGCGCTGGCCAAAAACGTGGAAGTTTTTATTTAGACCTTTACGCCCGCGAGAAAAAACGCGGCGGTGCTTGGATGGATGTGTGTGTTGGCCGAACGAAAAAAGCCAACGGCACAATTCAATTACCTGTGGCTTACTTAACCTGCAACTTTAACGGCCCGGTAGGTGATAATCCGGCATTATTTACTCACAATGAAGTTGTTACGTTATTTCATGAATTTGGCCATGGTATTCACCATATGTTGAGTCAAATCAACGCTAGCAGTGTTGCTTGTATAAATGGTGTGCCTTGGGATGCGGTTGAGTTACCCAGCCAATTTTTAGAAAATTGGTGCTGGCAACCCGAAGCCCTAGCCTTTATTTCAGGGCACTTTGAAACAGGCGAACCACTTCCGGACAGCATGTTAACCAAGATGCTTGATGCTAAAAACTTTCAATCCGCTATGCAAATGTTAAGACAGTTAGAATTTAGTATTTTTGATTTTATGATGCACGCCAGCTATCAACCGAATGCAGCCAACAACGAACAACATATTCAAACGGTATTAGATAAGGTACGAAGTCAGTATGCTGTTGTTAACACGCCTGATTTTAACCGTTTTCAACATGGTTTTAGCCATATTTTCAGTGGTGGATATGCCGCCGGATATTACAGCTATAAGTGGGCAGAAGTGCTTTCAGCAGATGCTTTTGGCTTGTTCGAAGAGCAAGGGATTTTTAACGAGCAAACTGGCCACGCCTTTTTGGTTAATATTCTTGAAAAAGGTGGTAGTGAAGAGCCTAGTGAGTTGTTTAAAAAGTTTCGAGGCCGAGCTCCTAATATTGATGCCCTACTTCGCCACTCAGGTATTGGCACGCTATGACAACCGAATCATTTAACACCTTATTTCAACGTGCCGCTGACAGAAAAGGTGGAGCGCCTATTCTAGAAGCTTTGCTGGGTAAACGATTACTGGGTAAAAAATTAGTGGATGATAGTGCTGCCCAGCAATCAATTGCGGCGTTAGGTGACGATAGGGTGTTAGCGGCATTTACTAAACAAATATTTAAATCTGGTTTTGTGTGGCGCGTAGTAGAAAATAAGTGGCCTGATTTTGAAGAACATTTTTTTAATTTCAATATTGAAAAAATACTGATGATGCCTGAAGAAATGTTAGAGCGAAAAGCCGCAGATCCTAAAATCATTCGTAACTTTAACAAGGTAAAAACGATTCAAGCCAATGCGCAAATGATGTTTGATAACACCATGGATACCAATACCAGCTTTGCACAGTTTATTGCTGATTGGCCCAGTGACGATATTATTGGCTTGTGGGGGTTTTTAAAAAAACACGGGCAGCGCCTTGGCGGTAACACCGGCCCTTATGCGTTAAGGCTGTTAGGTAAAGATACCTTTATTTTAAGCAGTGACGTTGAGTATTACCTAAGAGCACAAGAGGTGATTGATGGCGGCTTACACACCAAAAAAAGTTTAACCGCTATCCAAGCTCACTTTAATAAGCTCAGCACTGAAAGTGGTTATAATCTAACGCAGTTAAGCCGGTTAATGGCATTTTCTTGTGGTGATAATTATGTGCAAATTGCGCGCTAACCCGAAAAGATAGATTACTTACAACCACCCAAAAATATTGAGTGGTTTTATTAACCTAACAACTTCGAGAATTCTACTTTCAACCCACGATTAAAGGCCACCTGTAAAAGGTCACAATCATAACGCCAGTTGCCTTCAATTAAGCAAGGGCCATTTTCTGTTAAAGCAACATCCCAACCTACAGTATTAAACTCTGAGAAAGACAGGGATGCTTGTTTGACTAAATCGACCATTTCTTGCCAAAAGGGGAATTGGAAACCTTCGATAACAAACTGATTTGACGGGTGAGTACGTCTCTCTTCAACGAGGCCTAATCCAGCGGAATCAGAGGCATAAGGTCGGTATAACAGGCCAGTTTCATGTTCAACCGCTGCAATTAAATTATTGGCTTTACCGTGAGAAAAATTATCTGCGACATTTGTACCTACTGGAATTCTGAGGCAAGGAAGCAATAAGGTAAACGTCTCACCACAGCCTTTGGTAACCATACGAACAGTTCCTAAGCTACCATCAGGCATTACTTGCTTTAACAAGGTGTGCGGTGATAAACATTTTTGCAAAATATAACAACTTGCCGCATCTGCAGAAAAAACATGGGATAAGTCAATCTCTTGCTCATCATCATTTAAAAATTTATTCTCTTTAAAATAAAACCTAACAATACCAATACCGTGTGAACCATTGATAAGTTTAAAGAGGTAACGACCATTACCCTGCACATTGAGTAAGGAAACTAATGCTTCTGTTGTGTCAATAAACGTAAAGTCATCATGATATTTTTCATATCCATGCCTTGCAACCACTGCCAGAATCTCTGGAGACGGTAAATTATATTGACGACATTTAATATTAAATTCAAGTTTGTTATCTAGTTTATGTCTAACGGCTTTTTTATTAATAGAGGATTGCAAAGCCTCCAATTGATGCTTTCTTAAATAGGTTTTAGCGGCATTGAAAGGTTTACGGTTAAAATTAAAGAGCACATAATCTTGAGGACCAAAATTATAAAGTAATCGACAAGCAAGCATTTTAGCTAAAACCCATAACCTTGGTTTACCACTATAAGTACTCAGTTTTGTTGCTGTGACCCAATATTCTTCTAATTTAGACATATTTACCCTCCATTGTTATATGTATCCATTAATCAGCTCTACCATAACGATCTTCAAAACGAACAATATCATCTTCCCCTAAATAACTACCTGATTGCACCTCAATCATTTCCAACGGTAGTTTTCCAGGGTTTTCAAGAGCATGAACTGCGCCTATAGGGATATAAGTAGATTGGTTTTCACTTAACAACACCGTTTTTTCATCAATGGTCACTTTGGCAGTGCCAGATACAATAATCCAGTGCTCGGCTCTATGATGGTGCATTTGCACAGACAATTTAGCACCGGGTTTAACGGTAATACGTTTTACTTGAAAACGCTCGCCACAATCGACACTGTCATACTTACCCCAAGGGCGATACACTTCTCTATGTAATAATGCTTCCGGTCTATTTTCTGCTTTTAATTGCTCAACAATAGCTTTCACTGCTTGTACTTTATCTTTATTAGCAACTAACACAGCATCAGGGGTATCAATAACGACAACATTATCTACACCAACAGTGGTCACCAGTTTATGTTGACTTTGGATATAACTGTTGGTGGTTTGGTGTGCAATAACATCACCCTTGAGCACATTGTTATCTGGATTTTTTTCACAAACATCCCATAACGCAGAGTAGGCACCTACATCACTCCAACCAGCATCAAGGGGGATAACCACTGCTGAATCAGTTTTTTCCATCACGGCGTAGTCAATAGACTCACTAGCACAAGCTAAAAAATGTGCTTTACTCGGCCGTAAAAAATCAAAATCTTTTTGAATGCCTTGCATGGCCAGTTGGCAATCGTTGAGTATGTCAGCCCGATATTTTGTTAATTCTTCAAGATAACGAGAGGCCTTAAACAAAAACATGCCACTATTCCACAAATATTCACCTGATGCTAAATAGTGTGACGCTAAATTTTTATTGGGTTTTTCAACAAATTCCGCTACTTTAAAAGCTCCATTGTTGAGCGAATGACCTTTTTTTATATAGCCATACCCTGTCTCAGCATGAGTTGGCACAATACCGAAGGTAACTAGCTCACCATTTTCAGCAGCAACACTGGCTTGCTTGACTGCTTGATGAAATGCCTGAGTATCTTTAATGACATGGTCAGCAGCTAACACTAAAAGCATCGCGTTCTTATCTTTAGCTAGTGCATTAATTGCCGCTAAAGCAACTGCTGGTGCGGTATTTCGCCCTTCAGGCTCTAACAAAATGGTGCCATTATTCACTGACGATAACCTTAATTGTTCTGCCACAAGGAATCGATGCTCTTCGTTACAAATAAATAACGGATCGGTACAGTTTTTCGGCAGACGTAACAATGTATCTTGTAGCATACTTGATTCAGTTACCAGCGGTAGAAACTGTTTAGGAAAAAGCGCCCGAGAGAGTGGCCAAAGACGGGTACCACTGCCGCCGCACATTATTGCGGGAAAAATAGCTGTTGAACTCATATATATTCCATTGATGAGATGATATTTGCATAGTAAGCCATTGCTCTATAATTTCCTATAGATAAGCATTAAAAACAGTTTTCCTGTTAATAAACAACTCAAAAAACTAATACTATTGCTTTATAGGGCAATGCGACCATGCTTGACAATAAGCTTTAGGTAACTTGGGATAGGGTGGTAAACCAAGTTCACTTCTATCAACAAAATAGGTATTATCGGCGGTTTTATAAGAAGAGTTATCATTGCCAATAATAATATTATTTTTTTGGATCAAACTACTCAGTTGAATATCTTTTGGTGTAGTTAACATATAGTTGGCGCCAAGACGTTCAAGGTACATTACATTCTCGCTTAAATTGATACTATTTTTCTGCTTTGTCATGCCCTCTAAGCCATAGCCGATAACTTGACCATTGACGGATTTAGGGCCTTGCGCTAGGAGAGAACGCTTAATATATAACTCTCCACCATTAGGCATATCAAGTAAACGACTATCATCTGCAGAAAGCGAAACCACAATACTTTGGTTAATGGTCAACTTAGACCCTTTCACCTTCATCGCATGGCCTTGCCGTTTAGTCGCAATAAAGAGTGATTGTTTTACCGCAACAGACGCTTTATTGGTGTATATACCGTGGGCTTTGCCATTGTAACCTAGGCGCTCAAAACGACTATTATTTATTGTGACAAGCCCCTCATTGCGAGAGGTTTCTAAAACTCCTTGCTGACTTTGATGAAAATAAACGTGATTAAGGGTTAAATTACTCCCCTCTAGTCGCACACAGGCGCCATTACCGTCGCGTGCTCTAATATATCGACACTCTATATTATTTACAGTTAAATTATCGCCTTTACTGACAATAAAGCCCTTATTGTCAGTGATACCCTTTTCAAAAATCACATGGCCAATACCGGTAATCGTTATATTATCTTGTTCAATAGTCATTGCTGTGTCATATCGACCTGCTGCAACCAATAACTCATCGCCAGCAGACAAAGCCTCAATCGCCTTTGATAGGTCAGAGAAGCCCACACCATTAACTTCAAATCTATTTTTTAAAGTTTTTGCTGTTGTTTTTGGTTGCCAATTCGAAAAAACTAGCTTGATCTCATCTGATAAACTAAGCACTTTGCCTTGTGTTAACACCGCATAGTCTTGTTGTTTTTGCCAGCTATAGTAGATGTCATGTAACTTAGCAGTAATTTTATTGAACAGAAATGGCTGACTAATAAACACTGCAAACAGCAAAAAATGGGCCACAAAGCCTGATACATATAAGTACTTGACGACTACTTTCTTAAAAGGCTGTCGCATACTCACCTCGCTTAACCGGCTTAGAAATAAGGTTAAGTTTTTCGCGACAAAATTGGCTACCTGCATATGCACCAAGGTAAGAAGATTTGGGTAACTGGCCACAAAAATCGGTCGTAACAACCTCATCAAAATTAATGTCTAGGCTATCGCTGGAATTATTTAACGGTTGAATATCAATGCCGCTCTTAAAGCTAAAATCGCCTTTTTCTGGTGCTATAAAATACTCAGAAAGGCTGTCCTCACCTGTAATAAAGTGACGCTTAACCACAAGATTATTTCGACTATTTAGCTTAGCACGATCGCGAATATTAATTCGGCCCGATAAGATATTATTAGCAACATAAGCATCTGTTTCTAAGAAACGTAAGTCAATACCTTGAGTGTTATACAGGATATTATGCTCGATTTTACTGCCCTGGGCTTTATTCAGGTATATACCAACATCATTAGCGCAATGCATAATGATATTATGACGAATAATACCGCCAATATGTTCTGCTTTATTTTCATTTCGGCGATATCTCATAGGTGATCCCCCCCCACCCAATGATAAGCCAACAGCCGTATATTGGTTAGGCAAATTTGCAGAGCAAATAATTAAATTTCGCTCAAAAATACCGTTACTTGATCCTCCCTTGAAAAACGCAGCATAACTGACTTTATCACCAGCAGACTTTTGAATATCATAAAAAAAATTTTCGCTCACGTACCATTGATTAGCTTGCATCAAATCAAAAGGTGTCACCGGCTTAGTTGTATTGCGAGCAGTAGTATTAAAAAAAGTATTGTGTACTACTTGCCCATAATCAGGAAAGTTTTCACGTACACCATTGACTTTTATCATGCCATTAAAGTCTTGCATAATATTATTCTTTATAATGGTATGGTGTGCTTTTCCGACAATATGAAAAGCATGATCACAGTCTGTATGGCGTTTACAACTGCCAATAAGGTGTAAATTACTAAACTGCCAATATGGATTTTGAACCAGTAGACCCTCACCTCGCAAAAAAATCTTCACCGTACCCAGTGTTGCTGCGGTAACATGGATCGGGTTGACTGCAGTACCGGCGCCTCTTGCACTGACTCGATAAGAGGAAAAATAATACTCTCCAGGGGCAATCACTATGGTTTGCCCAGCTTTAGCATTTGCTAACGCTTTTTTTAGTTCAGTTTCATTATTAACATAAATTTGTGCCGAGTTGATTAAATAGTTATTGCGACTTTCAATCACCTTATTTGCATTGTTTACACTGGCGCCTACACCAGACCATTGATACAAATCTATCTGTCTAAAGTATTTATTTTCAACAGAGAAAACTGTTAACAGATTTAAAAATGGTGCCGCTATTTTATATAAATTAGGTTGATTAACAGAGATTTTATCACTGACTCTTTCACTGAAGGCTGGTAAAGATAAGCCTGATGCGAGAATATGCTGAAAAGCAAAAAGAATGGCAAATAAAATACCAAAATTAAATATTGCTCCGACAATAATAAAATATTTTCTCATAAAAAACGAAGTCTTAACGGTTATAACGTAATTGCCTATAATATTACGATGTCAATGACAGACGCAATCACTATTATACAGTATGAAAAAAAGTCTGTCGGTTATTACTAATGTCGCTTTTTAGTGCAAAACAACATTTTATAATAACACCTTTAGTTGACCTAATACTGTCATTTAAAAGCTATCATTATCTAGCAAATCCTTTGTAGGTAGACCAAATACACGTGCACTAATTTTATCTGGCTCTTCGTTGAGCTCAACAATGACTGGTCCATCGTTGGTAAAGGCAATGTCTAAGCCAACAAAATTAATGTGCGGAAAAACTCGTAAACAGGACTTCCCTATTTCAAGGCATTTATCCCAATAAGGTAGTTGTACGCCTGTTAATTGGGCCTGGTTATCTGGGTGTTGATCAAAAGTAGTAGGGATAACGGTAGGCGTCATACCGTGTTTAATGATGCCATTTTCTGCGTTCAGTAAACAAACGAGACCACCCTGACCACAGTTATCAACTAACTGCCCTTGTCGTCCTATTCTCAATACTGCACCAAGTACTTTCACTTTTGTTTTTGATTGAATTAGCCACATCCGGATAGTATTAACACTTGAGCAATTAAACGCCGCTAATTCAGGGTGTTGTTCTAATAAAAACTCTATCACAAAACCATTGTGATAATTTTTGACTAAATAAGATTCAAAGAAATCTTCTATTGACGAAGGTTCACCATCAACTTTTAGGGAATGAAGAGCTATTTCACCCCGAACAAGAATTACCTCAGCAGCAATAAAACCATCCCCACCCCATCCCTCAGTTAATTTAAAACACAACTTTTTACCCAAATAAGCAACCAAAAACTTTTTTAGTTCTTCTGTGTTTGTTAAGGGGTTGGCATAACAATCACTGCCCGTATAAGGATGAAAAAAACCCAAAAACTTGGCTGTTGGTATACCAAGTAATGACAATATTGACTTTTCTACCAACTTGTCGTTTGAAAATTTACGATATATGGTCGGGTTTAATTGATTTATTCTTTGTTTATATTGCGATGAGTTTAAAAAACGCATTTTCTCCGCTAATGACAGCTTTTTTCGCCACAGCCTAGCTTCAAAATACAAAATAGGACCAAGCCTTCTAAAAGTATAAAGAAAAATCATTTCACAGTATTGTCTGGTTAAGCTAATGGCTTTTTCTTGTTTAATGTATAGGCTCAACTCAATGATATAATTTATTTTTTTAAAAAAACTAGCCTTGTATGATACTGCCTGAGGAATATTTAAACTACTTTGCTGAGTCATAACAATCTCTCCTTTTTTTGGTGACAAAGAATATAAACCAAACGCCACTCTAAACTGACTTGATTAGCTTCATACTTTGGTGCCAAATACGCTCTTATACCTTGCCTGATATCGTTATCTGTTGCTTTATCAAGGCCAAACAATCCCCGACAAAAGCTTATCATGGCTTGCTCATTATCAAACACCCAGCGAAAATTATGGCTCTTGCGGGAAATAATCGAAAACTCATTTTGTATCATGTTGATAAGTGGCTTATTAATAAATTGTCCTCTATGACCCATGGAGTTGTATTGATTCACAAATACATTCAAAAAATTGCCGGTACTACTTGCCTCCTCAACATCAACAATCAGGATTTTTCCTTGGGGTTTAACTACGCGTCGAAATTCTGTAAAAACTTGCAGCCGATTATCAACATGATGCAAGGCGGCAAGACAGACCAAACTGTCAACACTCTGATTTTCTAGTGCTAAGTGTTCAAATGAGCAGACCTGAGTTGTACTCTGCGGGCCATCAACATTAAAAGAAGCAAAACTTTGACTGGTTTCAATGAAGTTAAAAAAACATTGCTTCTCTTTGACAAAATCTAGTAAATAACCACCACCTGAAGGAACATCACAAAGCACATCGCCTGGTTGTATGTTTAAATATTGTACAACCAAACCAAATTCAGCCTTTCTTGCTTGAGGAAAATCGCGCATAGCTTTGTGGTATGAGTGAGCGCGCTTATCAAAAATTTGTTGATAGGTATCAAACATGAAAAATTCCTTTTTAACTTATTTTACATGGTTATAAAATAGGTGCTCGTTAACAGAGTTGCTTACTTTAAACATTAGCAAAAGTTGCAGATTTAGCATTTTTATAGAGACGTTTTAATAGTGTACTGACTAAAGTATCGCTGCAACCAAATCAATGTAATCTATACTCTGTTAAAAATTTATATTATTTACGTTCTGGTTGTTTTTCACTCAAGCGGTTAAAAGGCCAGTTTGATAACTTATCATCACTGACACCTAAATTTTTTAGCATTTTTTGTACTTGATATAAGGCTTGTTTTTGCACATAAATCAGCCAAAAGCAATACGTTAACATTCCCACACTAATTTCAATTATTAATAAGCTCATAGTATTAATATGATCCAGCAATAATAATTTTATTATAAGCACATTAATTATCATAAAAACACTCGCAACTAATGGTCTAAATAGCTCACTTAAGTAGTGATGAATATTCATTTTAATGTGCTTCTTACATAATAATAATAAGATGACAGTCAATATAAAATACGCAAAAAATAATAACATAGCGACACCATCAATCCCCTGCCAAAACACACCTATTAACACAGTGGTAGGGATAACAACAGCGCATAACGAGGTATATTGTGCGGTTACGTGAGCTTTACCAGCAAACGTTAAAGCCTGAGTTAACAGCGGGCTAACAGTGCGAATAAACCCAGTAGCACACATGATTTGTAATGGGAAAATAACAGCAAACCACTGCGAACCTAAAAGAATAGGGATTAATTCCGAGGCAGTCACGGCCATACCCGCTAAAATAGGGAAATTTAACAAAGCCAAGCCTGCGGTAAAGCTGTTTAGTAGTTTATTTAATTCACATAAATTATTTTGTAGCTTTGCAAATGCTGAAGAGGTAACTTGGCCAACTAATGAGGTTATATGAGCCGTAGGCAAAGTAGCTAGCGTCCCCGCCATAGAGAATAACCCCAGTTGTCTCTCTCCTGAGACTTTGCCAATAATGAATGTAGCGGCATTCGTATACAAATACCAAGTAACTCGCGAATAGGTAACCGTTAAGCCAAACTTAATTAGCTTTAATGCAGCCGTCATTTCACCAAGTTTGGTCGGTAACCAACGGGAAACAAACATGACCAAGACCATTCTGCATAGTTGAGAAATGACATAACCGAACACCAAAGACCAGGCTTTATAGTCTAATAAAGCAAAAGCCAAGGTAGATAAGGCTTGTACGACGATCGTAATAAATTCGACACCCGCTAAAGCTTTAAATTGCATGTTTTTAGAAATTAATGCACTTGAAACCGTTGCTAGACCACCAAATACAAAAGAAGCCGCTAACCACCTAAGCATGCCAGTTATGTCATTGTTGTTGTAAAATTGACCTATCAAAGGTGAGGATATATAGGTTGCCACGTAAAGCACTGCACTGGTACACAAGGCGATAGTAAAAGCACCATTTAACTGTGCTTGTGTGACTTTCTCCTTTTGAATAATTGCGCTACCCAAACCTATTTCATTGAAAAAAGTAATAAAACCACACACCACCATGGCCATGGCCATTAGACCGTAATCATCTGGAGATAAAATACGCGCTAAAACAATAGTGTTTACAAAGGAAATAAGTCGACCTATGCCCTTACCGACACCAAGTGCCGCTACCCCCTTTACTGCTTTACCTTGTAAACTCGTCATATATAACTAAGTGATCTAATCATTATCGGTTAAGTGAGCTTCACTGACCTTATTAAAAGTGTCCACCAACTGAATGGTTTTGGCTTTTCTACTGTATTGCTTAAGATTATGATAGGGGGCACTTCCCTCATTGTTATTGAGCAACGCTACTAACTGACTAGCAATTTCTTGTGTTCCCCACGCACTTTTAGCAAAGCTGAGTTCTCTGACGAGATCTGCAGTCGCAGAATCTTTTGGCGTAATAGCTAAAATAGGGCGTTTAACACTGATGTAGTCGTAAATTTTGCCCGGTATTTGACGGTGAAATATCTCATCTTGAATCAATACTGTTGCTGAAGCTTGATACATTTCAGCAAGGGCACTTTTGAAAGACGTTGCCGGTAAAAACTCAACCAACTCTGATATGGCTAACTCGGTCAATAGTGAATGAAAACTGTTTTCTTTTCCTGGTCGGAAAGTCAAAATGAAATTATCTTTTGCAATCACACCTTGCTTTTTTAATTGTGATAAAGCCATAAATAATGGTTTCGGATCTCTACCGTTGGCGTATAGGGAACCACTATAGAGTAATTGAAATTTAGCTTTTTTTAAGTAAGGTGAATCTCCTAAACTTGAAGCAATATAATAACCATTTTCAATAGTAATAAACTTGCTTGGTTGTTCATTGGGATATAACTCTCGGTACAGTGCAGCCGCCCTCTCTGAAGTAAAAACAACTTTATCAGCATGTTTTACAATACTTTTTTCCATGCTTTTTTTTACATAAGCGTAGGCTTGAGAGTTGTTATCGTAGCGACATTGTAGCGGATCTCTAAAATCAGCAACCCAAGGGATACCATATTTCTTTTTTAGTTTTCTAGCGATCCAATGCGCCGTTAATACTGGGTATGTAGACCAAATTACTGCTGGCTTTTCCTTTTCAATAACCATGCTTGCTTGTTGCACCGCATCAAAATACCACGGCCAATACCTGTCTGGTAAGGTCATCCATTGAAAATAACGGCCATGTATAGCGTATTTTATTGCTGCATCAAAGCACTTTGCTCTAATCAAGTGCTCTGACACTTCAGGTATAACTTTTAAGGTATCATCACGACGAACATAGATATTTTCAGTGGCTGAAATAACATAAGGCTGCCAACCTTGTGCTGGCATATATTCACAAAATCGCAACGTTCGTTGCACGCCAGCACTTCGACAGGGGGCAAATTCCAATGCAATCATTAATGCTTTTTTCATAGTCAGTTAATACTTTGCGTATTTAATTGTTGAAGCGCAGTGACAAATACCGGCGGCAACAGGTTATCATCATTAAAGTGGTGAATATACGTTAATGATCTCTGTTCAATATCAACATGTCGACAAGCCTTTTCAAAGTCTCGCCTAAATGGCGCCTGTGTAAACTCCATATCAGGAAAGCGTTTAAGTACTAGTGCCAGCGCCAGTTGGCATTCTTCCTTTAAACCAACACACTCCCATGGTTTAGACTTAGCTGTCGTTAAAGTTAAGATGTGTTGACGTATTTGCTTTTGCAAAAATAAATCTTCACCAAATACGGTAATGATTGCCTCCTTATCATTGAAGGCTGCTAAACAAAGTAAAATAAAAGCACACTTTTCACATCGCTTACACCATTGGTTCTTACTAATGCCAATATTACAACTAATGAATTTATCAAAATATTGCGAAAAGTTTGAAAACACTTCAACTATTTTTAATTCGTACCATGGTCTTAACAAACTAAAATAATGTAAATCAGTTACCAAATGCTGTTTAATAAATTCATGGTAGTGTTTTTCAAATACAAAAGACTTGCCAAATTGATGGTTGACAGCGGCCTTACCAATCATCAAATTAGGCTCATTAGCAGAATACTCATTACTCAACACAACAAATTTATAGCCCATCATATAACTGGTCAAAATTGCCAGTGAGGTTGCAAACGTCGTACTTGCTAAAGGGGTATACCCAAATTTTCCTTCACGCTTAATGGCATCATCTAAAAAATAATTTAAATGGATACTTTCATCAAAGGGCGATTGCTCAACAACACGACGCCTAGGCTCATTTAAACCTACAGTAAACCAGCACGCGGATTGATTCATACGATGAACTATCTCACCAGATAACGAAGAATCTTTTCCTCCACCATTTAAAATAAGTGACTTATCATGCAACGTCTTGGGTCGAGTGAAGAATTGCCTCTTGGCATCATTACCAATAACTTTAATCGGTCTATTCGGATCAAGTCCTTGTAAACAGCGAAACTCCATTAACATGTGTTTGATGGCAAATTCATAAAAAGTAGACATTTCCGGTGTTATTTTAGCAAAAGTACATGCCACAACATCAAACTGATCATATTTGTAAAATACTGGGCTCAGTAACATAGCAATATGAGTTAATAACGCAGCCCATGAGTCATAATCCAGGGAGTTAAAAGCCTCCTCATCGCAGCTTCGGTAAATTATTGTATTGGTGAACTGCTTTTCACCAACAGAATAATATAATTCAATGGTTGGATATTGCGTAGTAAAACCATCGAAGCACAAGGTTTTACCCTTGATATCTCTATACTTCACTGTATTGATAGCACGCTTGACATAATGTTTAACGACTTCCTTGCTCAGCATATAAAAACCTCTTGTAAACTTACAATGTTATATCAATCAATTAAAGTACACTCTTGCGCTGTTTTCTTAATGATATCAGAACTAATCATGCCACTCGCTGCACCATTTTTATCTGGGCATACATTCACTTCTATAATAATTGGACCGGTTGTTGTCATTGCTAAATCAAGGCCAACAAAACGTGTATAGGGTAACTTTCTTAGGGTATCTGTTGCACAATCAATAATCTCATTCCAATACGGTAACTGAACCCCATAAATTTGTGCTTGATGATCAGGGTGTTGTTCAAAGTTATCTCGAAAGGGGACGGCAGTGGTCAAGCCCCTACCAAGAACACCTGTTTTAAGGTTGACTGGACACATTATACCGCCACTTCCAGCATTATCGGTTAACTTACCTTGCCGGCCAATTCTAATGTAAGTGCCAATAACCTTAACCGCCTGATTGGTTTCTAATACCCAAATACGTAAGGTATTGACACTTGATGGGTTAAATTTGGCAAAGGTCGGATGTTGTTCGGCAAACGCCTCAAATAATAAACCTTCACGAGCAATGACTTGTCGATAGCGATCGAGTACTTGCGAAACGGTTAAGGTGTCGTCCTCATTAAGTGCTTTCATTTTCAAGATACCATTGTCTAACAATATCTTACCTGAATAAAAACCATCTCCCCCAAACCCTTCTGGAATTTTTATACACACGGTAGTATTAACGAATTTCGTTAACAATAAAATAACTTGGTTATCATCATTGAGTGGGCTACCTTGGTAATCAAACCCCTTAATAGGCGCTAAAAACCCAATAAACTCAGTACAAGGTATCTTAGCAAATTGCAAAAAAGACTTTTCAGCCAGTTTATGCTGCGTAATTTTTCTGTAAGGTCTAGGGTTAAGTTTATCTAAAGCTTTATGATAATCCTTATTACTGATGTGTGATTTTTTGTATTCCCAAGACATCAGTGGATCTGCCATGCCTGCTTGCAAATAATAATTAGGGCCAATAGTGTTTTTAATAAATAAACGAATCATTTCAATCACAATCGCAATTTCGCTTCGCTGATGACGAATAGACTCTTTTCTTATTAAGGAAAAAGTCCGTATTATGCGTTTGAAGCCTGTTAACTTGTCAGAACTCATCTCTGTTAATTCTTCCTTTTTTGGTAATACAGCTTTCTAAGAAAGCTTGTTAAGCCACATAATTCTGCTTCAAATTCTAATTGATGAACATCTTCACCATCTAAGATACGAGGTATTTGTAAAGGATCAGTATGCGCCTCGAGCATGCCTGAAAAGACGGTGGTCGCACTCAATACACCACTCTCATTTAACCAAGGTAACTGTTTAGGATAATATTCACCACTTGGATAACAAAAATGCACTAAATTATTAACCAATTGAGCTTGTTGTAAATAACTAATATTCTCTCTAATTTCTAATTTGAATGCGTCTTCGTTTTGCGGAGAGCAGTGTCGATGGGTATGCAATTGAATATCGATATTATTGTGTTGTAATGCAGACGCCTCATCCAAGGTTAGTGAACGAAACATTAACTTATCTTGTGCATATAAATTAACTCCTAACCGCTCTGCAATACTAAGAAGGACGGTCTGGCGCTCTGCAAAGCTGGCTAACTTGTCAATCTGTTGACAAAGCTCACTAACAATAAGCTTTTGATTTGTTGTACTGATAACATACGTTTTACCATTAGCTATAAGTTGATCATCAACGACTAAGGTTTTGCCGTTTGCCTGCCAGAGTATATAAGCTAAAGCAACATTAATCACAGCCCCTTGTTTTTCCATATAATAACTAGTGATATACAAGGTTAATGGAAAATTATGGATTGCTATACAATCACCGACCAACTCTTGCGTGCTTGCCCAACCATCATCCATGGTTAACACCACTTGGTTATTTTTATGACGATGATTAATCGCCTCTGATAAGCTCACTATTTTATAAGGACTTCGTGCTAACCAGTCCAATCTTTTTGCAAACGACTCAGGACGCATAAAAAGTTTTGGTCTAAATAAATATTCATCTTTATAGGCGAAACCATGGTAGCAGAGCACACACGTTTTCCCTCGATTTAAACGACGAAACAACCAAAAGCCCCCTAACCATTTAATAATAAATAAAATTACTATTTTAATCGCTTTAAACACGCTTGCGCTAACTCCTTAGTAAACGCCCATAAATTGATAAAATAGAGTTTTCTATCATTAGGGAAGAGTAAATCTGCTCGGATAGTAGGATGAAAAAACAACCATAAAAACTCAACAGCAACCCTGAATTTTTTAAGGCGTGTGATATCAGGATCTTTTAATGAAGAAAGCATATAACCAAAGTCGGCTGGTAAGGCGTTTCTTACTTGAATATTACCCTCTAAGCGAATGGGTGTATCTGGTGCTAACTTTTCAAAAAAATAATCCAAGTGGATGCATGGAAAGTGAACCCCTGCCAGTATATCAAGGTTTAATGCTGCCCAATATCTGGAGTTAAGTTCAATAAAGGCAAATGATTGTGTTTCTTCGTGCCATTTATATTCAACCATAGCAGGGCCATTCCAACGAAGAAATTTTAACCGTAAAACGGCATCTTCATACATTGCTTGTTGCCACCAACTATGGCGCAACGAGGTCAACCCGCCAGTGTGTGGGTTTTCATGTGTTGCTAACGCCATTGACTCTGCCAATAACTTGCCTTCTTGAAAAACTACATTAACGGTTGCTTTAACCCCGGCACTGCAATCTTGGACAATAACCTTGCTAAATGATGAGAACATTGTAGTTACGGCAGCCTGAGCTTGCTGCTCATTTTCAGCCTTAATGATGCAAGCTTCATTACCTGAATCAGCATAAAAACCATCACCTTTAATGAATAATGGGTACTGCCAACCCTTAGTGGCTTGCCAATCAATATCTGCTTCATTGATTATGACTTGGGTATTAGAAATATTGGTTGTTAAGGCTTCATTTTCACTTAACAAAAACGCCTCAAATACATCCACTTTACACAAACATTGATAAATAACTTCTTTTGGGCTGCTAATAGGTAATAAATGTGCAAACTCTTCAAAAACGTCTTTAATAGCTAAATAAAAGGCTTCACTGGGTATAATAGCATTAATATTATGTTCCTTAATAAATGCTCTTAACCAGTGTAGGTATGTATCGTCATAATTGGGACACTTGACAGCCATTGCAGCAAAATTAGACTGGCAACCTAAAGCAGTCGCTTTGGAGGATGCAGCAAAAACAGTATAACCATTGGAACCAAGCGAACGAATAACCGCTATAGCACCCATAGAGTCGGCCTGTGGAACCAAAACATTGTATTTACTTCGCCAGTTCTTTTCGATTACATATTTATCCATCAATAATTCTCTTTATGAGCTAGACCAAAGTTAGCGTTCATTTGATATTTATTTAGCAGTAATTTAGCGCTAATCTTAAAACAAATTTGAATTCTGTCTCGTCCCAAGGAGTAAATCGTTTAATATTAAAGTTATCAAGCCCCTGGTTGGCCAATACTCCTTTATCGGTAGAAAGTGCCGCCAAAAAACCACATTTCTTAACCATTTCAATATGGTCGCTATCAAAATCTAATCCAAATTTACCATTGGGATAAGCAAAATAATCCACAGGTTGGTTAATAATGTTTTCGAGAATAACTTTACTTTGTTCTATTTCAGCTAAAGCAGTATCAGGACTTTCTTTTGCTAGAATAGGGTGTGTATGTGTATGAGAACCAATGCCCATACCTGCTTGATATAGTTCTAACGTTTGTTGCTTAGTTAAAAATTGCCGAGGTGTATCATACTGTCCACTCTGTTTAACTAGCTCTTCAATAAGTAAATCACGCTCAACAATGGATTTATATTTAATGAAAGTTAAACAGGATTGTAAGCAACTTTTTCGATCACTGTGTGTGGTTAAGGAATAAGTATTACCATTGAAAGAAAGGCACTTTTTTTGGGTTTGCATGATAATATAAGCAATTTTCTCATCCCATAAGTAGCCCTTATCAAAACCGCTCGTAGTGATAAAAAAAGTAGCTAGCAAGTTATACTTTTTAAGCAAAGGGAAAATAGTACTGTAGCTATCAACATAACCGTCATCAACAGTAATTGCTACAGCGCCACGCGGCAACTTACCTTTAGCTTGCAACGATAAAGCATCTTTTAAGTCGATAGGCTTAAGGTAACGCTTAACCCATAGTAGATGTTGCTCAAATAAATGCTCTTCCATAGCAGCCGCATCACCTGAGTTACCGACTCGATGATAGGTTAATATACTCAGTTTATTCTTTCCAAAAAAACGCAGAAATAGAGTAACTAATACTTTAATAAACAATATTCTCACTCTGCCTCCGCCTAGTTGGTTGTGAATAAACAACAGCATTGTTAAGTTTACTTGAGCGCTTTATTAGCTCACATAATATATGACTCAGCGCCAAAATAGCGAAAGATAAATCAAAATAGGGTAAACTCAAGGCTGCACCGCCAGCAGCATAAGCAACCAGTGATACTTTTAACATTTTAGCTAAATCAACAAGCCACTTATCTGTGCTATTTTTAATAACCCATGATAATTTTCTATATCCCTGAAATAAAATTGCCAAGAATATAAATAAACCGACAAAGCCTTGATCACCCAGCACCTGAAAATAAATACTATGTGCAGCCTTAGGTCTATCAACTTTGTAGTCACCGGTGTCGATGATGAAATCCAAATCAGGTATTTGATCTTCGTATAGATACCATACAGCAACATTTTGTCCAGCTTTAAAGCCGCCACCAAAAAAAGGATGATCGCTAGCCATTAATATTGCCTGCTTCCAAGCAACCACTCTACCTAGGAATGAGTTGTCTTGCTCCATAGTATTAATACTATCCATCCGTTCCGTCCACTCATCTGAGACATTCAGACTAGCGACTCCGATACTTATCACAATAAAAATTGACACCCAAAACTTGCGTTTACTTTGCCAAAAAAAGTACCCCCCAATAACCAATAAAGCAATTAATCCACCCCGAGAATATGAGCCCAAAATTGCCACGATATTAAATACAACCGCGCCAATTAATGCCATTTTTAGCCATTTGGATTGTGTTTTATTCAACAGAAAAATAATTAAAGGAAGTGTCATGTTTACCGCTAACGCCAACTCATTGCGATCACTCAGGCGACTACCAGGTATGCCTTGTATGGTATGACCACCTGCGGTAACAATATATTTTAGCCCTTCTGCTGCACCAAAAAATGCGGCTGATAGGGTAATAGCCCATATAAAAACATTGATATGGTGCTTAGATTTAATGGTAAAAATACACAGAAAGTAAAAAATAATAATCTTAAAGAAAATATTCCATTCAAACCAGACAACCTCTGGATCTGAAATAGTGATAATACTTGAAATAGTACTCCATAAAAAAAAGATAATGATCAATATTGACAGGCCTGAGCCTTCTGTCTTTATCTTATTTTTCTGAAAAAAATAAGATAATATCGTTGCCACGGCAATCATCAAATTATAACGAAATGATGAAGCAAAGCCCCAAACCCAGCCATTTGGAAAAAACATCGCACTCCATATCCATAAAGAAACACCGATATAGGGACGTTTAAAAATGCAATACAATAAAAAAGGAAAGATGATAATTAAAAAAATATCACGCATTAGTCATCATCCCTTTCATTATTAATGGCCCAATAACACAAAAAAGCCAGTGAAAATAAATTTACCGCAAACAATAAACTATCCATTTAATGGCTCTCCTTATTATTAATTGCTGCAAGTTGATTTAATATTTCACACTGTTTTTGCGTAATATCACGCCAGCTTAATTGCCTTGAAAAACGTGCAAACACTTCTTTACTGTAGGTTTTTTTAAATCTAGATTGAAGGGCCTCAACTATATTCGACACCTTACGCTCAGTCACTAACTCGCCAATATCATTGTCGCTAATCACTTCCGCGCAACCACCGACATCAGTGGCAATAACAGGTGTACCACAGGCTAAAGATTCTAACAAAACGTTTGGCATACCTTCTCTACTTGAGGCTAACACCAAAACATCTGCAATAGCATAATAACCAGGTAACTCTGATTGTAATAAATTACCGGTAAAAAGCACCCTTCCCTCAAGCCCCAATGTTAACACCTGCTCCTCTAAGTACTTTTTCTGTTCTCCCTCGCCAATAATAATGAGCTTGCTATTAGTTAACTGGCTTAATGCTTCAATGACTAAGTGGTGCCCCTTTAACTCAACAAGGTTACCTACACTTAAAATTAACTTGTCATTGTTACCTGACAAAAACGGTAACTCCGGTTTTACTGCAGTAGGAGAGAAAAGCGTTAAATCAACGCCATTGCGTAAAACAACTGGCGGCTTTGCTTTAGGTGCAAGTGTTATCATTTTATCGGCCAGAGCTTGTGATACCGCTGCACTCGCCTGAACGTCTTCTAAGGCTTTAATAATTCGTTTTTTGGCTATTTTATTATTAGGTATAATATTTATGTCACTTCCACGAGCAGTGACCATTACAGGGATATTAAATTTTTTACTTAACCAGGTAGCAACGACACCATCAGGATAAAAGTAATGCGCATCGATCACATCGATTACAAAGCCAGCCGCTTGCATTAGGTTAATAGCTTTGACGCAAGTTTGATATAAAAAATATGGGGTAATATTCATACCTATTTTAGGTATCACCCAGTATTTAGGATGAACCACTTCAATTGCATGACGAACCTCTTTTTCAAATACATGACTATAAGGTTTATAGTCTTTCATAGGTAACCATGAAGGAAAATAAGGCACAGGTGCTAGTACTTTCACCTTAATGTTGGGATGATTTTTAATCAACTCTCTGGTGCGGTTTTCAATAAACACACCATGTCTGTGTTGAACATTATTAGGGTAAAGTGTTGTTAAAATTAGAAGGTTCATAAATTACACAGCAATAAGTGCATCATAAATAGGCAAGTAGTTGCGTACACTATTTTGCCAATTCCGAACATCTTCAACATACGCCCGGCCAGCATGAACCACACTATTGAGTTTATTTTTATCTGCTAATAACTCAACCAAGCGTTGCGCTAACTCTTGACTATCACCGGCAGAAAATAAAAAACCGGTTTCATTATCGCTTATTAATTCTTTATGGCCACCCACATCAGAAGCAATAACGGCCTTACCTTGAGCCATCGCTTCTAGCGGTTTTAATGGTGTAACTAAGTGCGTTAATCGCATCGACTTACGAGGATAAACAAGCAAATCAACAAGGCTATAATATTTACCTACATCAGCATGCGGGACTCTACCAGTGAAAATAACTTTTTCCTGTAAACCAAGGGCTTCAACTTGAGCTTTTAAGGCAGCTTCTTGCGGACCTCCACCGACCAATAATAAGCGTGCATTGGAGTGACGAGCTAATAAGCTTGGCATAGCATCGATCACTAAATCCAGTCCCTCGTAAGCATAAAATGAACCCAAAAAGCCTAACACATCACAATGCTGTAGTTTGAGTGATTCAATTAAACCATTGTTGTTCATTTTATCTTGTGCTGTTATCAACTCAAACTGTTCAATATTTACTGCATTCGCGATTACTGTAAATTTGTTGCGATTAAAGCCTCTGTTAATTAAGTCATCTCGTAGCCCTTCGCAAATGGTAGTCACCGCATTAGCTCTTTTAACGACATAATTTTCCATTGCTCTAGTAAGTCGATAGCGAAAATCTCTCTCTTTACAGTAGCCGTGATCAACAGCTGCATCTTCCCAAAAGGCTCTGATTTCATAAACAACCGGCAAACCACTTTGCTGTGCAGCCCGCAATGTTGCCAAACCATTTAAAGCCGGTGAATGTGCGTGAATAACCTGTGGTTTTTCTATCGCTATCACTTCTAAAATACGTTTAACTAAGGGTTCAATATAGGATAATTGCTTAAGCAGTGGTAATTTTGATAATAACCCGCTTATAGGCCCACTACGATAAAATTTAAGCCCTTCAATTTCTTCAACTTCAATGTTTTTATTACCATGTTTGGCGCTAGTTACATGGCACGTTTCAATGCCCAAGGCCTGCTGTTGCCTAATAATTGCACGGCTCCGAAAAGTATAACCACTGTGCAATGGAATAGAATGGTCAAATACATGTAAAACTTTCATCATCTTACCCTTGTGCTAAGTTGGCTTGTTTGTAAAATGAGGCAAACATTAATAGTGTCCACAGTGGTGCGCTGTATTCTTTTAGCCCTGATTGATGTTCATTAAGCCATTGTTCAATAGTTGCCATATTAAACAAACCGCTACTGCGTATTTCATCACTGAGTAACATGTCGCGTAATTTAGTTTTTAATGGGCCTCGAAACCAGTCAGCTAAAGGCACCCGAAAACCCATTTTTTTACGATAAAGCACATCATTGGGTAAATGACTTTCCATCGACTTTTTCAGCAAATATTTGCCACAGCCTTGTTTAATTTTCAAGTGTGATGGAATTGTTGCGGTCCACTCTACAAATTTATGATCTAAAAAGGGGACTCTTACCTCAAGACTATGCGCCATACTCGCTCTGTCTACTTTCGTTAAAATGTCACCAACAAGGTAAGTTTTAATATCAAGATATTGAATCAAGGCTAGTGGATCATGGCCATCAAAGTTTTTTTCGTGTTCCTTAAACACCTCTAGCGCTGTGTAACCTGACAGTGCTTGATATAATTCGTCTGAAAAAAGAGCTTTACGTTGTTTATTATTAAGTAATGATACGCCATGAAAATAACCTTCCGCGGTATCCATTGCAAGAGATTGAAAGGTGGTTTTAGCTCTCAAAAATTGTGGTGCCCAATCCATTTTGGGGTACAATTTACCTAAAGTACCAAAAATTGGCCTGCGCATCGAACTAGGTAATAAAGCACGAATTTTTTCTTCGTTCATCATTAACCCATAACGACGATAACCCGCTAGCAGCTCATCAGCGCCATCACCAGACAAACAAACCGTGACCTTATTGCGTGCTAATTGACAAACACGATAAGTTGGCATAGCAGAGCTATCTGCATAAGGTTCATCGTATAAACCTGCCAACTTGTCAAGAAGTTCGAAATCATCACTGGCAACAGTGCTCTCTTGATGATCAGTTTGGTAATGTTTAGCCACCATGCGGGCAAAGTCTGTTTCATTATAATCTTTTACATCAAACCCAATAGAACAGGTTGATACGGCTTCAACTGGGCTATTCGAGTCTTTATTTTCATTGGCTAATTGCGACATCATGGCAACAACAGCGCTAGAATCAACACCGCCTGACAAAAAAGAACCCAAAGGGACATCAGCATTGATATGACTGGCCACTGCAGCCTTGAAACGTTCAACCATAGTGTTTAAGTAGGCTTGTTCAGACATGTCAACTTGTTTGGCGTAACTAACATCCCAATATTGTTCAATACAAGGTGACTTATTACCGACACCAATAGTCAAGGTATGTCCTGGTGACAATTTTGCAACATCTTGATAAATGGTTAGTGGTTCAGCAACATAACCCAAAGCAAAGTATTGCTCGATTGCTTTAGCATTGAGCTTTTTATTTACCTTAGGTACTAACATAATACTTTTTAACTCTGAGGCAAAATATAAGCTACCGTTTATAACTGAATAAAAGAGTGGTTTGATACCTAGTCGATCTCGTGCAATAAACAACTGCTGTTTTGGTTTATCCCAAACAGCAAAGGTAAACATACCTTTGAAGTACTCTAGACATGCCTTCCCCCACTGCATATAAGCATGCAAAATAACTTCTGTATCACTATGACTTTTAAATTCATGGCCTAACAGCTCCAGTTCAGCCCTTATTGCCATAAAGTTATAAACTTCACCATTGTAGATTAAAACATAATCACCCGTATCACTTGCCATTGGCTGCTGACCAGAGGATAAATCTATAATTGATAAGCGTCTGTGGCCAAGCGCTACCTGGCTAGTGATGAATTCCCCACCTTCATCAGGGCCACGGTGAAATTGTGCTTGATTCATCTTCGTTAACAGTATTTTATCTTGTGTTGTTGCGCCAGCATCAGCGTTTAGGGTATTCGCTTGCTCTGTTTCAACTGAAAAATGAATAAAGCCTGTAATACCACACATATTAATATTGTCCTTTAATTAACGCTTCATATTGTGTTAAATAAGCTTGCACCATTATTTTTTCATCAAACCTATCTAAAATCCTCTGTCGAGCATTTTCTCCATGCAGCACGACGAGTTCAGGTTGTTTGATATAACAACTTATGGCCTCAGCCAAAGCAATAGGGTCACTTTTTTCAACTAAAAAACCTTGTTTTGCATTTTCTACCACTTCAGGAATACCGCCAACCTTAGTTGCCACTATTGCTGTACTAGCAGACATAGCTTCTAAGATAGTCATCGGGATACCTTCAGCAATTGACGATAAAACAAAAATATCAGTTTGCGATAAAATATGACTTATGTCGTTACGTGCCCCAAGAAAAGTCACATTAGTTAACTCGTTTTGCAGACAATATTGCTCTAACTCAGCGCGCAACTCCCCTTCCCCAACAATTGCAAGTTTAGGTTGAGAATCTGCGGGCAACTCTTTCTTTAAGATTTGCATAGCATTGAGTAAATTTTGATGATCTTTTACGGCGCTGATACGAGAGACAATGGTTAAGCGCAACGTATTATGCGTAGTTTTCACTTCATTGAATTGCGTTGTGTTAACACCATTTTGAATCAACAAATTTTTACTGTCAGCAATACCCACAGTATTTGCCAACCAGTGATGTAAGTCTTCACTTACACTGATATACCTATCAATAAAAAATGCCATAAGCTTTCGTAACTTATTGTGTTTTTTATTTAAACCATGAGGATCGCCTATATCACGACCATGTTCAGCATGAATTTGGCCCTGTACACCCGCCAACTTTGCAACCGGGTGATATTCAATGGTGGGCAAGTTATAGGTATGTAAAATACTGGGTTTTATCTGCCTAAGTAGTTTGTAAAGTTTATAATGAATAGCTAAATCTGCGCCGGGCTTTTTCCCTAAACAATACACTTTGACTGGATTTTCTGGAGACTGAGCAAAGTTGTTGGCTTCTGTTAAAGAAATTATAATATGCTGAAACGCCTGCTCTTGCATTTGGTTAATACAATTCAACATAACACGTTCTAAACCACCAATATCTAAACGATAGATAAGGTGAGCAATAATAGGTTTTGCTCGATTATAGCCTTTAAACACTATTGCGCCCCTACCTTTACAGCTAATTTATCAGCAAAATAATATGTTGAAAATGCGCTTTCCAGTGTTTGTTTAGCAACATTAATATCGGCAATATTAGCCAGTGATATTGCCCTAACTTCACTAAAATCTGATTGTCGAGATAGACTATTCCATGCTTGCATCAATTTAGCTTTATTTTTATTTGTTGTAAAAAAATCACCCACCTGATACTGGAATAAATAACTACGCGGTTTACCACTGAAATCTCTGAGGTGAACAAAACTTACAGGGGTGTTGTTAATCAGAAGGTCTCTTTTTTCAACAACTGTCCATCGATCATGGTTATACATGACATTATGCCAAGCTATCATTTCACCTTGTTGTTGTTTATTGCCATATTTTGCTGTAAAAATTTCTAAACCTGAGTCTTGTAAAAGAAATTCTTGTTGTAACGCACCATTGAAGGAAATTCCCCAAGAAGAATCAGTCAATGCTTGTTGATTAGATTCTAAGTTCTCAGAGGTGGACTTTAAGTGATTGATTGTCGGTATAGATTGCATTATTAGCAAGCTAGTCATTAACAGTGATATTGTACTTAGGGTAATTAAATAATACTTACCATATAACGATTGTCGATTATGTTTACCAACAGCTGTCATTTTCTCTTGGTTTTTAGCAGGCAATTTATCAGCAAAAAAGCCCCCCACCCAAAACATCAACATAATAATAAAGCCAAAAAACAACCAACCATAAACAAGGTGATCTGCACCTGTTGCATATTTCATATCTGAATAATAGGCAATAGCCACAATACCGTAAGCACGGATACCATTGGCTAAAATTGGTAATACTAACGCAAATATAAAAAAGAGCACTTGCTTGTAGGTTTTTTGGTAAGTTAAATAACCAAACAAAGCACCAACCGCAGCTGAAGCAATCAAATAACGAATACCCGAACAAGCAACTGCAACTTCAAACATCCCCGTTGGTACTTGTATGTAGAGACCATCTACATAAACAGGAATACCGTTTAAATGTAAAAAGAAAACGGTAAACCACGCGGTAACGTCCTGCAACCAAGGGATTAAATTTTCACCCATTGGCACTGCAAAAAGAAGATATACCAGGGGAAATTTATAACGCCAAACTAACTTGTTGCCAACTAATAACCAGAGTAAAAAAATAACCGAGGTCACCGCAGATAATTGTCTAAGGACACTAATATCAGCTGCATAAGCAAACAAACCAACAAACAAGGAAATCGTCAAAAATGGCAATGCTAACCAAGTTGGTTGGACAACGCTGGCGAGCAGGTTAGCTTTGTCTCGCCATAATAACCATAAGCTTATGGGTAAAATAAAATAGCCATGGGCAAACGTGTCAGAGCGAGACCAAATAGTCGTCATCGCCAGTAATGCATCTTGGTAAACAAGAAACCAAGCCAGCAAAGATAGTATCAATATCAATAAAAATCGATTATCTGTTATGTTCATGAACCGTCCCTGTTTTTAAAAAGTAGTCAGTTAACGGTGCCAACGTATGCTGCCAAGTAAAATGCTTTAATATCCACTGCCGATTAGTTAATACCGCAGGTTTATTTTGAATTAACGCCAAACAAGCTTGTGCAAATTGTACTTTATCATCAGTAATTACAACCTCATTTGATGGCGAAGCATTAATACCCTCCATTGCCATTGAAGTGGCGACAATCGCTTTATTGAGTGACATAGCTTCAAGGACTTTATTTTGAATACCCCTAGCAATCTGCAAAGGAGCAACAACACACTCGGCATTAGCAATATAAGGTCGCACATCATGAACTCGCCCCGTGACTATAATACTCTGATGGTTTTCTGCTAATGCTTTAATTTTATTGCTTGGGTTGCCACCAACAATACAAAAAACTGTTTCAGGTTGTACAGTTAATATTAATGGCCAAACTTCTGAAACAAACCACAAGACGGCATCAATATTGGCCCAGTAATCCATGGCCCCAGTAAAACTAATAAAAGGTACTTTAGGTAGCAACTTCTCGTGGCTAAAGATCGCGTTGGGATCAAAAAAGTTGACATCAACACCGTTCAGCAAACCATGTATTTTAGCAATTTCAGGTTGAGCTTGTTTACTTTTAAAAAGCTTGGCTTCATCTTCTGAAACAAACAAACTTTGTGTAAATTGTTTACAAATATTTTGCTCTTGTTCAGCTAGTAGCTTATATTCTCTATTAAAAAACCACTTTGCTATACCTGTTTTTTTGTCCGCATACTGACGCCACTTATCAGAGTCCACATCAACAAAATCAATCACTCTGGTCAAGTCAGAATAGTTGTGTTCTGATAAATCACTGTCCTGAACATATTGCGCCATTGAAGAAGAATAAACAAAAACTTGTTTAATATCATGTCGGGCAATCGTTCGATTAGTCCATTGTTGCAAATGCTTGTCAAAGTAATAAGGAAGGGTGATGGGTTTATTGGTAACAAAACCTGAAAGACCTTTCATTTTAGCCAATAACTTATATTGGTTTTTATAAAAAATCTCTACACAATATGGCTTTAACTTAGCAATATATTGACGATCAAAAGGGTCATCAATAAAGCAACCTAAATAAATGTCGTAGCTTTCACTTAACCTTTTCAATATATTAAACGAGCGAATTTTATCCCCTTTATTGGGTGGAAAAGGAATGCGGTGGCACAAGAATAACAAAGGTTGTTTTTGATGCTTAAGATTATGTTTAGTCATCATATCAACCTAAATACTTAGATAATAATGGACCTAAAAGTTGACTCAACTTTAATGGTAGTTTTTGCCAAAGCTTAATGAACATTTTATATTTGGGGTTATTAGGGCTAAGGTTAGGTAATTCAGTAGCATTAACTAAGTAATAATAATAATAGAGTGGTTTAGCTTGCATCCCCCAATTTTTCTTATAATTATAAGCACCACTGTTATTTTTACTGCGGCCAAAATCATACCAAGTAAAACCTTTCTTTCTTGCATTACACATCACCTGATAATACATATAATCAGCACTTTTAATGGCACGAGCTTCAGTATTACCGCCACCATAATAAGGCAGCACTTGCTCATTAAAATAAAAATTCATTACAGCGCTAGAAGGTTGCTCAGCTTTATTGTTAATAACAAGGATATCAATATCTTTGGCAAAATATGCCATTAAATTTTTAAAGAAGTTTTTACTAAAAATAGGGGTTCCTAAGTTTCGATAACTTTCTGATAAAATGTTATAAAAATCGTTAAGTTCTTGCTCTTTTTGCGCCACTGAAGTAGTCAACTCATTGTTATGTGAATGACGAATAACTGCACGCTGCTTTTTTTTAATTGACGCAAGTATTTGCTCATCTGAATCAGGTATAGGGCAACCAAAAGTACTGTGTGCTTGCTTTAACAATAAGTTAGAATCTTGTTGCTCTTGATAACGCAACTCTAAGTAGTCAACTGATAGCTGTTCAGCTAGATAACAGGCTTCTTGCTCGAGTTCACGAACAAGCTCAACGCTATTTGCAATGGCGCCACCATAAACACAGAATGGCGTTGAAATAAGGGCATGGCCAAATAATAGACTTTTAACTTCTACTAGCGGCAAAACACCGGCTATTTTGTTATCACAGCGAATGTATAGAAAATAGCATGGGTGTTGAAAACTTTTTGAAATAACCTGTTGCCAAGCACTTAAATGAAAAAAACTGCCGTGTTGATGACCTTTAACAAAATCATCCCATTGTTGACAGTAATCAGCTGTTAATAAGCTTATATTATTTGATTTGGTTGTAAAATTAGCTTTCAAGTATCCATTCTCTTTATGTTTTAACTAGCCAACGTAAATATTTAGCTGAAACTTTTTTAATCTTTACCTAAGTAAACATTTTGCATAGTATCCCATTGAAAATCGTCTAACAGCTTAATAATTTTATTTTCCATACGTGTGAGGTTTAAATAATGGCGGAATTTTGATTTAAAGGATGCACCAGCAATTCTGGGTTGTTTTGGGTCAATTTCCCAAGGATGAAAATAAAAACTATAAGGTTGTTGCTCCTCTTGCAAAAAACGTTCAATTCGTCTTTTTGATAGCCAATAAGGGTATAAACGGAAGTAGCCGCCACCACCAATTCCGGTGTTACCAGAGCTGTTTTGCAACGTTGGAATAGGTATCTCTATAATTTGTTCTTGTTGTTGATGTTTAAAGCGAGGCCAGTGTGGTACACCATATAAATCATGTTCTATAGGGTAAGTACTAGAGCTGTATTTAAAACCTAACTCACTTAAAATAGGATAAACCCAAGTATTATTGTCATTAATAGAAAAACTTGGTGCCCGATAACCAAGTACTGGTTTACCTGAAATATCTTCTAATATTTTTTTACTTTTGCTCACGTCATCTCGGAATTGTGGTGCTGTCATCATACTAGCACGTTGATGAGCATAACCATGGCTTGCCAACTCGTGACCTTGCGCAACAATAGCCTTGATTAGATTAGGACAACGCTCTGCAACCCAGCCCAAGGTAAAAAAAGTACATTTAGCTTGCTTTTGTTCAAATAACGTCAATAAACGATGAGTATTCTTCTCTACTCTCATCTCTAAATTTTGCCAGTGTGATTTTTCAATAACATTTTCAAATGCTGAAACATGAAAATAATCTTCAACATCAACAGTTAACGCTTGTTTTTTTAAGCTAATGCCAGCTTCAACAGAGAGATTCATGGTTGCTAGCGCCCTTTACCAAATAACACAACCTCAACGGTGCGGATTAAAATTAATAAATCTAATAAAAAACTGCGATGTTTTATGTAATACAAATCATACTTTAATTTTTCTAAGGAATCAGTTTCAGAGGCGCCGTAAGGGTATTTTAACTGTGCCCAACCAGACAAACCCGGTTTAACATTGTGACGCTCATTGTAATAAGGTAAGTTTTTTATAAGACCTTGAACAAATTCCGGCCGCTCAGGCCTTGGTCCAACAAAGCCCATATCACCATGAAATATGTTCCAAATCTGTGGTAACTCATCAATTCTATATTTACGCAAATATTGCCCAACAAAGGTGATTCGACTGTCATTCTCACTAGCCATTTGCGCACCGCCTTTCTCAGCATCTAAACGCATACTTCTAAACTTAACAATATTAAAGGGTTCGCCATCTAAACCTACGCGCTCTTGTTTGTATAAGACAGGTGCTCTGATACCCTCTGTAATTTTGATACTTATCACTGCAAGCAACATCACTGGCCACGTTATAAGTAACAAGCATAGAGCTATTAATGCGTTAAACAACCAATCAAAGGTATCGCGCAGGTAATGCGTAGAAGCAAAGCCATTAGAATAGATTACCCAGCTAGGGTAAATAAGGTTTACTGCTATTTGTCCGGTTTCACGTTCAATAAAATCCAATATGTCTGTAATTTCAACACCACGAATTTTACAAGCAAATAAATCATCTATCGGTAAATTATTTCTTCGCTCATCATTCGCCACAACAATTTCATCAATGCTATGTTGTAAAGAATATTCAACGAGAGATCCTTGGAGATGAATTCGAGTTTCGTGCTGAATACCATCAGCTATATCACCTTCCATGACCACAAAGCCATGGACAGAGAAGTCTTGCCTGTCAACATCACGGCGCATTCGCCTCTCAATTATAGAGGCTCTTTGCCCTGAACCCAGGACTAAAATATTTCGTTTACCAAAGCCAAAAAAGTCAATTTTAAAGGTGAAATAACGAAATGAGCTAACAAAAAACACACTAAAACATGACGCGATCGCTAACAACTCAATTGGAAGAGCATAGTTGCCATGAAGAGGATTAATGATGGTGGTCGCACAGAAAGCAACAGAAACACACATGAACATGCGGCGTAAAATTCCACGAAAACTTTCTCTTAATTTCGAGTTATATAACCCTAAGGCAAGTGCGCTTAATTGATTAAGAGTGGCAAAAATAATCACATATAGTAATAAATATTTGTCAGAGTGCACTTGATAACTGACAATTTGATAAATGTCATTTATGTAAACGGCTAATAATACTGAACCAGCAAAAATAAGCTGTTCAATGACGATTAACAATTTGGTGCCTGCTGATAAATCTCGATATTTTGAACTAGACATAAAAGACTAAGTTCCCTCTAATATGGTATGTGCTTGAAATTATTAACCCAACTAAATTGCCATTGATTCTAACAAACTATCCATTAAAGTTAACGTTAAATTTACACCTGTTAATTTACATTGTTAAAATTAGAAAAATTATCATACAATCTACAATAGTCGTTTAATTAAATAGTATCTAAAAAAGGTGTAAATTATGGATAATCGCTTTATTAACCTGTTAAAGCTTGGAACTTTGATATTAACCGCATTATTGTTTAGTTGTAGCTCAAATAACCTTTTGCCCAGCGCTACAATACAACCTTCTAAAACTAATGATATTAACTCCTATAAATATTTAATTGGGTCTGGGGACTTGTTGAATATTTTTGTTTGGCGAAACCCCGAAGTCTCTGGCTCCTTCTTAGTCCGCCCAGACGGTATGATTACTACTTCTTTGGTAGAAGATATTAAAGTATCAGGAAAAACACCAACAGAATTAGCTCGCTCAATAGAGAAAATTTTATCAACCTACTTACGTGACCCCATTGTTACGGTCACAGTCCAGAACTTTGTAGGCCCTTTTAGTGAGCAAGTGCGTGTTATTGGTGAAGCGGCTCAACCTAGAGCAATTAATTACACACAGCACATGACCCTACTTGATGTGATGATTGAAGTGGGTGGACTAACTGAATTTGCTGATGGTAATGATGCAGTATTAATTCGCATCGAACAGGGTGAACAAAAGCAGTATCAAGTAATGATTGATCAATTACTTAAAGATGGAGAAATTAGTGCTAATGTCGATATGCTACCAGGCGACATTATTATTATACCTGAGGCATGGTTTTAAAAGTTAACACCTGTCCAACTACCTAATTAAAATTATTAAAACCCAACTTTAGCTCGTAATTAAAGGTTACTAATGCAAGACATATTTGAAGAGGTAATTGACTACCTCAAGGGAATTTGGTTAAAACGACGTTATATTATTATATCAACTTGGCTAATTTGCCCTGCCGCATGGTATTTTGTTGCCTCTATGCCAGATGTTTACAAATCTGAGGCTCGAGTTTATGTAGACACACAATCATTATTACGGCCTTTACTAAAGGGGTTAACTGTAGAAACAAATCCTAATACACAAATCCGTCTGATGGTCCGAACTTTACTCAGTCGACCTAATTTAGAAAGAATATCAAGAATGACAGATCTTGATGTACAGGCAAATGATAGCGAAGAGTATGAAACAATACTCAAAAATTTAAAAAAGAACATTAAAATATCCAGTGTCGGCCGTGAAAATATTTATACTTTAAGTATTGAAGACAAAGACCCAGATATGGCTAAAAACATAGTTCGTTCGGCATTAACTGTATTTATTGAAAATACCTTAGGTGAAACCAGAAGTGATGCAGATAGTGCTCAAAAGTTTTTAAATAATCAAATAAAAGATTATGAAAATAGACTATCTGATGCTGAAGCAAGATTAACCAGCTTTAAACAAAAGTATAGCGGTATTCTGCCACAGCAATCTGGTGGTTATTACTCAAAGCTCAATGCTAACAAAGACAAACTGAAATCCATAGAATTAGATATTTTAGAAAATCAAACACGCTTAGATTCAGCTAAAAAGCAGTTAGATCAATCTATTGCAGCAAATGCGAACAACGGCAATAAAATAAAACATGAAAGCTCGATACAAACGACTTACGATAGCCGTATTAACGACCTAGAAATACAACTTGATAATCTTAAGTTACGTTATACAGATAAACATCCTGATGTAATTGAAGTCAGTAGAAATTTAGAAAACTTAAACAAACTTCGTACTGCAGAAATTGATAAATATTTAGCAAGCAATAACGAAAATACTGATAGTTTAAAACGTTTAAGCGCCAACCCTGTTATTCAAGAAGTACAGATTCAAGTCAATCAACTTGAAAACCTCATCGCGTCTTTAAATGTTCGGGCTGACGACTATAGACAACGTATTATTGAACTTGAAAACAGAGTTCACACTCTACCAGAAATAGAAGCAGAGCTAATTGCCCTTAACCGTGGTTATAATATTACGAAAAATAAATATGAAGAGCTCTTATCGCGAAAGGAAACAGCGCAACTTGCTCAACAAGCTGATGAAACAACCGATAAAATCCAATTTAGAGTGATAGATCCGCCTAGGAAGGCGACTAAACCCTCGGGACCTAAACGCTTCATTTTATTTGCCGCAACTACGTTTCTTGGTTTTGGTGTAGGTATTGGCATATCATTTATAATGAGCCAACTCAATCCTGTAGCGACCTCTACAACACAACTGTCTAAAGCAACCGGCGTACCCATATTCGGTGTGATATCAGCCAATGAAAACTTGGGTTTACATCGTTGGCATCAAAAGAAAACCTTAATATTTATAGGCTCTAATGTATTACTTTTAGGTGTGTTATTATTATTTATCAGTTACTTTGCCTTTCCTGATGCCATACAAGCACCTCTAAAAAGGATATTTTAATCATGAGTACCATTGAAAAAGCCCTAGCTAAAAAAAAGCTAACTCAACAAAACCATGATTCTTTAGAGTCTGTTAAAACGAGTAACACTGAGAGTGAAATTTCGAATCAGACCTCGGCAATTGATGAGCCTAAGTCAGCAATTTTAAACAATAAAGAAAAAATTGTTTTAAATGGTGATAGGTTGCATGAGCACGGTTTTATTTACAGTCCTGATAGCGCTCATCATATTCAGGAAGAGTTTCGTCACATTAAACGAAAATTATTAAATAATGCTTTTGGCCTAGCCTCAAAGACACTCCATAACAGCAACTTAATTATGGTTAGTAGCTCTCACCCAAATGAAGGGAAAACCTTTATCTCTATTAATCTTGCATTAAGTATTGCCTTAGAACAAGATAAAACGGTTTTGCTGGTTGACGCTGATGTATTAAGACCAAGCTTGCATAGAGAGTTGGAGTTTGAGAGCAAAAAAGGCTTACTCGAATACTTACTTGCTGAAGTCACTTCACTATCTGATATTATTTATAGCACTAATATTGATAACCTTAAGTTGATACCTGCAGGCAAACCGCACCATTTGACTAATGAGCTGTTAGCAAGTGAGCGCATGGCAAGTTTAGCTACAGAATTGGCAGAACGTTACCCCGATCGGATTGTAATCTTTGATTGCCCACCCATTATTGGTGTAACAGAAACTCCAGTATTATCAGATCTTGTTGGACAAGCTCTTGTTGTTGTCGAAGAATCTAAAACGAAAACAGACGATATAAAAACAGCAGTAAGCCAATTAAATAAAGATATTGCCTTAGGCTTAGTGATGAATAAAACAATTAGATCTAAAAAGGATGTTTATGGCTATTATGGGTATGGTTACGGCAGAAAAAACCAGTAATACACAGCTAAGTTCATATTATCTAGCCATTGCCAGTGCGTTATTTTCTGTTAATACTTTTGCTGGTGAATGGCAATTTGAGCCAAGTTTAGGGTTAACTGAAACCTTAACTAACAATATAGAACTTAACCAAGTCAATCAAGAATCAAGCCTTGTCAGTCAATTCATTATTGGTGCTGACGCCAGCTATTCATCAAAAAAGTTCAACTTTGATTTTACTGGTTCTGAAACGTTAGTTGATTACAATCATGATAGTGAACTAAATGACGATTACCAAACGCTTAAGGCTTCTGCTGATTTTAATATCTGGCAAGACAAGTTAAAATTAACAGCTAACTCCTCGATAAATAATATCGCTAAAAATGATAGCACTAATAGTTTAGGCAACTTAATTACTGCCGACACGGTGCAACAAAATATTAATGCTGTCGGTGTCGAATTAAACCTTGCAAACAGTGACTACTCATTTTTATCTTCCATGTCGTATGGTGAAACCAAAACAGAAGATGATATTGGTGAAAGCGAAGGTTATACAGCAACAATTAACAGTGAAAATGGCAATGCAGCTCGATATATTTTTTGGCAGCTTGGTGGTCAATTTATTAAACGAGAAAATGATGATGAAACCAGTGAAAACTACCAAATTGAAGCTAAAATCGGAGCTATTACCGCGTTAAAGTTAAATCCGTTTATTCGGTTTTATGATGAAAAAATAACAGGGACTCTGGTAGGCGCTAGACCAAATGCTGTGCCTTCGTGGGGTCCAGGTATACGTTATCAGGCAGCAAAAAACTTCGCTATTGATGTGTCTTATAATTACGTTGATGATGATTCACAATTGAGTGATGATTATGTGGCAGCCACTATTGATTGGCAACCTTCTGCGAGAACGTCATTGAAAGCTAACTATTCTAAACGGTTTTTTGGTAATTCTTATGGCGTAAATTTCTCGCATAGAACAAGGCGACTAAATAATACTATAACTTACAACGAAACCATTGAAGCGTTCGATAGAAACAATTTTCAGCCGACTGACAATGAGCAAACACCACCTGAGTTAATCATAGATAATGAGTTTTCTTTGAATAGACGCCTAGCATGGCAGTCTCAATTAAAACTTGTGCGCACAAGTTTTAATTTAACCTTGTCTAACCGAAATAGAGAAAGCCTTAGTTCTGGCCTGATTGATAATTATCTCAATAGTCGCTTAAGTATGACTCGTCGATTAAGTGCTAAAAGTGATTTGGTTATTTACCTCGACTACAGCAAAAATACCTTCGACAAAGATTCTCCCTCAGGCCCCAGACAAGAAGATACTTATAAACTAATCTCAACAAGCTACAATAAAAAATTGGCCAGTTCATTAAGTACTGACTTCACCTTGCAATATTTAGATAGGCAATCAAATATTGCAACTTTAACGTATGATGAAGGTCGTATTTCTATTAATTTAACAAAAGATTTCTAATATGTATGAAAGTTACTATGGCTTTACTGAGCGCCCCTTTCAACTGAGCCCTGACCCACGATTTTTCTTTGCCACTAGTCATCACCAACGAGCATTATCTTACCTTCAATACGGCTTGGATCAGGGTGAAGGTTTTATTGTTATTACAGGTCCCATAGGTACTGGAAAAACCACCATTGCTCGCAACTTATTAGCCAATATTGCTGATGAAAACATTGTTGCCGCACAATTAGTAACAACTAAGTTGTCACCAAAAGAGTTACTTGATTTAGTTGCCGCTGAATTTAATATCACAGTGACTGGGAATAGCAAAGCCGACCTATTGCAAAACATAGAAAAATTTTTAGTGCAACTTCATAAACAAGGCAAGCGAGCGTTATTATTAGTAGATGAAGCGCAAAATTTGCCAGCCGAAACAGTTGAAGAGTTGCGTATGTTGTCAAATTTTCAATTAGAAAACAAACCTCTTATTCAAAGCTTTTTATTAGGGCAAGAAGAGCTAAAAGCTATTATATCCTCACCTAATATGGAGCAGTTCAGGCAACGAATTATTGCTTCTGCTCATTTAAAGCCATTGACTACTGCTGAATTAAAAGATTATATAAATCATCGATTGAAGCAAGCTAACTGCAATAAAGAAGCCTTATTTTCAGATGACGGGTTTCAACTTATTTTTGAAAAAACACTGGGTGTACCAAGAAAGATTAATATTTTTGTAGATCGTTTATTATTATTTGGCTTCCTAGAAGATCTTTCTCACATTGACTGTCGGGGCATTAATGAAGTTGCCAATGAAATGTCTGTTGAATTGACCGGTTCATTAACTAAAAAACAAATAAATACTCAAAATGAGTCTTCTATTGCAACAACCGCAAGCACTACCACTATAAGTAATATGGAAAAAACCCTGCATGATGTTGAAGAAATACTAGAAAATTCTATTCAACAAAAAGTAAAAATGTCACGCTACTTAGATAAGCTAATAAAACAAAAAAGCCGAGAGTATGCTGATCTTCAAACTAAAGATGAATAACTTTTCATCATTTGTAAGTCAGTTAAATGATGAATTAACCTAACGCCTTTTCTATATAAGATACAAAACAGTTATTTCAATATTTTATATAGAAAGGTGTCGTAATTCTCATGTGTTATCTCATGTGTTAATTGCAATGTTATATTTTTCAATTAATGCGTAAAGTGTAGGCCTAGTTATACCTAATAAAGCTGATGTTTTTGACATATTTCCCTCGGTTAACGCATAAGCTTTCTGAATAGCAATAGTCTCTGCTTCTTCACGCACAACTCTTAAATTAAGAGATAATTTATAAGCCGCATTCTCTTTATCAAAAAAGCCTAAATCAAAGGCAGTGACTTGACTTGTTGTACTCATGATCACTGATGATTTAACTTTATTTTGTAATTCACGAATATTGCCTGGCCATTTATGATGCTGAAGGCCGTAAAGAGCATCGTCAGCGAAAGATTTAGCAGTACGCTTATACTCTTTTGCATATTGCTGTAAAAAGAAGTTAGCTAATATGAGTACATCTTCTTCACGCTCTCTCAATGGCGGAATATTTAAGGTAATCTCGGTAATTCTATAAAAAAGATCTTCTCTAAAGGATTTTTCTTGAACCATTTCTTCTAGGTTTTGGTTGGTTGCACAAACTACTCGTACATCGACCGGTATCTCTTTTCTACCCCCCAAACGTTCAATAACTTTTTCCTGTAAAAAGCGCAGTAACTTTGCTTGTAAATGATAGGGCATATCGCCAATTTCATCTAAAAATAGTGTTCCCCCTTGGGCACATTCTATTTTTCCTAATGTGGTTTTATGGGCTCCAGTAAAGGCGCCTTTTTCAAAACCAAACAATTCACTTTCTAATAGGTTTTCAGGTATGGACGCACAATTAATAGCAACAAAAGGTTTGTCACTTCGCTCACTCACCTTATGAATGGCTTTCGCAGTAACTTCTTTACCTGTGCCACTTTCACCAAGTAATAACGCTGTTATTTCGGTTGGTGCAATACGCTGCACCATTAACCTCAACCGATCAATTCCTTCACTACTGCCAATTATTCCAGTATCACAGCCAACCACAGACTTCATGGTTCGATTATCAGCTTCTATGGTTGCCAAACTCAGTGCACGGGAAACAATGACATTAATAACATCAGCATCAACAGGTTTCTGATAAAAGTCATAAGCCCCCATCTCAATTGCTTTTAAAGCATTATTACGGTCATCATTACCGGTAATAACAATCACTTTAGTATGTGGAGATATTTCTAATATTTGTTTTAACGCTGTTAACCCTTCACTGGCATTGGTTGCATCGGGTGGTAAACCTAAATCTAAAGTGACGACTTTAGGTACGTGGCGCCTTACTGCTGTGATAGCACTTTCACGAGAGTCGGCTAATATCACTTCATAATCAGCAAAACTCCATTTTAATTGTTTTTGTACGCCGATATCATCATCAACTACCAATAACTTTTCCATTAAATGTGTATTCCTTTCATCTAAAGAGGTGTTATTCACATGGAATAACTATTTTAAATTGACTACCTTGGTTTTCTTCACTAATGACTTTTAAAGTACCCTTAAGGCCCTCAATGAACTGTTTCGCTTCATAAACACCTATTCCCATACCAGCGTTACCTTTGGTTGTATCAAAGGGCTTAAAAAGCCTATTAGCGACAAATTCCTCAGACATACCACAACCATTGTCAAGTATATCAATATAAAGGGCATTATTAGACAATTTAGCCGTTATTTTAACCCAACCATCATCTAATGTCGCTTCTTGAGAGTTTTGTAACAGATGATTTAATACCGACGAGAACGTTTCTTCATTGATCGATATTAACTTTTTAACGTCAACATTACTTATAACGTTAGGTAATTGTATATTTCGTTGTTTAACAACATTAGCAATTAATTTTTCAACATCAACATTGTGTTTAGAAGTTTCTGCGACTTGTTTGTTTCGTAACTGCATCAATACTTTATCAAGCCGGTAGGTCGCAGACTCAACCGTTTCGAAAACATCCTCAATAAAAGCAGGGTTATCTTTATGACGTTTTGCATTACTATTAATTAAAGCTAGCTGAGCCTGAATATTCTTTAAATCATGGACTAAAAAAGCTGACATTTGGTTAAAGGCATCAAACTGTTTAGACTCAGCTAATCTATCATTTGCCTCATTCAACGACAGGTAGTTACTTAATTGTTTAGTAATAGAAAACAATAAATCTCTATCCTCCCAATTCAATAAACCTTGTTCATCTGGTAACGCCAGCAAAAAGAACCCGTAAACCATCTTATTGATAAAAATAGGCACTATAATATCAATTTTTTGTTGCTGACAAAGTTGAGTGTTTACCCTTAAGCCGGGGTAGCTGTCTTCAACCTTTACAAACTCTCTAACATCTATAATCCACCCTTGTTGCTGACAAAATTCGTCAACATCAGCAAGAAAAGACAAATCAGTTTGTTGCAAAGCAAAGTTCTGCTGATAAATTGCTTGATAATAACCTTGAGAATGCTTTTTAATTAAAGCGCCTTGTTGCGTATTTAACGATGAGCAAATAATGTGAGTTGCAGTATGATAGCAGTTATTATGTTCACCTATTTCTAATTGCTCTATTGATTTTAACCATTCAACTCGATAATCATATTTATTAGCAAAAAAATGCTTCGTAATAAATACTTTAACTTCCTTTCGCAAACGCTCAGTAATTAACAATGCCGCAAGTACAGTACCCCCTAAAATAACAAAAGCAATACTGATAACATTTCCCCATGCACCGCCCATGTAATTTATAATATAACCAGCAATTGATAATAAAAGTAAATAACCTCCTGAAATAAGTAACATGGAACTGTAAAAAACCACATCACGTGATACGAAAACATCAACCGACCAGTCTTTGATTCGACGCGTACTCACTAAAATTAATGGCATACCTATGGCTGTAATAAACCCACGGGCATACCAATATGAAAAATCTAATTGATTTACTAGCGCCGCCTGTGCAAACAGGACAAAGTCAAAAACTGTACTGGTACCCAAAGCGATAACCAAAGACCAAATAGCCCACTTAACTTTTACATCAGCATTTCTGTATAGCTGTTCAAGTAATACCAATAACCATAAATTAAGCAATAAAAACAGTGAAAACAATGTTTTTATATTATCGGTAGAAAAAATAACTAATCCCCAACAAATAACAACTAAGCCAGCCCAAACTTTTAAATAATACTTAACTTTAGGTTCAGTCATTAATTGTTTGAAGGAGGTAATATTGGCTTGAGTACAAATAATAAGCACAGACCAAACAGCCAGTTTCAAGGTCTCTATTAGCATGACGATGAGAAGAGAGAAACCTTGTCTAGGTTGCAATGCAGAAGTTAACGAGGAGGCTAATACTAATAGGGAAGCCACCAAGATTAAACTACCCGCCAGGGTTTTATTTCTGGCCGCTAAAAGTAGTAAAATAAAAATAATATAAGCAAATGATGCTAATAAATATCCCGAAGTACCAATAACTTCCATTTGTTAAACTCCTTATTATTAACTGGCGATAAAATAATAATAAAATCTGTGATGATTGATTCAACAAATCTTTTTAGTTATTTGATTAGTCAGGTTGAGATAATTGTGCATTATTTTTCGGTGTGAATAATTCCGTTAACAGTGGCACTAGCAATAAACTTGAAAACGCTGAAACACATAAACCAAAAATAAGCACCACACCAAGCGGTTGCCATAAACTTCCACCAAATAAAGTTAATGGAATTAAGCCACCAATAGTGGTTAGTGTCGTTAATAAAATAGGTGTAAATCTTATCGCACTTGCTTTTAAAATGGCTTGTTTTCTATTTAACCCTAAACGCATATTAACATTAGCATTATCAATTAAAATAATGGCGTTGTTAACCACAATACCAAACAAACTAATAAGGCCAACGAAGGCCATCATTGAAAATGATAAACCAGCCAAATACAAGCCTAATATAGCGCCTGCTATGGCAAAAGGAATAGAACTAAAAACAATTAAAGGTTGTATAATTGATTTAAATTGCAAAACTAATACAGAAAAAATACCCATAGCAGTAATTAACATGATCTGTGTTAAACCAGCAAAGGTATTTTGTCGCGTTTCTTCTTCGCCCCCTAATTTAAAACTAAAGCCAGTTGGCAAGTCATAACTTTCTAAATATTGCACTAGTTTATTTGTTAATTCACTTACTGAGTAGCCTCTGGCAACATCAGCAGAGACTTTAGCCATACGTAATTTTTGAAAGTGAAAAAATTCACTATCCGCTTTTGTTAACCTCATAGCAGCAAACTGTTCAAGGGGAATAGCAGTCCCTCGGTTATTATTGATTGTTAATACAGACAGATCATCAAGCTCAAAGTCCTTAGCTCTAACAACGATAGAATAATCTTCACCACTTTTATCATTAAACTGACCTACTCTAGTGCCAGATAATAATGTACTAATAGTATTATCAAAATCAATAATCTCAACACCACTTAATGCGGCTTTTTGATAATTTAGTGCCAAAGAGAGCTCTGTATTTTCAAAACCTATAGGGTTATTGATATTAACAATCCCTTGAATATCTCGCATATGATTAGATAAATCATTAGCCACTAATGTTAAATCATCAAGCGACTCACTTAACAACCTAATAGTAATCACTTGGTCAGTAACAGGGCCTTGAGTAAACTCTTTAATGGTAATGTCAGCTTGCTGCCATGATTTAAGATCTTGGCGTAAATTATTAACTAATTCAGTGACCTTCACCTCATCATAAGCATTTAAAACGAGTAAAATCTGACCATAACGATTCATGCCACGCTTTGGAATTTCATTATAATAAATACGGGGGTTAGAATTACCTATATTTAATGCAATTTTATCAATTTCATCATATTGTTTAATATGTTGTTTAACTTGTTGTAACAGTGTATCGGTATACTCTAATGAAGAATTAGCTGGCGCTGTAACGTTTATCAGCAACATTGGTTTTTCAGCTTTAGGAAATAAACTCACCCCAACTTGGCTAAATAAAGAAAGCATAGCCACCAAAGCCAAAAAACCGCTGATAAATACAAATATCCTATTTCGCATCAACCAGAGTAAAATATGACTGTAACTAGCCTCAGAAAATTGATTAGCATAGTGCTGCAAGGTTTTTATCCGATTATTTTTAACTGTTAACTTTGTTCTATTAGTAAGTAGTTTACTGGCTAATAAAGGTGTTAGTGTTAAAGCAATCATCAGCGAAGCAAATAATACCAACACCACAGTAACTGGCATAGAACGAATAAAGTCACCAGTATTACTTTGAATCATTAGCATGGGTAAAAATGCCAGCATAGTTGTTATTGTGCCACTTGCAATAGCCCAGGCTACCTTACTTGTGCCGTTAGCAGCCGCTTGCTTACTATCAGTGGTTACTTTATTTTCTCGATGAATACTCTCCGTCACTACTATGGCATTATCAACAAGCAAACCTAAGGCAATAATTAATCCAACAATCGACATTTGTTGCAAGCCAAAACCTGTAAAATCAAGCCAACCAATAGCCATTAAAAATGAAACAGGAATAGCAAGGGTTACTACTATAGCTTCTCTTATACCTAAAAAGAGTAATGCCATAAATGCCACAATAATTAAGCCATAAGTAAGGTTTTCAAAAAAGCCATTTACACGAACATTTACACTGTCAGCTTGCTGAAATAATGTCGTTAAATCCATGTTTTCAGTTAATTGGTTGCGAAATTTTTTAATAACAGTATTTAATTGCTGAGTTAACTCAAAAATATTGGTGTTTGGCCGCTGTTCAACGGTAATAAATATTGCTGGTTTGTCACCCAAATAAGCCAAATAATTGGGTTTATCATGTGAAAAACTAACTTGCGCAATATCTTTTACCCGTAAAATGTTTTGTTTATTATGGCTAATGACGGTGTTTTCGATATCTGTAATGGCTGTGTATCCACCACTAGCTTTTACATTAAAGCGTTTAATACTGGCATCAACAAAGCCAGGTGTAATATTTTTTGCAGTAGACGTAAGTAATTGAGTAACCTTGTTTAATGAAATACCATAATGTTTTAGCTTTGAAACATTAATATCTATTGCAACGATTTGTTCCGGGTACCCCCAAATATTAACATTACGAACTCCAGGCAAACTTTCTAGTTGTCTTTCAAGTAATTTAGCTTCCAACTCCATTGTTTTATAATCGGTTGGTTTTGACCACAAGGCTAATTGCATAATGGCAACACCACTTGGTGTTGCTTTTAAGACTAACAACTTAGCAATACCTAGTGGTAAAGAAGGTTGAACTGCAGACACAGCCTGCTTAACTTTATTGTAAGCAGCCTCAGCATCAGTGCCATACAAAAAATCAATGGTAATTCGAACTGAACCATTATTAATTTTTGCTTCAATCTTTTTTATATTTTCAATTTCTGCAATTTCTTGTTCAAGTGGCTTAACGACTAAAGTTTCAATATCGAGAGGCGATGCGCCTGGGTAAACAACTTCAACTAAAGTCACCGCCACATCAAATTGAGGATCCTCTGAGCGAGGCATATTAAAATAAGAAACAATACCAACAAGTACAAACAACAAAACAACAGTTAACGTAAATTGACTGTTGTGTATAGCTAAATAGGGTAGTTTCATGAATTAATTTATTGTAATACTAAGTTAGTCGATTGATGTTTTTTGTCAGTTAGCCTCTGCCAACCTTGATCAACAATAGTTATTGGGGAGGCCCCTTGTTGAGCTAACAAGTAAACATATTGATTTGATACTTTTATAATATCAAAAGCTTGTTGTACAAAAGGTGTTAATGTTTGTGTAGTACCTTTTGATATTGTAATTAAAGCTCGGCCTTGTTTATCGATACCATTGAGCCCTTCAATAGGTAATTTATAAACGAACGTGTTTGTTGCTATTTTTGCTGTCACTTTAGCTAAGCTGCCAACGGTGATTTGCTTAATATTAATATCATTTAATAAAAAATCGACACTAAATAAATGATTTAATGAGTCTGCACTTGCAGGAATTTTGGTGACTTTTGCGGAAATCATTCCAAGTTCCTTCAAGTCAACAACGACTTGTAGCTGTTCATCAACAAGACTCATTTGCTCATCAGTTAATATAATGCTTACAATGACATTATTTTCTAACGCAGCGATTGTTAGCACATTTTCATTTGGCATTTGTAATTCGCCAAATGAAGAGTACCTACTAACCACTACGCCATCAAACGGCGCTACTAATTGAGCTTTAGATAATTTATATTCAGCTACATTAAAATCTGCACGTCTAGTTTGTATTAGTGTTTGTGCATCATCTAGTGCTTGTTGAGAACTCAAATTATTATCAATTAATGTTTTAATGCGATTAACTTGACGCTTAGCTTGCAATAACCGAGCGTAACTGGCATTTTTTTCTGCTATTAAAGTTGTATCATCTAGTTTTGCTAATAATTGCCCTTGACTAAAATAATCACCTTCATCAACATTTAACACTTCAAGATAACCATTACTCTTAAACGATAAGTCGATAGTGCGTTTAAATCCAACCTTGCCTACACGATCTATAACCTCGACAAAAGGCTCGACACTAATTATTTGTGTACTCAACTGTTCAGCTTGCACAGGTATACATAAAAATACAAAATAAACCCAGAAGATTAATAGATATTTTCTTATTTTTAATAAACTAGTATTGTGGTTAAGTAATAACATTTGTAGCAATAAATCATATATATATCATAAATATAACCATAACTTTAGGCACTTTTATCGCTAAAGTACATTATTAATAATAATTTCCTTTTAAAAACTAACTTTACATCAATGTACTATGTATATTTTTACCAACTTAACTAGACAAGTTTATAGATAAACTATAGTATTTGCCGCAAATATGCTGATAATTTCTTATGGCATATTTTTACAAAGGAAAGATGAGCGCTAGCGTTTATGTAAAGTAACCATTTACAAACACTATTGTTTGATAAAAAAGCAAAAGCACCATTAGCTCAGCTGGATAGAGCGTCGCCCTCCGGAGGCGAAGGTCGCAGGTTCGACTCCTGCATGGTGCGCCACAACAAGAATAATTTTTAACTATATTAGCTTAAAATTAAATATTGATTTATATAAATAAAAAAGGGGCTAATTGCCCCTTTACTGATTTATAACTAAATTATAACTTACGCCTAAATACCAAAGCGATTAAACCAAATCCAAATACCATTATAGTCGTAGGTTCTGGAACGTCGAAGGCTATACTTTCTATACGAAATCCGTCATCTGACTCTAATTTACTTGACCAAATAAACATCTTATTCGCTTCGCCATTAACATCCACAAAATGCGTTTGATCATTATCGTCACCCCACAATTTTGTATTTGATACACGATTACCATCTGATTTAAACAGTATCGGAGCCATATCACCGTCTTCTAACCGCGAATCCCATCTAGTCATAAAGGTTATGTCGATGGCACTAAATGAAGCGGGGTTTTGCCAAATGCTTGTTAAAGTAAAAACTAACTTGTCTGATTTAAAAACGCTGTCTGCATCAACTCTCCCTGTAAAAGGTGTTAGTGGGCTATCTATCGTTCCTGGACTACCAGGACCACCAACAACACCTATACCATGATTCCACCATTCAACTTGAGCATTGATATATTTGTTTGACTCTATATCCCAAGTTCTTCCGGTCACTTCAAGTATATAGCCCCTATCTGTGAAGATAAAACTATCGTCTTTAAATACCCCGCCTCCACTTTTCAGGTTAAAATCAATAATAGTCGCATTAACTATAAAACTTAAAATATACAAAGGTAATGCAATTAAAAATTTAAACTTCATTTAATATTCCTTATTTTATCATCCGAGTTTATCTAGATAGTTTTATAAGTAAGCAAAATATAAACCAACAAGTAAATATAGTTAATATTCAGTATATTATACTATTGTGCAATAAAGTTACGCTTAGCTTTGTAAAATAAACAGACATATTTATTTCAAAAATGAATTAAGTTATTTACAGGAGATAAACTAACAAAATAATATTTTTACTATGTGATATAGAAACTTATAGTGTCCAATTAATTACTGTAATGATTAAGCTCTACATAATCTTCAGCATTTGAAATAGAACCAAAGTAATAAGTTAACAATTTTTGCCGTTTTTCACGAATACTAATAGGTACATCGGCCTGTTGGACAACTTCAAGCCAAGTTTTAACTAAAGCTAATGGGGGGAGTTCTTGCATAACGTCATCCTTGAAATCTAATTAACAACTTTACAATATATATCTATCAAAGAGATAACTTGCACGCTGTAAATATTGTTTTATTTTTAAATTGACAAAAATACTCTTTCGTTGGGTGTGTAATCTACACATAAATATGTGACCAACTAATTAATTTTAGCTAATATTTCCTCAAGTTTAGTTAAATTATCATAAGAAATAACTAGCTTACCTTTACCTTTTTTATTATGGCTAATAGCTACTTTTGCTCCAAATTTATCAGCTAACCCTTGTTCTAATTCAAGAGTTTCTAATGTTTTATTGATTTTTTCTGGCTCTACTACAGGGTTTTGTATTTTTTTTATCAACGCTTCTGTATCTCGAACCGTTAGTTCTTTCGTCGCTACGGTATGCGCTGCTGATGTTTGAATATCACCATCTAGTGCTAATAAAGCACGTGCATGACCCATTTCAATATCACCGTTTTCTAAAAACACTTTAACTTCGTCATTTAAGTTGTTTAATCGTAATAAATTACTTACTGTTGTTCTTGATTTACCTACCGCTAGAGCTACCTCTTGATGAGTTAAATCAAACTCAGTTAGTAGTCTTTCTAACGCAATGGCTTCTTCCATTGCATTAAGATCTTCTCGTTGAATATTTTCAATGAGAGCAATGGCAACAGCTGATTCATCTGGCACACTTTTTACTAAACAAGGAACCACATCTAACTGTGCTAACTTAGCTGCACGCCAGCGTCTTTCACCAGCAATTATTTCATACTTATCATCACTGATTGAACGAACTAGTATAGGTTGAATAATTCCCTGTGATTGGATTGATAAAGATAGCTCTTCAAGACCCGCATCAGACATTTCTCGACGTGGTTGATATTTACCAGCAACCAAGTGAGTAATTTTAATTTTTCTTAATTCACTATTAATATTATCAATGTGATTGTTACCATCCACCCCATTAATAGAGTCTTTAACGTTATCGTTTGGGGTATTGGGTGATAATAATGCATCCAAGCCTCGACCTAGTCGACTAGCGCCTTTACGTTTTTCAGTATTCATAATATTCCTATACGCTAATTAACAAGACTGGCTTTGACGGGAGAGGGTTTCTTTACAAAATCATTTTTACGCAATACTTCACCAGCCAGAGCTAAATAAGCTTTTGCACCGGTAGACGATTTATCATAGTACATAGCAGGGGCACCAAAACTTGGTGCTTCGGCTAGTCTTACGTTTCTCGGAATAACGCTGCGATAAACCTTATCACCAAAATGTCGTTTAAGTTGTTCAGAAACATCATTAGCTAAACGATTGCGAGGGTCATACATAGTGCGTAAAATTCCTTCAATATGTAATTTATCGTTAACCACTGAAGTCAGTTTAGTAATAGTATCCATCAATGCTGTTAAGCCCTCTAGGGCGTAGTATTCACATTGCATAGGCACTAACACTGAATCTGCAGCCGTCATGGCATTTACTGTCAACATATTTAACGATGGCGGACAATCAATAATAATAAAATCATAATCATCTTTAACTGGCGCTAACGCCGTTTTGAGACGTTGCTCGCGCGCATAAACTTCCATTAATTTAATTTCTGCCGCGGTAACATCTGCATTGGCAGAAATTAAGTGATAAAGCCCTGTAGTATCTTTTACAACAACTTCTTCAACATTTTGTTCTTCAATTAACAATTCATAGCAAGTGGCATGAACTTGATACTTATCAACACCACTAGCCATAGTGGCATTACCTTGTGGATCTAAATCAATCAATAGAACTTTACGTTTGGTTGCGGCCAATGAGGCGGCCAAATTTACGGCGGTTGTAGTTTTACCAACACCACCTTTTTGGTTTGCAACTGCTATTATTTTTCCCACACATGCCTCTATTATTTATTAGTCGTGCAATTTTTTAAGAACTAACACATGACGCTCACCGATAAGATCAGGGACAATAATTTCATGACTTTCTAGCAATTCAATATGAGCAGGTAATTGTGCTATTTCATCATGAGGATATTGGCCTTTAAGAGCAAAAAACTGTCCTTTTTCTTCACTTATAAGATGTTGACACCACTTTACCATATCATTTAAAGAAGAAAAGGCACGACTTAACACGCCATCAAATTTATGTTCACCTTGGAAGTCTTCAACCCTCGATTTTACTGGAGTGACATTGGTAAGTTTTAATTGAAAAACAACTTGTCTAAGAAAAGTGATGCGTTTACCTAAACTATCTAGTAAGACAAAGTTTCTTTCAGGAAATAATATAGCCAGAGGGATCCCAGGAAGGCCAGGGCCAGTACCAACATCAATAAAATCTTTACCAGTAAGTACGTCACCAACCATTAAACTGTCCATAATATGTTTAATTAACATATCTTTTGGATTTCTAACAGAGGTTAAATTGTAGGCTTTATTCCATTTATTGAGGAGTTCAACATAAAGAATAAGTTGATCGATCTTTTCTTGAGAAACGACAAGCTGAGTTTTATTAATCAGTGCCGATAATTCTTGTGTTAACGTCATTTTAATTTAGACAAATCCCTGTTAACAAGGATTCGCCCCTAGCTTTAACCTTTACGCTAATTTTCGCAAAAGGCCGTGTTTTTTTAAGTAAACTAATAATAACGAAATTGCCGCCGGAGTAATACCAGAAATTCTAGATGCTTTACCAATAGTTTCTGGACGAGAGTCTTGCAATTTAGCAACAACCTCATTTGATAACCCTGATATTTGTTGATAGTTAAAATCAATAGGAATTAAGGTGTCTTCGTGGCGCTTCTTCTTTGCTATTTCATCAAGCTGCCTATCTATATAACCCGCATATTTAGTTTGAATCTCAACTTGTTCAGAGGCTTCCTTATCTGCTAAAGCCGGACCTAGACCGTCGATGCTCATTAAATCGTTATAGTTAACTTCTGGACGGCGAATTAAATCTTCTAAACTAGCTTCTTTACTCATCGGTGTTTTAAGTAAGTTATTAATTTTATCTATGTTGACATGATCTTTTTGAACCCAAGTCGAACGTAATCTTTGGCGCTCAACTTCAATATTTTCCATTTTTTCATTGAACCTCTGCCACCTTGCTTCATCGACTAAACCTATTTTCCTACCTTGTTCAGTTAACCTAATATCAGCATTATCTTCTCGTAATAATAGTCTATATTCAGCGCGTGAAGTAAACATACGATAAGGCTCTTTAGTACCCAGAGTTGCTAAATCATCAATCAATACACCCATGTAAGCTTGATCTCGGCCTAAAATAAAATCATCTCGCTCTTTTACTCTGTTGGCAGCATTGGTTGCAGCAATAAGCCCCTGAGCACCGGCTTCTTCATAACCAGTAGTACCATTTATTTGACCTGCAAAATATAAATTTTGCACAAACTTACTTTCTAAGCTTTGCTTTAAATCTCTGGGGTCAAAGTAATCATACTCAATGGCATAACCTGGGCGTGTGATGAATGCATTTTCGAAACCTTTAATTGAACGAACTAAATTCATTTGTACATCAAATGGTAAGCTAGTTGAAATACCATTTGGATAGACTTCATGTGTAGTCAGTCCCTCAGGCTCTACAAATATCTGGTGAGAATTTTTATCAGAAAATCGTGTTATTTTGTCCTCTATCGATGGACAGTACCTTGGCCCAACGCCTTCAATAACACCGGTATACATGGGCGATCTATCTAAGCCATCTCTAATGTGTTGATGAGTCTGTTCATTGGTATGAGTAATATAACAAGAAATTTGTTCGGGTTGATTAGCGCGTGAGCCCATGAAAGAAAACACTGGGGTAGGGGAGTCACCTGGTTGCTCCTCCATTACTGAAAAGTCTAAAGACCTTGCATCTAACCTAGGTGGTGTGCCCGTTTTTAATCGATCTATCCTAAAGGGCAATTCTCGCATTTTTGCTGCTAAGTTTAAACTTGCTGGATCACCAGCTCTACCGCCTTGATAATTATTTAATCCAATATGAATTTGCCCAGCAAGAAAAGTACCTACCGTTAACACAACAGTCTTAGCTTTAAATTTTAAGCCCATCTGTGTGGAAACGCCGACAACTTTATCGTTTTCTAAAATGAGATCATCACAAGGTTGCTGAAAAATAGTTAAATTTTGCTGATTTTCAAGAGTATTTCGAACAAAAGCACGATATAAGGCACGATCTGCTTGTGCTCTAGTAGCTCTTACCGCTGGCCCTTTACTTGAGTTCAACGTACGAAATTGGATTGCGCTATGATCTATGGCGGTTGCCATTAATCCGCCTAAAGCATCAATTTCCTTGACCAGATGACCTTTTCCAATTCCGCCAATAGCAGGATTACATGACATTTGTCCTAACGTATCGATGTTATGCGTTAACAATAAAGTTTTACAACCCATTCTTGCTGCAGCAAGAGATGCTTCGGTGCCAGCATGTCCGCCTCCAACAACAATGACGTCGTATGAATCTTGATACCACATAAATTTATAATCCTGATTAATTAACGTAAAAAATGTCATCTATTTCGTGACACTTTAAATTTAGGGAACACATTTTACCGTTTTTTTTTGCCCTTGGATACGATCAAATGTGTAAATAAATTTCTGTAGATCATTAATATATATTAAGAGATCTTTAAAAAGATCTTATTATTATTACTTATTAGGATCGCTTACTTCTGTGGGTAAGTGATTTTTATTCATAATTATCAATAAGTAATTTTAATGATAACGTTGTGATCAATACTTGATCAACAAGCAAATAAGCCTTGATCAAAATAGCGAGTTATACACAAGTGTTTTTGATTAGGTTTTAATGAACTGAATAATAATAGAAAAATAACCTATTATTAACTTAGTTATACACATTTTCTATAATATTATTCATAATATGTTGATAAGTTATGTGTAACTGAGCATGTTAGATCTAAAACAGATCTATATTTGACTGGATCCACTGCTGAGAGAGATCTTCTGGATCAATATCTTCTGACATATCAAAGGTTTTAACTTCACATAACTCTTTACAACCTATTGATATTAATAGTTTTGATATATCTTTTGCGGCTTTGCAAAATGTGTCGTAATTTGAATCACCAATACCAATAGTTAAAAAATTAACCGTGGATAGATCTTGATCACAATGTGCTAGATCACTAGCAAATTGTTTGAAGTTGTCAGGGTAGTCTCCAGCGCCATGTGTCGAAGTACAAACGAGCCAAATAGCTTTTTCGGTTGAATTATCATCAATTTTAGATTGGTTATCTTCAGAAAAAGTGTCATTAATAATGGTATTAAAATTAGGTTGTAGGTGAACTTTAACATTATGGCCATGTTCATTTAATGTTTCCTCACAAGCTTCAGCAACATATTCGGTTCCACCAAGCATACTGCCAACAATGATTTGAATTGAGCTCATAACAGATCCTCTTTTTTTAAAATGAGTAATTATTCAGATAATTTTATGTTGATATTGTATTACCTAAACCGAGTAGTAATAAACAAATTCTTTGATTACTTTGCACTATTTATATTGCTTTTATTATGAAAAATTAATTTTTAAAGTACTGATTTTTAATAATTATAAATTAATTTACATGATTTTAGTATAAAACATAATGTATTATGAATAACACAATTGTATTATCAATTGCTGCTGTTTTAACACTGTTGCAATGGCTGTACTTACACAATAATATTTAGCGCAAGAAATTGTGTATTGTTATGTCGATTACAAAAGAGCTGTACTAATGACTATATTTCAGCTGAAGCAAAATATTTAAAAGTAGTCATTGTTGATCCAGCTATATCTGGTGGTTTCAATAATATGAAAAATAGCTAACCGTATTGAACGTGCTGTCCTTTCAGGAATTGATGGATTTGAACTATCTAGCACTCTCCAAGAGTGCTAGATAATAATAAATATTGTCCTTGATTAGATGAAAAGCTTATTAGCGTTATAAAAACAACCATAAGCGATTTAGAATATACACAGATTACTACTTAGTTTTTACAATTTAACTTTTCGTGAATCTGCTTTTTGTTGTGTTGAAGTTAAGGCTTATTTACCAATACAGAACGAACTAAAAATCTTACCTAACAGATCATCACTAGTAAATTCTCCGGTGATTTGATCCAATTCTTGCTGACAAATACGTAGCTCTTCAGCTAATATCTCGCCAGCAACATAGGACTCTAATTGCGTTAGGCCAGTTAATAAGTGTTGGTGAGTATTCTCTAAAGCTACGAGGTGACGTCTTCTGGCCATAAAACCACCTTCAGTGCTACCTTGATACCCCATAATAGCTTTCAGGTGCTCTTTTAAGCTGTCTACGCCATTACCCGTTTTAGCTGATAGGGTAATGATACTGTGTTGTTTATGATTATTATCAGTAAACTCACTAAAACCGGTTTTAGCATCATTGATGTCAGCTTTATTGCGTATAAGTGTCAGACCAATATTTTCTGGCAATTTGGCAAAAAATTCAGGATATAAGCTTTTAATATCTTGTTCATCTTCTAAAACACTATGATCTTGGCTTGCATCAACCATTAATAGTACACGATCTGCTTGATTGATTTCTTGCCAAGCCCGTTCAATCCCTATTTGTTCTACTATGTCATTACTATCACGTAACCCTGCAGTATCAATAATATGTAATGGCATACCATCAATGTGAATTTGTTCCGCAAGAACATCCCTTGTAGTACCCGCTATATCGGTAACTATGGCTGACTGTTTGCCGCTTAATGCATTTAATAAACTCGATTTACCGGCATTAGGGCGTCCTGCGATCACTACACGCATACCTTCACGAATAATACAGCCTTGTTGTGCTTGTTTACGCACAGCTTCAACTTGGCTGATAATAGCTTTTAAATCTGTGACTACTTTTTTATCAGCAAGAAAGTCAATTTCTTCTTCAGGAAAATCAATCGCAGCTTCAACATACATACGCAAGTGAATGACACTTTCTACCATATCATTAACTAGCCTAGAGAAGTCACCTTGCAGAGAGTGCAGGGCAGAGCGTGCTGCTTGCTCTGAACTTGAGTTAATTAAATCGGCAATGGCCTCAGCTTGCGTTAAGTCGAGTTTATCATTTAAAAAGGCTTGTTCACTAAACTCACCTGGTTTGGCCATTTGAACCTTGGGTAACTGTAAAATTGCCTGTAACAACATATCTAAAATTACTGGGCCACCATGACCCTGAAATTCAATAACATCTTCACCGGTAAAGGAGTTAGGTGCTTTAAAAAATAGCGCTATACCTTGATCTAATACTTGAGCCTTCTTGTCGCTAGCATCTAAAAATGATAAATACTCAGCTTTTCTAACTTCAGGTACCTTCCCTAAAATGGCTTGAGCAACATTTTTAGCTTCTGGGCCGGAAACTCTTATTATACCAACACCACCTCTTCCTGGAGCTGTAGCTTGTGCCGCGATAGTTGTTTTATGAGAGACTGTTGCCATAGTAAGAGTGCATTAAAAGTGTGTAATGCACATTATTTTACTTTATTTCTTTAGTAAATGGTCAAAAGATATCTTTTAAAAGTAAAAAGGCGATTACTGCTAAACAGTAATCGCCTTTAGGTTAAACACTTTAAAAGATAGCTTGATAAAATTAAGTCGCTTTTGCTTCTTTTTGTTTAGCTATACCAGCAAAAATAACTTTCATTTGTGCAATTGAAACAATATTACTTACCAACCAATATAACACGAGACCTGATGGGAACCATGCCATAAAGATTGAGAAAACCACAGGCATGTATTGCATGATTTTTTGCTGCATTGGGTCTTGAATGGTCATGGGTTGCATTTTCTGCATAACATACATACTTGCGCCCATTAATATTGGTAATACAAAATAAGGGTCCATAGTTGATAAGTCTTGTATCCAGAAAATGAACGGTGCATGACGTAATTCAACACTTTCTAAAAATACCCAATACAGGGCTAGAAATATTGGCATCTGAAGTAATAAAGGTAAACAACCGCCAGCTGGGTTTACTTTTTCTTTACGGTACATTTCCATGGTTGCTTGTGACATTTTCTGTCTATCATCACCAAAACGCTCTTTTAATTGCGCCATTTTGGGTGCTAAGTCGCGCATTTTTGCCATGGAAGTATATTGGGCTTTGGTTAATGGATACATAACGCCTTTAATGATCAAGGTTATGACGATAATAGCCAAGCCCCAATTGCCAACGCCACCTAAATCAACGTCAATGCCAAAAAAGCTAAACTCACCTGATTGAATAATATTAAGTAACCCGTATAGTGGCTGGCTTATCATAAATAAGAAACCGTAATCTATGGTAAGGTCTAAATTTGGTGCTATTTTCTCGAGTACTTCTTGATTTTTAGGGCCAACATAAAAAGTAGCTGAAGTGTTTCCTTGCTGTCCTGCATCAATTATTACAGCAGGTGCCTTAAAGCCAATAACAGCTTCCATATTATTACTGAAGCTTGTATAAAGTTGGTTTGTATCTTCTGCTCTTGGTACCCAAGCTGATACAAAGTAATGTTCAAGCATGGCAACCCAACCACCGGCGGTAGCTTTAGTTAGGTTAGCTTCTTGAATATCATCAAAATCATACTTTTCATAACGCTCTTCAGTAGTAGAATAAGCTGCCCCTCGGTAGGTTGGCAACATACCGCCGCCTGTATTAACAACCGATGATTGTTTCAATTGGCCATACATCTGCACTGATACACTGTTTGCAGTGTTGTTATTAATTTGGTATTCCACATCTACTTGGTAGCTATTTTTTGCGAATATAAAGCGTTTAATTACACTCATACCACTTTCATCAGTGAAGGCTAAATCAATATTTAAATATTCACCACTCAATTCATAATTACTGCTTGTAGATGTGTAAATAGGACGACCTTTTATAATACGATCAATCCCATTTGCACCTGTTAATCCACTTTGGGCAATATATTTTTGATTACCATTTTGCATAACCGTATAAGGAATATTATTGCCTTGCTCTGTGTCGTAATTACGTAATTTAACTTCAACGATATCGCCACCTTGAGTATTAATTTTAATTAATAAGGTATCGGTAGTAACGGTAATTATTTTTGCAGTGCTAATAGCTGTTTTAGTTGCGGCTATCTGTGGCGCTGATGCCTCAGGCACAAAATCAGCTTCACCAGTACTTATTGACTGTGAGGAATTTATTACTTGTTGCTCTGGTAATGGTGCATTTTCTTGCTGCCATTGGCTAAAAAGTAAGTAGGTTACAACCATTAGCGCAATAAAAAGTAGACTGCGTTGCGATTCCATAAAATTTGTTTCTCTTATCTGTTAGTGAGGGACTTCCGCACGTCGTTTAATTGTTTAAGTGCGTGGCATTTTAGTATAGGTTTGCGTGATAACCAACTTTATTTAGTTGATAAGCTTTATTTGCATTTTTTAATGGGTGGAACGGGATCGTCTCCACCTTCATTAAAAGGATGGCATTTTAATAATCGCTTTGTGGATAACCAACAGCCTTTTATAACACCAAACCGCTCTATGGCTTGAATTGCATAACTTGAACAACTTGGATTAAATCTACAGTTGTTACCCAGCAGTGGGCTAATAAACTTCTTATAACCCTTTATGCTTGCTATGGCTAGCTTTTGTAGCGCTGAGTTATTTTTCGCCATATTTTCTCTAATTCCTGGTTAATAGTTTTATTATCCAATTTATCTATACCAGTTTTTACCATCACAACAATATCTATAGCGGGTATCTGATGTTGATTAAGACGAAAACTCTCTCTAACTTGTCGTTTAATTCTATTACGCTGCACGGCAAGCTTAACTCTTTTCTTTGCTATTGCCAGTCCTAATCTGTTTTTAGCAATGGAATTATGTTTATCAGAGATAGAAGTGAGAGGTTTTTCTGTTGCTAAGACAGTGAAGTGGCGAGAGCCGAAACGAAAGGGTTTTGAGAAAACTTTTTGAAAATGACCGGGAGTCAACAAACGTGACTCCCGATTAAATTTGTAAGTAGCCATGATTTGACTACCTGATATCAAATATTGTTAACAACATTTAATATTATGCACTAAGGCTAGCACGGCCTTTAGCACGGCGGCGGGCTATTACAGCACGACCGTTTTTAGTTGCCATGCGAGCACGGAATCCGTGGTTACGCTTACGCTTTAGTACGCTAGGTTGAAATGTTCTTTTCATTACGCTAATCCGTCGGTTGTTGTTGCCCTGGCAAAACAGCCTTTTGAGCACACTGGTCTAAAAAATGAGGGCGAATATTAAAGCTTAGCCGCGTATTTGTCAATCATTTATCCTAGCTATTTGTATTAAGATCATTCACGTTTGTCAAAAGGATCTTTTCATTGTTACCTTACTTTGTTTTTTTATTGCTAAGTTTTTATATTTTTTTGATTGAGTTATTTTTTTATTAACTGTTTATGATAAAAAACCATCAAAAACAGCGCTTTAATCATTGTAAATAGTAATTTTTTTATTTGTCATAAGCATTTATTTCTCCTTATTTAAAAAATAAAATAGAATTGTGAAAAGTCAACATTGCACTTGTGGATAACTCGATAGATAATAGGCATTGGAAAAGTAATTACTTAACTTATACCGGAGTTTTGGTTGGATCATTCACCTTGGCAAAGATGCCTATCTGTTTTACAAGAAGAACTACCTGCTCAGCAGTTCAGTATGTGGATTCGACCCCTGCAATGTGTTATTCATGATAATGTTATGACGTTGTATGCTCCTAATCGGTTTGTACTTGATTGGGTTAGAGATAAATACGTTGATCGAATTAATGAAGTATTAACACTCAATGAAGGTAATAATCCTCTGTTGTTGAAATTTGATGTTGGCAGTAAACCAGACATTATTAACCCTGTGAAAACTGAATCTTCAGTCCTTAACACCGAAAAAGATCCTTTTTCAAAATCAGCTTCGCCAAAATCTTCGGAACCTGAAAGTAATATTCCTAAAAAAACCAATGTTCGTCTTAACTACACTTTCGATAATTTTGTTGAAGGTAAATCCAATCAACTTGCCCGTGCTGCAGCATCACAAGTTGCAGACAATCCCGGTACCGCCTACAACCCTCTTTTTATTTATGGAGGGACAGGTTTAGGTAAAACACACTTATTGCATGCAGTTGGTAATGGTATTTTACTTAACAAACCCAATGCAAAGATAGCTTATATGCATTCTGAACGATTTGTTCAAGATATGGTGAGGGCTCTGCAAAATAACGCCATGGAAAAATTCAAGCAGTACTATCGTAGTGTCGATGCATTACTTATTGATGATATTCAATTTTTCGCTGGTAAAGAACGTACTCAAGAAGAGTTTTTTCATACGTTCAATGCTTTACTTGAAGGTAATCAACAAGTTATTTTAACTAGTGATCGTTACCCTAAAGAAATTAATGGGGTAGATGATCGCCTAAAATCTCGTTTTGGTTGGGGTTTAACTTTAGCTATAGAGCCACCTGAACTTGAAACTCGCGTGGCTATTCTGAAGCGCAAAGCTCAAGAAAGTCAGATTAATCTAGCTGATGAAGTTGCTTTTTTTATCGCTAAGCGTCTGCGTTCGAATGTTCGTGAATTAGAGGGTGCTCTTAACCGAGTTATTGCTAACGCCAATTTCACTGGCAGGGCAATTACTATTGATTTTGTTCGTGAGGCATTGCGTGACTTATTAGCTTTACAGGATAAACTCGTAACTATCGATAACATTCAACGTACAGTTGCCGAATATTATAAAATTAAAATCGCTGATTTATTATCAAAGCGTCGCAATAGATCTGTTGCCAGACCCCGACAAATTGCAATGGCTTTGTCAAAAGAACTAACAAATCATAGCCTTCCTGAAATTGGCGACGCATTCGGTGGTAGGGATCACACTACAGTTCTTCATGCCTGTCGAAAGGTTAAATCGTTGCGTGAAGAAACACACGATATAAAAGAAGATTATTCTAATTTAATTAGAACTCTTTCATCCTAATTTACAACTCAATAAACTAGTATTTAAGTAGGTAACAACATGAAGTTTTCATTAGATAGGGAATTATTACTTAAACCTTTACTCTTGGTTTCTGGCGCTGTTGAGCGTAAAAGTACGTTACCTATTCTGAGTAATATACTTTTTGAAGTTAGTGATAACTCACTAACTCTAACAGCTACAGATTTAGAGCTCGAAATGGTTGCTTATGCTGTTATTTCTAATGAGGGCGACAATGGTAGTATCACCATTCCTGCCCGTAAACTACTAGATATTTGCAAAAGCCTACCTGACAATTCAGTTATTACTTTTGAAAAGATAGATGAAACAATTAAATTGTCATCTGGTAGGAGTCGTTATTCTTTATCGACCTTAGCTGCGACTGACTTTCCCAATATTGAAGAATGGAAGGGTGATGTCGAGTTTCAATTGTTAAAGTCTGAATTTCTCCGCCTTATCGAAAGCACTCACTTCTCTATGGCTAATCAAGATGTCCGTTATTATCTCAATGGCATGTCTATTGAAAGTGAGGGCTGTGAAATTAGATCGGTTGCGACAGATGGCCATCGACTAGCTATTTGTAAAATTACTAATGAATCACTCTCGCTGCCTGCTAGGCAGGTAATTGTACCTCGCAAAGGCATCCTAGAAATTATTCGTTTACTCGCGCCTGTGGATGACAATGTCCAAATATTTCTTGGATCTAATCATATACGAATTATTGACACTGAATTTTCTTTTACTAGCAAACTTGTTGATGGCCGTTTCCCTGATTATCGACGTGTTTTACCAAGAAATGGCGACAAAGTATTTGAAACAAACAAAGAAGCTCTGCGTCAAGTTTTATCAAGAGCTTCAATTTTATCTAATGAGAAGTTTAAAGGCGTACGCTTGAACTTTTCAGAATCTAATTTAAAAATTACGGCCAATAACCCTGAACAAGAACAAGCAGAGGAAGAAATAGAAATCGACTTCCCCTATGGAGAGCTAGAAATAGGTTTTAATGTTAGTTATGTTCTTGATGTTTTGACTGCCATTAAAGATGACAATGTAAAATTTACGTTGGCAGATGCGAATAGTAGTGTGGTTATTGAAGGGAGTAGCAGTGGTGAAGCGCTTTATGTTGTTATGCCAATGCGCTTATGATTAATGCTTTTAATCATTTATTTTTATGAGTATTACCACACTATCTACACACAACTTTAGAAATTTAACATCTGTTAATATTGATTTACATCCAAGTTTAAATTTCTTTGTCGGTGATAATGGTAGTGGTAAAAGCAGTTTACTCGAGGCGCTTTTTTTTCTTGGTCATGGCAAATCGTTTAGAACGTCAAAGTTAGAAATTCTCGCGCATTATGATGTAAAAAATTTTGTTGTTACGGTTAAAAATACTGATAGTTTATTGCTTGGTTTGAGTAAAGATTTCTCTAATGGCAATACATTAATTAAAATTAATGGTAAACGCTACACTCGTTTATCAGATTTGGCTAAACATATTGCTGTTCAGATTATAACTCCTGAAAGTTTTAAATTATTTTTTGGTGGTCCTAAAATCAGAAGACGTTTTTTTGAATTGGGTATGTTTCACGTGAAACATCATTCTTCAGATATAATTCGTCAATTTAACCAGACATTAAAACAACGCAATGCTTGTTTAAGAAATGGACTAGATAAGCAAAGCTATGAATATTGGACCCAAGTGTTTTGTAAATTATCGAACCAGGTAGGTGGCGTAAGATCGACGTATATCTCAGACCTTATAGCTGAACTCCCATCATGGCTGGCTATTTTATTACCGTCTTTAGTAGACAGTATAAGTGTCCAATACCAACAAGGATGGCCTGCTAAAAAAAGTTTAGCTGAGTCATTTTATTTAAATTACGAGCGTGAACGAGCACTCGGTTATAGTATTTATGGTGCTCACAAATTTGATGTAAAGTTCATGGTCGGTCGGCAGCCCTTAGACACCCAACTGTCTAGAGGACAACAAAAGTTGTTTTTACTGGCGTTAACATTTGCACAAGCAAGGCTTATTGCAAGAGTTAATCGAGTAAAACCAATTTTACTAATAGATGATTTTGGTGCTGAGTTAGATAAAAACTCACGTAAGTTATTAGTAAACGCAATTGTTGAACTTGATAGCCAAGTGTTAATTACTGCTATTGATAAAGAGGTTTTAGGTCCTTTCTTAAAAGATTTGGCCGTCTCTAATAACAAGTTTAACGATAAAGAAAAATATCATATGTTTCACGTGGAACAAGGTGGTATATTACCTGTGAATAATTCAATTAAGATTGAGTAGGCTAAAACTATGACAACAGAAAATGAATATGGCTCATCTAGTATCAAAGTACTGAAGGGACTAGATGCTGTACGTAAAAGACCAGGAATGTATATAGGTGACACAGATGATGGCACTGGCTTACATCATATGGTTTTTGAGGTATTAGATAACTCAATCGACGAAGCATTAGCAGGCCACTGTAGCGATATTATTGTAAAAATACATTTAGATGGCTCTGTATCAGTTCAAGACGATGGTCGTGGTATACCCACGGAAATACATCCAGAAGAAGGGGTTTCAGCAGCAGAAGTTATCATGACAGTACTTCATGCTGGTGGTAAATTTGGTGGAGAAGATTCAGGCTATAAAGTTTCGGGTGGTTTGCATGGCGTAGGTATTTCAGTAGTTAATGCGTTAAGTGAAAAATTAAAACTTAACATTCGACGTGATGGTAAGTTGTACGAACAGTTTTATCACGTTGGTGAGCCTGAAGCGCCCTTAACAGAAGTTGGATTAAGCGAGAGAACAGGTACAGAAGTACGTTTTTGGCCGAGTTCTGAAACATTTTCAGACGTGTTATTTCATTATGAAATTTTGGTAAAAAGAATACGAGAATTGTCTTTTTTAAACTCAGGTGTATCAATTAAATTAATTGATGAAAGGGAAGAAGGGAAAGAAGATCACTTTAAGTATGACGGCGGTATACAGGCTTTTGTTGATTATCTAAATACCAATAAAACCGCAGTAAATGATGAAATATTTTATTTCGACTTGGAGCGAGAAGATGGCATTGTTGTGGAAGTAGCAATGCAATGGAATGATGGTTTTCAAGAAAATATATTTTGTTTTACTAATAATATTCCACAGCGAGATGGTGGAACGCACTTAAGTGGCTTTAGAACAGCCTTAACACGTACATTAAACTCGTACATGACTAAAGAAGGGCTAAATAAGAGTAAAAAGGGCGGAAACGAAACCAGCGCTACAGGTGATGATGCAAGAGAAGGCTTAACTGCTGTCATCTCAGTAAAAGTACCGGATCCTAAATTTTCTTCTCAAACTAAAGATAAGCTAGTTTCATCGGAAGTTAAAACGGCAGTAGAACAAGCCATGGGTGAAAAGTTGGGTGAATACTTATTAGAAAACCCAGCCGTTGCTAAAACAATTATTATGAAGATAGTTGATGCTGCACGAGCTCGTGAAGCAGCACGAAAAGCACGGGAAATGACACGCCGCAAGGGTGTGTTAGACATTGCAGGCTTACCCGGTAAATTAGCCGATTGTCAGGAAAAGGATCCTGCTTTATCAGAAATATATATTGTCGAAGGGGACTCTGCAGGTGGTTCAGCTAAACAGGGGCGTAATCGTAAAAATCAGGCTATTTTACCACTCAAAGGTAAAATTTTAAATGTTGAAAAAGCCCGATTTGATAAAATGATATCGTCTCAAGAAGTTGGTACACTAATTACTGCCTTAGGTTGTGGTATAGGTAGAGACGAATATAACCCAGAGAAATTACGATACCATAGCATTATTATAATGACCGATGCTGATGTTGATGGCTCCCATATACGTACTTTATTACTCACTTTCTTCTATCGTCAAATGCCAGAAATTATGGAACGTGGCCATATATTTATTGCTCAACCACCGCTTTATAAAGTTAAAAAAGGCAAGCAGGAGCGTTATATAAAAGACGATGAGGCACTAACTGAATATTTGACAACACTGGCACTTGATAATGCTGAAATACATGTAAATGAGGAAGCACCTGCTATTTCAGGCGTTGGTTTAGAACAACTCGTTTATCAATACAGAGATACCTTGGAAGTTATCCAACGTCTATCAAGACAAATCCCTAGTGATATATTAGAGAAAATGCTTTATAGCACCACCATTACAGCAGAAGATTTTATCAATGAGAGTAAAGTACAAACATGGACAGACGATTTACTCAATCAGTTAAAGAACCAAGATGGTAATGGCTCGATTTACGATGTAAAAGTTAAATATAACCAAGAACGAAATATATATTTTCCAAACTTTATTGTAAGAAAACACGGTATCGATAAAGAGTACCAATGTAGTTACGAGTTTATACAATCGAAAGAGTTTGCATCGATCATGGCATTAAATACAGCAATTAATGGTCTAATGGAAGAAGGTGCATACGTTAAACGGGGTGAGAAAATCAATCCTGTATCAACTTTTGAACAAGCGCTTAATTGGTTAATGGCAGAGTCAAAGCGAGGTCAATATATACAACGTTATAAAGGGTTGGGGGAGATGAACCCTGAACAACTTTGGGAAACAACAATGGATCCAGAAACTCGGCGGATGTTAAGGGTAACAATTGAAGATGCTATTGCAGCGGATCAATTATTTACGACATTAATGGGTGATCATGTTGAACCAAGACGTGACTTTATTGAAGATAATGCATTAAAAGTATCGAATTTAGACGTATAATCTAAGCAACAATAAAAATATGCCCGGACTTCATATTCGGGCATTTTTGTTTTTAAGTTAAAGTAAAACAGAGATTACTTTATAATATAATTTAACAGACAAAATTAATGTCATTTGATGTTAATTAAACTATCAATAGTAATACCACAATAGCGAATTTGAACACCATGACAACTTACAACAGTAAAACCTTTCAAGGCTTAATCTTGCAATTGCAGGATTACTGGTCACGTCAAGGTTGTGTAATTGTACAACCTCTTGATTTAGAAGTAGGGGCTGGAACATTTCACCCAATGACTTTCTTACGTTCAATTGGACCAGAGCCAATGAGTAGCGCTTACGTCCAACCTTGCCGACGACCCACAGATGGTCGTTATGGTGAGAACCCAAACCGGTTACAGCATTATTATCAATTTCAAGTAATGTTAAAGCCTTCACCTAAGAATATTCAAGAGTTATACCTGAATTCGTTAAAAGAGCTAGGCATAGACCCACTTGTCCATGATATTCGTTTTGTTGAGGATAACTGGGAATCACCAACATTAGGTGCTTGGGGCTTAGGTTGGGAGATCTGGCTAAATGGTATGGAGATAACCCAGTTTACTTACTTTCAACAAGTAGGTGGCTTAGAGTGTACACCTGTTACAGGAGAGATAACTTATGGCTTAGAGCGTCTTGCCATGTACATTCAAAATGTCGATAGTATTTATGACTTAGTTTGGACTGACGGACCACTAGGCACTGTATATTACCGTGATATATTCCATCAAAATGAAGTAGAACAATCAACTTACAACTTTGAGCATGCAGATGTTGATGCGTTATTTAAACAATTTGATCAGTGTGAAAAAGATAGCCAAAAGTTAATAGAAGCTAACTTACCCTTGCCAGCGTATGAACAAGTTATGAAGGCATCACATGCATTTAATTTATTAGATGCACGGCACGCTATATCGGTAACAGAACGACAACGTTATATCTTGCGTGTTCGTACCTTATCAAAAGCATGTGCTGAAGGTTATTATAGTAAACGAGAAGAGCTAGGTTTTCCTCTTTGTAAAAATAGTGCAACTGCGCAAGGAGAAAAATAATGGCTGTTGAAACATTATTAATAGAATTAGGTACTGAAGAGTTACCTCCCAAATCACTTAAGTCATTGGCTATAGCATTTCATGAAAGCATCAAGGGCCAACTTGAGAGTAGTGACCTGGCGTATAGTAATATTAAATGGTTTGCTACACCACGCCGAATAGCTTTGCAAGTATATGATTTAATTGATAAACAACAAGATAAAGTGGTGGAGAAACGTGGCCCAGCAATCAATGTGGCATTTGATGCAGAAGGCAACCCGAGTAAAGCTGCTCAAGGTTGGGCACGGTCGAACGGCATTAGCGTTGAACAAGCTGAACGTTTGGTAACAGAAAAAGGTGAATGGCTATTACATAAAGCGACTGTTTCAGGAAAAACAATAGCTGAACTTGTTCCTGTAATGGTAACAACAGCGTTAAGTAAACTCCCGATTGCAAAACCAATGCGTTGGGGAGCTGAACGAACTCAATTTATACGTCCCGTGCATACATTAACCATGATGTTTGGCGAAAAGATCATTGCCGGTGAGGCCCTTGGTGTTAACTCTGATAATAAAGTTCAGGGTCATCGTTTTCATCATGAAGGTCTAGTAACTATTAATCACGCCGATGATTACCAGGAAGAGTTAATTAAAGCATTTGTCGAAGTAGATTTTCAACAAAGACAAAATACAATTGTTGCTCAAATAAAACAAGCTGCCAGCGAGATCGATGCGGTTGCCTTAATTGATGAAGATTTATTAGATGAGGTGACAGCGCTTGTTGAATGGCCAGTGACCTTAATAGGCACTTTTGATGAAGATTTCTTAAATGTTCCTGCTGAGCCGCTAATATATTCGATGAAAGATCACCAAAAGTACTTTCCGGTAACAAATAAAAAAGGGCAGTTAGTTAATAAGTTTATCTTCGTGGCTAATATTGAATCAAAAGAACCGAATGCGGTAATTTACGGTAATGAAAAAGTAATTCGCCCACGTTTAGCTGATGCAGAGTTCTTCTTTAAAACAGACAAAAAACAAAGTTTGGAGTCAAGGTTAGCAAGCCTTGAATCAGTGTTATTCCAAAAACAACTGGGTACATTAAAAGCAAAATCTGAGCGAATCGCTGCACTTAGCCAATTTATTGCAAAACAGTTAAATGAAAATGTGGATGATGCTTATCGCGCTGGGTTGTTGAGTAAAACAGACTTAATGTCTGACATGGTTTTAGAGTTTCCACAAGTGCAAGGCACTATGGGTAAATACTATGCTATGCATGATGGCGAGAATAATAACATAGCCCAAGCTTTAGAAGATCAATATCGCCCTCGCTTTGCTGGGGATGCGTTACCAGAAGCAAACATAGGTTGTGCGGTTGCCATCAGCGATAAGATTGATAGTCTAGTTGGCATCTTTGGTATAAATCAGCCACCCAAGGGCGACAAAGACCCATTTGCACTACGAAGAGCAGCTATTGGGTGTATTCGTATTATTATAGAGAAAAAGCTTGATTTAGACTTATCTGCGCTTATTAACAAAAGTATAACGCTATTTGGTGATAAATTAATTAATGACAATACTGCTAATGATGTGTTTGATTTTATTATGGGGCGTTTTCGGGCTTTTTACCAAGAACAGGGTATTAGTGTTGATGTAATTCAAGCTGTGTTGGCTAAAAAGCCAAGTGCACCTCTTGATTTTGAAAAGCGAATTAAAGCGGTAACCTTCTTTGGCAAATTACCAGAGGCGGCAACGTTAGCCGCGGCCAATAAAAGAGTAGGCAATATTCTTGCTAAATTTGATGGTCAGCTTTATACCTCGTTTAATACAGATTTAGCAACGGAACAAGCGGAACAAGATTTAGCTGATACGTATCAGAAAATTAGCTTAAGAGTTGCACCACTGATGGCTGATAAAAACTATCAAGCAGCATTAACCGAATTAGCGCAACTTAAAGCACCAATCGATACTTTTTTTGATAGTGTTATGGTGATGAGTGATGATGAAGCAGTTAAAGTTAATCGTTTGACATTACTGAATGAAATTAGAAATAGTTTCTTTGCAATCGCAGATATATCAGCATTACAGTAAATAAGCGCTATACATAATATCTAATAATAAGGTCATGGCAACATGACCTTTTTTATGGCTAAAATTTGTTGTTCTACAGTTAATGACTTAAATTAAAAATTATAAGTTATTTGCGTAGATATCTTGAAAGAATCGTTCTTTGCGAGGGATATAATGATTGTCATAGTCAACTGAGAAGGCTATGGCTGTTGCTTTTCCGCGTAACTCATGGTGTGGGATAAAGCCATAAACACGAGAGTCGGCGCTATGACGACGGTTATCACCAAGGACAAGGTAATGACCGTTAGGCACAGTAACAGGTGAAAAATTACTCATTAAATTACTTGCATGATCATCAATATTAATTCGATGGTTTATTTTGCCGATTGTTTCAGAAAAATGATTGAATTTGCTGGCACCATTAGTTAATTGAGTATTATAAAGTGCTTGAAGAGTGAGTTGTTGTCCGTTAACGGTAATAACTTCGTTGTGCATCGAAACGACATCGCCAGGTAAGCCAATTACACGCTTAATCAACCTTAAATTAGCGGCTTTAGATTCAAAAACGATAATTTCGCCACGTTTAGGACTCTCCAAAGAAGCTAGGGAAATATCGGAAAAAGGAAGACGTAAGTCGTAAGCCATTTTATTAACTATAATGCGATCACCTTCTTTGATAGTAGGGAGCATGGAACCTGTTGGCACAGAATACCAATCTGCAATGGCACTTCGAAATACAGACATTAATAATAAGAAAACCAATAGTTGCTTATGTTTTTTTAAAAAATGATTAAACATATTAATGTTAAGTTGCATAAAAACCCTTTATTTATAAATGTGTTAATTAGGTAGAGCAAAATTATTGCTGATAAGTTCCTGAAATACATATTTACTTACAACTTGATTGCAAAAAGGAAGAGTGTTGCTTAGGATTTTTCAATAATATAAAGAAAAGGAAGTGTATCTGTCTGTTTTGCTATGAGTTTATGCTCCATAAAACGACAAAAACTAGGTATATCCCTTGTTGTAGACGGGTCATCACACTCAATCAATAATGTTTCGCCAAGATGCATATTACGTATATGCTTTCTGACCATCATCACAGGCTCAGGGCAACGAAGTCCGATAGCGTTAAGAACATGGTCGGTATTATTGAACACTGTATTAGACATAATAAAATAAAGATCAGAGTAGTAAAATTGCAATTATAACTCAATGCACAAATTAGGGGCATTATTTGAAGCAATTAAGGTCGAAATAAGATAGTTCATCTATAATCAATACTGCACAAAGTTAGCCTTGCAACCATCGATAATCATACTAAATGAATAAAAAAATAAAATGAGGTACGAGTGAGACCAATACATAAAATTATACTTGTATTTAGTTGGCATTTTATTGCACTTGCCAATGTTCAAGCAGGTGAAAGTTTATTAATTAAATCATCCCCAGAGAAACAAAGTCTTTTTATAAAAGCAGAAAAATTATTGAATAAAGGAGACAATCTCACCTATAAGGGTATCTATAAAAAGCTTGATGATTACCCATTACAGCCTTACTTGAAAATGCGAGAGTTAATTAAATTTATTAACTTAAATTCACGCAATGATATTGTATCTTTCTTAGCAAAACATAAAAACTCACCACTGGATTGGCCATTGCGAAAGGCATGGCTACAATACCTAGTAAAAGAGCAACAAGGTGTGTTGTTCTTAGAAGCCTACAATCAGACTTGGAATACCGAGTTACACTGTGAAAATTTAAAATTTTTATTAGCCACCAAGGAAAACCAAACAGAGGTGTTAGTACAGGTGGAAAAAATATGGTTAGTTGGTAAATCCTTACCCAAAGCTTGTGATCCTCTATTGCGGGCTTGGCAAGAAGCAGGCTATAGGACGCCTGAACTTGTATGGCAACGATTAGCCTTAGCTGCTGATGGCGGTCAACACACACTCATACCTTATTTAACTGGCTTACTTCCAAAAGAACAACAATACCTTGGGAAATTGTGGCACAAAGTGAGAAGAAACCCAGCAGTTGTTTTATCTTCTAAAAGTTTTAAGAATAAATCTAAAAAAGAACAGCAAATATATAGTTACGGAATAAAGCGTTTAGTTTGGCGCTCACCAGATAAAGCAATAAACAGTTTTACTGCCGCTGAAAAAAACTTGGCGTTAAATGATGTACAGCAGCAACAAATCATAGAGAAGTTTGCTTTAGCGTTAGCCAGTAAAAAGCACCCAGAAGCAAAAAAATGGTTACATAAAGTGAATTCAACTCAATTTGACCCTACGATTATGCAATGGCAATTAACCAATGTAATAAAAGAACAAGATTGGTCACTGGTATTAACAGAGTTAGATAGCATGCCAGAGAGTTACAAAACCGAACTTCAGTGGCAATATTGGTATGCAAGAGCATTAATTGCAACAGAAGGTAAAAGAGGCCATGAACTTATGGCAAGTGTGGCAAACAAACGCCATTATTACGGGTTTTTAGCGGCTACACATTTAAATACCCCCGTAACGATACAAAATAAACCTTTAGAGATAAATCAATCAGAAAAACAGCCACTGCTAAATTACCCTTCAGCGCAACGAGCTTTTGAACTATACGACTTAGGGCGATATGCACAAGCACGACGAGAGTGGCGGTATTGGTTATCACAACTCAATGATCGACAAAAACTGGTAGCGGCTAAAGTTGCAAATGAAAATGGCTGGGTCGATCGAGCTATATTTACCTTAGCTAAGGTTGGTTATCTTGATGATGTAAATTTGAGGTTTCCGAAAGCATTTGATAAAAAAATAACCCAATACGCTAATGATCGTAATATTAATCCAGCATGGGCGTTCGCAATAGCAAGACGTGAGAGCTCATTTATGCCTGATGCGCGATCTTCTGCAGGTGCTAAAGGTTTAATGCAAATAATGCCTGCAACGGCTAAAGAGTTAAAGGGCAGCCGGGTTGATAATTGGTATTTGTATAATGCTGAAAATAATATTGAATTAGGCACCAAATATTTACGGGAGTTACTTGATAAAAATAAAGGAAATCACGTACTGGCTACGGCTTCATATAATGCCGGGCCTCACCGAATCAAACGATGGTTAAGAAACGAGAAAAACATGCCAGCGGATGTGTGGATAGAAACTATTCCCTTTAAAGAAACACGCAATTACGTCAAAAGTGTTTTAGCTTATCAAGAAATATATCAACATAAACCAGGGCAGGTAAGTGCTATATTTAATCAACTCATTGATATGCAGATAGGTAATCAATAAAGTAACTTTGCAAACTATTGTGCACAAATTCAGTGGGTTTTGTTGTCTGTATTAGGCCAGTAATTACAGGGTGTATTGTGAATGTGATACTATACGATATTTATTAAAGTATTATTGAAGGGCTAAATGAATGACTACAATTAATGAAAAATTGGCTAGTTTATATGGAGCACATATTACTCAGTTGCAGAAAATAACTAAAGCAGCACTCAATAGAGAAAATCTTGAGGGGTTAGTTATACATTCTGGTCAAGAAATTAAAGTGTTTCTTGACGACAATAGTTATCCCTTTAAAGTAAACCCTCACTTTAAGTATTGGTTACCCTTAATTGATATTCCAAATTCTTGGTTGGTTGTAAACGGTGAAGACATGCCCACATTGATCTATTATCAACCGGTTGATTTTTGGCATAAGGTTACCCTGTTAGATGAAAGTTACTGGGGCGAGTTTTTTAATATTAAATTACTTACTAAAGCCAGTGACGTTGAAAAGTTACTGCCGTATGACAAAAAGGGTTTTGCTTATATTGGCAGTCATATTGAAGTAGCTAAAGCATTAGGGTTCGAGGCAATTAACTCAGAGCCTTTACTTAATTATTTTCACTACCACCGTGCTTATAAAACGAAATATGAACACGAATGTTTACGTCAATCAAATCGTCTAGCTGTGATTGCTCACAAAGCAGCTCGAGATGCTTTTTATCAAGGCGACAGTGAATATGATATACAACAAGCCTATTTAAAATCTATTGGTTACGGCACGAATGACACACCTTACGGTAATATTATTGCTTTAAATGAACACTGCTCAATTTTACATTATACCAATTTGAATAGAGCTAACCCATCAGTGCATCGCTCTTTTTTAATTGATGCAGGTGCTAATTTTAATGGTTATTCAGCTGACATTACCCGCACTTACTCGTACAAAAATGATAAATTCTCTGAGCTGATTGCGAGTATGGATAAGTTAATGCTTAACGCAGTAGATGGCTTGAAGCCGGGGATAAGTTATGTTGATCTTCATATAGCCACCTACAAAGCTATTGGTCAAGTTTTGCACGACTTTAACTTTATAAAAGTTAATGCTGATACTGCGGTTGAGTCAGGTATTATTTCAACATTTTTTCCACATGGGTTAGGGCATCACTTAGGTTTACAGGTACATGATGTTGGTGGTTTTATGGCCGATGCACGTGGTACGCATTTAAGTACACCAGCACAACACCCTTTTTTAAGAACCTCTCGAGTTGTTGAAGCTAATCAAGTATTTACCATTGAACCTGGCTTATATTTTATTGATTCATTGTTGGCTGATTTAAAAGCCTCACCTAATGGTGATCAAGTTAATTGGGATAACATTGAGACGATGCGTGGTTTTGGCGGTATTCGCATAGAGGATAACGTTATTGTTCATCAATCTCATAATGAAAATATTACCAGAGATTTAGAGCTCGATTGATTAACCAGAGAATAGCACCATTTTGAGTAATTCATTTCCCGTTGCCAGCAATCAGGTTGAAGATGAAACCTTAGTTAACCGCAGCCGCTTTATTTGCTACCTAAGACCATGCGACTCAATAGTGCAAGCAAAAGCAATACTTAAAGAATTACAGCAACTGCACCCCCAGGCTAACCATCATTGCTCTGCCTTTATGACTAAAGCAGCAGTAGATAGCCAAGGGTATGGGTTTTCTGATGATGGTGAGCCATCAGGTACTGCTGGCAAACCTATGTTGATGGCATTACAAGGTGGTGGTATAGGTCAAGTGTGTGCCATCGTAGTCCGTTATTTTGGTGGTGTTAAGTTAGGTACTGGTGGATTACAGCGTGCCTATGGTGGTAGTGTTAGGCAAGCACTTGGATATTTACAATCAAAGCTTAAAAAAGCGATGGTACACAAAACCTTAGCGTGTCACTATAGTCAAGTAGATGATGTGTTACATTTACTGGGGCAACTCGATGGGCAAGTGGTTTCACAGGACTACCAAGATAAAGTTGTGTTTGAGTTGGCAATACCTATTGAAAAGCTAGATATAATGCAAATTAAGTTAAATACGTTGTCATCCGGGCAATTACAGTTAATCGCTATCGATCAAGATACATAAATTGTGCAATATAAAAACATTATTCGAATACTAGGCTTATTAGTTGCTTTATTAAGTGTAACTATGCTGCCACCCGCACTTATTTCGTTAATTTATCGTGATGGTGCTGGTTTACCTTTCACACTCGCCTTTTTATGGTGTATTTTTACTGGCTTTTTGGCTTGGTACCCTAATCGTCACGAAAAAACAGATTTAAAAGCGAGAGAAGGCTTTTTGATTGTTGTACTTTTTTGGTTGGTGCTAGCAAGCTTTTCAGCCATACCTTTGATGTTACTAGAGACGCCTAACTTGTCAAAAACTGACGCGTTATTTGAATCCTTTTCTGGTTTAACAACAACAGGTGCAACCATATTAACTCATATAGACGACTTACCTCATGCGGTTTTGTGGTATCGACAACAACTGCAGTGGTTGGGGGGTATGGGTATTATTGTGTTAGCGGTCGCAGTGCTTCCAATGTTGGGTATTGGTGGTATGCAACTTTATAGAGCTGAAACACCTGGTCCCGTTAAAGATTCAAAAATGACACCGCGAATAGCAGATACAGCGAAACATCTTTGGTATATTTATTTGGGGTTAACTATTGCTTGTGCATTAGCGTATTGGTTAGCAGGCATGTCAGGATTTGATGCGGTGTGTCATGCTTTTTCCACTATAGCCATTGGAGGCTTTTCTACTCATGATGCCAGTATGGGGTATTTTAATAGCCCTGCGGTTAACTTAGTTTGCGTTACCTTTTTAGTGATTGCTGGTGTTAATTTTGCTCTGCATTATGCAGCTGTACAAACTAAATCATTGAAAAATTATATCTTTGACCCTGAATTCAAGGTGTTTATTGGTATACAAGTGGTCCTAACTTTGATTTGTTTTTCTGTGCTCTTTAGTTCTGGTACATACCAAGACGCAGATCGAGCGTTTGATCAAGCCCTATTTCAATCAGTCTCTATTAGTACAACCGCTGGCTTTTCTACCACATCTTTTGCTGAATGGCCGACATTGTTGCCAATGTTATTAATTTTCTCAAGCTTTATTGGTGGTTGCGCAGGCAGTACTGGTGGCGGTATGAAGGTAGTTCGCGTGATATTGTTGTACTTGCAAGGCTTACGTGAGTTAAATAAATTGGTGCACCCTCGAGCAATATTTAGTATCAAATTAGGGCGAAAAGTATTGCCTGACAGAGTGGTAGAGGCGGTATGGGGTTTCTTTTCAGCTTATGCAGCGGTATTTGTCATTTGTATGCTGCTATTGTTGGCTTCTGGAATGGATGATATTACTGCTTTTACCGCTGTAGCGGCTTGTATTAACAACCTTGGTCCCGGCTTGGGAGAGGTTGCTGCCAATTTTTCTGCCATTGATGATATGAGTAAATGGGTGTTAATTATGGCAATGTTATTTGGCCGCTTAGAAATATTTACGTTATTAGTGTTATTTACACCAGCCTTTTGGCGCTCATAAAGCTAACAATAAGAAATTTTATTAAAACCTTAATTAGATTCATCCAGCGACTCTAATTGCTAGGGTAACTTTACCATTGATAACTTAATGATAGCCAAGCTTGAGTAGTAGACTTTTCATTTTCAGGGTTAGTTTGAGCAATACCATAATTTACTGCTAGATTAGTCACACCGGTAAAGCCAAAGTCATTAACTAACGACCCCTTAATACCGTAACTATCAATAACAGCTTCATCTTTCATCTTGTGTCGAGTATAAAACACATCAACCAAAGACAATGGTATGTAAGCTTGATAGGCATGGTAATCATTACCCATTTGACGATAAAACGCTAATTCAGGTGACAACTGCCTATTTAAATGGACTTTTTTTTGTATTAAGGTCGATGCATAGCCTCCTAGACTAAGTATATTGCCGGCATCTGCAGTGCGTTGAGCCCATATATAGTTAGCGCCAAGGGTAAAGCCGTTAATATGGGCATTAAGACCTAACAGACCATTACTGCCCATGTAATCGCCATTATGATTGCCTAAATTCGCTTGCTCATCTTTGGCAGCAATCAACTGAGCTTTTATCGTTTGCGATACCCCCCAACTTTGCTGCTCATAAGACCAGTCTTGCTCAACACCTATTGATAAAGACTGTGCAGTAAAACTCTGATTTTGATTGTCAGTAAATTGAGAAGTATGCAGGTGGGAAAATAAATCAACAGACAAAGTTTCTAACACATAAGGGTAGCGAGCTTCAAAAAACAAACCTTTTTCTGTAGTGTTACCTAGTGCTAAGGCATTACTCTTTTGGTTATCATTTTTTAATTTAACAAGGTAGCTATGCGCGAGTAGTTTTATTGGCCAACCTTGCCATCGCAACATAGCAGCAGCACCACTAATTTCTTTATTGATTAAATCTTGGCTGGCATTTATTTGCCAATCAAAACGAGAAAGAACATCACCTGATTTATAACCGAGTTCCAATATACTGTTACTTGCAGAGTAATAGCTGCCAGCTATTGTAACAGTGCCTTGTTGAGGTCCTATACCATAAGCATATTGTTCACCAATGGTGTTATGTGAAGTAATAGTCGCTTTGCTAAGTTTTACCTTGTCACCTAGTGGAGAGCTAACAGTCGAGCTTAACGTGGTGTTACTAACAAGTTGTTTGTTAACCTTGTTTAAATTAAGTTGCATAATGTCTGCTCCATCGGGGTTGATAACTAAATGAAGCAACTGATTATTTTCTTGCTGTACAGGCCAAGCAACGACGTGTTCACCTGAGGTTATAGCTGATAATTGTTTACTTACCAAATTATAAGCATATAGTCGTGTTGCGTTTTTTAATCCTGCAACAAAATACAGAGTATTTCCATCTGTTGACCACTCGGGGAATGAGACGAATTGATAACCTTTTGGCAGTGGAATAATGGTTTCGTGGTCACCCTCTAGTGACCTTAGTTTTAATTGCCACTTTTTATTAAGGCTTGAACTAATATAGGCAAAACTATTGGAGGGTCTGCCATCGGCAGTGGGGCGCAGTTTAGGAAAATCATATACATGCGCAAAACTCTTGGCTGTTAATTCAGCTGTTACTTGCCCGATTAATGATGGCGTCAAGCTGATTTTCACTAATTGTGAATAACCATAGCGGCTTCGCTCAGCAATAATGTACTGACCATCGCTACTGATGTCAAAACGGCGAACATTGGCATTTTTTGTTAGTTTTTGTATGGTATTTGTGGGCAAGTGCCACAAAAATAAATCTTGGTGAAAGCTGTTCATTGCAGATAAGCTAGTTGAACCATATAGTATAGTTTCTTGGTTAAGCCAACGAGGATTGTGTATGCCTCGATTATTTTGTTGATTTAAAGTGTAAATAACTTCTCTTTTAAATACAGGAGGTGTCTTATCTACGATATCTTTTGGATCTGCAGCCAATATTTTTTTATTACGTTGCTTAAACTTTTCAGCTTTTTTTATATTGTCACTGGTTTTATAGATGTTTAAGGTAGTGGTTTTGTTGCCGCTGGTTCGTTGTGTTTCAACAATGGCCAAGTAATCACCTTGTGGGCTTAAGCTAGGACCGCTTATATAACCAGATAAATCCAACCATAAAGAAGGTTGGCCATTGTTAGGTGTTTTAGTCGCAAGTATTTTTTCTTGTTGCATGGCATTAAAAGTGTATTCAGCAACAAAACGTTGATACAGGTTTTTTGCAGTGTCAGGAAAGACCCCGTTAAATGCTGTTTCAAAATCACGTTGCTCAACCGCAGACCATCTTGTCCAAACAGCATCGAGCGTTTCTTTAGTAAACTTGTCTTCTAACCATTTTAAGTAGCGTGCGCCAACAAGGTATGCCATGGCGCCAGACATAAAATTGGCATTTGCTGCACTAAGTTCCTGGTAGGAGGGCAATGCTCCTTGTCGTGCAAACTGTTGAATAATTGCTTCAACATAATTGTTGAATAAACGGCCTCGACCGGTTAACCGAGATTCAAGTAAGGTAGCATAACCCTCACTAACCCATCGCTCTTTATTGATTTGGCTAGCATCAAAAATATCATACCAACTGGCTAGGCTATTTCGCCAATGACTGCGATTCTTTTGGCCAAGATGAACGAGGTGTACATATTCATGCAGTATCAGTAATTGTTGCCAACTTGTCGTATTTGCAATAACCGAGTCAGACTGTGGTGGTGTGGCATAGAGTGCCATATAAGGTCGATGACTGAGTGGAAATGCAAAACCGTTTGCAGCGTTATATGGATCAATGATGTAAGCATCAACTTTTTCAGAAAGAATTCTGCCTTGTTGATCTTTAATAAATTGCCGAACAACCTCCAATTCTTGTGCACTGGATAATGCCCACTCACGATATTTTGGGGTAAAGTGAACTCGAAAATTTTCGGTTTCAAAAGTCTGCCAATTTTGGGAGCTATTAGCGAGCTCTGCATTACTAGTAAAAGCTAAATTTAATAAAATAAAAATGAGTACAGTAGATAACGATAATCGTTTCATAAAAATCCATTTAGTCTAGTAATATTAAATAAATTAGCCTGTTTAAATACATATTGATGCAGGTTTACTAGGGAAGTTTATTTAAAACCAAGCGATTAAAATTAAACTAGCCATAAATTAGGTGTTAAAAGTAAATTGCACTTACTTGGAACAACTTTTCAACGTCATTGATATAGCGCTTATTGACTAAAAACAGAATAACGTGATCTTCCTCGTGTATTAGGGTGTTCGAATGGGCGATGAGTACCTCATTACCGCGAACAATAGCGCCTATAGTAGTGCCTGGCGGCAATTTTATTGCCTTAATTGAACGCCCCACAACTTTCGATGATTTTTCGTCACCCTTAGCGACAATTTCTATAGCTTCAGCAGCACCTCCACGTAGACTGTAAACATTATCTATAGTACCACGCCTTACATGGGTCAATAAGGCTGATATTGTTGCTTGTTGTGGTGAAATAGCAATATCAATGGTACTGCCGTGCACTAAATCAACGTAGGCATCACGTTGAATTAGAACCATGGTTTTACGTACACCAAGTCTCTTGGCTAATAAAGACGACATAATATTCGCCTCATCATCATTGGTTACGGCAATAAACACATCAAATTGATCTATATTCTCTTCAGTCAATAACTCTTGATCGGATGAATCACCAGTGAAAACTAAAGTATCATTTAATTCAGAGGTAAGCTTTTCAGCACGCTTTGAGGAGCGCTCAACCAACTTGACTTGATGGTTTTTTTCTAAGATACGGGCTAAGCCTGCGCCTATATTGCCACCGCCAGCAATCATTATGCGCTTGTAGGCAGATTCTAACTTCTGTAATTCATTCATTACCGCTCTAATGTGAATACTAGCGGCAATAAAAAAAACCTCATCATCTGCTTCAATAACCGTGGTACCAAGTGGCCGAATAGGCTTACCATTGCGGTAAATAGCTGCAACTCGGGTATCAACATTAGGGATATGATCTCGTAATGTAGACAAGGCATGCCCAACTAATAAGCCACCATAGTAAGCTTTAACCGCCACTAAGCTTATTTTACCGCTAGCGAACTCTAACACTTGCAGTGCGCCAGGGTAATCAATTAACCGAGCAATATCTCGAGTAACTAATTCCTCAGGGGCAATGACGTGATCGATCGGGATGTCATTTTTGTGAAAGAGTTTATCAGAAAATTTTAATATTTGATTTGAGCGAATACGGGCAATTTTTTTGGGTGTATTAAATAATGAGGAGCAAATTTGACAGGTTATCATATTGGTAGCGTCATCACTGGTAACAGCAATGACCATGTCGGCATCTTCAACACCGGCATTTAACAGAACTTCAGGGTGACAACCTTGGCCATTAATAACTTGCAGATCCATTTTGTCCTGCAGTTCTCTTAATTTTTCGTTGTCGACATCAACAACAGATATTTCATTATTCTCACCGACTAAGTTTTCAGCGAGTGTTCCACCTACTTGACCTGCTCCAACAATGATAATTTTCATAAGCTAGTTCTGCTTTTTTTATTTAAGTTTTAACAGTTTGGCGTAGTAAAAGCCATCCATATTCTTCACATCAGGCAATAACTGCCAACCGATTTGCGCTTTGTTAGTATTGAGAGGGGGCGCATCAAGGGGTATTAATTCAGCATCGTCATGTTCGAGAATAAAAGCCTGTATTTGTTGACTGTTTTCTTCAGGTAAAACACTACAGGTAGCATAAAGGAGAGTACCTCCAGGTTTTAATAACGACCATATATTGGCTAATATTTGTTTTTGCAGTGTGACCAGTTGTGTTATGTCGTCGGCTTTACGAAGCCATTTAATGTCAGGGTGACGGCGAATAACCCCTGTTCCAGAACAAGGTGCATCCAATAATATTCGGTCAAACTGCTTACCATCCCACCAATCTTTTTTTGCAGCATCAGCGGTAATAACGTTCGCAGATAAATGTAAACGCATTAAGTTTTCTTGCACTCGTGCTAGTCTATTTTCTTCAATATCAATAGCCACCATTGAATGAATTGAAGGTGTTCTTTCTAATATATGGCAGGTCTTTCCGCCTGGTGCGGCACAACAATCTAACACTCTTTCATTTGCCTGACTATCAAGAAGAAGAGCAGCTTGTTGAGCAGCCGCATCTTGCACTGATACCCAACCTTGGTCAAAACCAGGTAAACTTGAAACGTCCATTGGCTTTTCTAAGGCAATGGCTTGTGAAAACGGCTCAACATGTGCAATACCAATGTTTTTCTTAGTGAGAAGTGTTTGGTATTCTGCACTTGAATGATGTTGCTTATTAACACGCAGCCACATGGGTGGGCGTTGCTGATTAGCTGTCAGGATTGACTGCCAATGATGTGGGTAGGCATCTTTAAGTTTGTTTATAAACCAACTGGGGTGATTAAATTTAATAGCATCAGGCAAAGGCTTATTATTAGCCTTATCGCCAGCTTTAGCGAGTACCTCAAGAGAACGTAAGAAACTTCGCAGTACGGCATTAATTAACGACTTCATGTGCCGGTTTTTTAGGGCACCAGTGGCAGCTACTGTCTCACTGACGGCGGCATGATCAGGAATACGCATATAGCGTATTTGATAGACACCGACTAACAATAAGAAATGAAAAACACGTTGTTTTCCTTTAATAGGCTTTTGCACTAGATGGCGTACATCATTCTCTAACTCTGGTAGGTAGCGAAGGACACCGTAACAAATTTCTTGAAGCAGGCCTTTATCTTTACCTTGCAGTTTATCTTGCTGCTTGGGGAGTTCATCACTCAGGCTTCGGCCTTGATCAATCACTGCATAACAACATTTTGCGGCCAAAGCTCTAATATTGATCGTCATCTTTTAGTTAACTCAATTTATTGATATGACTGCCAACAGAAAACCAAGCACTGCGACCATTTAAAATATCTTGTACCGGTAAAGCTTTTTTGCCGGGGAGTTGCATTGTCTTTATTTGCAATGCTTCTTGACCAGTGACCACTGTGACACCTTGTTTGGAGCATTCAATGATAGTACCTAGGGGTGCTTTACCTGAATAAGGCTTTACGTTTGACTCTAAAACACGGATTTTGTGTTGTTTTTTATCTGATTCAGTGAAAGTAAAGTGTGCCACTGGCCATGGAATGTAGGCACGAATTTTTCTGTTGAGTTGGCTGGCGGTAAGTTGCCAGTCTAATTCAGCCTCATCCTTGCTTAGCTTATGTGCATAAGTTGCCCGTTCATTATTTTGTGGGATGTTATGTTCAGTTGGCTTGTAGCTGGGTTGAGCCATTAAAGTTAATGCTTTGATGAGTGCTTTGGGGCCTAGTTGGGCAAGCTTATCATATAGGGTGGCACTGGTATCTGTAACTTCGATTGCACAATCAGCAGTTAGAATCATATCTCCCGTATCTAAACCCTTATCCATTTGCATTATGGTCACGCCGGTTTTTGTGTCGCCTTTTTCAAGTGAGCGTTGAATTGGCGCAGCACCTCGCCATTCGGGTAATAGAGAACCATGCACATTGATACAGCCAAGTCTTGGCGTTGCAAGTACAGGCTCTGGTAACAAAACCCCATAAGCAACAACAACCATGATATCTGCATTATACTCAGACAATTTTTTCTGATCAGCTTCATTTTTTAAATTGTGTGGTTGTTCAATGGCGATATTATGAGTTAGGGCCAATTGTTTGGTCGCACAACTGGTCAGTTTTTTACCTCGACCAGCAGGTTTATCTGGTGGGCAGTAAACCGCAACAATATTATGTTCTGTGTCCAGTAGCGCTGCTAAATGGTGTGCTGCAAAATCTGGGGTGCCAGCAAAAATGATGTTAAGTGGTGAGGACAATTTATTTCCTATAAACATTGGGTGTAAGTGCTTACAAACCTAAGTTACTTTTGAGATAGTTTCGCTTCTTTTTCAAGCTTTTTCTGAATACGTTGACGTTTTAATGGAGATAAATAATCAACAAAGAGCACACCATTTAAGTGATCTAGTTCGTGTTGTATACAAATACTTTGCAGTTCACTTGCGTCTATGGTGAATTCTTTGCCGTGACGATCGAGAGCTTTTACAGTACACGTATCGTGTCTATCAACTTTGGCGTAAGTTCCGGGCACAGATAAACACCCTTCTTCATTAACCGAAGTTTCTTGGCTAGTAGCAATGATTTCAGGGTTTATCATGACTATGGTTTGGTCTGCTTCTGCAGAAGTGTCCATCACGACAATTCTTTGGTGAATATCAACTTGTGTTGCTGCAAGACCAACGCCATTTTCGTCGTACATAGTGGCAATCATATTGTCTATAATTTCACGAGTGGCGTCAGTAATTTCAACAACAGTTTGAGCTTTTGTTCTCAAACGTGGGTCAGGAAAGCGTAAAACAGGTAAAATAGTCATATTTTTTAAAAGAGTTAGCGATAATTCATTGAGAATGTTATGTTGCAATTATATACCCAAGTAACCATAACTGAAACCTGCATTTTTATGTCGCCCAATTTAATAACTAGATTTTAGTGTGTTTGTGGCAGCTTATAGGAAAAGGAACGAGCGCTATGCTTAAAAAAATAATACTCTCACTCTCTTTAACGTTCTATTCGTTGTTGAGTTTTGCTGATCAAGTAAAACTTAATGATGATGCGCCAACTAGGTATGTAGTCGTTAAAGGTGATACCTTATGGGATATATCGGAAATCTTTTTAGAGCAACCCTGGTTATGGCCAAAATTATGGCGCTTAAACCCAGAAATCAATAACCCTCACTTAATATACCCAGGTGATGTGCTCACCTTAGTTTATGATGAAGATGGCCAACCCATGTTAGTTAAGGGCGAGCAGCAATCTCAAGATTCAATGTCTTATGAAAATGTCGATACCGCATCAAAGCCAACTTATAGGTTGTCTCCAAAAATTCGCCAACAACAAAATCAAGATGATGCAATATCGCTACTACCTTTAGAGATTATTGCACCGTATTTGAAATATGAGCACTTATTCACAGAAGATGAATTAGATGCTTTACCACGTATTATTGGCAGTGACGAAGGTCACCGCATGACAACCAGTCACTTTAAAGTGTACGTTAATGCTGATTTAGAGCTTGCCAAAAGTTATGCAATTTATAACAAGGGGGAAGAGATTTATGACCCAGAAACTGAAGACTCCTTGGGTTTTTCAGTAAGCTTAGTCGCTATTGGTCAAGTGCTGCAGCGTGGCGATATCGACAATGATGCTCCTTCAACTATGCGCATTGGTTCGGTTAAAAGAGAAATTCTTGCTGGAGATTATGTGGTGCCGGTTAATGAGGGGCAACTTCTGCCAGCTGTATTTGCAATGAAACCAGCAAAATCAGCAATGCGAGGAGCAATTGTTCAAGCGTCAAGTAAAGGTCGAGAATTTGCAAAATCGGAAGTAGTGATGATCAACCGAGGTCTTGAGCATGAGGTAACTCCTGGCGATGTTATGGCAATAAGGCGAGCCAGCCCAGCGGTTGTTGAAACCGGCAAAGGACCAGCATATGTAAGTGATAGCTCGCGTTGGAACCAAGTGATGGGCTCTAGTTATAAAATGCCAGAAGAGGCTGTTGGCACATTAATGGTCTTTAAAGTCTATCAACAAGCCAGTATGGCTTTAATTTTATCTACTGAAAAGCCTGCTAGAATTAATGATGTAATCACCGCACCCAGTGAATAAATACTAGAGGCCTTTCTATAAGTTATTTATTACTATAGAAAGGCCAGAAGCTTGTTCTTAAGGAGAAGACAAGTGACAACAGAAACTATAAGTGATCAAGCATATTGGCTAGCATTAAAATTAGTACCTCGCTTAGCAACGTATAAAAAAATAGCATTAGTAAAGGAGTACGGGTTAAAAAAACTCTTCTCTGATGCTCATCAACCTTCAACTCTTTCTTCTGCAAACGGCCTAAGTGCTAAGCAATTAAGTGCTTTTCATCAACCAAACTGGCAAATAATTAATGATATTATTGATGCCAGTGAAGCTTGCATAAGTCACATCATTCATTTTAACGATGCTAAATACCCACAACGACTAAAGCAAATATATGATCCACCCTTAGTGCTTTTTGTACAAGGTAATTGTCGTTTATTAAATTCCTGTCAGTTAGCTGTAGTGGGAAGTCGATCAGCGACTAAAGTCGCCTGTGAAACAGCTTTTACGTTTAGTGAGCAACTAGGCCAGCAACAGGTTGTTGTTACCAGTGGTTTGGCACTTGGTATTGATGCGGCAGCTCATAAGGGCGCTTTAAATGCATCGGCAGGTACAATTGCTGTGGTTGCTAACGGTTTGGATCAGGTGTACCCCGCCAGGCACAAAAATTTAGCTAAGCAAATAATATCTTCTGGTGGCGCTATTGTCAGTGAATTCTTACCTGGTGTATTACCAAGGGCAGGGCACTTTCCAAAGCGTAATCGTTTAATTAGTGGTTTAAGTGTTGGGGTTTTAGTCGTTGAAGCCGAAATAAAAAGTGGCTCTTTAATTACGGCGCGCTGCGCATTAGAACAAAATCGCGAGGTTTTTGCTATACCAAGCTCTATTTTAAATACACAAGCTAGGGGGTGTCATTGGCTTATTAAACAGGGTGCTAAACTTGTCGAGCATTGCAGCGACATAACAGATGAATTAAACTTTGTTGATCAATCTAGTCTACACTTAGGTCATAGTGTTCAAATTAATCAAGCGCTTGTGAAAACTAGAGAGCAAGGAGGTGATAAAATAATTGAAAAAGGCTTGTGTAACGATGTATTGTTGGCTAGTGTGGGGTTTGAAATTACACCCATTGATAAACTTGTTTCTCGAAGTCAACTTCCCGTAGAGGACGTCTTAACAAGGTTAACAATGCTTGAGCTTAGTGGCTTAGTCAGTGCTGTTCCAGGTGGTTATATTAGAACGTAATAATACTAAGAGATGTAATAGGGGCTAATTATGTTTGATATTTTAATGTACCTTTTTGAAACCTATATTCAAGATGAATCGGAAGCAATGGTAGATCATGACTTGTTAACTGATGAGTTAACTCGTGCTGGCTTCCATCAAGATGAAATTTATAAAGCGTTAAATTGGCTAGAAAAGCTTGCTGCATTACAAGATACTGATGCTTACCCGTACCTTACTCGAGTAGGAAGTAAGTCTGTTCGTATTTATACTCACGAAGAGATGCAATTGCTTGATACACAAAGCCGAGGCTTTATTTTATTTTTAGAACAAGTGAATGTGCTTGATTTTAGTACGCGTGAAATGGTTATCGACAGGGTCATGGAGCTCGATACTAAGTACTTTTCAATGGATGATCTTAAATGGGTTATTCTCATGGTATTGTTTAATGTCCCAGGTAAAGAGTCTGCTTACTCGCAACTTGAGGATTTGATTTTTGAGGAACCAGAAGGGCCTCTTCACTAAACAATAACTATTCTACTAATTGCTATTGTGCTGAGTGTGGTTTAGTCAGTTAATCATCAATATTTATTGAAGCATCTTTATGGCATACTGATGCTTATTTATTATAATTTTAACTTTCATCATGTCAGCAACTGAAAAACCTCTTTTTACACAACATGCACATGCGTTAAAAGACAAAGATCAAGTTTGTCCTGACTGTGCCGCAGAGTTACATATAAAACAAGGTAAATCAGGCCCATTCTTAGCGTGCAGCAACTACCCCAGTTGTCATTATACTCGAGCTGTTGTTGAACATGAGCGCATAGAAGACAAAGTTTTGGTAGGATCTGAATGTCCTTTATGCGGTCACGAGTTGGCGGTTAAGCAAGGGCGTTACGGCATGTTTATTGGTTGCAGTAATTTCCCAACATGTCACCATATTGAACAGGAACCCCAAGAAACGTTAGAGGATTTAGCTTGTCCGCAATGCAAGAGTGGCTTACTACAAGAAAAAACCAGCCGTTTTGGTAAAAAGTTTTATGCTTGTAATTGTTATCCAAAGTGCAAATTTGTAGTTAACCATCAACCAATTTCTGGGCATTGTGAGAAATGCCAGTTTCCACTGTTATTGAAGCGGAATATGGCTGCTGGAGTTAAATATCAATGTGCTGACAAAAAATGTTCAGCGATGCAAAAAAGCAAAGAGTAAGGCGCATATTATTGCCTTACTCATATTGCTTTTAAAATTAATTCTTTTGAGCCAAATATTGCTTGGTAAAATTAGTTAATTCTGTAAATGATTCTGAGGGCAACAACTCAGCTAACATTTGTAACCGTTGTGCAAGCTGTAGTTCAGTATTACCACTGATATTAATGTGGCCCATTTTACGACCCGGGCGTTTGCTTTTGTTGTACCAGTGCAATTTAACACTGGGTATAGTCAACACATCATCTGTTATCGTATCTTCACCAATAATGTTTACCATTGCTGTAGGTCTGATTAACGAGGTGCTGCCGAGAGGTAAACCGCATATAGCCCTCAGGTGGTTTTCAAATTGACAAGTATCTGCACCTTGTTGAGTCCAGTGTCCTGAGTTATGCACTCTTGGAGCTATTTCATTAACCAATAACTTACCGCCGACCTGAAAAAACTCAATGGCCAGTATACCTACGTAATTAAGTTGTTTAGCAATAGCTTCAAATATGACATTGGCTTGCTGTTGCAGTTCAGCATTGATATTTTCTGCGACTGAAATACTTAAAATGCCATTAGTGTGATGATTTTCAGTTAATGGGTAAGTGGCAACTTTGCCGTTAGAAGAGCGAGCGCCAACGAGTGAAACCTCTCTATCAAAAGCAACCATTTGCTCGGCAACAATACCTTGTTTAACAGAAGTTGTTGAGTTAACAATAAAGTCTGACATGTCTTGCCATATCGCATCAGCATCTTCAATTTTTTTCAAGCGCCATTGACCTTTACCGTCATAACCCTCTAACGCACTTTTAAAAATAATAGGCAAGGATAAAAGCTCAAGTGCCTTATCAAAACTTTCTTTGTTTTCAACAAAGCAATGTCTAGCGTTAGCGACATTGCAAGAAGCTAATAGTGCTTTTTCTAAGCGCCTATCACCGCCAACTTTGATGGCTTCACTATTTGGTAGAAGCTTTCCTGATAGCTCACATTGATACAAAATATCATGTGCAACGTGTTCAAATTCTGCGGTGATTACTTCAGTCTCGGCAATACCTGTTGCTAAATCGGAGCAAATAGTTGCCGGTGCCAGTGGGCGAACAACATTATTATTCGCCACATCAAGTGCTTTTATTGATAAGTTTAAGGGAGTACCAGCTAATTCCATCATTCTAGCTAACTGGCCAGCACCTAATATGAGAACTCTTTTCATGTGCAATTACTTATTCTGCTGGGTTTGGGTTTGCAAGTATTGAATCGGTTTGTGTTTTGCGAAACGTTTCAATATTTGTTTGGATTTCGGTGTCATGTGTACCGATAATTTGTGCGGCCAAAAGGCCAGCATTGGCAGCTCCTGCGGTGCCAATAGCTAATGTCCCAACGGCAATGCCCTTTGGCATTTGTACTATAGACAATAATGAATCTTTACCACTGAGTACTTTTGATTGAACAGGTACACCCAATACAGGCAAGCTAGTATAAGCGGCGGCCATACCAGGCAAATGAGCTGCGCCACCTGCACCAGCAATAATGACTTTAAGGCCCCTATCTTTAGCACTTTCGGCATATTCAGCAAGCAGATGAGGAGTTCTGTGTGCAGAAACAACTTTTGTTTCATATTGAACACCTAATGAATCTAGCATTTCTGCTGTATGTTGCATTGTTGGCCAATCCGACTTTGACCCCATAATGATACCGACTGTCATGTATGTATACCTTTAAAAGTGAAGTGCTTCTTCAAACACGAAGAAAGTGACTAAATCTATTGGCAATTATAACCTTGTTTTCGACAATACGGAATCGTGAACTTTTTTATCTTAAAATAGCTACAGCATTAGTAATTCATTCGCAGTGTTTGATAATATGGTTTTATGTGATTTTAATTGAAGGTGTAATTTGTGCGTAAAGGTGATTTGCTAACGGTGTTCAACCAAGGGGGAGTTATTGCTTACCCAACGGAAGCTGTCTTTGGTTTGGGCTGTGATCCTGATAGTGATAATGCTTTGCAGCGCTTATTAGAGGTAAAGCAAAGGCCGGTTGAAAAAGGACTAATCCTTTTAGCTGGTGATTTTTCGCAGCTTTTACCTTACATTGATGTGGCGCAACTTCCGAAACAGACCTCAGCTAAATTAGCTAAAAATTGGCCAGAGGGCTTGACTCTATTGATACCAAAAAATAAAGATACTTCAACATTATTAACGGGTAAATTTGACTCTATTGCCGTTAGAGTTACTCGTCAAAAAGATGTCGTGGCATTATGTAAACTTACCAATAAACCTATTGTTTCAACCAGTGCAAACCTATCAGGACAAGAGCCAGCAAGAACTTGGCAAGCGCTAGATCCACAGTTAGTAAACAAAATTGATTTTATTGTAGAAGGTGAAACATTAGGCCATACTTCACCCTCAAAAATCATCGACGCATTAACCGACAAGGTAGTTCGGCAATAAAAAGCACTAACATATAGCAAAGTGTTCATGGTTAGCGCTTTGCAATGAATAGTCATTAAGTTAACCTGTCCATAATTAACTAAGCCTATTAACTAAGCCTATTAAATAACTATGACTGAAAATATTCCTGACCAATATTGTGTTTTTGGCAACCCTATTGAGCATTCACGTTCCCCAGAAATACATCATATGTTTGCTAACAAAAGCCAACAAAGCATAAATTATCAAAAGATATTGGTACCGGTTGAGGGCTTTAGTCAAGCTATCAAGGACTTTATAAGCACGAATGGCAAAGGGGCTAATGTCACTGTACCCTTTAAAGAGCAGGCCATGTCATTAGCGGATCAACTAAGTCCCAGGGCTGCATCAGCTGGTGCAGTCAATACGTTGACCTTCAAAGACGGCATGATATATGGTGACAATACCGATGGTGAAGGCTTAGTTATTGACTTATTGGCCAATAATGTAACATTAAAACAGCGCAATATATTATTATTAGGTGCCGGAGGGGCCGCAAGAGGAGTCTTACTACCTCTCTTGTCACAACAACCAAAAAGTATCGTTATCGCTAATAGGACACTAAGCAAGGCTGATAAAATTTGTCATCAATTTGCCGATAAGCGACTAACCGCATCAAGTTACTCTGCTGTTGCCAATAAACATTATGATCTTATTATCAATGCCACCTCAGCAAGTTTAGCTGGCGACTTACCACCGATATCTAGCGACATTATAAATAATCAGGTTGTTTGCTATGACATGATGTACGGTAAAGCTGATACTGCATTTATTATGTGGGCAAAGTGCCATGGTGCAAAAAAAGTTATTGATGGTTTAGGCATGTTAGTGGGTCAAGCAGCAGCAAGTTTTAATGTATGGCGAGGTGTAACCCCTGAAGTAAAACCTGTTATCGAACAATTAAGAAAAACATTATGAATCAAAAAATTCTATTCAATGATGATATTACGTTTAACAAAGCGCGGTCTGCTTGGTGCTTTACCGGTATGGTTTCAGGACAAATAATCACCATATATTTTCATTCAAAACGGTTAAATAAGTTACAGGCAATAGAGGCAACGACGCAGTTTGATCTAGAAGAATCAGTTGAACTCTGGCTAGCAGAAAACGAGCTAGAGGGCACTGAAATAGTAATTGATTGTGATAATAAGCCTTATAATGCCCCCTCATCCAGGTAATCATTTTTTAATTCTACATAATTCATTGCCGACTGTTTAAGAAAAGCCACTTCATTAGCCCGTAAGGGTCTAACTTTTTTAGCTGGGTTGCCTACATACAGGAAGCCACTCACAAGGGTTTTATTGGGTGTAACGACACTCCCAGCACCAATAAAAACATCATCTTCTACGACAACGCCGTCCATAATAATAGCGCCCATACCAACAAGAATGCGATTACCAAGTTGGCAACCATGTAACATACACTTATGTCCAACGGTAACATCTTCGCCAATTATCAGTGGGTTACCTTCAGGGTTATTAACACTTTTTCGAGTAACATGTAAAACACTACCGTCTTGAATGTTGGTTCTTGCACCTATAGTAATTGTATTAACATCCCCTCTAGCAGCAACGAGCGGCCAAATGCTTACATCATCAGATAAAGTGATATCGCCAACAAGGATAACTGAACTATCAATATACAAGTTTTTGCCTAAGGTGGGAATAATGCCTTTGTAAAAGCGCAAGTTAGCGTTGTTCATACATACCTAATAAAAATTTGATCATCATGGAAAGTGTGAACAAAATAACACAGCTATCTAATAAAACCACTAATGGTGTGCGATAAATAAAATATGACAGTCAGTGAAATTAATTGTGGCGATTAAATAACAGGCTTTATGGTCTAAATAACAACAACCAATGAGTAGAACTTGAGCTATACTCATTAATATCAAAATTATGATGAAATAAGCCTTGCACTCCGCCGAAATATGTCTACAATGCGCTCCAGTTCCAAGGGCTTGAGG
>JBELHN010000004.1:0-41850 GCA_042091395.1 Colwellia sp.
TTCGTTGGTAAAGGTTTTGGCCTCAAGCCCTTGGAACTGGAGCGCATTGTAGACACATTTCGGCGGAGTGCAAGGCTTATTTGGGAGTTTTTTATTAAGTGTTTATATATAAGGCAACACGAATAATTTTTATCCATAAAGTTATAACATGTTTGTAATCTTTTACTATAGTGTGATTAATTGCATATTATTTACACTTCGTAGTTGCACATTATAAAAAGCTGCGTAACATAGGTTTGCTATTTGTAAAATTTTAAGCAATTAAATTAGTTTATTAAAATAATAATTAGGTATTTTTTATATGAAGTCCCCAACAATTCAAACAGTATTTTTTGCTGTTATTTTTGCCGGTGTCGCTTATTCCGTCACTTTTTTCGTACCAGCCAGCCCACTTATTTTAGCGGGTTTAGTCTTTATTAGCGCATTTATCGCACCCTTATTAGTAGGCAATTTATCAACCAACACCGCTTCTGACAATGGTTCTGGTGGTACTAATGAAGATGTTAAAACCCTTTATGTCGGTAATTTACCTTATAGGGCCAATGAAACCTCTGTCCGTGAATTATTTTCTGAATACGGTTCTGTACATTCAGTTCGCTTAATGAAAGACAAGCATACCGGTAAACGCCGTGGCTTTGGCTTTGTAGAAATGGCTGCTAACGATTTAGATTCTGCTATATCAGCATTAAATGATACGGAATTTCAACAACGAACATTAAAAGTTAGAGAAGCAAAAGAGCGCCCAGAGCGCACTGAAGATAAAACCCACAACTAACCGTTATATAAAAGTTAAACGATGAAGGTCGCCTATCTTAGATTCGCGACCTTTTTATTTTGTATAATTATCTCGACAAAAGCTGACGCAGTAGTAAAATTCGGCACCTTGATTTACATCACTCATCAAAACGATATAGGACATTTTTATGTTTAGTCATATTCATCCCGATAACTACACTCAACAGTTATCTACTAAACAAGTCGATATGGCTAAATTGTTTAGTGATTTCGACTTACCTGCATTAGAAACTTTTGACTCTGCACCCCTTAATTATCGTCAAAGAGCTGAATTTAGGGTTTGGCATGATGGTGATGACCTTTATTACATTATGTTCGATACAACAACTAAACAAAAGTTTAAGGTTGAAGACTTTCCTGTTGCCAGTATTTTAATTAATTCTGCAATGAAAGCACTACTTCTTGCCATTAAATCATTACCGGAATTACGTTATAAGCTCTTTCAAGTAGACTTTTTATCCAGTCTCAGTGGAGAACTTGTTATTAGTATGCTTTATCACAAGCAATTAGAAGCGTCTTGGCAACAAGCAGCAGAGCATTTGAAACAACAACTTTCGCATATTGCTGACATTAATATTATTGGTAGAGCCAAGAAACAAAAGATTATCATTGATAAAGATTACATCACAGAATCCTTACAAGTTGAAAATAAAACATATATATATCAACAAGTAGAGAATAGTTTTACACAACCGAATGCAGGCGTTAATGAAAAAATGTTGTCTTGGGCTAAAAAAGCAACAAAAAATGACAATGGCGATTTAATTGAACTTTATTGTGGCAATGGCAACTTTAGTATTGCGTTAGCTGATAATTTTAATCGAGTATTAGGCACCGAGATTTCAAAAACGTCAGTAAGATCGGCACAAATTAATATTAGACAAAATAACATTGAAAATATTGATATTGTAAGAATGTCGAGTGAAGAATTTAGTCAGGCTATGAACGGAGACAGAAAATTTCGCCGTCTAGAGAATTTTGATTTGACCGCTTATAACTATGACACTGTGCTTGTCGATCCACCCCGAGCAGGCTTAGATACAGATAGTGTGGAATTAGTGAGGCGATTTAACAAGATCATTTATATTTCATGTAATCCACATACTTTGAAAGACAACTTAACAAACCTGATATCGACACATAAGATAGTTAAATTTGCTTTATTTGACCAATTTCCCTATACCGATCATGTAGAAACAGGTGTCATACTGGAAAAAAAATAACGCTACCGAGATCGTCGTGAAGATTTGCGGCGGTCACTTAATTCAGATGCGCCTCGAGCAATAAATCTTAATTGTTGAATTGTTTGTTGAGCCAATTGCTCTCTTTCAGCGCTATCCTCTATATCTAGAGCATCAGAGCCGGCACTAAAAACAATGGTTACTGCGGCATTAGCTTGCATATATGCAACCTCTGTATCGAGTTGATTTGCCTTTTGTAAATAGTCACAAAGCTCCATTGTAAAGTAGCGTATCTCTCGAATTACTGCAGCGCGAAAGGCTGCGGAAGTGCCTGAACGCTCACGCAGTAAAAGTCTAAAAACATTCCCGTTACTTTCAATTAGCTCCATAAATGTCTGAACTGATATTTGAATCACAGATCCACCTTTGGCAATTCGTTGGCGAGCTTGGCGCATTAATTGCCGCAGAGTCAAGCCTGCTTCATCAACTAATGTCAGTCCCAAATCGTCCATATCAGAAAAGTGACGATAAAATGAGGTAGGTGCTAAACCAGCTTCTTTGGCAACTTCACGCAAGCTTAAACTGGAAAAGCTTCGCTCTGCACTGAGTTGGTTAAGTGCGGCATTAATGATCTGACGACGTGTTTTTTCTTTTTGTTGTGCTCTTACACCACTCATTTTTATGCTCGTTAGCCATGCTTTTCATAATTTTATTATAATACTGAATTAGTCCATTATTGTCAGTTTTAGTTCTGATAAAATACTGCTATATTTTTTATATTAATTTTAACGAGGGCTTTTTTTTGCCTAATTCAACAAATAAAACTGCAGAACACTGTTTTGACTACGACGTTATTATCATCGGTACAGGCCCTGGTGGTGAAGGTGCAGCAATGAACCTTGCAAAACAACAAAAAAATGTCGCTATTATTGAACGGTACCATCAAGTAGGTGGAGGTTGCACTCATTGGGGGACTATTCCCTCTAAAGCCCTTCGCCAATCAGTTAGTCGATTAATCGACTATAATTCCAACCCGCTTTTTAACCAACAAGATCAAGCTAAGCAATTAACCTTTCAAGATATACTCAGTCATGCTTCTGCAGTTATTCGCAAACAGGTTAACCTTAGAAGTGGTTTTTATAATCGCAATAGAGTTAAACACATTTTGGGTGAAGCTTCATTTATTAACGCCAACACTTTGGAAGTTGTTCATGAAGATGGCTCTATCGATACTATTAGCGCTAATCAAATAGTTATCGCCACGGGCTCTCGACCATATCGCCCTGACAATATAGACTTTAATCATTCACGTGTTTATGACTCGGATAGTATTTTAAGTCTGCAACATGCTCCAAGGCATGTCATCATATATGGTGCAGGTGTTATAGGTAGTGAATACGCATCTATATTTAGAGGCTTGGGCGTAAAAGTAGATTTAATTAATACCCGTGAACGCTTATTATCTTTTTTAGATGCCGAAATGTCTGACTCTCTCAGTTATCACCTGTGGAATAATGGTGTTGTTATTAGGCATGGTGAGGAAATTGAGCACGTTGAAGCAAACAAGGATGCGGTAATTGTGCATCTGCAATCAGGTAAAAAAATGCGTGCAGATTGTTTACTTTTTGCTAATGGACGAACAGGTAACACTGCTGATTTAAAACTAGAAAATGCAGGCCTTTCCGCTGATAGCCGCGGCCAACTGCAAGTGAATGACTGTTATCAAACCTCTGTTGAAAATATTTTTGCCGTAGGTGATGTTATCGGTTATCCAAGCCTAGCCAGTGCGGCGTTTGATCAAGGAAGAATTGCAGCCCTAGCCATGGTTGACATTACGAGTAAAGCAAAGCTCATTGTTGATATTCCTACGGGTATTTATACTATTCCTGAAATCAGTTCAGTGGGGAAGACTGAACAAGAACTGACGGAAGCTAAAATACCTTATGAAGTTGGCCGTGCTCAATTTAAACACTTAGCCCGTGCCCAAATTTCAAATAATTTAGTGGGTTCATTGAAAATTTTATTTCATCGAGACAGTAAAGAAATTTTAGGTATTCATTGTTTTGGCGAGAATGCAGCTGAAATAATTCATATTGGACAAGCCATTATGCAGCAAAAAAATGGTGGAAATACTATTGAATATTTTGTCGAAACCACTTTCAATTATCCAACCATGGCGGAAGCTTTTCGTGTCGCTGCATTGAACGGCTTAAACCGTTTATTTTAAATTAAATCATACTTAAACATGTCAGTATAATTGGTGAGACAAGTCGATTATGCTGACATTTTAAAGTGAATAAAAAGGATCACTCATCAATTTATCTCTCATATAATTATCCACTTGTCTTAATAATTATTAGAAAGTATTTTGGTTTTCAACGTTTCCTAGCGTTATAAGCTCAACATCAGAGATTTGATACGGCTGCCCCCACTGCTGGATAGTGATCATGTCTTTGATCATTTCTCCTTTTATTTTAAGTACTGTTCCCGGTACTTGGTATTCTTTTGCTAAATTCATTGGTAATAGTTTGCCTCCTGTTGACGTAACAAGTCCATAAAAACCACCTTCAAAATTGTAATAGTTGACCGTCACTGTCTGCCAAATCTTAGCTTGAGCTTTTATAGCGGTATTATGGTTTGTGGTTTTAATTGGAGTTTGCATCATTTCTTCGTTTTCGGGAGAGCATCCCGTAGCCCCTATTAAGAGAGTAATACTCAGTACTAGTAATATAGTTGCCTTTAATGTTGTGTTCATTAGTCTCATCCATTAAAAAAGGTCAAAGTATTTTATACCATGACCTTTGTGTATAGTCTTGTTGAAATGAATATGCTTCATCAACATTTTTGTAACATAATTTTGTATTACACCGATTAACACATATAATTTTCAGGTAAACTCAACCTTGCAGTGCCTGAATCAACAGCAGCTTGAGCAACCGCCTTTGCAACTGCAGCACATAATCTAGGATCCATTGGTTTGGGAATAATATAGTCTCTTCCAAAATTTAAGGTTTTGGCACCACTGTTATCAAGAACGTCCTGAGGTACAGGTTCTTTTGCCAACGACCTAATCGCATTAACGGCGGCAATTTTCATCTCATCATTAATACTTCTCGCACGCACATCTAATGCCCCTCGAAAAATGAATGGAAAACATAATACATTATTGACTTGATTTGGGTAATCAGAGCGCCCAGTAGCCATAATTAAATCCTCGCGAGCAGCCATTGCTAATGCTGGTTGTATTTCAGGATCAGGATTTGAACAGGCAAAAATAATAGGTTTAACTGCCATGCGTTTAACTTGCTCTTGGCTTAATAAGTTAGCGCCAGAAACGCCAATAAAAACATCCGCCCCAACAATAGCGTCGTCAAGAGTTCGTTTTGAGCTATTATTTGCAAAACGTTGCTTATATTCATTGAGATCATCACGCTTAGAATGAATAACGCCTTTTGAATCTAACATCAAAATTTTTTCACGTTGCGCTCCACACTTCACTAATAGCTCCATGCATGAGATTGCAGCGGCACCTGCCCCTAAACAAACAATATTAGCTTGGTTTAATTGTTTACCCTGAACATCCAGTGCATTCATCATACCTGCGGCAGTTACGATAGCCGTGCCATGTTGATCATCGTGAAAGATTGGAATATTACATCGCTCAATTAGTGCTTTTTCAATAACAAAACATTCTGGGGCTTTGATGTCCTCGAGATTAATTCCACCAAAACTATCAGCAATATTTGCAACTGTATTAATAAATTCATCGACAGTATCATGTGTGACCTCTATATCGAATGAGTCAATATTCGCAAATTTTTTAAATAATAATGCTTTACCTTCCATAACAGGCTTTGAGGCCATAGGGCCAATATTACCCAAGCCTAGTACTGCTGTTCCATTACTTATGACAGCTACCGTATTACCCTTACCAGTATATTTATATACCTCATCTGGGTATTCGGCTATGACTCTACAAGGCTCGGCAACACCTGGACTATAAGCTAATGATAAGTCTTCTGCTGTTTCTGCTGAAGTCGTTAAAGCAACACTAATCTTTCCCGGTGTCGGTTGGGCGTGATAATCTAATGCTTGCTGGCGAAAATCTGTCATAAGAACCCCTAATGTGTCATCAATAGTATTTTGTCGATATGTAAAGTATAGCCATGATTGTCATTTTATTATTGAAATTATTAATACACGATTTTACTTACTTATATGTTATTTCAAGTAGATAAAAGAATACAAGCTTATTTTTATAAGAAAACTTTGTATAAGCCATTATAAATATACTCTCTGAGGTTATTAATTTAAAATAAATATGCTAAATATCCGCTATATTACAATAACTATTCATTCAATATTAAGATGCATAGTTAAATTTAACTTATTAACACCCTTTAAATCATATTATTGCTCACAGCTATTATTTTTATTAGTTATGTAATTAATCATGTACTAGTTTAATATACTGATCAATATTATATTAACGTAACATATATTCGAAGTATTTAAGGCTTGAGGAAGTAACACCTTATGTAACGATGCATTAAGGATAGTTATGACTGTTTAATGACTGTTAGGCCTCATACTTTTAATTGACCGTCTAAAACATCAAGATTTACGTTACTAACCGCAAACTTTGTTTTTTTAGGTAGCGTTTAACAAAAAAATCCAGCATATAGCTGGATTTTTTTATGATGAACCTACAAGGTAAAGTTATCAAGTTACTTTACAGAAATGGATTCACCTTAATAATTGTTTCAACACGGTCTGGACCTGTTGAAATAATATCGACAGGCACGCCGGTAATTTCCTCAATACGCTTAATGTAAGCCAGTGCATTTTCAGGTAAAGCCTGAACAGAAGTAGCACCTACCGTAACCTCATTCCAACCAGGCATCTCCTCATAAACAGGGGTAATTTTTTCATAACCCTCTGCTGCTGTAGGCGGAACCGTGATAATTTCACCAGACTCGGTCTTGTAACCAATACAAATTTTTAGTGTCTCTAAACCATCCAAGACATCAAGTTTGGTTAAACAGAAGCCAGTCACACTATTTACCTGTATAGCTCTGTGCATTGCGACCGCATCAAACCAACCACAGCGGCGTTCACGACCTGTCGTAGCTCCAAATTCATGACCAACCGTGCCTAGATGATTACCAATTTCGTCATCTAATTCGGTTGGGAATGGGCCAGAACCAACTCGGGTTGTATAGGCTTTTGTGATACCAAGAATGTAATCTAAATGACGAGGACCAACGCCGCAGCCAGTTGCTACACCACCAGCTGTAGTATTTGAAGAGGTAACATAAGGGTAGGTGCCGTGATCAATATCAAGTAAGGTACCCTGAGCACCTTCAAACATAATTGATTCACCATCAATACGTGCTTGATCTAACAATTCAGGAATATCCGCTGTCATATTCTTAATAATGTCAGCCACGGCTAGAGCGTCAGCTAAAATTTCGTCGTAACTAACAGGCTCGACGTTATAGTAATTGACTAGGGAAAAGTTATGATACTCTACAATTTCTTTAAGCTTAGCAGCGAAGGTTTCCGCACAAAATAAATCACCTACACGTAGACCTCGACGAGCAACCTTGTCTTCATATGCAGGACCAATTCCTCTGCCTGTTGTACCTATCGCTTTATTGCCGCGAGCAACTTCACGTGCAGCATCTAAAGCATTATGGTAAGGAAGAATTAAAGGACATGCGTCACTTATGAGTAAGCGTTCGCGAACTGGAACACCTTTCGCTTCTAACATTGTAATTTCGGCCATTAATGCTTTTGGACATAAAACAACACCATTACCTATTAGACATTTGACGTTATCACGTAATACCCCTGAAGGGATAAGGTGTAGGACTGTTTTTTCACCGTTAATTACTAACGTATGACCAGCATTATGACCACCTTGATAACGCACAACATATTTTGCTTTATCGGTTAGTAAGTCTACGATCTTACCTTTACCTTCGTCACCCCATTGAGTGCCGAGAACAACTACATTTTTACCCATGTGTTACTATTTCATAAGAAAATTAGGCGGGGATTTTATCAAAAAATATTATCGAGTCCAAGTTAAAAAGCTATGATTTTTAACTTGGAGTACTGACTATTTCGAAATAAGTAATTAAGTTAACCAGTTAGCGCTTAAGTTATTCATAACCCCAAGGGGTAACGGGCAAACTAACTGGTTTTGTTAAGTCAAAATCAACCCTAAATTCACGCCCTTGTCTTACCAGTCGATACGTAAATTTTTCGGGATAGATATAAACTTGCCAAATATTGCCAATGGATTGTGGGATCTGTTGAGCAATGAATAATTCTTTTGAATAATGATCTGCAGGAAAAGACTGAACTGCTGGCCACCCACCATCAACCGTATGACCACCGTACATAGTTGATTTGTGGTAACTACCATCCTGTTGCCTGTGATCATGCTTTAATGATAACCCTGAGCCAGTTTTACTAATTATCCAAGTCCGAGAGGCATCTTTCCCCACATGAAAGGGTATTTGTAATTGTTGATTACTGCACTTCCTTACATGCATAACTAATTTTTTATCGGTAAAGTTCCCATCATTAGCGTTATTAACAGTAACATTGCCTTCATAAGCCTTGCCACAAAGTTGACTCAAACGATCAAAAAATTCATCCTGGTTTTTGATGGAAACCAATGGCGCTTCAAGCACCACTGCAGAGGCACTACTAAAAGCAAAGATCATCATTAACACCGCACACTGTTTTGTAAGCATAGTATTCTCTTATGTCATATCCATATAGTTTTAAATATCACTATTTCGTCAGGCTTTTATCAAAAACACAAACTAAAAATATGATAGCTACAACAAAAAAGCCAGCGTTGAGCTGGCTTTTTTGTTGTAGCAGTTTAGTTAAGATTTTTCGTCTCGACCGTCCTTCAAAAATTTGAAGAACTCGCTATCTGGTTTAATTACCATGATATCATTTTTACTGTTGAAGCTTTTTTCATAAGCTTCAAGACTACGGAAAAAACCATAAAATTCAGCATCCTTGGTATAGGCATCAGCATAAACCTTAGCAGCCTCTGCATCACCCTCACCTCTGATTGTAAAGGCATTTTTTTGCGCTTCTGCCAACATAACAGTCACTTTAGCATCAATAGTCGCACGTATAATTTCGGCTTGTTCTTGTCCTTGAGACCTATGCTCTTTAGCTACTGCCGAGCGCTCTGCACGCATTCGTTCATATATTGAATTACTTACTTCAGTCGGTAAGTTTATTGCTTTAATACGAACATCAACAACCTCTATACCTAAGTCTTCTTGGCTACTGGCAGCACTTTCTAATGCTTTGCTCATAATCATTGATCGGTCACCTGACACTATTTCTTTAATAGTACGATTACCAAACTCTGTACGTAAGCCATTATTAACTTTTTGCTTTAATAATAAACGAGCGTTTTCAACTGAACCAGAAGTACGTAAGTAATATGTTGAAAAGTCAACAATACGCCACTTCACGAACGAATCTACCATTAAATCTTTTTTCTCAGCAGTAACAAAACGGTCAGCAGCCTCGTCTAGGGTTTGTATACGGGCATCTAATTTACGAACATTTTCAAAAAACGGCATTTTAAAATGTAAGCCTGGTTCATAAACTAACATCTCTTCAGTGACACTATCACGTTTGATTTTTGAAAATTGAAAGACAATACCACGCTGCCCTTCATAAATAACAAACACACAAGATACTGCTAGAATTAATATTAACGATAAAATTGCGATGGCAAAATTTTTCATCAGTTAACCCCTCCCGTTATTAAATCTATCACCACGCTCTGTTGATGATGCAGGTGATGTATTGACATTTACTTCTGTTTTTGGTGCATAAGACTTATTCGTTTGAGAGCGATTATTTGACTGTTGTTGCATTATCTTATCAAGTGGTAAGTACATCATGTTATTACCACCATCAACATCAACCATTACTTTACTGGTATTGCCATATACTTTTTCCATAGTCGCAATATATAAACGTTCACGGGTAACATTTGGTGCTGCTTGATATTCAGGTAATAATTTCTCAAAACGAGCTACCTCACCTTGGGCATCCAAAACAGTTTGTGATTTATAAGCAAGGGCCTCTTGCTCCATACGTTTGACACGACCACGGGCTCTTGGTTCGATACCACTGGCATATGCTTCAGCCTCTCTTAGAAACCTAACTTCATCTTCTTGTGCTGCAATAGCATCATCAAAGGCGTCTTTCACTTCATTAGGTGGACGAGCATCTTTAAAGTTAACGTCAACAATAATTAGGCCTAAGTTGTATGGTTCAATGATTTTTTCTAATTCTTGCCACACAGATTGACGGATAGATTCACGGCCACTCGTCAAAATATCATCCATAACTGCATGACCGACAACATAGCGAAGTGCACTATCTAGTGCTTGGTTTAAACTATCATCAGCATCAGTAACACTAAACACATAATTTCTTGCCTCAACAACCCGATATTGAATTTGCATTTCGACACGAACAACATTTTCATCTTGAGTTAGCATAAACCCTTCTGAACGCATTGCGCGGGTACTTTGCATATCAACAGGTATGATGCGATCTACGAACGTCCATTTCCAGTTAATACCAGGCTCTACCGTACCAGAGTACTCACCAAAGCGAAGAACAATACCTTGCTCGGCTTCCTTAATGGTATAAAAGCCACTGAAAGCGTAAACAATCGAGGCAACTATCAATAATATACTAATACCAATACTGGAAAAACTCTTACCTGAACCAGAGCCACCTTTACTTGTTTTACCACCAAAAATACCAGTAACTTTTTTACCTAGGTCATTTAGCAATTCGTCTAAATCAGGTGGTCCTTGATTTTTATCACCTTTGTTTTTCCAGGGGTCTTTTTCATTATTCCCCGGTTCATTCCAAGCCATACTGTTCTCCACTATAATTGGCGAATAAATAAATGTTCGCCCCTGCAATTAAAATAAAATTTTAGTTAATGTTCTATGAAATTCTCTATGTCATTACTATCACTGGCAAGAAGCCTTTGCCATTCTCGAGAAGGTAAATTAACCTCAACATGGCAGTAGCCCTTGTCATCAAAATTTTCACTGGTAATACAATTTAATTTATATAATTCACCGCGTAATTTCCCCTCATTTGGAGGAATATTTAAAAAGTGATTAACAACTTCAATATCGAGACGTTCAGCTAGTGCCTGATATAAAAGTTCTATACCAACATTTGCTTGTGCAGACAGCCATACGCGGATTGGTGAACCTTGCTCATCTCTGTCTATACGTGGCTCAATGTCATCTAGTTTATCTATTTTGTTACAAATTATGAGTTGTGGTACATCACTCGCTTCAATTTCTTTCAATACATACTCAACTTGTTCAATATTTTCACTTCGTCGCTCATCTGCAATATCGACAACATGTAACAACAAATCGGCTTCTCTGGTTTCGGTGAGTGTTGCCTTAAAAGCCGCAACTAAATCATGAGGTAAATGGCGAATAAAGCCGACAGTATCAGCAAGAATAACACGCCCAACACCGGCAAGGTCTATTTTTCTTAAGGTTGGATCCAGTGTGGCAAAAAGTTGATCTGCTGCATACACCTCAGATTCAGTTAAGGTGTTAAATAAAGTAGACTTACCTGCATTGGTATAACCTACAAGCGATAAGGTAGGAAGATCTGCTCGGGTTCTAGCCCTGCGGCCCTGTTGTCTCTGTACTTCAACTTTATTCAAACGCTTACGTATGTTAACCATACGCTCTCGAAGTAAGCGCCTATCTGTTTCTAATTGTGTTTCACCTGGTCCTCTGAGACCAATACCACCTTTTTGCCTTTCTAAGTGAGTCCAGCCTCGAATCAATCGACTACTCATATGCCGCAATTGTGCCAATTCAACTTGTAATTTACCTTCATGTGTTCTTGCACGTTGCGCAAAAATATCAAGTATTAGTGTTGTTCTATCAACAACTCTGCATTCACACATTGTTTCGATGTTTTTTTCTTGAGAAGGCGTCAGGCTATGATTAAATAAAACAACATTGGCATTGACTAAATTAACAGCATCTCTAATTTCTTCTGCCTTACCTGAACCAACAAAAAACCTTGGGTGTGGTGTATTACGTTTGCCCGTAACAACATCTAAAGATTTTACGCCGGCTGAAGAAACTAACATTTTAAATTCGCTTAGATCTTCTCTACTGCTTTCATCGGGAAAGTCTACATGAACAAGTATAGCTTGCTCACCGGCTTGGTAACGTTCAAACAATCGAGTTAAATCCTTGCCGTTTAGCTGTGCTTTTCAAAATGTGCATTATGCCTCTGAAGATTGCTCTTCGGCTGAAGATGCTGTATTTACCGCTCGAGACGGAACAACAGTAGAAATAGCATGTTTGTATACCATTTGACTAACTGTATTTTTAAGAAGAATAACAAATTGATCAAATGATTCAACTTGCCCTTGTAACTTAATACCATTTACTAAATATATTGCAACTGGAATGCGATCACGACGTAATGCATTTAAGAATGGGTCTTGCAAAGACTGCCCTTTTGCCATTATTTGGTCCCTTTATTATTAAAACGTTATTGGCTAAATAAATAACCAATAAATAACATTTGAAAAATTTAGCTTAACAATAATTCAATAAGATATTGTATTACCTAGCTAAGAGTTAATTATACATTAATTTACAACTATTGCTTTAAATTTACATCCCCTTATTAAAGGGTTTTAACAATGTTAATACTTTTGTTAAATTAGTTTTATCATCAGTAGTTAACCAATGTAAATTCGACCAACTTCTCAACCAGGTTAACTGTCTTTTTGCGAGTTGACGGCTTGCACAAATACCGCGAAAAATCATTTCATCATGATCAAATTCACCATTAAGGTATTGCCACATTTGCCTGTAACCAACACATCGCATCGATGGTAAATTCTCATGTAAATCACCTCTAGCTTTGAGGTTAAACACTTCATCCTCAAACCCTAGTTCAATCATGTGCTGATACCTCACAGCAATTCTATCGTGTAAGGTAGTTCGCTGTTCAGGTGCTATTGCTAACTGTAAAATATCGCCCTCAAGTTTTTTCCCTTTAACTTGTGTTAACTGTGTTAGCGTTTTACCTGTTAATTTAAATACTTCAATAGCTCGAGTTAATCGTTGTGAATCATTTTCATTTATTCGAGCTGCTGAAATAGGGTCTATTTTAGCTAGCTCATTATGTATGGCTTGCCAACCTATTAAGCTTGCTTCTGCTTCGATAGCTTCTCGTATTTCTTTATTTGCGGTTGGCAGCGGTGAAATACCTTCAATGAGACTTTTAAAATACATCATTGTGCCGCCAACCAACAGTGGTATTCTGTTGTTACTTCTTATTTTTTCAATTTCAAGTAATGCATCCTGACAAAAGTCAGCAGCAGAATAACTTTCTCTAGCGTCACGAAGATTAATGAGGCGATGAGGATATTTTGCCAGTTCTGGTTGCGTTGGCTTAGCCGTTCCAATATTCATGTCCTTGTATATTAAAGCAGAATCTACACTGACGATATCGCAAGGCAAAGTGTCATGCAAAGCCATTGCTAAAGCAGTCTTACCAGATGCTGTAGGCCCCATTAAACATATAACAGGCAATTGTTGGAATTGGTTAGCACTTGAAACGGTCACAAATAAACTCTTACTTAACTAAACTGCTCAATATGAGAAGTAAGGTCAAGAGGAACAGAATTCAAGGTTAATTGTTGACTAAGTTGCTCTTTAAACAATTTGTTAGCTAATTCAAATAAATTATTGGTACACGCTTCATCATATACACTTTTCACCAGTGAAGCAGCAATAGCTTGAAATATATCATCTTCTTTAATCCCAGTGTGTTGCTCAATACATTTTTTTTGATAAAGTGCTTCTACAATACAATTAAAAGCTTTACTCACATCACACTCACGTAACATTGCTGGAAACTGTCTAATTTGAATTTTGTTTTTATTTTGAGGCACAAATACAATACCTGCTTTATGCAGTAGAGCCTTTTCATCCAACGTAATACGTAATATTGGTTCCGATAAAGTTAACATAACAGGCAATAATAATGGTTGCGAGACTAAACCCTCATTATTCCTCAGCACTTCCTCCCCTGACATCCAACTTTGCTTTACTTGGCTTTCATAGGTGTTTTGCGCTAGTGAAAATAATGATAAGACTCTAACTGATGATTTATCCCTGTAAAGTGCATAACCAGGCTGATAAATACTTAACAATTCAATATTCACCTGGTGCTCTGTGTTTTCAGGTATGGGGCTAATACCGACTGCGTCAGGCTCTTTTTTCGTTGTAGAATAATTTGGGGGAGTATCGTAATCACTGACCGTCATTAAACGTTCGTAGTTAGCCGATGCCTCGGGAGAAACTTTGTTAACAAATGACACTTGGCTAGAAGCATAAGCAGCTGAGTCTGATATTTGCGGAGTTATGTTAGTCGCATTTTGTAACGGTCGTACATAATCTGGTCGCCTCTGACTATCACTATTCATGTCTACCGACACTGAATTTTGAATTTTTGACTCAGGTTGCTGCGTTGTTAAAAAAGTACTTTGCTGCAACGCTTCATCAGCCGTTGATGAAGCTAATAAAGAGTCAGTCGACACTGAGGACGTTAAGGCTTTATGACAAACAGAATAAATAAAATCATGGACATACCGACTTTGATGAAAGCGAACTTCATGTTTAGCTGGGTGAACATTAACATCTACCTCGCTATGCTCAAGTCCTAAAAATAACACAAAAGCGGGGTACATATCTGGTGGTAATAAATCAGCATAAGCTTGCCTAATAGCATGATTAATCAATTTATCTCGCATCATTCGACCATTGACATAACTATAACTAAGATCATTTTGATTACGAGCAAAACTGGGTTTAGTTAACCAGCCTGAAATTGTCATATTATCGTGCGGACAGTCAATCTCTAACGCATGTTCAATAAATTTAGTGCCGCATATTTTAGCCACTCGTTTTGCAGACTGTTCTTTTGTACTAGCGGTTCTAAATTGACGGACAATATTATCGTTATGCGTTAAGGTAAAACTCACATTAAAGTGCGCTAAGGCAATTCTTTTCACTACTTCATCAATGTGATGAAATTCAGTTTTCTCAGTACGTAAAAATTTTCGACGAGCAGGTGTATTAAAGAAAAGATCAAGTACCTCAATAGTCGTACCGTTTGGATGTGCTGCCGGTTTGATATTAACAGACATATCACGGCCTTCCGCCTGAGCTTGCCAAGCTGTTGCTTGATCGGCTGGTTTAGAGATCAGTGTTAGTCGAGCTACCGCACTAATACTTGCTAACGCTTCGCCACGAAAACCTAAGCTATTTATGGCCTCTAAATCATTTAAATCCTTAATTTTACTGGTTGCATGCCGACTTAACGCTAAAGTAAGTTGCTCTTTGGCTATACCTTGACCGTTATCGGAAATTTTTATTTTTTTTATGCCACCTTTCTCAACAACTATATGAATAGTAGTGGCGCCTGCATCTAAACTATTTTCAATTAACTCTTTAATTACCGAGGCAGGTCGTTCGACTACCTCGCCAGCTGCGATTTGGTTTGCAAGACGTGCTGGCAATATCGAAATACTCATAGACATTAACCCGCGCGAGGAATTTTTAAGGTTTGACCAATTTGTAATGAATCAGACTTTAACTTATTTACAGATTTTAATTCTTTCATCGAAATATTATAGCGCTTTGATAATACTGATAATGACTCACCACTTCGAACCTTGTGCTGTTTATAACCTATTGACGCAAAGTAAGAACCTGTCAAGGGGTGTGCCAAAAAGTAACTTTTTATCCCTTGATGAATAGCGTTGGCTAAGCGCTGTTGGTGTTTAGACCAAGTCAGGTTTTTTTCTTCTTGATGATTTGAAATAAACCCAGTTTCAACCAAAATAGAGGGAATATCAGATGATTTTAACACACCAAAATTACCATTTTGTGGAGTTTTCTTGTGCATCTTAGTAATTTTTTTCAATTCTTTAACGACGTTGTTAGCAACACCAAAACTTACCCCCAAAGAGTGCTCTTTGCTCATATCGGCTAGGGCTAAAGCAAGATGGCTGTCTGAAGTATTTTTAATCACGCCTCCACCGCCGCCAAGTAGCTCAGATTTTTTTTCACGGTTCACTAACCACCTTGATAATTCAGATTCAGCCCTCCGCTTAGTAACGACCCAAACGGAGGCGCCACTGGGTATCGGCGTCTGAAATGCATCAGCATGAATTGACACGAAAAAGTCTACATTTTTTTCTCTTGCTAAACTGGTTCGGCGATTAATATTGACATAATAATCGCCACTTCGAATCATGACCGCCTTCATACCTTTTTCTTGGTTTATCAATTTCTGCAATTTTTTAGCTATTGCCAAGGTGACTCTTTTTTCATAAGTTCCTTTGTTACCTATGGAGCCTGGATCCTCTCCGCCATGACCAGCATCAATGCCAATAAGAATATCACCGGCTTTGTTTACCACATCTGAAGTGTTTTTCTTGCTACGATTTTTGTCATAAAGATCGATAACCAGTCGATGTCCATACTGCCCGGCAGGAGCAAGCGGAAATACAGTGGGCTGGTAAGATTTAGTTAACTCCAAAACAAGGCGAGTTTTACCTTTAATTGTACTAGAACGAAAACGCTTAACACGTGGATCATTGGCGGCAAGCTTTTTTAGTGAAACTGTATTGTTAGTGTTTTTAAAATCAATAACCAATCGATTAGGCGCAGTTAATGTGAAGTACTTATAATCTGCTTTTTGTTTCACATCAAACACTATCCGGGTATTTTCTGGTGCTGGCCACACTCGAATACCGTCAATGCTGTTCGCGGCAAATACAGTACCTGAATATAAAACTGCTAAAATTAAACACACCAATAAGCTATTAGTGCGAAATAGTGTTAGTTGCATAATAACGTTTTGATACATCTAACTTACCTCAGTTTTATAACGTTATAATCTCTGCAAGTGAAGAAATTACTTGTTCGCCATAAGGCGATTCAGCTTGCAGTGAGATGACTCTTTGTTCATCTTTGTAAGTTATAGTAATGCTTAAATCAGCGTTAGCCAAGAGTCCATCACCCTTTTCTGGCCATTCTATAAAGCAACAGCAATCATTATTAAAATAATCCCTGATTCCCATGTATTCTAACTCTTCAGGATCAGTAAGACGATAAAGATCAAAATGAAATATTCGCCATGGTGGTAATTCATAAGGCTCAACTAACGTATAGGTAGGGCTTTTTACATTACCAATATGCCCCATTCCTCGAACAAAGCCACGCGTTAACGTCGTTTTACCAGCACCCAAATCACCATGAAGATAAACAACCAAAGCTTGTTGATGAATATTACTTTTGACAATATGAGCCAAGCTGTCACCTATTGAAATGGTTGATTTTTCGTCAGGTAAAAAGTAGTCTAATTGCATCATGATTAATGTTCTATATCGATTAACTAAAATTTGATTCAGCATTTACACGGTAACAGTCAATAAATACCCTTTTAAAAAATTATCAATCTAATTTCTTGTGCCATTGTAAAAGCTTTTTTCTATGATATCAGCCCAAGCGCTTCGAATATAGTATTACGAGTTCTAAGAGATTGTTTTACTACAACTCTCTCTTAACGGTAACAAAACGCAAGAATGATAGACCTTGTGTAGTCCATTTGATGAGTAATTATTTGAGGCTTATTGTGATAAACTTACAATAATTGTACGAGCCTTTTGTGATAGCCAAAGATGGCTTGATTATTTCGTAAAAAGTTAACTGTATTCTCATGACAACATCTCCTATGAACTACCAAGCACTGGCTGAAAAAATTCAATGTTGGGGTAAAGAGTTGGGCTTTTCAGGGTTGGGCATTACCGATATTGATCTATCTGCTCATGAAAGCCTTCTAGAGCGATGGCTAGCTAATAACTATCATGGCAAAATGGATTACATGGCTCGCCACGGATTAATGCGAGCAAGGCCTGCTGAGCTGGTGCCTGGCACAATTAGGGTTATTAGTGTTCGTTTAGACTATTTACCACACGACGCTAAATTTTCTAAAATACTAAAAAATAAAACAAAAGCCTACATCAGTCGCTATGCTCTTGGTCGAGATTATCACAAACTTATGCGCAAGCGTTTACAGCAACTCGGTAAAAAAATCACTGAACATTGCGCTGATTTTAATTTTCGACCTTTTGTTGATTCAGCACCGGTAATGGAAAGGCCACTTGCTGAAAAAGCAGGCTTAGGCTGGACAGGTAAACATTCACTTATACTAAATAAAGAGGCTGGCTCTTGGTTTTTTTTAGGGGAGCTCTTTATCGATATTCCTCTCCCAATTACTAACAACGAATACAATATTAATGCCCTCCCATCTGTTGACATTACAAAAAAAGCTAATCACTGCGGTAGCTGTGTCGCTTGTATTAAAATTTGCCCCACTAACGCAATCGTCGAACCTTATACTGTTGATGCTAAAAAATGCATTTCTTATTTCACGATAGAATCACCTGATGCAATCCCTGAAGAGTTGCGGCCTTTGATGGGTAACAGAATTTATGGCTGCGACGATTGTCAATTGATATGCCCTTGGAACAAGTATGCCAAACTCAGTTTGGTCAATGATTTTCAAGCGAGAAATAACCTCGATGATATTAGTTTACTTGAGCTTTTTTCTTGGACAGAAGATTACTTCCTAAACACTCTACAAGGCTCTCCAATAAGACGAATAGGCTATCAAAGTTGGTTACGTAATATATCTGTTGCTTTGGGTAATTCGCCGTACCATAAAGACATTGAAGCAGCATTAAACGAGAAGTTACCCAGTGTTAATGATATGGTCGCAGAACATATAAATTGGGCTCTTTTGCAGCAAAAAACTAAGAAGTTATTATCTGTACAAGAGGCAGAAAAACAGCAAAAAAATCATCGTTTAACACTACGTTTAGTTCGTTCTATTGAAAAAGGCTTAAGCAGGGATGCATAAAAGAGACAATTAATTTATAGGTTAGTAATCTTTGGTAGTTGTTTTATAACAGTTTATTTGCTCTTAAAAAAGTCAAAGCCTTAGTCTGTGGTTGTTGCAAATTAAAGCCAATTTAGATTCTAACTAAAGTTAAATCTAAATTATCCTGTAAGCCCCTTATGTTATTTAAGAAGAGTGTGCTTTTTACGATAAAGGTAAAAGGAAATTAACACCAAACTTAGAGTGCTCAAATAACAAACAGAAATTACCTCAATAAAGCTAGAAACTTAAAAATCACTAACATTCATCGATAATCATTAAAAAGTCACCTTTCAATCATCATCACGCTATTAAGTCATCTTTTTACCAATAACGGACATTAAGCCTTTACAAATTTAGTGGTATATTTAGAGCACTATTAGGCAAAATTTTACTCACTTGAGGCGCTGATTTAAGCTCATTGCTACCGTTGGTAAGCTATTTCTAAACCTAACTTCAGTCAAAAGGCGACCAAATTTATTCATTGAGGTAACTCAAATTATACGCACTATCGAAGCTTGAATAGACATTAATTTATGGATACTGTGCAAAAATAGCTCTGCGCAAGTTAATGACCTTAATTCGTTTGAATAAAATAAAGCACGACAAAACTCTCTAACCGTCAAAGAGGTTTGCCGCTATAGAAGTTATTATTTTGGTTAAATTAAAGTTGTTAACATGTCGTCTGAATAATTAGTTAACGGTTCATTGTTTCTTATTTTAGCTACGTAATCAGGGTTGGCAATAAAGGGTCTACCAATAGCAATAAGGTCAAACTTGTCATCATTTATTGCACTACTTGCGGTTTCAGCACTATAACTACCTACACCGACTAAAGTTTTGCTGTAATTTTCTCTAACATAACTTGATGCGGTACCACCTAAATAGTCAAACTCCATACTATCGTCAAATATGCCTATATGAAGGAATGCTAGATTCCGCTTCTCTAATTCGGGCAATAAATGATCAAATACTGCGCGATCTTGGTTATCGCCAGTCATGTTAAAGTAGGCACCTGGTGAAACTCTTAATCCCGTTCTGTCGGCACCAATTTTACTGATTATTTCATCAATAACCTCTAATGGAAAACGAGCCATATTTTCACTACTACCACCATACTCATCATTACGACGATTACTATCATGATGTAGAAACTGATCAATTAAGTATCCATTAGCACCGTGAATTTCTACACCATCAAAACCTGCTTTAATAGCATTCTCAGCAGCTTGACCATAATCGGCTACTAATGTTTTTATTTCTTCAACAGTCACAGCTTTAGGTATTTTATAAGTTAACTCTCGCATTCTAGGTACGCTCCCTTCAACACCAATAGCTGAAGGGGCTAACACTGCTGCATCAGCATCGCCATTTCCATAGAAATATGGGTGAGCTACTCGGCCAGTATGCCAAAGTTGAGCAAAAATTTTCCCACCATTTTTATGTACAGCATCAGTAACTAATTTCCAGCCTTCTACTTGTGCTTGTGAGAACAAACCTGGAGTATTAGGATAACCTTGACCATCAGGGCGGATAATTATAGCTTCAGAAATGATTAAACCAGCTTCAGCTCTTCGCGCATAATATTCTGCCATTAACTTTGTAGGTACTAAATTATCATCTGCCATGCAGCGTGTTAAAGGTGCCATTAATATACGGTTGCTTAAATTAAGAGTGTTGTTTAAAGCATAAGGCTTCAGTAAATTTGCTGTCATGGTGATACTCCTTATTTGAATGTACGTTCAAGATACCTTTATTTGAACAATCATTCAAGTATTATTTTTGAATGTACGTTCAAATAAAGGTATAATAAAAAATACTTAATGGTATTAAGGTAGTTAATAAATGCGTAATGCTGAGTTTGATAAAGAAAAAGTATTAAGATCTGCAATGAATGCCTTTATGAACAAAGGTTATGCAAATACCAGCATGCAAGACCTTAAAAAAGCTACAGGCCTTCATCCTGGTTCTATTTATTGTGCGTTTGAAAATAAACGGGGGTTATTACTAGAAGCCCTTGAACAATATCGTTTAGACAGAACAACTGAATTTGATAACTTTTTTTCTGCATCACAAAAAACAATAGATAATTTAAAATCATATCTTGATAATGTAGTAGTCGAGTGTATCAGTTGTGATAATACTCAAGCGTGTTTAATGACAAAAGCTTTGAATGAAACCGCAGAACAAGATGTTGAAATACAAAAAATAATTAGTAATAATTTATCTGTGCTGCAACAAGCGTTTACTGAAAAGTTTGAACAAGCTAAAAAAGAAAATGATATCTGCAAACACAAAAATTGTGAACACTTAGCAAGATATTTTTTGATGGGCGTATATGGTTTAAGAACTTTTGCACAAACTCACCCAAAACCTGAAGTCTTAGAGCAGCTTGCAGATCAACTTTACCAAGATGTTTTAAGATGACTGTTAGCCATTGAAAACGTATATTTTATTTCTGAATGATTACCTCATTACATCCATGTAAAATTCCAACATATTAGACAACTCTCGGGCCAAAGCGGAAATGACAAATTAATTAAGTTTACATTCCTCCTTGCACTCAAAGTTAGCCTTAACAGTTAGATGACGAATGATCACTTTGGTGGCTTAGTTATCCATCAGGAAAAGATAACATAACCAATCAAGCTACACTCTCCAAACGTATTTATTGAAATTTTTTTTATCAAAAATAAAAAAGCAACCACTCAAAAGAGTAAGTAGCCTTTACTTTAATTCAAAGATTTTAAGGCTACAATCTCTTTACATCGTTGCTGACAGGCTAACATAATTTGTTCTTTATTCTGCTTAGAATAACTCTGCCAAGCAATTATTTCATCGATATGACGAAAACAGCCTAAACAAATATTTTGTTGATTTAGACAGCAGTTTCTAGAGCAAGGGCTCTTAATATTGTTAGAACTATTATTCATTTTTTATTCAAATTATTTAAAGCTATTTATGGTGTAGAGTATTATTCACTTTATTAGTTTCACTAATTACTTGCGAAATTAATCAATAATCGCTGCGGTCTTTTCCAGATACGAGACACTTTGAATAATAAGGTTCAAGAGTTGCTTTTGACTTAATTTTTTATCAAGTGAGTGCAACCTTGTCTCATTTAACTGCCATTGCTTACACAATTGCAATAAATTCGTTGCGGCAAGTATCTTGGCATTTTGTGCTAAGCTATTAATATTTTGCTGAGTATTGGCAATGTCATTATCTTCAAAAGCATTATTTAATGCCTTAACAAACCGTTTATTTTCATCAATGTATTGATCCAACATAAAAAATGCTAATTCTGCACTGCCTTGATTGTTAATATAGCCATCTAAATCAAAAATAGATAAACGCGTATGTTGTATTTCAGGTCGGAGTGGAGAATGCTGCAGCGGTTGTTGCATTTCACTATCATTTTTTATTTCGGCATCATTGGTTTTTACTGACTCTCTAGCCAATGTTTGTTTATCTACTATTATCTTACCTGTTATATTTTCTTTTTGGCTATGTTGTTCTCTTTTTAGTGACTGAATTAAGGCTTCAAATTTAACTTGTGATTCTTTTAATGCCACTTTAAAAGCACCTAGTCGATTATTCAGTAATAAAAATAAACAACAAAGGCTACTCAAACTCAGTACCACCAGTAGTACTAACCAAACAGGTAAAAATATTGTTTTAAATTTAGGTGGTTCATTGATATTAAGGGCTTTATTTAAGCTGTTATGCCGTAAATCAGGGGTAAGTTGTACCGATAAAATTTCTTCTAATTCTCGTGCTTGCTCCCTCAGGGTTCTCTGATACTTTTCAAGTAAAAAAATATTTTCTTGGAAGTTGATTAAGCCCTCCTTCCTCAACAAGTCACCTTTTAGCAATTGATAACCGCGAATAATACCTTCAAAATTTTGATCCACGTTATTTTGATTCAGCAAATCATCTAACAAACCGTTAACTAATAACGACCTTATAGCCTGATCATTTTGTTTATAGTCGGTATGTAACATAGGCAAACGCATAGCTGTTATTAACTCTGCTAATGCGTTGAATTCTTTAATCACGCTAACAATCAAGGTTGCTTGGTTTGTTGGAGTTGACTGATTATATTGCACAATTTTGCTAGCTATGATTAATTTTTCAAGTTTTATTAAAGAGTGTTCTTTTACGAGGACGTTATTTTTATAATTATCAGTAATACGTTTTAATAATTTTGTTGATGATAAATTACCTTCAAACCATTGCTGATATGTATTCTTATTTTTGCTATTGAGTAGCGACAATGACTCACTTTGCAAGGTTATTTGTGCGTGCAGCTCTGGTAAATCATTAATTGCATTTAAATCTAAAATTTTACTAATCAGTTGTTTAAGGTAAATCAAATGATTTTGTTGTGCTAACTTTACTTGCAATGGTTCTAGTGTATTAACCGTTAACTCATGCAAAGATTTAGCCTGCTGCCAATTAAAAGCTAACAGACTTATCAAACTGATAGCCACACATAAGAAACTCGCAAGAAGTATAGAGCTACAATTGGTGTTGGCTAATAATGTATCAATCTTCCGCTTATTTTTTTGTAAGTCGATTAATTTCTTTAATTGAATATCCATAACACTTTACCTTAAATTCGGTAATCTAATCCCTTTATATTTTTTTTCATATTTACCTAAGCACGATATTTACTTAACGCTTTCCCACCCATGCCCATTCCATGCAACACTCTATGGGTGCTTGTGCTGATTCATCAGTAATACTCACAGGTACAATAACGCTGCCTTTTTCATCATCGCTGATGGATGAAATTTGTGTATCTGTCAAACGTGCAATCGCTTGTAAATCTCCCTGCATACGGCGTTGGTAATCAATTTTCATGGTTTTCAATAATGGCAGTTTTGAATCAGGTACATTCATACCAAACACAATACCTGTCGCTGATTCAGCCAATACTGCAGCGGCAACAGCATGAATGCCACCAATATGGTTTTGTACTTTAGTTTTATTCGCTAAGCCTATAATGACTTCATGGTGAGAAACTTTCTGAATAACAATACCCGTTGTTCCTGCAAATTTAACCTTACTTGAAAACAGCTTAGTTAATAAAAAGCTGCGTAAAAATAGTGGGGCTTTATTTGCTTTTTTGATTATAGTGCTAAATTTATTGGTCATAATTATTCCCATTTTAATAGAGGCTCAACTTGCTAATGCTAGTATGCCCACTAACTGGTCAGATCACTATGTTTTATTTGTTTGGCCAGTTGTTCAATGGTATCTTCACAAAAAACTTGAATACCATTTTCACGAAGCAAAGCAGATGTAAATCCTTGACCCACGATTTTAGTTTGTGAAAAACTGCCATCATATATGCTATTACTGCCACATGAAGGACTCGACTCCTTAAGTAAAGCAAATTTTATTTTATGCTGCTGACAAAACCTTAAGGCTAACTCTGCACCCTTTGTAAAATGCTCAGTAACATTATCACCCCTAACAGTTAAAACTTGGCCACTAAGTTGATTAATTTCAGCTGCTGGCCTAGGCACTGGTAAGCCAGATATAACTTCGGGGCAAAGTGATAATAGACGCCCCTGCTCAAACCAAATATCAAGTAACTCATGAACAAGAGGTTTTATTACGCCGTTATACCTTACACGCTCTCCTAAAAAGCAGGCGCTCACTAATATTTTTTGTTTAGTTAATAGCTGTTGTTTAGTCATTTATTTAACATCTCATACAAGGTTAATAAATACTGTTTACTCAGTTCGTCCTGCCCTTCAATCCAACATGACTGACTATAAAATTCGAAATTCACCACAAAATGATGTTGTTGCCATTCAAACCTTACATTTACTCGATCTGCACCAATTATTCGTTCCTGTATGTTCAGCGGCATAATAGGATCAAATAATAGTTCTATAAGATCATTAATATTTTCCTGATACCAATCAGTGCTAAACCTTATGTCGATATATTCGTGATTATTTTCTATTAACATAATGTTTTGTATTGGTAATTTTATACTATCCATTGGTCACTTCAGTCTCTTGGAGTGTAGATCTAATTATACGACTAAAGTTAATAACTAATCTGTAATTTTTATAAAAATAAAACGACAAGATAGCTTATTTTTCATATACTCATGAAGGATTCCATCGATGTAATTCAATTTAAGCCGTCACATTTTATTGAGTTATTAATATTTTCTGACAAAAGAGAGTGAAACTATGAAAAAAAGTATGTTTGCTGTTGTAACTGCAACAATGATGATCTCGTCTCCTGTTTTTGCTGGTGATGCTGAAGCTGGAAAAGCTAAAGCAGTTACCTGTGCGGCCTGCCACGGTGCCAATGGTATTTCAGCAATACCACTTTATCCCAACCTAGCAGGACAGAAAGAGGCTTACATAGCTCAGCAACTTAGAAATTTTAAATCTGGTGAACGAAATAACGCGGTTATGAAAGGCATGGTTATGGCGCTTTCTGAAACTGATATGGATAACCTAGCTGCTTACTACGCCAATATGAAGTAATAGCCTATTTTTCCTGTAATAGCCTTTAAATAAAACTCTGCTGGGTATTAGTAAGCAGGGTTTTTATTTAAAGGCCTTACCAAATCAAGTTAAAAAAATTATCAACGAACCATTGTCGGACATTATTTACGTTTAAAATGTGTTTACGCATTTTAGCCTAACAATAAAAAAGTAAATTTTGAAATCCAATTATGGCTAAAATAATTCCTATATTTTATACAGCTATATCAAGTCAGGGCTATATATCCTTAAATAGCGACCTTATTTCTAACACAAAGTTTAACTGAGAAAGCCCATCAACATTTAATAACCCGCATGTCAAAGGGCTTTTAATGAGCCGCTAAAACTGCTCTTGTAACATCGCTTTTTTCTCTTTTTGTAGCTCGGTAGTCACTTTGACTCTAGCAAGTAAATCTTTGGCATCAATCATTCTGCTATTTGCTATTAAAGCCTCTATATAATTTAATTGAATGTCTACATCTTTACCTTTCGCTAACGTTGAGGCGTCGCGAGCATGACTTAATGCTGCTTTTTTATTGCCAGAGGCAAGTAAAACTTTACCGTAAGTGTCAACAATATTCGGTACTTGTGGCGCTAAAGCAAAGGCAGTTTCAGCGTGAACCAGGGCTTTATCAAGTTTATTTTGTTCATAAAACAGCCAAGCCAAATTATTATGAGCAATAAAGTTTTTTGGTTGCTCTACCACAACGTCATTATAAATACTGATTGACTTAGGAATATCACTTTCAAGATAAATACTCGCTAACATAGTTTTAATGCGATTATTGCTAGTATCAATTGTTAAATAATTTTCTAAAACTGCACCTGCACCATCATTGTCTTTGTTAGAGACATAAGCACTGGCTAAATAAATTGCGTTTTGACTGCTAGGGTAAGCTTTGTAAAGAGTGGTTAATTTAGGAATTGCTTGAACATATTTTTGCTCCAACAATAATATTCGACCCAGCATGCCCTCTTTAAGCGCTTGATTTATATCTTTAACAGACAAGGTTTTATATAGTTTTTTAGATGGGATAATCTGTTGGCTATTTAATAATAACTGCATTTGTATTAACTGCAGTAATAGATTGTCTTTATGATTATCAATACCGCGTTTTACAATGACTAATGCTCTCTCATAATTGCGATTGCTTGCATAAACGTCAGCCAGTAATACCACTGGTTCTATATGGTAGGGATTGGCCTTAAGCCATTGCTCTAATGTGAGCTTTGCTTTATCGTCATCCCTATTTTTCTGGTAAGTTAACAGTAATAATTGCCAATAACGCTTAGGAAGTTTAACCACTTCTGCTTTGGCTACCAATATATTTTCTGCTTCATTAACCTGACCAAGACTTAACATTGCTTCTGCGAGGAGAACGGCTTTATCGATATCATTACTATTAGCATCATAAGATTTACGTAATTTTTCTAATGCCATTTCATTCTTGTAAACACCAAAATATGATCGTAAAACCCTGTTATTATTAGGAAATAAATCCAATAAATAATCCACTCTTTGCTTACTCAAAGGTTCATTTTTTTGTTGCCTAGCTATGCGTAACTGCTCCGTTAACGCAAAAATATTATCAGGCTCTAATCGTAAACTTGTTGCTAGGGCTTCTTCTGCCTTTTGAAAATCTTCTTCTTCAAAAGCAATACTGGCAAATAAATTATAGCTGCTTGCTTTTTCTGGGTATTGAGTTTGCCATTTCTTTGCTATTGTTTTAGCCTTTTCAATATCCCCCGTTTGTAAAGCGGCAAAAGCCAAAGCAAGCTGAGCTTCAATCAATTCAGGATCTAACTCTACTGCATTCTGCAAGTTTTCAATGCCTGATGGATCATTCATCATTAATTTTAAAATACCTTGTCGAGCATTCTGTGTAGCGGTATCAGGGCTAGTTAGTTCACTCTGAGTAAGCACTTTTTTAGCTTCAGATGTCGCACCTAACGCTAATAACTTGTAACTTAATGAGGAGAGAAACTGGGCATTAACTTCGGTATCATCACTAAATGAAGAAATACTGTCACTGACTTCATTAATAAGCCCTAGTTCTAATTGAGATACTGTGAGCATTCGCCTTGCTTGATGATCAATAGGTAAAAATTTTACAATAGAATTGAGGTGGTAATAACTTTGTTGCCAATTCTCTAGATAGAAGGCACTCGCACCTGCAATTAGCTTTAAATTAAATTGGTTAAAGTTTGCTGATAATGCTAATTCTGCATGTTCGCTAGTTTTCGCAAAGTCTTTTGCTTGAAAGCGCACCATAGCTTTAACATAGTTAGCAAAAGGTTGATTTGGTACTCTAGCTAACATCGAATCAGCTTGCTTCTCTGCCTCTTGATATTCACCCGCTTTAAGTAATGCATTGGCCAAAAAAAGCTTAACAACAGCAAAGCGAGGTTGCAGCTCATTAAATTTAGTAAAGCTTTTTACAGCAAGTTGATAATCCTCGGTAGCCATAGCCACTTGGCCTTGTAATAACAAGGTATCTTTCTGATTAGGGTCAATGCTTAATATATGAGCAATTAATGCACTGACTTCATCATAGTTAGTTTCCGATAGCGCCAGGTAAGCAGATGCTAGCATACTGTAAACACCCTGATCAGCAATAGATTCCGCTAACTCTACCGCTTGAACAGCTAACTCAGAATCGCCACTGCGCAAGGCAGCTAATGTTTGATAAGCTAAGTATTGGCTCTGCTGCTCTGCTGCTAGTGTTTTACTTTCAACGCTCAATGCTAAAACATCAGCGTTGCTATCGGTTAAAATATAGGCTCTAGCTAATAAGGGCAACAGTTTACCATCGGCAAACTTAAATTTTCTTGCTCTTTCAAGCTCTTTAGTTGCTGCTAGACCATCACCTAAATTTAAATAAGCTTGACCCAATAAAAACCGTGCCTCAGCATTTTTATTGTCAACCCGAATAGCGTTTTTTAATTCAATAACACTGGCATTTAAATCATTAGTGTTGAGGTAATTTTTAGCATTTTTGATATGCGCTTCGGCAGTTAATTTTTCACCACAGCCTGATAAGGCAATACCAATACAGAGATAAAGAGCAGCTTTTAAAAATTTCATGTTGAACTTCCTTTTACAGTTTTCAGTATCGAGCAACTGATTTGCATAGTCGAAACAGTAACATCAATATTTATTGAATAAGACTGACTTACTAAACGAGTGTATTAACTAAAGTTAACAAAAAACAACGCCTATTAACAGTCATGAAAATAGGCGTTTAGTTGAGCTCTGGTGTTTAGTTAAGCTCTGGTGTTTAGTAATGGCGATATAACAGTTAAGTTATTGTAACATTCATGGTCGGTAACTAAGATAAGTATATCTGCCCATTGGTCGAGCTCATGAATGCTTTGTTGGCGCTCACAGTGCCAGTTGGAGACAAAGGGGTCATGGTAATTAACCACTACACCAGCTTGTATAAAATGCTCATATATGGCATCGGCTGGAGATTCCCGGCAATCATCAACATTAGCTTTGTAGGCAACACCTAACATGCCAACTTTTTTTCCTGCTAAATTTACTGAACCTTGTGCTAATAAATCCAATGTTTGCTGAGCAACAATACTGGGGCGTTGATCATTGATAGCACGAGCTAAACGAACAAACTCACCCGCTTTGGTGTTTTCAACTAAAAACCAAGGGTCAATCGGAATACAATGACCACCCACACCAGGACCTGGCGTTAACACATTAACTCGGGGGTGACGATTTGCTAAACGTATCACTTCGTATACATCAACGTCTAGTTCTTTACAAATTTGTGCTAGTTCATTAGCAAAGGCAATACCCACATCACGAGAAGTATTTTCAACCAGTTTAATACATTCAGCTGTCGTTAGGTCTGTTAAAAACACTTCACCTTTCACAAAGCTTTGATAAATAGTCTTAACTTTCTGCTGTGCAGACAAACTTGTCGCGCCAATTATGCGATCATTGTTAACCAGTTCATGCAAGGTTTGTCCAGGGATCGCACGTTCTGGACAATGAACGACATCAAGGTCTAACCCCGCATCAGCAAAACGTTTTACTACCGCCAAACTGGTTTGTGGCGATATTGTCGACTCAATAATGACTGTTTGCCCGTCTTTTGCTACTTTTATGATAGCGTCTACAGCACTAAATACATAGCTTCTATCACAGCTACTCTCTTTGTGTGGCGTTGGCACTGCAACTAAATAAGTTTCGCTTGAAGCTAAGTCGGTACTCGCTACAAGAAAGCCTTGTGAAACAACTTTATTGATAAGTTCAGGCAAACCTGCCTCATCAAATGGGCATTGTGCTTGGTTAATTGCAGCAACTTTATCACTGTCCAAATCAACACCGGTTACTTGATAGCCTGCTTCAGCTAATAAGCTGGCAATGGGTAAGCCCATATACCCCATACCAATAACACTGAGAGTCTCATTTTTTGCAATGATGTCAGCATGTAAGGTGTTTGGTTCAGTTTGAGTAATAATGTCTAAAATAGTTTCCGCTACATGCCCATCACCGAAAGGGTTAGTCCACTTAGGGTGGTCCGCGTCATGACTTAACCACTGTTCAGCCGCTGCTAGCGCCTTATTAGCATCGCGACCGACCAATACATTAGCACCAACCTCAATGGACTCTGGTCGTTCAGTATTTTCACGCAAGGTAATACAAGGCACACCTAACAAACAAGCTTCTTCTTGAATACCACCAGAGTCCGTTAAAATTAGCTGAGCATGTTTTTGTAATTGAATAAAGTCCAGGTAACCTACTGGCGGAACTAAAGTTAAATAATCAGGTAAATTTATAGAAAATTCAGTTAATTTCGCTTGTGTTCTTGGGTGAATTGGCCAAACTATCTTTTGCTTAAATCTTTCATGTAACTTGTCAAAAAGGGCTAATAACTCTAGCAAATTAGCCATAATATCGACATTAGAGGCTCGATGTACCGTGGCTAAAAAGAATTCTCCTGATACCACATTTAACTTAGCCAAAATATCACTAGAACTTGCCGAAATATCTAAATGTTGAAACAAAGAATCAGATACAGTATTGCCAACAGTAAAAATTTTATCACTAGCAATACCTTCTTTTACCAAAATAGCATGTTGGTTGGGGCCGACTGCAAATAAATATTCACTCATATGATCAGTAAGAATTCGATTAGTTTCTTCTGGCATAGTTCGGTCGTAACTACGCAATCCTGCTTCAATATGCCCTACTTTTATATCTAATTTAGAAGCGGCTAATGCGCCGGCTAACACGGTATTGGTGTCACCTTGAACCAAAATTACATCAGGTTTTTCTTGAAGTAAAATGGGTTCCATTTTAATCAATATATTACCCGTTTGATTACTGTGTAAGCCAGAACCAACCCCTAAGTTATAATCAGGTGCAGGTAAAGACAGCTCTTTGAAAAAAATGCTATCCATTTCTTCCGAGTAGTGCTGATTAGAATGAATAATAAAATGAGCAATACCGCGCTTTTTACATTCACGGATAACCGGTGCCATTTTAATGATTTCAGGGCGAGTACCAACGATAATCCCTATTTTCATTTGACGTCCTTAAGGTAGGTTAACTAATAGAAAAAATATGACTCAACCAAGATGCATATTAAATGTTACGAGCAAAGCATTCTTCAACATCAATAGACAAATTTCGCATCTAGTCAATTGATTATTCAACTAAATTGTTGCATACAATGGTTGCAAGCTGATGCTTGTTGTCATATTCAGAAAAGGTATGGTTTGCTTGAGTGACCGTATTTAAAATAATCGTCTTTTTCAACACCAATTTTCGCCAAGGTGTATCACTACTAATCAGTAATTTAAATTCGTCTGCAGTTAAGTCGTTACCGCTGAGTATAACATGACAGTTACCGGTAAATAAAGTTAAACCAATTAGCATTCTAGTGACAAAATTGTCATCCAATGCATTGAGGTTTTGCTGGTCACTTTGTTTCCTAAAAGTACTGATTTCTTGCCATGTTGCTTTTGTTCTTACCTTACCTGTTAGCAATTTTTTCCAAAAATCTCGGCTTAACAAACGTTTAATATAGTAAAAACGCAAAAAAACCGCTGCTTGCGTATGTGCCTGCCTAACCCATGGGTTAACTAAAAATAATTGTTGTATTGGAGCGTGACAGGGGAACTGCTGAAGATAAAGTAAAATTGCGGAGGCAGCATCACATAACCCCCATAGTGATAACTCTGTGATATCGGGATTGCGAGCCCGAAACGTGTCAATGGCAGCAGCAATATCTGTTTGAATTCCTTCAAATGTAGTGCACTCACCTTCACTGTCTCCAGCTCCGCTATAGTCGAAACGAAATACACTAACTCCTTGTTTTGCTAATTGCCTTGCTAAATAAACAAACAGCCGATGACTACCAACACGAGTCTGCGGACCACCAACGACAATAACAAGGCCTTTATGTCTATTATTATTGGGTTTCTTAGCGCAATGACCTTGATGCTCAATAGCAACAAGTTGCCTGCCCTCACAGTTAAAAATAACGCCTTGTTCAAGCATTACACTGAAGCCTGCGAAGAAGAATTAAGCGTGTCATCTAGCTGAGAAAAAAGTGTTTTTTCTTGCTCTAGATAGTTTGCTGATAAGGTTAGCGAACTAGTTTGCCAAAATTTCAGATCGGCAATTAAGTAACTCCGAAAGATTGAGCATTGCTGCTCTAAACTTTGTTGTTGCTTTACTTTTCTTGCATTCAGCTTATCTTCTTTATTAAGCCATTCAAACCAATAACACTCTCCTGCAAAGCTTGATAATTGCGTAACATGTCGTTGAGCAATATCCGTTAATAATTGCTCTTGGATTTGATAACCAGCGATCTCAATAGTTGATTTTTCTATTGGATCATCTTCTCTGACTTTACCTTTATCAATCGATTTGGCAACTAATGCCAACCGTTTAAATTGCTGAATAAAACGCTTTCCGTTGAATTCTGGTTGCAACAAAAAAATACCAGTAACGTCACTTAACATCTGAGGAGTTAGCAATAATATTGCCGATAAAGGCAACGATAAGTATATCGGCTTTGCTGAGCGCCTGCGAATTACCGATATTTGCTCAGTAATATCTTGTTGCCACAAAACTAACTCAACTTCATGTAAATCACCAGCACTGTCACCCGTGCCATAATGGTCAAAAATAATAGTCTCTAGATTTTGATGGTACCCATTAATGGCAGAACGAGTGATATGATGACGAGTTTGATTGGCTTGCTCAAATAGGGGGGCAATAAATAATACGTGGGCTTTTGTGGATTGCGGTGTACGAGTCAATCTAAATAATGGTCCCTTTATACCTGAACAAAACTCAACATGAGTCGCTATTGTTGCCAAAATACTAACTTCGTTCAACAATAAGCTGAGTCAAACTGGCAACCGAAGCAAAGTTATCGGCACTGATATCGTCATCATCAAGGGTTATATCAAAGTACTCTTCTATTTCGCCGATTAAGCTCACCAATGCCATCGAATCAAATTCTGCAATTGCCCCAAAAAGTTCAGTATCACTATGCCAAAAATTATCATCGTAACTGGGAATGATCGCAATCAGTTGTTTGATCAGTTGCGTACTTATCTGGCTAGGTGTCATTAAGCTCTTTTCCTTTTGAGTCGATTTACGAGGCGAGGTAATAATCCAAAACGTATATTAGCTAATTTACCATAAATATTATCGCAATTAAAAATTTGATAGGTTTGTCGGTATTGGCATTGCCCTAACCAATCTTTTTTGTATGCCTCAGAGCCCATTCCAAACTCAATACAATGGACCTGATCATTGCTTAAAACATAGTCCGACAGTGCCATTGACAATATTGAACCAACAGAAAAGTCTTGATAGTCTGGGTCATAAGCTAATTTAAAAATAGAGGCAGTTTTGTACTGTTTGTCGTCTTCTTGCACAAACCATATTTGCGCAGCAACAGGCTGCTTATCAACCCACAATAAACCTAAACGACACTTTTGCTCGGCTATTGCTTTTAAGCAAACCTGCTCAATAAAGTCAAAACTCAATTCACTACCTTTCCAGCTTTTTTGGTAAATAAGCCGGTAAGCTGCAAACGCTTTAGCAAAAGCATTGTCCTCTGTTACGATCTCAACATGATATTTTTTAAATTTTTCAAGCTTCTTGGTTCTGCGCTTTATGGTGTTAATAAGCTGGCTAGGCCGACTAACATAATAATCATTAAAATTAGTTAATTGCGATTGATAATAATTGTGACTTTGTGAGAATAGCCGTTTATGAGGAAAGTATTTATCTATAGCTGTATTTACTAAATTATCATTAAAGGGGCCAAGAAACATGGTAGACCAGGGATTTTCTCGCGCTACATAAAAAATTAATTGTGAGAGCTCGTCAGGTTCAGGGCTGTTAAAAAATAACGGTTCTGTAATAGTTGAATAGCAACTGGATAACGACTGAATCTGTATTTTTGTCGATGATTTATCATTAATATGAATTAACGGCCAAGCAATAAGCATGCGAGGGGGCTTTTCATGTTTATCTTCGATTAAACAATGCACAATAACTTGCTTGTTGCTTGCTCTTACAAGCGACTCTGTAGCGCTCAGCCAAGGTAGACTTAATTCAAACAAGCGCGTTTTCGGTATCTGTTGCGCATACTTGTTCACAAACTCATCAAACAGTAACTGTTGGTAAAAAATAGTCGCCTTATTAGTCATGCAATCAGTTACTCTGCTAGTAATAAGGCTAAAACTTGCGCTGTTTTTTCTTGCATCAAACTGACGTCAGCTTTTGATTCAACATTTAAACGCACCACAGGTTCAGTATTACTAGATCGTAAGTTAAAACGCCATTGCTCAAACTCCATACTAATACCATCTGTTTTATCAATCACCTTGGCTTGTTGTTGATAATACTTCAAAACACGCGCAATCGCCTGTTGCGGCTTCGCTAATTTATGATTGATTTCTCCCGAAGAAGGGTACGCAGCAATGCGTGCTTTTACCAATGAAGATAGAGGTTGCTTGTGCAAACAGAGTAACTCAGTAATAAGTAACCAAGGGATCATACCGCTGTCACAATAAAAGAAATCTCTAAAATAATGATGAGCACTCATTTCTCCACCGTAAATAGCATCCTCACTGCGCATCCGCTCTTTGATAAAAGCATGCCCCGTTTTGCTTTGAATCGCTTGACCTGCTGACTTTTCGACAATATCGATAGTATTCCATGTTAAGCGCGGATCATGAATGATTTTTGTAATAGCTTTATCTGTCTTTTGTTTAGTAAGAAAATTTTCAGCCAACAGGCCGACAATGTAGTAACCCTCTATAAAGTCACCGTGCTCGTCAAATAAAAAACAGCGATCAAAATCACCATCCCAGGCAATCCCCATATCAGCCTTATGGGCAATTACAGCATCACGGGTCGCGGCTCTGTTTTCAACGAGTAAGGGATTAGGTATACCGTTAGGAAAAGTGCCATCGGGTTGATGGTGAATTTTAATAAACTCAACGGGTACTGCTAATCGATTAAAAGCCTGCTCTATGGCATCAAGTGCTGGTCCAGCAGCGCCGTTACCCGCATTAACCACTAATTTTAGCGGTGAAATGTTTTTAGTCTCAATATAAGTTAGTAAGTGGTTGGTATAAGCTTGGCTTATGTCAGTCTCAGTTAAGCTGCCTTTTTCTGCTACGACTGCAAAAGTATTTTGCTCAGCCAAGGCTTGAATATCAAACAGGCCGCTATCACCACTGATAGGTCTAGAGCCTTCTCGCACCAATTTCATACCATTATAATCTATAGGGTTGTGGCTAGCGGTTACGACAATACCACCGTCACATTCCAAATGGCTGGTCGCAAAATAAATATGTTCAGTCCCCGCTAAACCTAAATCAATGACATGAGTACCACCATCCATTAAGCCTTGTGATAACGCAGCTTTTAATGCATGACTACTTAAACGAATATCACCCCCCACCACCACAGTTTTGGCTTTAGTATGCTGTGCGAACGCTCTGCCAATTCGATAAGCAACATCCTCATTTAATTGCACACCTAGTTTGCCGCGAATATCATAGGCTTTAAAACAGCTTATTTTTGAAGGCTCTGAAGTTAAAGGAAAGATGCCTGCCATCAATTTATCGTCCTTGTTCGTCGCGAAATTGGTCAATGAAGCACAATACGCAAAGTGCTTGTATTCGATTAGTGTTGAGACAAAACTCGTTAATCGGGCTCATGACCAGAAATTTTAGCTTCCAGTTCAGCCAGCTTGCTTTCAAGCTCTGTTAACTTAGCTCGTGTTTTAATCAATACCTGGGTTTGTATATCAAATTCCTCTCGGGTTACTACATCCAGTTGTGCTAATTTATTTTGCAATACGGTTTTTGCTTTGTCTTCAAAGTCATTCGCCATATTTTTTAAACTGGGTGGGATAGACTCGGTGACTTGCTTAGCTATTTCTTCAATTTTTTTTGCATTAATCATAATAATTTCTCTTCCTTTTGCACTTAGCCTTAGTGTAACTGTTTTGCACAACACTAAAAACAGGTAAAATTATAGTTATTACAGTTTACCCCACTAAATAACAAGTACCCTAATGAAATTAAATCCTGGACAAAATGAAGCTGTCAAATTTGTGAGTGGCCCCTGCTTGGTATTGGCCGGTGCTGGTTCAGGTAAAACAGGGGTTATCTGTCAAAAAATTGCCCACCTCATTCAACGTTGTGACTATAAGGCAAGAAACATTGCCGCTGTGACTTTTACTAATAAAGCCGCAAGAGAAATGAAAGAGCGTATCCAAAAAATGCTTGGCCGAGATCTCACACGTGGCTTGACCGTATCAACGTTTCACTCACTTGGTCTTGATATTGTTCGCCGCGAAATCAAAACGCTAGGTTACAAGCCCGGTTTTACCTTATTTGATGACCAAGATACTTTGGCATTGCTTAAAGAGTTAACCCTTGATGAACTCGATGGTGATAAAGAATTATTGAGCAAATTACAAAGCAAAATTTCAAATTGGAAAAATGATTTACTCCTGCCAGAGCAAGCACTAAAGCTTGCGCATGATGCTGACAGCGCTGAATGTGCTGAGTTTTATCAACGTTACCAAAAGCACATGAAAGCCTACAATGCGTTAGACTTTGATGATCTGATTTTAATTCCTACCCTGTTACTAAAAAACTTTCCTGAGGTAAGGCAACGTTGGCAAAATAAAATACGTTATTTATTGGTTGACGAATACCAAGATACTAACGCCAGCCAATATGAATTAGTTAAGAATATTACCGGACAGCGGGGTCGATTAACTGTCGTCGGTGATGACGATCAATCCATTTATTCTTGGCGTGGTGCTAAACCTGAAAATTTGGTGCTATTAGGTAAAGACTTCCCAAACTTAAAATTAATTAAGCTTGAACAAAACTATCGCTCCAGCGGCCGCATTTTAAAATGTGCTAACGTATTAATAGCTAATAACCCACATGTTTACGAAAAAGCCTTGTTTAGTGAATTAGCCTATGGCCCTGAGTTACGTATCATACAAGCAAAAAATGAAGAAAATGAAATTGAACGTGTTATTGGTGAACTCATCGGCCATCGCTTTATGAACCGTAGCCAATACAAAGATTATGCCGTACTTTATCGAGGTAACCACCAATCTCGGCTGTTAGAAAAAGCCCTAATGCAAAATCGTATCCCTTATAAAATTAGTGGAGGCACTTCGTTTTTTTCACGCTCAGAAATAAAAGATATCATGGCCTATCTGCGCGTGTTGGTAAACCCAGATGACGATAATGCCTTTTTACGGATCGTTAACGTTCCAAAACGTGAATTAGGACCTGCCACCCTAGAAAAACTTGGGACCTACGCAAATATGCGACAAATTAGTATGTTTGCAGCAAGTTTTGAACTTGGTTTAGAGCAAACATTAACAGGTAGAAGTTTAATGAAAATGCAGGCTTTTACGCAATGGTTAGTCGATATTGGCGATCAAGCAGAACGTGGTGATACTGCGGCGGTGCTTAGATCCATGATCCGCCAAATCAATTATGAAGATTTTTTATATGACACCTCCCCCAGTGCCAAAGCCGCAGAAATGCGTATGAAAAATGTTACGGAACTTTTCAGCTGGGTAACCCAAATGCTTGATGGCAGCGATGATGAAGAGCCTATGACCCTAGCACAAATTGTGACCCGATTAACGCTTCGCGATATGATGGAGCGCAATGAAGAAGAAGACAGCAATGATCAAGTGCAGTTGATGACACTTCACGCTTCTAAAGGGCTAGAGTTTCCGTATGTGTTTTTAATAGGTATGGAAGAAGGGTTATTACCACACCAAACCAGTATTGATGAGGGTAGCGTTGAAGAAGAACGTCGCCTTGCCTACGTGGGCATTACCCGCGCCCAGCGTGAGCTAATTTTTACTTACGCAAAAGAACGCAGGCAATTTGGCGAAGTTGCACGTACCGAAGCGAGTCGGTTTTTACATGAATTACCCCAAGACGACTTGCAGTGGGAACAAGGCGTCACAAAGAAAAAAACCGACGCACATATCGAACAATCTAATAAGCTAGGTATGGCTGGCTTACGTGCGCAACTTGCAAAAGCAAAGGCCGCTAAAAAATAGTGCCCCTATTTAATTATTGTTAACTCATCACTATAGCAGCAGTAATAACCAGGGTAGCAATAATGATACTTTTAATAAGACGTTGGTTATTTTTTGCTTGGTTAGCAACCAGTGTTTGCAGTAATTGATTATGATGCTGTTGATTTTCTCGGCTTTGTTTTAAATAGTCGTAGACTAAATCGGGCATTTCTGGCAGTTTTTCATTCCAAAAGGGCAAGTTAGCTTTAATTTTACTCAGCACGGCTTTAACACCCATTTGCTCTTTAACCCAATTTTCTAAGAAGGGTTTTGCGGTTTTCCATAGATCTAATTGTGGGTATAGCTGACGACCTAACCCCTCAATGTAAAGCAATGTTTTTTGCAATAACACCAACTGCGGCTGAACTTCCATATTAAAACGTCGTGCTGTATTAAATAAGTTCACAAGGACCTGACCAAACGAAATTTCAGACAAGGGTTTATTAAAAATAGGTTCACATACCGTTTGAATGGCTAATTCAAATTCATCGACATTAGTATTCGCTGGTACCCAGCCAGAATCAACATGCAACTGTGCAACTTTACGGTAATCACTGTTAAAAAATGCCACAAAATTTTCTGCCAAATACCGTTTATCTTGGCCATTTAACGTACCAACAATACCAAAATCTATGGCTATCCAGGTTGGATCCTCGGGAGTTGTTGCATCAACAAAGACATTACCCGGATGCATATCTGCATGAAAAAAACTGTCATGAAAGACTTGTTTAAAGAAAACTTCAACACCACGTTCAGCTAAAAGCTGCATGTTAACGCCTAGTGATTTAAGCTCATCAACTTCTGCTACCCCAACACCGTAAATACGCTCCATCACTAACACATTTTGAAAACTGTAATCCCCATAAATAGTGGGTATATAGAGTGACTTATCGTAGCTATTACCCTGCTCAAAATTTCTTTTTAACTGCCCTGCGTTCATGGCTTCGCGACAGAGGTCTAATTCATCAACAATGGTTTTACGGTACTCTTCCACTACTTCAGTAGCGCGCAATCTCTTACCATCGGCTAACCAACGCGACACGATACCCGCTAATAACGACATCACCTTAATATCTGCTAAAATAATTTGGCTGATGTTTGGCCGTAATACCTTAATAACAACTTCTAGTGCTTGGTTATCGCGCAATAATTTAGCAGTATGTACTTGTGCAATAGAAGCAGAAGCAAGCGGGGTAATATCAAAATCGCTAAAGTGCCGTTCAAAGGTTTCAATACCCATGGCCTCTATAATAATGGCTTTAGCTTCTTCACCAGCAAAAGGGGTGACTTGGTCTTGTAATAAGGCGAGTTCATTAGCAAGCGCTGGCGCTAATAAGTCACGTCGTGTTGATAACATTTGCCCAAATTTGATAAAGACTGGTCCCAGTGACTCTATCGCCAGTCGACAGCGTTGCTCTGGTGTTTTATCTTTATGTTTGTTTCTCAGCCAAAAAAGACATTTTCGACCAAAAACCACATACCAAGGTAATAACCCGGCAGGTAACATAGTATCTAAACCGTGCTGTAAAAAGGTTTTCACTATGTGGTAAAGGCGTTGACTACTCACAATAATTACAAATTCCTATAAAAATGAATTAAATATCTGACTTACTTTACTAAGAGGCCTTGTTATGGCCAACCATTGTGCACAGTTTGTCAAGACGGGTCGCTAAGCTGCTAGTCTCTTGGGAAATTTCATCAACTTGCTGACTAAAGTAGGTTATTTGGCTACGAGTAACCACTAAACGTTGCTCATGCACTATATATTCACTAAAGTCAGATTCAATTTGCTTACTTTTAGCACTCAGTGATTGACTAACTTGTTGACCAAACTGAACTAGTTTATGGGTTGGTACATCACCAAGGTGTTTTGCTAACTCGCTTTGCCAATCAATATCAAGCGCTTGCGCAATCTGCGCGAATTGTTGCGCTATTTTAATATCGCCTTGGACGTCGAGTTCATCTTGTTTGATTAATTGTGTTAACGATTCATTAGCACTCAGCTTTTTTAGAGTATTCAGACTGGTTGTAATCACACAATCACTTACCTCACAGTGTGTCGTAACGGTAATATCAGCTTGGTTATCTGTAACATGTAAAGTAAATACTAACGGTGAAGATAACTCAGCTAATTCAATGGTCAATGTTTTTTGGTGTAAACCGGAAAATGATATTAATTTATTGCTATTCAACGCCACCGCTTTATTTATAACCCATTCAACCACTGCCGAGATTAGTTGCGGCAACATTAAAGGTTTCCCTGTAGAAGCATCATTTTTCATTTTATATTACTCACTACTTAACTCAATTATTGGTTCAATAAGTAATCAACAACATTACAACAACTGGTTGCATATTATTTCGCTAGACTAAATTTGCCAGACTAAAATTTATAACCTTTATGTAAAGCAACAACACCACCGGTTAAATTTTTAAAACTTGTTTGTTCAAAGCCCGCATTATCCATCATAGTTTTTAGTGTATATTGATCGGGGTGCATTCGAATTGACTCTGCTAAATATCGGTAACTTTCTCCATCTTTAGCAACAATTTCACCCATTTTCGGTAGAATATTAAAAGAATAAAAATCATAAGCTTTTGATAGTAACTCTTGCTCGGGTTTAGAAAACTCTAGGACTAATAAGCGGCCACCCGGTTTTAATACTGAATAAATAGAGCGTAACGCTTTATCTTTGTCAGTAACATTGCGCAAACCAAAAGCCATAGTCACTACATCAAAGGTGTTTTCTTCAAAGGGTAAGGTTTCAGCGTTGGCTTGCACATATTCTATATTTTGAACTAAACCTTTGTCGCGCAGCTTATCACGACCAACATTAAGCATTGAGCTATTGATGTCCGCTAAAATCACTTTACCTTCCCGTCCTACTAATCGAGAAAATTTAGCGGTTAAATCACCCGTACCTCCCGCAAGATCCAACACTTTATTACCGGGGCGCACGCCACTAGCATCGATAGTAAATCGTTTCCACAATCGGTGAATACCAAATGACATCAAATCATTCATAACGTCATATTGTTTTGCGACAGAATGAAATACATCAGCGACCATCGATATTTTGTCGTCTTTTTGAATCGTTTTATAGCCAAAATGTGTGGTATTTTGATCACTTTTGGCATTTGGTGCGTTATTGTTTGTTGCTACCAAACTGGTTTGAGTATGTTGTTCTGTCGATGACATGATAATTTCACTTAATACATTGTTAACACGATAATTGTACCTAGTTTACTGTATGCGCGGTAAATCACCAACTGCCGAGATTGCTTTTATTGAAATAACGGGGGAGATGATTATCTATATTTCACGATTGTTTTTGTAATTAAATTATTTTAACGTGTTTATTTTTGCTGTTATATAAAATTAACAGCTTGAATAGTTCCCAAAAACCGAGCTAATCAGTAATAAAACAACAAAATTGAAATTAAATTACAAAAAATATTGCTTTGATAGAGTAACTGCTCTATACTCTCTTTCGTTCCTTATGCGGACGCTTGTTGTAATAATTGAATATTTTAGCTCTCCTCATAGCTAAGTGACCGATGACTATTGTTATCGGTTTTTTTTCGCCTAAAAAAAGTTAAATCAACTTGTTTGCTTAGCACCGCTTAAATTTAATTCGGTAA
>JBELHN010000004.1:41950-100925 GCA_042091395.1 Colwellia sp.
TTTAATTCGGTAACGTTTAATTATGCATACATACTGTCATCTTTTTAACTAAGATCACCTTTTTATTCAGGTAAAAAACTTCTCATTGGCTTAACCCCTTTTTCATGGCTCAGACGTTTACTTAGTAAGTAACAGACTATTCAACCGATAAATATTATCAAGGTCGTTACTTTTTAATTTAACTGACAAGGGGTTTCTATGAAAAAGATAATGATTATCACCTTATTAGCCAGCGTAACGACGTTTAGTTTATTTGCTTTTATGGCTTTTATAATTCATAACAATCAAGTTAATGTACTAGTACCGCCCGAAGTTATCTCAATTAATGTCGTGAGCGTACCTGATGAACAACCAATAAAACCAATAGTTAGAGCACTACCTGAGCCACCAAAAGTTACTGAGCCGCCAACACCACAGCACATTTCAGCTTTAGAAAGTGATGTTAATACCGCAATGACTTTCTCCCCAACAGACATGAGTATTAAAAATACAGGGCTAAAGTCAGCAGACTTTACTGCTCAGGGGAATAGCAGCGCAAGACCTATTGTTAGAGTAAACCCTAAATACCCAATCAAGGCAGCTCGGGATGGCGTTGAGGGGTGGGTAGTATTAGCATTTGATATTAATACCCTTGGTGAAGTCGTCAATATTTCGGTGATTGACTCTCAACCCAAACGTACCTTTGATAAAGCAGCCAAACAAGCACTGAAAAAATGGAAATACAAAGCAAAAACAATTGACGGCAAAGCCGTTGCACAGCACAATTTCAGTGTACAATTAGATTTCAACATGGAACAAAACAGTTAGGTCATCATTTGAAGCTACCCTCCATGATAAAAGGCTGGATAAACCCAGCCATTAACCCTGAAAAGTTATTATTAGAGTATATTACCTCGGGTAATCAAAAATGCTTAACGTTATTGGTAAAGCAGTTTAATCTGCCCTTGTATCATTATTTATTGAGTCTATCTAACCCCGGATTAGCTGAGGATGTACTGCAAATTACTTGGCTAAAGGTTATGAAAAATCAATCTACCACCCATACTCACGTAAAAAGTTGGTTATTTACTATAGCTCGGCATACCTTAATTGATGAATTAAGGCATCAAAACAAATGGCAATATCAAGACCTAGGCGATGATCAAATACTAAGCATGCCATTAGCTTTGCAATGTGAGCAAGAAGATAGCTTAACTCAATTTAACCAAGCCATAACCCAATTACCCTTTTATCAACGTGAAGCCTTTATTTTTCAGCAAGAAGGTTTTACTGTAATGGATATTAGCCAGATGACCAATGAATCGTTTGAAACGATTAAAAGTCGATTACGATATGCTCGTAATAATCTGCAAAAGTTATTAGGAAAATCTGATGAGTCGCGATAATTTTGATAATGACCTAAGCAGCCTTTATGAACAACGAAAAAGCCAACTTGTTGCCCCTAAGATACATTTTAAAGACAACCATAAGCCAGCCAAATACTCACCGTTAAAGTTACTGTGCTTTGGGCTCTTGGGTGGTGGCATGTCTTTTACCATCATGGCCATCATCAGCCACCTTGCCGATGCACCAAAAAGTAAAATACAAACTAGGGTAGAAAAGCCAACAGTCACGGAACTAGAAGTGACTTCACATAAAGCCAGCACTGACTCACTGTCAGTATTATTGCCCTTACCACCAAAACCAGAAAAAACTAATATCACTCCCCCTAAGGCCAGTCTTGAAAGGCCTCTTGAAGATCATCAACTTAATCCCAGTGTTTCTGAACCTCCACCAATAACGGTTGAAGTCAAGGCGGTGTCAGTACCAAGTTTAAGTAAACCAAGTACGCAGTTAAATGCTATTTATAAAGTCTTGCCCGAATTCCCTACACATTCTAAAATAATTAAAAAAACCGGCCAAGTAACGCTGCGATATCAAGTAAATATTGATGGCAGTGTTAACAATATTAAAATCATTTCAAGCAACCTTGACCGAGATTTGCAACGTTTGGCTAAAAAAGCATTACAACAATGGCGGTTTGAGCCCATTGTGTCTCGTCCGACAACACGTCAAGTGATGTTTAAATTTAAAGCCAACACTAATTAATGTTTAGCCTGTTACAAGGAAGAAAATGTCATTATTGATAAGTTCGCTCACCCACACCATTTGTGATGGCTCTACACAGCGTAAACTGCTGGTAAACATTAACTTAGCCCTTGCTGCTGGCGAGTGTGTAGCGCTTATGGGCGATAGCGGCAGTGGCAAAACCACACTGCTTAATTTAATTGCCGGTTTAGAGCCTATCCAGCATGGTGAAATCAGCATTGCTGAATATTTGTTAAGTAATGCTACTGACCAACAGCTTAGTCACCTACGTAAACAGCACCTAGGTATTATTTTTCAACAATTCAATCTCCTTTCTAGTCTATCGGTACAAGATAATATTGATTTTAGTGCTAAACTTGCCAACCGTTATGACCCTGAAAATAGCCTGAAACTGGCGCAGCAGTTAGGTATTGAACACCTATTAACCAAATACCCAGCGACACTGTCAGGGGGTGAAATGCAGCGTGTGGCTATTGCGAGGGCACTCAACAGCCAGCCGAAATTGTTATTGGCAGATGAGCCAACCGGAAATTTAGACGATCGTAACAGCCAACAAGTGGTTGCAGCGTTAATTCGTTTAGCGAAAGCAAACAACACGGCCTTATTAATGGTTACCCACAGCAGTAAAGTAGCCGCGAGTATGGACAAAATCTATCAACTCAAAGATACCGGCATTAGTCTTACCACCAACACGTCTGTTATGTCAGCCACTAACTAATACTAATGTCATTGCCAATGGTTATGCTTATGCCAATAAATGAAAGGGTATTTACACAAGATGCCTAAACAATACGAATTTTTACTGGTCCTTAAAACCTATCTTGCTGAATACCGTGATAAGCCTCTACTTAACCTTGGTTTTATCTTAAGTTTAGCCATAGCAACCAGTACGTTACTGTGTATATTGGTATTGAATCATGCCAGTAAAGCCCAATATCAAATGGCTAATACTCGACTAAAGTCGCCCATAGACTTTTACATTGTTAGCAAGTCTAACAAAGGTATTAGCCGTAAAGATTTTCAGCAATTGAAAGCCCAAGGCTTTCACCAACTCACACCTCTTCATCTATTTCGTAAAACACTACCTTCCGGTCAAAAAATAAATTTTAGAGCGCTAGATATATTGCCCTTGGCCATTACAATGCCAGATAGTTTTAGTACTAATCATATTAATCTCAGTAAAAACTATGCACAAAAGCTGGGCATCAAGCCAGTAGAGTCAACCACCGGGTCCATGACCAGCAAATCGTTACAAGTATCGAGTCCTACAAGCTTGTCATTTAGCGACCCACAAAGTTTTTACTTCAACACCATTAATGACTGGGGGCAATCGGCACTGATCGATTTACCACTAGCATGGCAAATGTTCGAGGAAATCAAAGGCTACAGTCACTTAATTGCTGCCAACATGAGTGACACTGAGCAGTTACGCTTATTAAACGTCTTACCTGAGCATTTAATCATCCAAGAGTCATGGGCGTTAGAAGAGCGAGAGGGTTTTGCTGACGCGCTGCATTTAAATTTATCAGCCTTAGCTATTTTAGGGTTTATTGTAAGTTTGTTTATTGCCTTTCAAGCTGCAAATCAAGCCTGGCAAAAGCGCGCCGAGCTCGCAGCCAAACTCCGCTTGTTAGGTGTTACCTTAACAACGATTAAGAAAGTCATGTACCTTGAAGCTGGGCTATTAACTATAACCGCAAGTGTTTTAGGTAGTGCTATTGCATTTGTTTTAGTGTCGGTATTGTTACCTATTTTAGGGCTAACGTTAGCACAGCTTTATCAATTACAACAAACTGGCCATTTTCAATGGCAATGGCTATACAGCCTCTGGGCACTGGCGATTTCTGGCTTAGCTGTATTACTGGCCTTATTAAAACAATTTAAGATAATTGGTTCTGCTCATATTGCTCATACTAATCGCTTAGCCCCGTCATCCTTAAACTTCGTCCAGTGTGGCGCATTAGGTGCCCTGTTACTTCTGGTCTTTTTGCTTTGGCCTAACCATCTAGCTCAGGGCTCTTGGCATCAATTAATGCTTAAATACGGTGTATTATTGTTGGCGAGTGTTGCCTTGTTACCACATTTTTTACGGGTGTTGCTTAGCTGTTTAACTCGGTTAAAAGGCTCATTTCGTTTTCATTTTATCCTCAAAGATGCTTGCCAACAAATAGGCCGTCGCTACCTACCCCTATCCGCTTTTTATCTGGCGATGACGGCCAGTATTTCAGCGGCACTCATGGTTAATAGTTTTGAAAAATCATTTTCAGTTTATTTAGATCAACTGCTCAGTTCAGATGTGTTTATTCGTTATAATCCCGAGCAAAAAAAACATGTTCAACACTGGCTTAACCAACAAAATAACATTGATGAGTTTGTTATGTTCAAACAGACAACCGCTAAGTATGATGGTCAAAGCATTGAAGTGCATGCCTTGATGTCACCTAAACAAACGCAGAGTTTATTAATAAAGTCAGGGACATTGTACCCGAAAGAACACACCAAGCCTGCCAGAGCACAAGGGATTTGTTACGCAAACGAGCAGTTGTCATTGCGTCACGGTATACAGTTACATCAAGTAATTAATATAACACAAGGTAAGCAAGCATTTACTTGCTCTATTGAAGCCTTTTTTTATGACTACGGTAATCAAGGCTTGGCGATAAAAATACCCAGCTACCATACAAGGTTGCCTTTTTCAGGTTGGCGTGAGCAAGGCATTGGCGTATTTTTTAATACCAACAGTAAACTCAATTTGACTTTACTCGCTGAGCAATTAAAGCTTGATGATGATCAATTATTTGAGCCCGTAGAAATCAAAAAACAAGCACTGGCAATATTTAACCAAACCTTTATTCTTACCCAAGCTATAGCTTTTATTTTGTTAGTTATTGCATGTTTTGGCTTGTTTTTATCGGCCAATAATCTTGAATTAGCACGTAAACCAGACTTACATACCCTAAGTGGCCTAGGTTACAGCCAAATGGGGCTGTTAAGCCATATGTTAATGCAGTGGCTATTGCTCGCCATAGGTGTTTTAGTACTGAGTTGGCCTATTGCTAGTCTCTTAGCTAATGCACTGGTGGGTAAAATATTACCTGCCTCATTTGGTTGGTCAATGCCATTAGTTCTTGACGCTGCGCCTTTTGCTCTCTCCAGTGTGCTTGGCCTGGTGATTTTACTTCCTGCTTTGGCTATACCCTTATACAAACTCAATACCAGAGCTAGTTTATGATGCATTTAATAAGCGTGACGTGTGTTTCAGTGAGATGGTTTTTATTGGTCATTATACTCTTGCTTAGCTTAGGTTGTAGCCAAGAAAAAGCTAAAAAGGCTAATCCTTTGCACTACCTCAGTAGTAACAACCAACAATATACTAACGCGTCAGCAGGCTATGTTATTAAATTTCCGCAAGTGCATGCGCCACAAACAAGTTACCAACAAGAATGGTGGTATTTAACCGCTAACTTAACCACAGAACAGGGGCAATCACTGGCAAGCCAATGGACGTTATTTCGTCGCGCAGTTGCTAACAAGCATTGGTATTTTGCACATGCCGCCTTAGCCGACGCTACTGAGCATCAATCTGCTTATCGAAATGGGCGCATTGCCTTAGGCAATGTCAGTATTAGTACTGAGCCTTTTAGTGCCATTATTGATGATTGGCAATGGCAATCAAGTGCCGCTTTATTACCGGCTACTTTACGCTACGGTTCTGCCGTTGGCTCAATACCTGTGACTGCACCCTTAGTAACAAAACCCAGTGAAATATCATCACACAGCGCAAACCTCGGCCCAGCACCACTAAATCAGACCGCAATAAATCAGCCCACTCCAAAACGCCCCAAAGCCACAGCTAAAACTTCAGTTAAAAGCAAAGCCAATAACGATTGGCAGGTTGAACTTGAGCTAACCAGCAACGAAGATTTTTTCCTCCAAGGCGATAATGGCTATAGCAGAAAACATCCAACCTTAGATATTGCCAGTCACTATTATTCGCAACCTTTCATCGACGTAACAGGCCAAGTATTCTGGCAAGGGCAATGGCAAAAAGTTACGGGTAAAGCCTGGTTTGATCGTGAGTGGGCGTCACAAATGTTAGCGCCCGATCAACAAGGCTGGGACTGGTTTTCATTACGACTTGATGAGAACAAGGCACTGATGGTATTTCGTCTGCGGTCTAGCGATACCGATTATTTTTACGCCAGCATTATGGAGCGAGGTGGCGCAATACGCAGTATTGCTAGTCATGACATTGTGTTGATGAGCTCTGTTAGCGCATCATCTAAGACAAGCCAGTACCCTAACCAGTTTTCGCTAACTATTGCCAAAGAAGCCATTGATATTAAAGTGCAGGTCGTTAATGAACAACAAATTATGCGCTTTGGTATTGAATATTTTGAGGGTATGGTCACCTTTGACGGTAGCCATCATGGGCAAGGATTTGTTGAAATGACCGGCTATGATAAGTAACCTGAACTAAGCGTAAGTAATGACTCGTTAATTACAGCTAGACTCTGCTTGTGAGGTTGGCGAGAAGCCGCTACCATAGCAATACAGTCCTACATTTTATTCTGGTCACTTATGTCACTTTCCACAGAACAGTTCAACACCATTGAAAAATATGACGAAGAAAAACGCCTTCGTTACTTTCTCACTGAAGTTATAACGCACCAAGCTGTGTGGATATTAGCTGATGAGCATGGCTGTATGATGCTCAACACTGAAGAGGAAGATTGTGTTCCTGTGTGGCCCAACGAAGCGTTTGCAACACCTTGGGCAACGGGTGAATGGCAAGCCTGTAAGGCGCAAGCTATCCCTTTAACTACTTGGTTATCACGTTGGAGTCCTGGGTTGAGTGAAGATGATTTAGCACTCGTCATTTTTCCCAATCAAGACAACCAAGGCCTAGTATTCTTTCCTGATGAATTAGATGAAGCCTTACGTAAAGCTCAGAAAAAACAACAAACAAGTCATAAATAAAGGGTCGAACAGCAACAATATTTCACTGTATGGCCAGTGTTTATTCGCACGCCTTCAGTTAAGCTGCTTTAAAAACTATTTATAAAGTCATATGCCCCAATCAAAAAGCCTTACTGCAAATACTGCTGATGAAAACGCATGTGCTCAGCAATAAAGCTGCTAATAAAATAATAGCTGTGATCATAACCTTGATGCATATTTAAAGTGAGTGGATAGCGATGTATTTTGGCAGCCAGGGCTAAACTTTCTGGGTGAAGTTGCTCTACCAAAAAATTGTCGGCTTTACCTTGATCGACCCGAGCTGGCACAAAATGCGTAACATGCTTCATTAATTCACTGGCATCGTGCTCTCGCCAAACTGCAGGATCACTGCCTAAGTAAGCAGAAAAAGCTTTTTGCCCCCAGGGACAATTTATTGGGTTACTAATAGGACTAAAAGCAGACACTGAGCAATATTTATCTGGATTTTTCATGGCAATGGTCAAAGCACCATGACCACCCATGGAGTGACCGGCAATCGATCTTTTGTTAGTCACCGGAAAGGTCGCTTCTATTAACGCTGGCAATTCCTCAACAATATAGTCATACATTTGATAATGACGATTCCACGGCGCTTGTGTAGCATTAACATAAAAACTTGCACCTTGGCCGAGGTCATAACTTTCATCGTCAGCGACGCTTTCACCTCGTGGGCTGGTATCAGGGGCAACAATAGCAATACCAAGTTCAGCCGCAATAGCTTGCACCCCTGATTTTTGCATAAAGTTTTCATCTGTACAGGTTAAGCCAGAAAGCCAGTAAAGTACCGGCACTTTATGACTGCTTGTCGCTTGAGGCGGCAAATAAATTGCAAAGCGCATTGGGCACTGCAGTGCACTAGATTGATGGCTGTATTGTTTATGCCATCCACCCGCGACTTTATTGCTTGTTAAACATTCTATATTCATAACAGCCTCTTAACGAAACAAGTACAGCACATATGCAACACTTGCCATCATATTAATAAAAAAACAGCAATGAAAAACCAGGCTTGGAATACAATTGAGCTGTTTGCTTATTCTTGGTTATTTTTAATTAGTGTTAAAAATGAATAACACTGCGAATACTTTTGCCATGATGCATTAAATCAAATGCGTCATTAATACCCTCTAAATCCATAGTATGCGTAATAAAGTCACTTAATTTAAATTCTCCCGCTAAATAACGCTCTACGTAATCAGGTAATTCTGTACGGCCTTTTACCCCGCCAAACGCGGTACCTCGCCACACTCGACCAGTAACTAATTGAAAAGGCCTAGTTGATATTTCTTGCCCTGCCCCGGCAACACCAATAATAACTGATTCACCCCAGCCCTTATGGCAGCACTCTAGCGCAGAGCGCATTAAATTAACGTTTCCAATACACTCGAATGAATAATCAACACCACCATCAGTGAGTTCAACAATGACATCTTGAATGGGTTTGTCGTAATCTTTCGGGTTAATAAAATCAGTAGCACCGAGTTTTTTGGCTAAATCAAATTTACTTTCATTAATGTCGATAGCGATAATTCGACTGGCTTTTGCCATGGTTGCCCCAATGACGGCAGACAAGCCAATACCGCCCAAGCCAAAAATAGCGACGGTTGCGCCTTCTTCAACTTTGGCAGTATTCATAACCGCGCCCATACCAGTAGTTACACCGCACCCTAGCAAGCAAACCTCTTCAAGGGGGGCTTCTTTGTTGACTTTCGCTAATGAAATCTCAGGTAACACCGTATATTCTGAAAAGGTTGAACACCCCATGTAGTGAAAGATAGGCTCCCCGTCTTTATAAAAACGTGTTGTTCCGTCGGGCATTAAACCTTTGCCTTGAGTTTCGCGAATTTTTTGACATAAGTTAGTTTTACCAGACAAACAAAATTTACACTCACCGCATTCAGGTGTGTAAAGAGGAATAACATGATCTCCTACTTGCACACTGGTAACGCCCTCACCTACTTGCTCGACTATGCCACCACCTTCATGGCCTAAAATAGTGGGAAAAATACCTTCAGGGTCTTCACCTGACAAGGTAAATGCATCGGTGTGACAAACACCTGAGGCAATAATTTTTACCAGTACTTCGCCTTTGCGAGGTAACATCACGTCAACTTCTTCAATACTCAATGCTTGATTGGGCCCCCAAGCAATGGCGGCTTTAGATTTTATAAATTGATCATTACTGGTGTTAAGGGTAGAAGAGGACATAATTTTTCTCAGTTTGTTTTAAATGCAGGCACCTTGTGGTTATTAAGTGGAGTTTAGAAAGTAGCTGTAAAATAGCATGCTCGCCTCAATACAAAAGGAGTGAGCAAACAGGCCAAGCCGCATAAACAATCAATAACAACCTAAGTAATATTACCCAATTATAATTTTTTCTAAATAAATGATAATATGCCTTTTTAGTAATTTACTTTTACATACAGGTAATAATTATGCAGTGGCAAGGCATTAGTGAGTTTGTATTTGTTGCAGAGGCAGAAAGTTTTACCCTAGCAGCCAAAAAATTAACCCTGTCTACGGCACAAGTAAGTCGGCAAATAACCGCCTTAGAGAAGCGCCTTAACGTTAAGTTATTTTATCGTACAACCCGCAAGGTATCGCTGACACAAGAAGGTACATTATTTTATCAACACTGTCGTGCCGTGTTAGATGGCCTTACTGAAGCCGAAACAACAGTAACCAACTTACAAGCTAACCCACAAGGTAAAATAAAGCTTAGCACCCCAGTTACCTACGGAGAGCAACAGGTAATTCCTTTAATTAATGACTTTTTATTAAAGCAGTTAGCGGTTGAAGTCGAAGTACAGTTAAGTAACCAACGTATTGATTTAGTTGAACAAGGTTATGATTTAGCCATTCGAATTGGTAAATTAAATGATTCAAGCCTTATGGCTAAAAAATTAACAACCCGGACTAATTACACTTGTGCAGCACCTCATTATTTACATCAATTTGGTACGCCACACGCGTTATCAGAATTAAAGCAACATAACTGTTTATTGGGTACATTAGATTATTGGCGTTTTCGTGACCATGGTAGTGAAAAAAATATTCGTGTTACCGGCAATATTCGCTATAACTCAGGACACGGCTTAGTTGATGCCGCACTAAAAGGTATTGGTATAGTGCAACTACCCGATTATTATGTCATGCAACATATTAATAAAGGTCGATTGATTACCTTACTTGATCATTATCGAGAGCCAGAGCAAGATATTTGGGCGGTATACCCCCATACTAGGCATCTTTCACCAAAAGTAAGAGTATTGGTAGACTACCTTGCTGAACATATAGATCAAAAACATAGCCATAAAAATCAACAATAATCATTATTTAATGAAAAACGTGCACAGCTTTGCCTTTTATTTTACGCTAAGCAGACCAGCAACCTTGCCAGTGTTTATATTAACGTGATCAAACTCCACCACCTAGCGGGTCATATTCAAACCATTTTATTAGCGGAATACCCTGATAAGCTATTATTACTTGACGGTTGCTGCCGAGCTGATATCTCTGTGCTTAAACATTTTATCACCGACACCTTGAAGCGCCCTTTTAATGACTTGAGTTTAATTGTTGTTACCCACATGCACCCAGATCATGCTGGCGCTGCCCACAAGTTAAGACAATTAACACATTGTAAAATTGCTACTGCCAATGTACCTGGCCAATGGTATTCAGGTATTGACGGCCGACTGATGCACTTAACGGATGTGATACTTGCCCGTTGGGTTGCAAAACGCATGAAAAAAACAGCACAACGTATGTGGTACCCAAGCCAACTGCACGCTGACATTAGATTGAATGATGGCCAAACATTACCTGGCTTTAATGATTGGATTGTCTACTCAACACAGGGTCACACGGATCGAGATCTATCATTGCATCACCTGCCTAGCCATAGCATTTATGTGGCCGATTTAATGGTGAAGATTAGAGACAAGTTTATCCCCCCTTTTCCTATTTTTTACCCAAATCGCTATAAACAGTCATTGCAAAAGATTATCGCGTTAAAACCAAAGACGCTGATTCTTGCCCATGGCGGTGAAGTTGAGCCCACTGAACAACAATTTAAACAGTTGTTAACGCTAGCACCAAAAATACCGAGAACGCATTGGCGTACACTGAAGAAAAAAGTTATAAACATTTTAAGCTTTCGCCGTTAACCAACAATATCCCAAGTTACCCTATTTATTGATCAACCGCTTAATATTACAGACCTTTGTTTTGTCATTACCTTGCAAGATATATGGCCTGTTCACATCACAAACTAATCGTTCCTTTAAGGTATTGTCTGGCTTTACCTGATACATACACCTGTTTGTCGGTGACTGCACATAACAACATGCCTCCTCGCTTAGACGCTTGATAAGCAACTAAGGAGGTTTTATGTAATTGCTCAGCCCAAAATGGCGCTAAACCACTATGAATAGAGCCTGTAACAGGGTCTTCATCACCGCCGTTGGCTGGCCAAAAATAACGTGAAATAAAATCATACTGCTGCGACTTTGCCGTTACAACGACATCAAGAGGCGCTAATTTGGCGAGTATGTTATTGTTGGTAATAACTGCCTTTACTTGAACCTCATCTTCATAAACAACAAAATAAGCTTGCCCATTAACCAAGACTTTTGCAGGTGCAATTGATAGACCTTGCTGCAATGCTTCGGGTACTTTTTTTACTGTTTTAGGCTTGTTGTTAGGAAAACACATTTGCATGTAGCCATTTTCTTGAGCGTTTACCACAATATCGCCAACCGCTTTAGCAAAAAAACTAATTTTTTCGAGGGCTTTATGCTGCTTAAAGATCACAAAAGCCGCAGCGAGGGTTGCGTGACCACAAAAATCTATTTCTGTTATGGGAGAAAACCAACGTATTTGGTAATGTTGCTCATCAATACGTTTAACAAAGGCTGTTTCTGACAAATTATGTTCAATGGCAATTGATTGCATTAGTGAATCTGATAACCAGGTATTTGTAATAATTACCGCAGCTGGGTTGCCTTTAAAAGCAGTCTCTGTAAACGAGTCGATAAAGTGAACGGTTAAATCCATTAGGTGTTGATTCCTATTCAATACGATGTTTGGTCGTGTCATACAGCTAAATAAGTGAAGTAGTTATTGAGTTACCGCAGCTAAATAGTAAATGTCATTAGCCAAGGCTTAACTCAAATAAACCGCTAGACTATTTTATACTGAGTGAGCAATCGACCTTTGTAAACTGCTAACTACAGATTAATTACATAGTATACCATTAAAAAATCAGGCATTATTCAACGCTAATTTTCGCCTATACTGTTTATTTACGTACTTTATTACATTATGTCTACGCCATTAACATCAACAAATTCCACCACAGAAAAACTCGATACAGTGCCTTCTAAAAACATAGCCACTATTACCGAACTTATTCAGTTTATTCGCCCATACAAGTTATGTGTGTTTTTTGCCGTGGTGGCACTTATTTTTACTGCTACCGTCATGCTTTCAGTTGGTCAAGGGGTAAGAATGCTTATAGATGAAGGCTTTGCTCAACAATCTATTAGCAAATTAAAACAAGCAGTTTTTTTTATTTTAGGGGTAACTGTGTTAATTGCAGCGGGTACGTTTTCACGTTTTTATCTGGTTTCTTGGTTAGGTGAGCGGGTCAGTGCTGATATACGTTTAGCAGTGTTTAATCATGTGATAAGCCTGCACCCAAGTTATTTTGAAACCCACGGGAGTGGTGACATTATGTCACGTATCACCACAGATACTAGTTTGCTGCAAAGCATTATTGGTTCATCTTTTTCAATGGCTATTCGAAATATGTTATTGCTCATCGGTGCCATTGTAATGTTGTTTGCCACCAACATTAAATTAACCTTAATTGTATTACTATCAGTCCCTTTTATCTTGGTACCTATCTTATTCTATGGTCGAAAAGTAAGAGCCTTATCGAGGAAAAGTCAAGATGCTATGGCCGATGTAGGTAGCTATGCTGGCGAGGCTATTGAGCACATAAAAACAGTACAAAGTTATACCCATGAACCGCAAGAAAGAGCCGCCTTTGCTAACGAAGTAGAACAATCATTTAAAGTCGGGCGAAAACGTATAAAGCAACGAGCCATTTTAATTGCGGGAGTAATCATGATCGTATTTAGCGCGATATCCGGTATGTTATGGGTTGGTGGCAGTGATGTGATAAATGGTCAAATGAGTGGTGGCGATTTAGCCGCGTTTGTATTCTATGCTATTTTAGTCGCTTCATCATTAGCAACTATTTCAGAAGTTATTGGTGAGTTGCAACGAGCCGCAGGGGCAACAGAGCGGCTTATTGAAATTTTACAGGTGAATAGCCTTATCCTCTCACCCAAAGAGCAGCCAGCTAATAGTCGGTCACTTAATGCCGAAATTACGTTTAAGTCAGTCAGTTTTTGTTATCCTTCAAGGCCTGAGCAAACCGCAATTAAAACATTAAACTTAACTGCTGAACCCGGAAAAGTATTAGCTTTAGTGGGGCCCTCGGGTGCTGGTAAATCAACGCTATTTGAATTATTGCAACGTTTTTATGATCCTCAACAGGGGCACATTACTTTCGGTGGAATTGACATAAAACAATTGAACCCACAACAATTACGTCAAAAAATGGCCTTAGTACCACAACAACCCGCTTTATTTAGCCATGATGTAATGCACAATATTCGCTACGGTAATCCACATGCTAGTGATGAAGAGGTCATAGCAGCCGCCAAGCAAGCACATGCACACGAATTTATTATGAATTTACCAGCGGGCTATAAAAGCTACTTGGGAGAACGTGGGGTAAGACTGTCTGGTGGACAACGCCAGCGCATAGCGATTGCTCGGGCAATTTTAAAGGCCCCTGATGTATTATTACTTGATGAGGCAACAAGTGCCCTTGATAGTGAGAGTGAATATCATGTTCAACAAGGGCTTGCGGCGTTAATGCATGGCCGAACAACGCTCATTATTGCTCACAGGTTATCAACCATTCAACACGCCGATAGTATTGCGGTACTCGAACAAGGCCAAGTTATTGCCACAGGTAGCCATCAATCACTACTAAGCAGTTGTCCACTGTATCAGCGTTTAGTCAAGCTGCAGTTGAAACAGACGTAATTATTAGCTATGCACTCAAAATACAGGATAACCAGTTACTAGGGTTGGTCACCTTCAGTTTGCTCAGCATCAGAGTCATCAATCTCATTTTGCGCAAGCCAATCACAAATGATGGTATTCGCTTGTTCAACACCGGTATATTTCAGCGATGAAAATGCTTGAACGCTAATATCTGCGTTTAGTGTCGCTAATGATTTTTTTACGGCTAAGACTTCAGCACTGCGCTTACCTTGCGATAATTTATCACACTTGGTTAACAAGGCTAATACCGGTAAATCACTCTCTGCAGCCCATTGAATAAGATCCATATCTAAATCTTTTAATGGGTGGCGAATGTCCATTAACACCACTAACCCCTTTAAACATTGTCGTTTTTCTAGGTATTCACCTAAGGCTTTTTGCCATTTTTCTTTCATGGCCAGCGGTACTTTAGCAAAACCGTAACCGGGTAAATCAACCAACCGCCTATCTTCTGCAACCTCAAAAACGTTGATTAATTGCGTTCTACCTGGTGTTTTACTGGTACGAGCTAAGCCACGTTGGTTAGTTAGTGCATTTAGAGCACTGGATTTACCTGCATTCGAACGACCAGCAAAAGCAACTTCAATACCGCTATCGTCAGGCAAACGGCGAATATCGGGGGCACTGGTGGTGAAACGGGCTTTACTCAAATGTATTGTTAAAGAAGGCAAGACGTTAACTCATAAAAAATTTTCGCCAGTATAGCGTTTTTTTTAAGTTTTTATTATTAAAAAAAACAATAAAAGCGCTAATTTCACTGTTTTTTTGTACGATTTTTACATGTCACTATTACACACAGCAATTATTCGTGTAAAATAGGCCATTATCCATCATACTTTTTATCATTTTTAATTAGATAGCCATGATTCTATTCAAACAGCTACGTGATTAATGACAAGCAGAGAGCAACTCAATGAAAAAAATTATCCTTTCGCTATTTATAGCTTTAAGTTCTGTCAGTGCTGTAGAAGCCGCGGATGCTGAAGCCGGTAAAGAAAAAGCCACAGCATGTAATGCCTGTCATGGGCCAACAGGGGTTAGTTCGAGCCCTATGTTTCCTAACCTTGCTGGTCAAAATGATGCGTATATTATTAAACAATTACAAGAATTTAAATCAGGTGCTCGTGCAAACGCCATGATGGCGCCAATGGCGGCTAACTTATCAGACGAAGATATGGCTGATTTAGCAGCTCACTTTTCAAGTTTGCCTAATGTCAATGAACAAGCTGCTGCTGCAAGTGCTGGTGGCAGTTCTGATAGTGCCACTGTAGCAGCACCTACTGCTGGCCCTGTTGACATTGTTTCTTCTACACCAGCTGCTGCAATTTACAAAGGGGACGTAGCCGCTGGTAAAGCTAAATCAATGACTTGTGCAGCATGTCATGGTACTGATGGCAATAGTGCGATAGCCATGTACCCTAACCTAGCTGGTCAAAGCGCAAATTATTTAGCTAAGCAGTTAGCTAACTTTAAATCTGGAGAGCGCGAAAATGCTGTAATGGCTGGAATGGCAGCAGCTTTATCAGATGAAGACATGCATGATTTAGCAGCATATTTTGCTGTACAAGAAGCTAAACAAGGTAGTGGTGAAACCAATGAAGTGGGACATAAGCTCTATTTAGGCGGCGATGCTAAAAAAGGTGTGACTGCCTGTGTCGCTTGTCACGGTATAGCTGGTAAAGGTATGAGTCAAGCCGGCTTTCCTAGCCTTTCAGGGCAAAGCAAAGAATACTTGACATCACAACTTAATAGTTTCAGAAGTGGTGCTCGTGCTAACGATTACAATGGTATGATGCGTAATATCGCTATTAAACTTTCTGATGCTGATATTGAAGCGGTTTCACAGTACATCACGTCATTAAAATAACGTGTTATCACTGCTTCAGTGTTAAAGTTATAAGAAGCAGCGTTTATCGCTGCTTTTTTTATTGTATTTTGATGTTTTTTACGAACAAGGTGGATTCTCCAACTGGATGAAAAATAACACAGATACGTCATTGCTCATCGCCTGTCAGCAGTGCGATGCCCTCTTTGAAAAGCCAAGGTTAAAACAAGGGCAAATTGCTAAATGCAGTCACTGTGGTAGCACCTTACTTGAGCGCAAAGTCAACTCTATTGAACGTAGCTTTAACTGGTCGTTAGCTGGCGTTATATTGATGTTACCAGCCATTCTTCTCCCTATCATGGGAGTAACCTTAGCAGGGCAATTTCATCAAGCCTCACTGTTTGATTGTATTTTGGTTCTCATCGATCGTGGTTTTTTTATGATCGCCAGTTTACTGTTTTTATTTGCTATTGCAGTCCCCGTTGTACGTCTTATTGGTGCTTTGTATATAAGTTATAGTTTTAAATATAATCGCTTGAAGCCCTGGTTATTAACTTTTTTTCGCGCCTATCATCACTTAGATCATTGGGCTATGCTCAATGTATTCATGTTGGGCATTGTAGTCTCTATGTATAAGTTAGTTGATGATACTGAACTTTCCGTTAACCTTGGGTTGCTTGCCTTTATTTTATGGTTAATCAGTTCAACTATGTCGGCAGTTGCACTAGATCAAGATTATATTTGGGACAAACTAGAGCGCACCTTTGCTAAGAATGGTGATAATGAACACTGCTAAAAGTAATGGTTTGGCGTTATGCCCAAAGTGTAAAAAACTCAATAAGGTAACTGCTGAGCCGCAACAATGCAGTCGTTGTCATGGTAAATTTTATCAACGCAAGAAAAATTCGTTGCAATATACATTAGCTTGGAATATTGCTGCTTTACTGGCCTTTATTCCTGCTAACTTTTATCCAATTATGATTGTTTATCGTTTAGGTATTGGTGGTGAAGCCACTATTTTGTCAGGTATTGGAGAATTTGTTGACCATGGTTTATATCCCATAGCTATTATTATATTTACGGCCAGTATAATTGTCCCCTTATTGAAAATAATTGGTTTATTTGTGCTCGTTTACAAAGCACACACAGGTGTTCGTTTAAAGCCAAATAAGCACAGTAAATTTTATCATGTATTAGAGTTTTTAGGTCCGTGGTCAATGCTTGATGTTTTTGTAGTGGCTCTTATGGTTACTATTGTTGAACTCGGTTTTATTACCTCTGTGGCTGCAGGTCCTGCTATTAATTATTTTACTATTACCGTTATTTTTACCATGTTTGCTGCCAACAGCTTTGATCCCAGACTATTATGGGACAAAGAATCAGAATTACAGCCTTCACCATTAAAACAGCCATCACACATATTACCGAAAATAAAGGATAACAATGGCCAACAACATCAGTAAAGCAGGGACTAAGAAAAACCAGAATATTAAAGACACCGCTGAAGTTGTCCCTAGACAAGGTATTTCAATTATCTGGTTTATTCCTTTTATTGCCTTGATCTTTGGCTTGTGGCTGGCTGCAAAAGTTATTTCCGAACAAGGCACTATCATTACCATAGAATTTGCTAATGGCGCCGGTATAGTCGCTAACAAAACTGAGGTGCGCTATAAAGGTCTAACCACAGGCTTAGTAAAAAAAGTAGAGCCCTCTGATGATCTACAACGTATTATTGCCGAGGTTGAAATTTCTAAAAGCTTCACTGATTATTTGACTAAAAAAACTAAATTCTGGTTGGTAAGTGCTGATATCTCTTTGCAAGGCGTGTCAGGTTTAGATACCCTTATTTCCGGTAGTTATATCACAATATTACCCGATACTAACCAGGAGGCAGAGCGTCAGAAACATTTCATGGCTTTATCCGAGCCACCTACATTGGACATGTCAACACCCGGTTTGCACCTTACCCTGCTCACAAATGTATTGGGGTCTATTCGTGAAAACTCTCCGATTAACTTTAAGCAAATACCTATTGGCTATGTTACCGGCTACCACTATATTGAAAGCAGCAAAAAAATAGCAATTAACATTTTTATTGAGCCTGAATTTGCCCATTTAGTTAAAGAAAATTCATTATTTTACAATACCAGTGGCGTGCAAGTTACCGCCTCACTATCAGCTGGTATAAAAGTCAATACTGACTCATTAGCAGCTATCCTGGCAGGGGGAATATCAGTAGATACGTTAAGTTACCAAAAAGACTTACCCCCCGCAAAAAATGGTGAGAGTTACGTGTTATATGCAGATTTTCAGTCTGCTGAAATGGGTCATGAAGTTGAGCTCACCCTAGATTGGAATTCAGGAATAGATCGCAACGCCGCTATTTTATATCAGGGCCTAACAATTGGTGTTATTGAATCCTTTAGTAAGATAGACCCTGTTAATCGAAAAATTACTGCCATTGCCAAAGTAAACCCGCGAGTTGTTCCTTACCTAACCGAACAGTCGCAATTTTATATTGTAGCCCCACAAATAAGCTTAGCTGGGGTCTCAAATGCTAAAACCTTATTAACGGGTAGCTATATCAGCATTAGACCATCATTAGATGGAGAGCCGCGCAATAAATTTAAGGTGTTTAATGCCAAGCCTCCTTATAAATATGATGAACCTGGCTTACACTTGATGTTAACCAGTAATGATCGCAGCTCGTTACAAGTTGGTAGTCAGGTATATTATAAACAACAGGTTGTTGGCAGTATTCAGGCAATCGAAACCACGGCCCCAGAGCGACACTTAATTCATATTCATATAACCCCGGATTTTAGTCACTTCGTAAATCACAATAGTCGTTTTTATAATAATTCTGGCGTAAAAGTATCAGCAAACCTACTTGGCATTGATATACAGGCACAATCATTACAAACTATATTAGCCGGTGGGATTACTTTTACCAATCAGAGTAATGTGAAAGATAATCAAAAAAAATTAGTAAACAACGGTGACAGCTTCACACTTTTCGCTAACAGTAAACTTGCTCAACAAAATATCCTGTTCAGCTTAACCACCAATACCAAAGAGCCGCTCAATTTAAAGACGCGCCTTCTCTATCGTGGTGTTGAAATAGGAGGAATTCACCGGTTAACTAACCAAGGTAGCACACAAGAATTAGAGTTAGGTTTATTACCAGAGTATCAACACATTTTAAAAGCAGATACGCAATTTTATCTTGTTAAACCTAGCTTAACCTTGTCTGGCGCAAGTGATACATCCGCTCTGTTGGGCGGCAGTTACATTACCTTTAATCTAGGTAAGGGTGAAGCAAAAAGTCAATTTACTCTGTTTAATAATCCACCTAAAAAATTGGCCAGTGCATCAGGTTTACAACTGACTTTAACGGCAACACATGCCAACGCCGCAACCCCAGGAAGTGCTATTAGTTATCGTGGTATTAGTATTGGACAAGTCGATAATGTTAGCCTCAACAAAGAAGATGATACTATTGAAATTGCTTTAACAATTGATGAAGAGCACAAAAATTTAATACGCCCTACTAGCCGTTTTTACAATGCGGGCGGTGTTAATATTACTGGTGGGGTTACTGACTTTATCGTTAAAACTGAGTCACTTGATGCCATGTTACGAGGTGGTATCAGCTTTTATAATCCTAAAAAACAATCCATTAACGAACAACCTGATATTAGTAGTACTAAGGTCAACGAAATGGCTAATTTCCTTCTGTATAAGCATGAAGAACAGGCCAAAAATGCAGGACAAGCCATTAGCATTCAATTTAATAGTGTTGCTGGTCTTAAAGTGAATACCAAGGTAGTGTATCAAGGGCAAACTTTTGGCGTTATCGAACGTTTGATTTTTGACAAAAGTAAAGTCGGTGTTACCGCCATTGTATTGTTAAACGAGTTAGGCAGTCAATTCGCTAAGCAGGGAACACTCTTTTGGAAGGTGGAACCAGAAATAGGCTTGGTCGGCTCTAAACATTTAACCGAGTTACTTGATGGTGCCTTTATTGGCATCTTACCCAGTCATAAACCTAATATGGCATTTAAAGATACTTTTACTGCCCTTGCATTAGCACCAACAGTTAAAGCACTGCCTTACGGTTTAAACATTAAATTAACCGCAGCAAAAGTCAGTTCAGTTAGGGTTGGTAACCCTGTACTTTATCGACAAATCAAAGTAGGTGAAGTGATAGGTATAGACTTGTCGCCAACGTCAGACGAGGTTAATATTTTTATCAATATTGCTGACCGCTATGCACCACTTGTTAACCCTAACAGCAAATTTTGGAATACCAGTGGCATTGATATTGACGCAGGGATTTTTTCAGGCATTAATATCAATTCAGAGTCAATAGAAACCCTTATTGCTGGAGGTATTGCCTTTGCCTCCCCTGAGATGAAAGCAACCTCAATGCCCGGTCCTAACGTTAACTTACCAACCAGTTATATACTTCACCAAGACCTTGATGAGGATTGGCTCGACTGGCGACCTGTGATTAATATTGACATACCTTCTCATTGAATGGCTTAACAACGCTACTTAGTTGTTTACATTTTAATGAATTTAGGACTTTAACTTTTTTAGTTAGTGGCTTATCTTAAATAAATAACCTTTAAGTTACACAGTAAAATGAGCAACCGCCTTAACGCTTTATTATCCACTTGGTTTGCACAACGAGATTCTTGCCAATGGGTATTAGCGACCATTATTGAAACACAACGCTCTTCCTATCGTAAGCCTGGTGCCATGATGCTTATTAATAGCTTAGGACAGACTTTTGGGTTATTAAGCGGTGGCTGCCTCGAAACCGATTTAATGCGGCAAGCACAAAAATGTTGGCTTAATAAAACCAACATCACAGTCTGTTACGACATGCAAGATGACAGTGATATCGCTTGGCAGCTTGGTATTGGTTGTGGGGGGTTAGTTAAAGTATTAGTGCAACCTATCGACATTAACAATAACTATCTTGATTTACAGCAGCTTAAAACCCAGGTTGATAACCGCACACCATGTTATTACGCTGTAGATACTGCTATTCGTTGCAATATTGCTAACAGCAGTGCTGCCACCAAAAACCAAGTATTAACGTCAAACCTAAGCGGTGATAAAAATATTTTCACTATTACACCCGCACCAGCGTTGGTTATTTTTGGTGGCGGAGTTGATAGCCAACCACTCGTTTGCATGGCACATACCTTAGGTTGGTTAGTTTGTTTAGTTGATAGTAGAACGGCTTATGCTCGCACTACCTATTTCAAAAATGCCGATATAATTATTAATGCTGATTATACTAGCCTTCCCACCAATCCATTAATACCAAAAGCTGACGCGATTGTTATTATGCATCATAATATTTCATTGGATGCTAAAGCACTACAATTGACTCAAACCATAGATAGACTCAGCGATGCTCAGTATGTTGGCATATTAGGGCCACAACACCGAACCAAACAAGTATTAACGCAAGTAAAGTTATTATCAAAAAACTTACCAAGCAAGTTGAGCAATAAGCTAGCCAGTCCAATTGGCTTAGATATTGGCGGTGATTTACCCGAATCCATTGCCTTAGCAATTTTGGCGCAAGCTCATGCCGTTATTGAAAAAGCCGCCGCTAAACATTTAGGTTTTTTTGAGGGTGACATAGGCACTGCAATAGCCACAAATAACCTCACCGCTGATGAAGGTGAACTCTAAGCATGCAAATTAATGTTATTCTATTAGCCGCAGGCAAGGGCGAGCGCTACCAAGCTTGTGCACGAACCAATTTGGGCTGTGCAAACATTAAGCAACTTGCTGACATAGCAGGTAAACCTATGATAGTTCAACGCATTAGCCAACTTAAACCGCTGCTAGCTGATCCCTTGGTTAATCATATTTACACTGCGTTAGGCGCCAATAAAAACGCTATTAAATCAGTTATCCCCAAAGATATTGTTATTATTGACAGTCTTGAATGGAGCAAAGGTATGGGTAACACCCTCGCTGAGTCAGTACGCTCTATCCAAGCTCACTCTAGCCATGTTTTGGTCGCCTTGGCAGATCAAGCGCTTTTAACCACTGACCATTATCAAGCATTAATTAATGCCAGTAAAAAACAGCCTAATAAAATTATAGCAACACTTTGTGGTACGCGATTAATAGCGCCAGCGATTTTTCCGCAAAGGTTTTTCCCCCTCTTAACTAAATTATCCGGTGATAAGGGGGCAGCAAAATTATTACAAGATCACGCACTGTTAAAAGATGCTATTACCTGCAACAAAGCACTATTTGATATTGATACACCCGCTGATGCTGAGCAAATTAAACATCACTTAAACCGAGAAAACTAACTCAGCAACAATCAAAGTAAGTGTTGTTCTACTTAATATCAAGCTAACATCCAGCCAACATCAAGCGAATATTAAGTCCTCGAAATTAAAATCTCATAAAGATATATGCTTCTCAAGTTTTTATAACTGCTAGTTGAAGAGTAAATGTTTACTGCATTTGTCAACCAGTTTAATGAGGAACAGCTCTGCAACCTTGTAGCGATATTTAAATTACCTTTAAGTAGCAAGAATTATCACAATAATTTTTCGCAAAAGTTAATAGGATAATTAGCTAAGGAGTCATGGTTTATCCAAGCTAAACTACTGAGGCAACGCTCACTGAATAAAATTGCAGTTTATAATTCAGTCCACAGTTGACAAATCACCACAATTGCACGATGATATAGCCATCTAAACGCCCAAACATCTATTTTAATAAAGAAGATATATTGTGACAACACAATCAGAGCTGCAAGCTCGATACAATGATATAAATCGTGGAGTGTACTTCATTGGTACAACACCACCTAAAAGTGATACGCCGCTTGATAAAGTCACTGAAATTGCTGAAAAGCTACTTGAACGTGTCAGCGATATAGACTTTGACGGTCTGATTGTTTACGACATACAAGATGAAAACTCTCGTATCAGTAAACCTAGGCCTTTTCCCTTTAAATCAACTCATGATACGAGACTTTATTCTTCATTATTGAATAAAAAATCAAATCGACCAGTTATCACTTACAAAAGTGTAGTGCAATCTAACAGTGAAGAGTTTAACCACTGGGCTGATGAAGCATGGCAAACTTATGGCGTTAAAGATGTCGTACTCGTGGGTAGTCCCTCAAAAAGTAATAACATTTCTTTACCTTTAGCGAGTGCCTATCAAACTCTGGTCGATAATAAACATGATTTCTTTATTGGCGGTGTTACCATTGCTGAGCGCCATAGCATTAAAAGAAACGAGCATGAACGATTGATTACTAAACACCAACAAGGCTGCAGTTTCTTTATTTCACAAGCGATATATAATCCGCAAGCAACTATTGATTTGCTGACTCGTTATGCTATTGAGTGTCAACAACAAGGATTAAAACCACAACGCCTAATCCTCACCTTCTCTCCTTGTGGTAGTAAAAAAACCTTAGAGTTTATTGAATGGCTAGGTGTAAATGTTCCAGAAGCGACAAGCTTACGCATATTAAACGCCGCCAACCCACTTTATGAATCCATCGAAAACTGCGTTAATAGTTTGCAACAGATCCTCGATGCAATTAAATCTTATGATTTACCTTTAGGGTTGAATATTGAAAGTTTAACTAATCGCAAAGAAGAAATAGATGGTTCTATTTTATTATACAAATTATTGCGCTCCAAAATGGATAATTACCTTGCCATAAAAGAGTTAGCCAAACTCAATCAATGATGCAGTATTGCCTAGTTAGGTTGCGAGCCAAATTTATTTAAATACTGTTTAATGAATAACAATAAGGACTAATATGTAGCCTATATTAGTCCCTAACATTACTTTCTTCGCCGTGAGTTTACCCAACTGAAGTAGTTAACTTTGAGTGGTAAAGCCTGCCTAAAGCTATGTTGCTATTGCTATGCTGTTGTTGTCTAGTAAGCTTTGTTTTGATGTACTCAATTTAACTGAAATCAGCCAGCAACAAATCGATAAGCTCAACAACATTGTGTTAACGATAAATACCGAATAATAACCTTCACTAAAGAGTGAAGTAATCTGTTGCGAGTACATTAACCAATCAGTGATGGGGACTAAGCACAAGACAACAGCCGTTATTTTTAAAAATAGTGCCGCAAATTGTTTATGCGCGTTAATAAAAACTGAAGTCAGTATACTTAACGTTAAACAGGCAAAAAATATTTGTATAATCACTTCACTTCTATCAACGAGGGAAATCGGTAGGGTACGTGCACATAAAAAGCCGACTGCTGTGGCAAAAATGGTCCCAATAAAGCCACCGGTAGTCATCGCTTTTACCACTCGTAAGCCAAGCGCATTTTGCTTTTCCTTACGCAAGTTTGCTCGCTTTTTTAACCACATTAAATTGCCCGTTAAAATAATATAGCAGGTGCCTATACCCAAAATAAAAAACACTATTCGTAAGGCATAGCCAGCAAAATCGCCAAAATGTAAACTGGCGATAACTGATAATCCACCGCGTAAATCGTTATCAAAGTTATTTTTAGTTAAATACAACTCGCGCCCAGAGGCAATATGATATGTCACTTCTTTTCGTGTAGAAAATTGGGTTTCATCGACACCACGAAAAGTAACGGATGCACTCTCATCACCAACATGGTCAATAGACAAATTAGCAATGGTCACCTCACCTAAAGCTTCTTGAGCGGTCGCTAATAGCTTATCAATGCCGACCACAGGCAAAGCAATATTGGTTTCTGGCAAATGCACATCAACAACGCCTGCTGCCTCAAATAACTGCGTCTGATCACCACCGTAAAGTACTAATGCATATGAAATTTGATAGACAATCAGTAAATTAAAAACTAAGCCAGAAAAAGCATACATAATATGAAAGGGTAGACCCATGACACCAATTAAGTTATGCGCATCAAGTAGCTTATCTTTGTTAGCACTAACACGGTATTGAAAAAAGTTTTTAATAATTTTACGCCAATGAATAACTACACCACTGAGCAATGCCACAAAAAAGAATAAGGTAACGACGCCAACAAAATATAAACCTGCACTTTCCGCATAAAGGTTATAATGCAGTTCATAGACAAAATCCCCCCAAGAAAAGCCTTGGCTATCGCCTAAAATAGAGCCATCTGCTGAAAAAATGATGTGTTTGTCTAGGTGTTCCTCGTCAGAGAGTTTTTCTTCAAAATAAACACTGGCACTAAATTTATCTGCTCTGGGCATAAGCATCAAAAAGTGGCCATGAGTGTCGACATTATAATCCTGAGTCACCTGATTAATAATGGCATCTAATGAAAAGGCGTTATTACTTTGTTGGACCACGAAATTAGGGTCTCTCTCCCACGCTAAAATGTCATCACGGAATAAACTCAGTGAGCCCGCAAAAAACACAATAAACAAAATAGTTGAAATAATAAGACCAACCCAAGCATGGGCATTGGTTAATGATTTGAGTGCATCACGTTTCATAATAATTACCGTTGTACCAGTAAAACAACATTCAAAAAAGCCATAGGTACTAACGTCATTGTTAAGGTCAACCAAGCTTTTTTACTACTGCTAAATGAATAAGCCCACACCATTACCCCAGTCCACAAAGGAAAAGCACACAATAATCCAATTAACAAGATACTGTCTTCTTTAATAGGCAAGAGTAAATTAACGTTTAATACGATGGAGATCGAAATAAGTAAACCAAGAATAAGACCTGCAAAAGTGCGTGACCACATTATACTTGCCCCCCCATTGCAATAATGTTTGCCCACTGTGATAGCAGTCCAATCATACTAACAAGGCCGGTACTCATCAGTAGATAACGGTTTTTATAAGCACCAATTAGGGTAATTACGGGTAAAAAACAACACACAAGTGAAAAAGCCACAATGAAAACGGTAATAACCGGTAAATACTGAGCTAATATTATTTGGGCTAAAAAGAGTAAAACCATAATTGCAACTAGACTAGGCAATAAGGGAAGTTTTCTCGGAAGTATTTTTTGTTTTGCACTAGTACCATACAAAATAGTGCAGGCCAACCAGGCAGGTATAAAACTTAACAACATAACAGGCTATCACATCCTTTTAATAATACGAGTATTAATGCCAATCATTATCAATTGTAATGATAAAGTGTTGCTGTCATGTTCGCAATAGCTTTGCATAGCTAAATGAGAATTGATATTATTTAGAAGATGCGATTAGGCATTTATTCTCCAACATGGAAAGATTATGAAAAAATTATTATGTATAGCATTGCTTTTAACACTTGTAGCTTGTAGTGAAACCAGCCTAACTGCCGACAAATCAATACCAAATACAGAGCCAAAAATTAGTCACGTTAGCGCTATGACTAAACCCACAGCGCCATTATCCCTGCTAACTCATTACAAAAGCGCTGCCGAAGCACTCATAGTATTAATTGATAATGGAGGTTTGGATATCGACATAGAACATGCTTCTGCTGCCCTAGTAAAATCTGCAAAACCTATACTTCGTAGCTTTATTAAAAAATTTCCTCAATGCCAAGAGTATCTCACCGCATTAAATAACGCCGCTGATACTATTCCTACCCTAACACTGGCTGAAATAGAAACAGGCTATCACGCTGACGGCAAATTACCGGCGATAACGGATGCTAATTGTTACCATGCAAAAGACTTACTTGTTCACCCTGCTACAGTGCAAGCCATGGCAAAAATGGGTATAAATGACGCTGCACAACGCGGCGCTGCAAAAGCCGAAATTGTTGAAGTGATTTCACACTTTTCGCAAGTAGAGCAAGCTTATAAAAGCTGAATAACTGCTACGTAAATGGACATTCTCTTTTTTAAAGTTAACAGGGAATGTCTAAAAACATACCACTCGCTTCATTGCTCTCTTTAAAAAAACGTCCATTTAATGAGCATGGCAAAACACATGCTAACAATTAAATAACGTAAATAATGTACGGGGATTTTAAACAACCAATGAGCACCTAACCAGGCCCCCAAAAACTGCCCTAAAACCATTATTAATCCTGCTAGCCAAAACACCTCCCCTAACAACAAAAACACCAACAATGAAGCAAAATTGGTAGCAAAATTTAATGTTTTAGCTGTTGCTGTTGCTTTAAGAAAGGCTTGGCCGCGCCACACTCGCCCAGCCAAGGTGAAAAAAGAACCAGTGCCAGGACCCAAAACGCCATCATAAAAACCAATAACAGGCACTAGAAAGCGTTGATAATTTAGTGCAGAGACTTTAGCGGCTTGGTTTTGCTGACTTATTGTTGGTGTTATTAAAAAATATAAACCAATACCGCCGACCACAATAGGAATAACCAAGGTTAATAACTGGGTATTTACAAACTGCACAAACAAGGTACCTAATACAGAGCCAATAAAAGCCGCTAACATAAGGCCTTTAACTGCTAGCCAACGCACCCGTCGATTACGAAACATCATGATAGTTGCCGTAGCAGTACCCATAGTTGATTGTAATTTGTTGGTTGCAAGTGCTGTTAATGGCGGCATTCCAGTAAGTAATAACGCCGGTAATGTGAGTAAGCCACCCCCACCCGCAAGGGTATCCAAAAAACCTGCAACAATAGCAACAGTAAATAAAAACAAAGCCAACTCAGAAGTGAGACTTACAAATTCCATATTTATTACCTTGGCTTATATGAGTAAAGATACACAACGACTGCATAGCTGGTGACTATCAACCTGACTAATGCAATTTCACGATTATAGGTTTTAGTCGGAGTTGACTCTAGGTAATTCATTGGATTTAGCAACAAAATTAGTGCGTTGGTTTTCACTAAGGTAAGTCATCATCGTGAAGAACATAAAAGCAACCTTAACTTTGTCATTATTTTTGCTGTATTTAATATTATTCATGTCTATGGCTGGCTATCGAGCAAACGAATGGTAAAATCACCCTATTATTGTTACTGTTGAGAATGACCTTGGCCTTGAAAACTAAACAAGTACTTTTATTCGACTTAGATGGCACACTCGTAGACAGTGCTCCTGATCTTGCTTTAGCTATTAACCGCACCCTTAATGACTTAAATTTACAACAATGTCAGCAAAACACTATCCGTGGTTGGGTTGGTAACGGCGCGAAAACACTGGTAGAACGTGCCTTATCACGATCAGCAACAATTGATGAAAAGCTTGATCCCGTATTAGCCAAAGACGCATTAAGCCGTTTTTTATCGCATTACCAAGTGTGTTTATGTGAAGAGTCAGTCTTGTATAATGATGTAAAAGAGGGTTTATACAGTCTAAAAGCATTAGGCTTTAGATTGGCGATAGTAACGAACAAGCCGGCGGCTTTTATTGAGCCAATTTTAACCGGCTTAGGGCTCACTGGCATCTTTGAAATATTAGTGGGTGGCGATACTTTACCACAGCGTAAACCCGACCCAGCACAATTATTTTATGCTATGGCACAATTGGGCGTGTCTGCTGAACAGTGTATAATGATTGGCGATTCTAAAAATGACATACTTGCCGCCAAAGCCGCGAATATGGACTGCGCAGCATTAACTTATGGTTATAATTATGGTGAAGATATTAGTCAGTACCAACCAAAATGGTGTGTTGATACTTTTTCTGAGCTGCTAGAGATACTAAAAAAATAACGATAATAATTACACTATGCAACTTACATTGCACTTGCAGTATTGAGCAAAATAGCTAGCAACAGACTAAGCTGTTGCTCTAAAGGTTCTTGCTAAAGCACTAGGGTAATCACGTTGTTGCGCTAATAACATAGCCCTAGCAGTCACTTCATTTTCCGACGGCTGCTGACTAACGGGGAAATAATGTTCTGTAACAAATCTTCCGAGTTCATCACCACTAATCAACTGACAATCGACTAAATTAGCTAAAATAGCGTCTGCGGCGGCTAATGCTGATGACGCTTTAACAATTTCGGTCCGGGCGTATTGTTTACCGAAAAAAGAGACATCGGCGGCGCGAAGATCGGCATCCTTTCCAGGAATTTGTTGAGCGCCAAACATAGGTTTACAAGCCTCTTCAGCACTATCAAAACTGGGAATAAATTGTGCTAAATGAGCAATAGAGCCTGATGTTCTGTTACTTACATCTTGTGCCGGCCACTGTTTATCAATTTTCTCAATAAATTGTGGTGCGAGTTTCGGCTGTGCACTGTCCTTACCGCTAGCTACTAAACCTTTTTCAAACAATGTGATATTTTGGGTCATACCGTGTAATTGAAAATAACCGCCCGGATAAGGCGTTAATTGTGCCATGCCCTGAGGTGTTCCACGTTCTCCATGAAAAATCACCTCTGGCCATAAGCCCTTACAATGAGGCCAATGTGCAACATAAGCCGCTTTAAATTCAACCATGCGCTGACGTTTAGCATGAACCATGTCATCAATTTCACCACTCTTAAAGCCACAAGCGTTAATAACATAATCATAATGGCATGTTTCAACGGTTTGTGCCGATTGCTGCTTACTGGTAACCAGCCAACCTGAACTTTTTTCATCAGCAATCACATCAATAACTTGTTGATTGGTTTGTAAATGACAGCTGGGTAAGCTGTCGATGGCTAAGCTGGTAATTGCAGCAAACCTAAAAGCCGACAATCCATATTCTTGAACTAAACATACTGGGTACTTAATACTATCAAGATCAACATGTTGAGCAAAGGCTACTAACCAATCACTATTTTTTTCAGCACGGTTAGGTATGCTTAATTGTTTTAATGTTTCAAGTTGAGAACGTGTAAAAAATTCAAAATAATTGCTGGGTTCACCCAGTACTTTATTACTAGCGTCTTGACTAACTAATTGCTTGTACTTGTCTTTGATTTTTTGGAGTCGAGGCAGTAAATCTGCAGGTTCACGTTTGTCAAATTTAGGTAAAGCAATAACGGTTGGTCTGGGGTTAACGCTATGTGGATAGACTTTTACTGTATCTATAGATTGCTGTAAAAGCGTCAAACATTGTTGGTCACAGATTTCACGATATAAATTTCCGCCCGCATGTAAATGGCAAATAGGTGGCCCATTTACCAAGCTAGGGCCTTTCTCTATGATGGTTGTATCTAGACCTAACTCAGCAAATCGCAAAGCAATAGTAGAGCCTGCAACCCCACCACCGAGTATGGCGATTTTGGCTTTAGAACTTAATACAGGTGAGTTAGACACTAACTTTTTACTCATAACAATCAAGATGCATTACTTTATGGCTGATATTTTACTGTTATATACGTGCATTGCGAAGTCTTAGACTACAAAAATTCTCCTTTTACCGGTTTTTCTTTAACAAATGCCTAAAAAAAACACAACGTAAATATTTTATTGGTAAAAGTCTATGACAGTCAGGAGCGTTTATATCCATATTAAAAGACCAATACATTGAAAAAAGAATATATTGAAATTTTTATACGCTAATACGGTCTGTTAGGTCACTATTTAATTTAATCTTGGCAAACCAATGACTCACTATTTCGCTCAGCAAGATATAAACCATACAAACTTTAGGCAAAAATATAAGCCACTACCAACATTAAAATTAGCAATAAAAGTAATTTTATTTAGCATAGTACTAGTCTTTACACAAAACGCATGGGCGACTAAAAATATCCCAGTAGGACCTAAAATTGGTAACATGGCGCCTGCCATATCAGTTGTTAACAACCAAAATCAAATTGTCACATTGAATTCACTCATGGGTGAAAAAGGCCTAATTTTAGTGTTTTTTCGCTCTGCAGACTGGTGCCCCTATTGCAAAAAACACTTAATAGCGCTTAATGAATCACAGCCAAGTTTTTTGAATTTAGGTTATGAGCTAGCAGGTATTTCCTACGATAGCCTTGAGGTGTTAAATCAATTTGTTCAACGACATGCTATCAAATATTCCTTGTTAGCAGATACACAAGCGCAAACGATGACAGCCTATGGAATTCTCAACCAAGCGTACAAAAAAGGCGACGATAATTATGGTATTCCTTACCCTGGCGTTGTGGTGATAAATAAACAAGGTAAAGTGATTCATAAATATTTTTATGAAGGTTATAAAAACCGTGTTGATTTTACTCAGCTATACGAAAAATTAACTGATGAAAATTAATCACCACTTGCGCACATAATTAAGTGCTAGATATGCCTTTTCATTGCCACTAAACCCGATTATTGACAATAAAAGGGTATTTTTAGTTAACATGAGGAGTTGGCTAAAGGGTAAAAAAAACTGACTAGATTATATTGATATCAGAGACTTAGATTATTCCTAAATTTAAAATTTAACAAATTAGCCGAGTCAAAATCGTCGTAAACAAGCTCGTGAGCTAATCAAAATTTCTGACTTAGTAATTATGCAAAATTAGCGATTATTTGAATTATTTATTCTAATAAATTGTCGAGTGTGTTAAATTCGCCGACTTAATACTAACACACCACCTCACACTCAACGTTTATTCACAATGGAATACAAAATGAAGTTATTTAATTTACTCGCTGTTGCTGCAGTTGTAACAATGTCTGGCTGTTCAACTCTACTCACTGATGAAACACAACTCATTAATGTTACTTCTACTAAAAAAGACTTACAGCTAGAAATTGACGGTAAAACAATGGTGGCTGCTGGTATCATCGAAATAAAAAAAGAAAATAAGAATAAAACATTAAAAGTATTAAGCCCTGGTTGTGAGCAAACTATCGCCCTTAATAAAGGTGTTGAGCCAACCTTCTTTGTTAATATTCTTTCAGGTGGAATGTTTGGCTCAACTACTGACTATAGCACCGAAAAAATGTGGCGTTATCAAAGTAACGTATACATAAACTGCCCTGAGTAATATGTGCAGATTTTCTTTACTAAAAAGAAGCATTTTTGCTTCTTTTTTTGTATGTTTTGCGCAATTTAATCTCGCTAATACAATAAATCAGAATATCAGCGAGCATGATATTGCCATTTTTAATGCCTTGTTACACCAAAAAGGCACAGTAAACAATGTACAGCATCCGCAATTTTCCGTATTAAATCAACAAGGGCAAATTCGCAAAATACTCGCAACCTTAAGTAAGGCTGGCTCAACGCGCGATCATTATATTTGTAACTTTCCAGCCAGAGCGTTTTGGCTGAGTACAAGGTTTAAATTACAACAGCCACTGTCTTTTGAACATTGCACCAACCTGCAACAGTACCTTAACGCTGTTCGTGCCGAATCAATTAGCCTTGTTTACGCCAGCGAGGACTTGACAAGTCCCAGTAGTTTCATGGGGCATAGCTATTTAAAGGTCAATGGTAAACAAAATGCTGAACATGCAGTCTCTTATTTTACAGAGGTTGATAGTATTAATATTCCCAAGTTAATGTTTGACACTATAATAATTGGCAAGGAAGGCTATTTTATTGTTTCCCCATATGCTGAAAGTGAACAATATTACAGTGATATAGAATCCAGAAATATTTATGAATATCATCTAGCACTAACTGAATTTGAGGTAAAGTTGATTACCTTACATTTGTGGGAACTAAAAGATAAGCAAATAGATTATTTTTTTCATACCCATAATTGCGCTACCATCACACTCGATATCCTTGGAATTACTAAACCTCAAATAATTCAGCCTGATAGCAGTTGGTTAAGTCCTCTTGATGTAATCAAAATAGTTAATGAAAATGACCTTGTTAAACAAACAAGGGTAAAGCCCTCAATAAATTGGCAGTTACGTGCTTACGGTACTGAGTTATCTCCGTCTGAAAAAAAGCGTTTTTTAGCGGCCTTTGATGCAAACGATTGGAGTGCAATCTCTGATATAAAAAATGAAGCGACATTAAACTATTTCTATGCCTCAGCATTAAATGATTACTACTTATCTGTTGATAAAATTACTGATAATGAATGGGCTATAAAGCAAAATCTGATTGATGTGGCTTTGTCTCCCAAAGAAACAGTCAGTTTAGATGTGAGTCAATTTAAAAACCCACTTCGAAGATCAAGTGATAACCAATTAGACATTCAGCTTGCCACAGATGGCGATGAGAATTACCTGTTATTTAGTATGTTACCGGCTTCACATTTACTGTCTGATGATAATCGCCATGCATTTTCTGAATCCAGTCTAAAATTATTAAGCCCTGAAATTATTTTAAGTAAAGAAAAGTTAAAGCTAAAACAGCTCGATCTCTATGCTATTTCACAATATATTCCATATGATACTGTTGTTGGCGGCATATCGGGTTATTTTTCACTTGGCTATAGCGGCTTTGATACCTTTAATTTTTCTTCAGAAAATCGCTTTTTTGCCAATGCTGGTATTGGACTGAGTTATCAGGCTCAATCGAACTTGCAGTGGTATTCAACCCTAGGTTTAGAGTCATCTATTGGCCAGGGTAATCTTTGGCTAACACCAAGCATAGATTTTGGCCTGTTTGCTTACTTAAAAGGTAATAACAAACTCAGATTACACAATAAAGTATCATTTAATGAATTCAACAATGATCGATTTGTAATAGATGTTAATCTTGATAACACCTATTTTATGTCAAAAGAAAAAGCCATTACTTTTGGCTTAAACTATAAAAAAATGGCTGAATCTGAAGCAAAACTGTCAATACAACTGGGTGTAAAAATATATTTATAAACAACTCAAAAATACTACAATAAATTCACACAAAACAATAAATTAAAGGAAAGTAATTCGATATTATAGGAGGGCACCGCTAATTAGCAGAAAAGCTAACACTGAAGTTAAAATCTCGACTCTTCATGTTTGTAATTTTCAATTCTAAAATTTTTAATTTAACTTTCCTCTTTGAGTTGAGTTTTTATAAAGCCTTTTCTTACTACACACTAGTTTAAGTGGCAGGTATACAGCTTGATTTTTTGATCGTGAGTAGTTGATTCTTATTAATACAAACCACTTGCCACAAACGCTTGAGTCAGTTTTTGATAAAGTGATTCTACACTCGGTTTGTTATCAGTAGTGGAGAGTTTAATATGGTCAAACAGGGTAGTATGCACTTGTGCTTGTACTCGTTCAGTTTTTGCTGACACAGCATAACAAAGGTTCACAGGTTTAATAAGCTCTTCAATTATGACATCAATTAAAATAAAAGCTTGCGCTAACACTATTTTCTCGCCACCTTTTTTTAATATAACGCGCTGGGCAGTGCCAACAATTTTTTTACCATTAACATTAAGGTTAAAGTCACCATCACAATAGGAATGTGCAGTTGCATGCACCTGCGCAGTAATATTAAATTGCTGAAAAAAATCTTGTAATACCGTACATAAATTGTGGTAAGCGGTTTTGATTGAATAAGGACTGCCACCAGGCCAAAGATACAAATGTGATAAATTAATGACTCCGGGTGATTGAGGCACGGGTGCTCCGCCAGTTTTACGCGAATGCAGTAACCATTGTTCATTGGCCAGTTCATTTTTTAACTGCTCAGAGGCAGGCCATTTTTTACCAGCGGGTAATACGAGTGTTGGCTCGTTTACTTGCCACAGCATAAGACATTGCTGTAATTGCCCAGCTTGTAATTGCTGTATTAATTGCGTTTCTTTAGCAAATACATTAGCCACTGATATTTGCCGGTATCGCAATAATTTATTACGCATTACTATAGTGATGCCTCAGTGATAGGGTAGAGAGGCTAGAGGATTCAGTGTTTGAAGTACTTATCTCCTTACTAAGCGTCTTCTTCATGCATTTGCCCATCAATTAACATCATCTGTTCCACTTCTTTTTCATCATGTTTCATTAAACTGTAACTGCCGTCAAACATATTTTCTAAAAAAATACTGTCACCTTCTTGGGTTTGCAGTTGGGCTATTACTTCCGCAGGTAACTCCACCCCAACACCATTTCCAACCGCTTGTATTTTTAACTCAATCATTTTAAGGCCCTCACTGTTATTAATATCAGTAGCACAATATTGCTACACAGTTACTATTAAAATTATAGCTGGCTATAAACAGCCAACCAGTTTTAAACCCCAGAACAATAAAAAATTTATAACGGGTATTTTTTAGACCACTGGGTTTTGTGCGATAGTTTGCAGTTTAGCAACCATTGATTCAGGTGAAATATTATGTGACTGCTGTGCTTGGGTAATTGCAGTTACTACCGCAATACTATCAACGCCTGTCTTTGCCACCGATGGCGCAAGCGCAAGGGTGATACCACCAATGGCAACCAAAGGAGTGTGTTCTATTTTGGACTTAGGCCGCAAAGTTAATACCTGTTGTAAATTATCTAAGCCTTGTATTTGACCTGTCATGTCTTTGGTTTGCGTGGCAAAAATAGCACCAATCGCCAAGTAAGAGGGTCGTAATTGTTGTGCTAACACAAATTCATAGCAGCCATGAGTACTAATACCGAGGCGAATACCTGCCTCTTGTATGGCGGTTAAATCCGCTGTTTGTAAATCTTCTTGACCAATATGCACCCCGTAAGCACCATACTTAATAGCCAGCTGCCAGTAATCGTTAATGAACAGTCGAGTATTATATTGTTTAGCTAAAGTAATGGCTTCAAGAACCAAAGGTTCTAGTTCATCTTCAGCTATATTTTTTAGTCGTAATTGAATAATTTCCAACCCCAGAGGTAGTAACCTTTTCAGCCAATAGAGGGAGTCAATAACTGGGTATAATCCGAGTTTCCTTGCCGCTAAATTCAAGGGTGGAAATGCAGTAAGGCCGCTATATTTTTCAATTAGCTCGCCGCTCACCTTTGGAAAAACCGTTGTGTCGCTTGTAGCTATTCGTGGCCATGATTGTTGTTGAAAAGCACCGTAATATTGATGATTTAATACAGCACTGTTATCTTCTGATATAAACAAGCCTTGGCTGATAAAGGCCTTTGCCAAAGTGAAAGCATCACGCATTAAATACCCGTGGGCTAGAAATGCCGCTAATGCTGAAGCAAAACTACAACCACCACCGTGGCTGAAATGACTACTACTGCGTGGTGCACTCAATTGGTAACTTATAGCTGTCTGCGTTTTATCTTGGTTGTCCTGCTTACCAGGAAGTTGATTAAGTTGGTGGTAACAATAATCTTCTGCTTGGTTTTGATCATCACTATGACCACCTTTAATAACAATGCTGGTAATAGCAAATTGCTTATACAGACCATACGCAAGAGTTTTAACATGGTTTCGCGCAGTTAAACTGCGCATACTTAACAGTTGCTCAGGGGTAGGTTGCAACAATTGCTGTGCTTCAACTAGGTTGGGGGTAATTATATCAACATATTGCAATAATGGGGTAAGTTGCGCTACCGTTAAATCATTAAAACGCCCACCCACACTGGCCTGCCCTACCGGATCATAAACACTAATAAGGTTTGGCATAGATTGTTTGTAATGTATTAGCAAGTCAGTAAGCCATTGCACTTGCTCGGCATTAGCCAGTAAGCCAATTTTTATTACACTCGGTGGTTTATCGTCAATTAACACTGCGGCTTGTTCAGCCAGTATAGAAACGTTAGTGGCGTTAACTGCCATTAGACAATTAGCGTTTTGCACCGTGTTAGCGGTTATTAAATGACACACTTCAACATCAAGGCTGTGTCCAGTTTTAATGTCGGCGGCAATACCTGCCCCCCCCGAACAGTCGCTGCCAGAAATAGTCCATATAATAGGTTTTTTATTACTGCGTTTGGTCATTGAAATCACTTATTTACATCGCTATTAAACATAAAAATAGTATTAACCTTATCTAAGGTGACACTATTTACGGTTTACTGATATTGACACCATTACTCTTGATGCCAAAACGGTGTATCGAGTGTTGGCGTAGATGGGTGAGCGGTTTGCCTTTCTTGCATTACCCCAGCTAAATAACCTTGCTCTCCAGCATGTAATGCTTGAGCAAAGGCTTTTGCCATCAACACAGGGTTGTCTGCCAAGGCGACGGCGCTATTAAGCAACACGCCGTCATAGCCCATTTCCATCGCTAAACAAGCATCAGATGGCTTACCAATACCCGCGTCTAAAATTAACGTGGCATCGGGTAGTCTTGCTCTAATCGTTTCTAGGTTATAGGGGTTCATCAGCCCTTTACCTGTTCCTATAGGAGACGCCCAAGGCATGACAACCTCACAGCCTAAATCATATAAGCGTTGGCAAACAACCAAATCATCGGTGCAGTAAGGTAATATTTTAAAGCCTTCTTTTAGTAATTGCTCAGTAGCAATAAGTAACTCGATAGGATCAGGTTGTAAGTTATAATCATCACCAATAACTTCTAATTTAAGCCAATCCGTTTGAAATATTTCACGGCTCATGTGTGCTAAGGTAATCGCTTCTTTCGCTGTTTTACAGCCCGCTGTATTAGGCAGTAAATGTCCCTGCGTGGTAGTTATTATCTCTTGTAAGTATTGCCAAATTTGTTGACCAGACTGCTCATTAGGATTTTGTCGTTTTAATGATAAAGTCACCACTTTCGAGCCACTGGCAACAATGGCTTGTTTCATTACCTGTGGTGAAGGGTATAAGGCACTACCTATCAATAACCGACTATCTAGCAATTGCCCATATATATTGAGTGACATAACACTTAACCCCCTTGTATTGGCTGTAATACGTCAAGACTATCACCTTGTTTTAAGATAGTGGTGTCATAGTCAGCCTTACCAACAAAATCACCATTTAAGGCAACAGCAAACGTACTTTGCTGGGGTTGGGTAAAGTGGTGTGTTAGCGCCACCGTTATGCTTGCCTTGTCAGCTAATTTGAGGGCTTTGCCGTTAATATGAATATTCATGTAAAGACTCATTTTGGTTAATACTTACAGGCAACAAATCGCTGTAAGGAAGCTTGTTGTTAGTGTTATTGACGAAATTATTAATAACCGCCAGTGTTTGTTCGAGCACTACCGGAGAGATGAGATAACCATGCCTAAACAAACCATTCACTTGTATCAGTGAATTTTGTACACTGATTTTTGGCTGATTGTCGCTAAAAGCTGGCCGGCACTGGCTAATATGTTGCACAATATTAGCTTCAGCAAATCCAGAATGTACACTATAGGCAGCACTCAATAACTCCATGGCCGAGCGAACAGTCATGGGTGAGTCATCATCACTCTCAATTTCAGTTGCCCCCACCACATAATAATCTTTTTGCTTAGGAGCAATATAAAGCTGATACCTAGGATGCATTAATCGCAATGGTCTGGTTAAATTTACCTCGGGTGCAAACAGATGAAAAAGTTCTCCCCTAACAGCACGTAAATCAGTTAACGTGGCACAGGGTGTTGAATTATTTTTAGGCGTTGCGCCAGTTCCCCGACAATCAATAACTAAATCAAAATGCTCACTGCGCTGCTCACCCTTGTATACATAGTTTACAGTACTCAATTTATTATCGGCAGAGTAGTCATGTGCAGAAATATTATCTGCCTGTTCACTACTTATAGCAATGACCCGACAATCACTTAACCAATGACATCGATTGCTTCGTTGATCATGAAACGGCGCCTGCTCAATGGCTTTTTGTAAAGCGACAAGTAACTGTCGGTTATACACTTGCCCTTCTTGTGGTAAGTAAACGCCTTGATTAAAACTGCGACCAATGTCTGGCTCTAATGCCAATAGCCCCTGTCGATCTAATGTCTGCAATGTATGGGATGAGTAATGATTATTTATGTGTCTTACAAAACGCTGATAATCACCTTTATCTTGCTCGTGGCTAACCATAATAGCGCCAGTTTGTTGCAGTAAATTAGGCATACCTAATTTATCTAGTAAAAGTGGCCATAAATGCAAGGATTCAAACCCCATATCAACAATATTAGGCTCACAATCTAAGGATTCACCTAAGGGTGTTAACAAGCCTGCAGCAGCATAAGCCGCGCTGTTATGTGCAAGTTTATTATCTTTATCGAATAACGTGATATTTAAATTTTTTAATTGTTTATGGCGCAGTAACGAGAGTGCGATTAATCGCCCCATCAAGCCGGCACCGACAATGGCAATATTCATTTTTTTTGCCCCAAATCATGCGTGTATTACCCCCCATATTCATCAATGAGGGGAATGTCGTGCTAATCGGCTAGCTGATATAATTCACTGCCAGTCGCTTTAAACTCAGCAGACTTTTGTTGCATTGCCTTTTCAATGGCCTCATCAGAGGCAATGGTAACTGTTTCATCAAGCAATTGAATTTTTATGGCATTTTCGTCAAGATCAGCAGCGTAATCACGCACTTCTTGAGATATTTTCATTGAACAAAATTTTGGGCCACACATTGAACAAAAATGAGCAACTTTACCTGATTCTTGCGGTAAAGTTTCATCGTGGTAAGCTTTCGCCGTTTCAGGGTCGAGACCTATATTAAATTGATCGTACCAACGAAACTCAAAGCGTGCCTTAGACATGGCATTATCACGAATTTGGGCGCCCGGATGACCTTTCGCTAAATCACCTGCATGAGCAGCGATTTTATAAGTGATTAAACCTTCTTTTACATCTTCTTTATTGGGTAGGCCTAAATGCTCTTTCGGGGTAACATAACAGAGCATGGCACAACCGTACCAACCAATATTAGCGGCACCAATACCTGAAGTGATATGATCATAACCGGGCGCAATATCTGTAGTAAGCGGGCCTAAAGTATAAAAAGGTGCCTCACCACAATGCTCTATTTGCTCCTCCATATTTTCTTTAATCATATGAAGTGGTACATGGCCTGGACCTTCAATGATGGTTTGTACATCATGCTGCCAAGCGATTTTCGTTAATTCACCTAAGGTGTGTAATTCAGCAAATTGTGCTTCATCGTTGGCATCAGCCACTGAACCAGGTCTTAAACCATCACCTAATGAGAAAGAGACATCGTATTGTTTGAGGATTTCACAAATATCTTCAAAATGGGTATATAAAAAGTTTTCTTTATGGTGCGCTAAACACCATTTCGCCATAATTGAACCACCGCGCGAGACGATACCAGTGACGCGTTTAGCCGTCATGGGGACGTAACGCAGTAAAACACCAGCGTGAATAGTAAAATAATCCACCCCTTGCTCTGCTTGCTCGATTAAGGTATCGCGAAATATTTCCCAGGTTAAGTCTTCAGCAATACCATTGACTTTTTCTAACGCTTGGTAAATGGGTACGGTGCCAATGGGCACAGGTGAATTACGCATAATCCATTCACGGGTTTCATGGATATTTCGCCCTGTAGATAAATCCATAACCGTATCGGCGCCCCACTTTGCAGACCAGACTAACTTTTCAACTTCTTCTTCAATGGATGACGTTACTGCCGAGTTGCCAATATTAGCGTTCACTTTAATTAAAAAGTTACGACCAATAATCATAGGTTCACATTCAGGGTGATTAATATTAACTGGAATAATGGCACGACCACGAGCTACCTCATCACGAACAAACTCAGGGGTGATTTGCTCTGGAATACTAGCGCCAAAAGATTGCCCTTTATGTTGTTGCAATAAAATCTCATCTTTTACTTGCTCACGCTTTAGGTTTTCACGAATGGCAATATATTCCATTTCAGGGGTGATAATGCCCTGCTTGGCGTAATGCATTTGTGTAACATTTTTGCCTTTTTTAGCAACACGCATCTTAGGTAAGTGTTCAAAACGAATATGGTCAACACCTTCATCAGCAAGACGCTGTTGAGCATACAAAGAGCTATTAGACTTTAAAAACTCAACATCGCCACGCGCATCAATCCAACTTTCCCGTAAACGTGGAATACCTTTATGTACATCAATTTCCACCTCGTTGTCAGTATAAAAACCTGAGGTATCGTAAACACATAAAGGCTCATTCTTTTCATATACCGGCTTGTCTTTGCTACCACTAACCAAGGTATCTGATAAGGTAATCTCGCGCATTCCCACTTTAATATCGTGTATTTTGCCCGGGACATAAATTTTGCTGGAGTTTGGGAAAGATTGATCTGAAACATTTTTTAAAAATGCTTCTGCCGCCGCTCGTTTCTCACGGCGTGTTTGTGACTTCGTGGTATTGTTGCTCATGGTCGCTACCTGTTTTAAAGACATTTACATGTAAAAAAAGGGCGGAGCTTTTTAGGGTGTAAACTAAAAACAGGCAAAAAGAATTATCGATCAGTGCACAATGAGTTAGTAATTATTTCCATCATTAACTGCACAAGTGTTTGATAACTCTCTCTTGTTCCCTACGCAGATATTAATCTGATCAGGTTCACGGATCCCGCTTACGCGATCTCAGCCTATGGCACTCCGACAAGTGTTGCATTGCTTAAAAATAACAACGCATTTTGATTTTAACGTGAGCGGATAACAGTTAGCAAGTACTTAAACTAGTAAACTGGTATTAATTGGCTTAACACCACAACACAATTGCTTAAATTAATTTGTAATAACATTGCAAGACATAGTTATATCGCTAAAATGCTTATCAAACCATTTAGAGAAACATTTATGATTAACATAATTTCTGCTGACACATTTAAGCAAGTACCTTGGAAAAATGGTCTGGGCTTTACCACAGAGTTAGCAATTAATGCGGGGGGAACCTTAGATAATTTTGATTGGCGCTTAAGTATTGCCACTGTGAGTAAAGACGGTGCTTTCTCTAACTTTCAAGGCTATCAACGTAATTTAGTTTTAATATCTGGTCAAGGTATCACCCTAGATCATCAAAATGGGCAACTTGATACCTTAAATAAGTTACTTGATATTGCCCAATTTGATGGTGGTTTCAAAACCTTGGGGAAGTTGCATGGTGCTGCTATTACCGATTTTAATATTATGACTAAACACAAGCTTTACTGTGCGCAAGTAAAGACTTATAAAAAACAACAGACAGTTTGTTATAAGCCACTTGTGAATACCATTCTATTTGCCTTCAGCCTGTCAACACATCTTAAGGTTACGCACAACAATAGTGTTAATTCATCAGCATATACCGTTCCTCAAGGTGGGCTATTGCGTTTTGAAGTCGACAATAGTCTTACCCAAGAAGCTGCCACTATAAGGTTAACAGGCGAAAGTATGATTATAATCCAGCTATCTAAGCAGCTTAACTAGCGAAATGAATAAAGAAGATATCCATTTCGCCGCAAATTATCCCCTTTACTGTCTTCACCAGGAGCATGTTTACAAAACATTACAAGACTTAAAAAAGGTAGCCATATAAATAACCTGCACTCACCGCCATAGATAAAATAACGGTTAAAAAAGCGATGATCATCTTGTTTTTGAAAATAGACTTCAGTAATACCACCTCTGTTAAACTTGCTCCTGCGCTTCCAATAATTAAAGCCATAACAGCGCCAAGTCCCATACCTTTAGCTGCCAATGCAGCGCTCAGTGGAATAACCGCCTCAGCCCTGATATAAAGTGGAATACCTATTACCGCAGCGACTGGCACTGCAAACGGATTATTTTCGCTGGCTACACTGGCAACCCAATCGGTAGGCATAAAACCATAAATTATTGAACCTATTGCAATACCCGCAATTAAATAAGGTAGTACTTTAGTAAAATCTGAGCAAGTACGCTGCCAAATAATTAACCATTTGTTAGTCATTGTATTGCTTGCACCTGAACAATTTTGACTGTTAGGCTCTTCATAGGCTTCGGCTTTAATATATTTTTCAAAACCTAGCTTTTCTAAAGTAATACCGGCGATAATCGATACCCCCATAGCAATACTAAAATAAAAGATTGTTACTTTTATACCAAAAGTTACTGCAAATAAGCCAATGATAATCGGGTTTAACAGTGGGCTAGCAAAGAGAAAAACCATCATGGTACCAAATCCTGCTTGTGCTCTTAAAAGCCCCTTCAAAAAGGGAATGGTAGAGCAGGAACAAAACGGTGTAATAGCCCCCAATAAACCAGCAATAAAATATCCCTTACCTTTTTTACTACTCAAGATTTGTTGAATTTTGGTTGGTGGAATATAGACTTGTAACACACCAACCATATAACTGATGACTAAAAATAATAAGGTTAACTCAACCGCCAGAAAGGCGAACATATGTAAAGTGTCTGCGACCATTTGTGCTGAAATATTCATTTTATTGCCTCTTTTTCTATACTATATTTCTATATAACTAGAAATATAGTATATATAGACTTTCTTTGTCAAGTTTATTCTAGTAATATCGAAATATAACGTTAATTTTTTTGTGGAGTAATACAATGAATGAAGAAATTTATGCCAAAGCATTTAAAGAGCTTGGTCACCCAACCCGCCTAGCTATATTCAAACGAGTGATCAAAGCTGGTAATAAAGGGGTTGCCGTGGGAGAAATACAAATAGCTTTAGCTGTACCGGGCTCAACCTTATCACACCACATTGCCAGCTTAGCCTCGGCCGGCTTGATCAAACAACGACGCGAAGGACGGGTACTTTACTGTATATTAATACCTGACATGCTGCTATCTATCATCGATTACCTCAATCATGAATGTTGTATCGATGAAGCTGAATAAACTTGATTGACTCTCATGAGTAAATTTTAGCAATGGTTTAGTCTATTGATATGTAACTGAACAAAGAATTGGGTTGATGAAATTCACGTAAATATTTTTAAACTAGGAAACTTTTTAATTATCAAACAATGGTGAAATCATACAAACAGCTGTTATCAACATTATTTTTAACTTAAATGCTTTGTTCAAGTTCAGTAACAACTTTTCATTTTTACCGATTACCTCCTGTATAGTGCTGTTATTTGCATCAAACCTTCATTCATTCAATTATGATAAAGGTAAAGCTTGCCTTTGCTAACTTCCTGTATATACTACCAGTATAACTGTTTAAATTTACAGGCTACATTTATGATAGACGCACACACTGAGTTAAGGCCGCTGACGAATAGACAGCAACAAATTTATGATTTAATCCAAGAAAAGATCAGTGAAACAGGCATGCCGCCAACACGCGCTGAAATAGCAAAGTTTTTTGGGTTTAAATCAGCCAATGCTGCTGAAGAACATTTAAAAGCCTTGGCTAAAAAAGGCTATATAGAAATGTTACCTGGTACATCACGTGGTATTCGTTTAGTTGAGGAACTAACAGAGCCAGAGGGCCTTCCCTTGGTCGGTCGTGTTGCCGCAGGTGAGCCTATTTTAGCTATTGAACACGTAGAAGAGCGCTATCAAATGGACGGGAATTTATTTCATCCGCCTGCCGACTATTTGTTACGAGTTAACGGTGAAAGTATGAAAGACATTGGTATTTTTGATGGTGATTTACTGGCTGTTCATCAAACAACTGAGGTCAACAATGGCCAAGTGGTGGTTGCTCGTGTCGATGAGGATGTTACCGTAAAACGATTTAAACGTGAAGGTAATGTCGTTTATCTACATGCTGAAAATGAAGCGTTTTCGCCTATTAAAGTCGACTTAGCTAATCAAGCATTCAACATTGAAGGTATTGCGGTAGGTATTATTCGCAGCGGTCGTTGGATGTAAATTTACCTCCCCTTCACAACTCTCAAAATAATCCCAGTGTCAATTAGTCCTAAAAATTGACACTGGGGTTTATGTTTTTAGTCTCCTATATTTTTCATCAAAATTTTGATTGCTCAGTTAACCTGCATAGTAATTTTAACAAAGCTACCTCTAGCAAAGCCCTCAAAGACATTAGAGCTATTACTCCATTGAATTAAATGGTTTTTTTATAATTTAATGTACATAAAATAATTGACCTCGATAAATTTTTAGCGTAATTCTAGTAAATGACATGGATACAAAACGAACAAAACAAGAATAAAAAGACGTCGATTTGTCAATCTTTTTCTGCCTTAGTCCTGGCGGTAATATGATTACTTTAAGCGTTAGTGATAAACTTGCTGTTGGGTAATTTTTCATTAATTGGTTTTTTTAAAAGCCTGTAATCAACCCAGAGTAATGTAATCACTCAAGTTAACTAATAACATAAACGACGGATTTTCAGCTCAGTGGTAACCTTGTACATTGCTGCAAATCTGTTCTCTATTATTGACAAGAGGAGATACCGTGTGGGGAAACATAAGCTAATTTTGCTAGCGCTGGTAAGCCTAATATTTATTAACCCAGCCTTGGCAGAAATGCGATTAAACCTTACTGAGGGAGCTACTGCGGTTAGCAAAGAGGTGTATGACTTACATATGCTCGTGCTTTACATCTGCACCGCTATCGGGCTTATAGTATTTGGCGCAATGTTTTGGTCAATTGCTTTTCACAGAAAATCGAAAGGCGCAAAACCTGCTGATTTTCATGAAAGTACCAAGGTTGAAATTTTATGGACGACCATACCCATAGTTATTTTAATTGGTATGGCAATTCCCGCCACACATACATTGATTGCTATGGAAGATAACAGTAATTCTGATGTCACCATCCAAATTACGGGCTCACAATGGAAGTGGCACTATAAGTATTTTGATCAGGACATTGAATACTACTCAGTCTTATCGACACCACGCGAACAATATCAAAATCAACAAGAAACTACTGCCGAAAAAGGCATCAATTACTTACTTGAAGTAGATAAACCCCTTGTCATACCAGCCAACAAAAAAGTTCGTTTTTTAATTACTTCTGATGATGTTATCCATTCTTGGTGGGTACCAGCCTTTGCCGTTAAACAAGATGCTAACCCTGGTTTTATTAATGAGGCCTGGACTAATGTTGACGAGCCTGGTGTTTACCGTGGTCAATGTGCAGAGCTATGCGGTAAAGACCATGGTTTCATGCCTATTGTTGTTGAAGTTAAATCAGTTGCTGATTATGACGTCTGGCTTGGTGAACAAAAACAATTAATTGCCCAAGCGGCAGAGGCTGAACAAGCCTCGTTAAATGATTCAATGAGTATGGCTGAATTGATGCAATTGGGTGAAACAACTTATCTTGCTCATTGTGCAGCTTGTCATCAACCCTCAGGTATGGGCTTAGCACCAGTATTTCCTGCATTAAAGGGTAGCCCTATGGCTACCACTGGTAGCATTACCGACCATATAGACATTGTCGTCAATGGTAAAGCAGGTACTGCCATGCAATCGTACCGAAAACAATTAAGTTTGAAAGAAATAGCTGCGGTAGTTACCTACGAACGCAATGCGTGGGGCAATGATACCGGTGAATTAGTGCAAAGTGCTGACGTAAAAGCCGTGAGTGGAGATGAATAATGACAGCAAATACTATCAATGATACTAGTGAAGTTTCAGAACATAATAGCACTGCTGAACTTAGCCATGAAGAACATCATGATCACAAAATGACCGGATTAAAGCGCTGGCTATTCACCACTAACCACAAAGACATTGGTACCTTGTATTTGTGGTTTGCTTTTATCATGTTTTTAACCGGTGGTGCGTTAGCGATGGTTATTCGTGCCGAGCTATTTCAACCGGGCTTGCAACTTGTTGAACCAGATTTCTTCAATCAATTAACCACTGTACATGGTTTGATTATGGTATTTGGTGCAATCATGCCAGCCTTTACCGGTTTTGCTAACTGGATGTTGCCCATGATGGTGGGTGCTCCTGATATGGCATTACCGCGCATGAATAATTGGAGCTTTTGGATTTTACCTTTTGCTTTCGCCATTTTACTGGGGTCTTTCTTTATGGAAAGTGGCGCTCCTAACTTTGGCTGGACTTTTTACGCACCACTGTCTACAACCTACTCAAACGGAAGTACCGCTTTCTTTGTATTTGCTGTTCATATTATGGGTATTTCATCAATCATGGGCGCCATTAACGTCATTGTGACCATAATGAACATGCGTGCACCTGGCATGACTTACATGAAAATGCCATTATTTGTTTGGACTTTTTTCATTACTGCTTACCTACTTATTGCGGTTATGCCAGTACTCGCTGGTGTAGTTACCATGCTATTGACCGACACCTACTTTGGCACAAGTTTTTTTGATGCCGCAGGTGGTGGTGATCCAGTAATGTTCCAACATATTTTTTGGTTCTTTGGTCACCCCGAAGTATACATAATGATTTTGCCAGCATTTGGTATTATTTCTACCATTATTCCTGCCTTTTCACGCAAACCTCTTTTTGGTTACAGCTCAATGGTCTATGCGACTTCGTCCATTGCTTTTTTATCTTTTATTGTGTGGGCTCACCACATGTTTACCACAGGGATGCCGCTATTTGGTGAACTCTTTTTTATGTATTGCACTATGCTGATTGCTGTACCAACTGGCGTGAAAGTCTTTAATTGGGTAGCGACCATGTGGCGCGGTGCCTTAACCTTTGAAACACCCATGTTGTTTTCAATCGCTTTTGTAATTTTATTTACCATTGGAGGCTTCTCTGGTTTGATGCTAGCAATGACCCCCGTCGATTTTCAATACCATGATACTTATTTTGTTGTTGCTCATTTTCATTATGTTTTGGTGACAGGTTCATTATTTTCTATTTATGCCGGTGCTTATTTTTGGTTACCTAAATGGACTGGCCATATGTATAGCAATACCTTGAGTAAGTGGCATTTTTGGTGTTCGCTTATTTCAGTTAATTTACTATTCTTCCCCATGCACTTTTTAGGCTTAGCGGGAATGCCACGCAGAATTCCTGATTATGCCCTACAATTTGCTGACTTTAACAAATGGGTCAGTATTGGTGGTTTTGCTTTTGGCTTATCTCAATTGATCTTTTTAGCAGTGGTTATTAAGTGTATACGTGGTGGTGAAAAAGCCCCTGCCAAACCTTGGGATGGTGCTATTGGTTTAGAATGGACGGTTGCTAGCCCTGCACCTTACCATACTTTCAGCACACCCCCTCCGCAAAAAGACATTGATAACGCGGATCAACACGAGCACTAATAATTATGAATGATAAAGCCCAAATCGATCACCAAACAGCAAAAACCCATAACCAAACAGTAAAAAAATTACTGTTGGTGGTGCTCTCTATGTTCGGTTTTGGCTTTGCTCTGGTACCTTTATACGATATTTTTTGTGATATTACCGGCTTAAATGGTAAAACCAACACCAGTGCAGTTGATTACCAAGCAGATGGTATTGATACCTCGCGCCTGATCAAGGTGCAATTTATTACGCGCAATGCTCAAGGCGTCCCTTGGAAATTTGAGCCTATTTTAAATGAAATAAATGTCCACCCTGGCGAAATGAAAGTCGTATCTTTTTATGCAAAAAATAATGCTCCACATGAAGTTGTTGGTCAAGCAGTACCTTCAGTATCGCCAGGTATGGCAGCAAACTATTTTCATAAAATTGAATGTTTTTGTTTTACTCAACAACCTTTACAAGCTGCTGAGGAAGTTGAAATGGGCCTGCAATTCTACGTAGATTTAGCATTACCCGAAGATATTAATACCTTAACTTTATCTTACACCCTCTATGACATTACAGCCAAGTCATCATAGGGTTACTTAAAAAGGGATAGAAAATGACTAATAAAGAATACGAAAATTATTATGTACCTAGCCAAAGTCATTGGCCAATTGTGGGTGCCATCGCCTTATTTATGATTGCTTTTGGCGCAGCCTCTTATGTCACTGATTTAGCAAATGAAGAGAGTGGTTTCGGTGTTTACTTATTAATAGCTGGCATCGCTCTCATCGTTTACATGCTGGCTGGCTGGTTTAGTGATGTTGTTAATGAGTCATTGGCAGGTAAATATTCTCATCAAATGGATAATTCTTTTCGACAAGGAATGAGCTGGTTTATCTTTTCTGAAGTGATGTTTTTTGCCGCTTTTTTTGGTGCATTACTTTATCTGCGGGTATTTTCTGTGCCTTGGTTAGGTGGTGCCGGCAATAATGTGGAAACAGGTGCCGTTTTGTGGCCAGATTTTGTTGCGCAATGGCCACTATTAACCACACCAGATGGCACTACAACTAGTGAAATGGGTTGGTATGGGTTACCCCTATTAAACACTGTTTTATTACTAACCTCATCGGTTACGGCACATTATGCACATAGTGCTTTACTCAAAAACAAGCGCAGTAATCTTAAGCTATGGTTAGGTTTAACTATCGTGTTGGGCTTAACTTTTATGTATTTTCAAGTTCAAGAGTATGCGCACGGTTATTCTGAAGAAATGCGTCTTTACTTAGACAGTGGTGTTTACGGGAATAGCTTTTATCTGTTAACCGGCTTTCACGGCATGCATGTAACCTTGGGCTGTATTATGTTAATTGTCATGTGGTTTAGGGTGCTTAAAGGGCATTTTACTCCTGAAAAACATTTTGCCTTTCAGGCAGCTAGTTGGTATTGGCATTTTGTTGATGTTGTCTGGGTAATGTTATTTGTTTTTGTCTATATTTTATAGGGCGTCATATTTGCAGCTATTGCCAAAATCTAAAACAATGTTTTTAAGCCTACTCTGGTTAGGACTAACTCTTGTTGTATTGATTCTTTTACTCAAATTGTCATTATGGCAATATGACCGAGGTATTGAGAAAGAATATCGTGCCAATCGCATTATGGCCCTAACTAAACAATCACCCTTAACACTCGACGAGGTAATTAACTTATCAAGCAAGCAACAATTTACTAGTCAAGACAGTATTAATGATTTTCCAGTGATCATTAATGGTAGTTTTGATAACAACCATGTTTTTTTACTCGACAATCAAGTCGACCAACATAGGTTAGGCTATCGTGTTTTACAAGTCGTAGAAACTGACAAACATGCGGTGTTAGTTAATCTTGGTTGGGTGTTAGGCTCGATAGATAGAAACATACTACCTGACATAACACCTTTAAACGGCCCTTATCGATTTTCGGGACATGTGCGTATTATCGAGCAAGGTATTATGTTACAGGCGCAAAATTTCTCAGCAGTAAATTGGCCTCTAAGGGTGCAACAGATTGAATTAGCTAAATTTTCGGCCTTAATCAATAAGCCATTGTTACCTTTTGTTGTATACCTTGATAAGGCATCATCACTGGGCTATAAAAAAAATTGGCACCCCATTGTGATGCCTGCAGAGAAGCATTATGGCTATGCTTTTCAGTGGGCGGCATTAGCAATAGCTTGGCTAATATTAATGATTTATTTGCGTATAAAAACCAATAAACTATCAAGTTCTGTAGATTAACACTGACAATCAAGTAGGTAACAAATTAAGCAAAAAATAAAAGGAATACCTTTTATTCAATAAGATTAAGGCAACAAAAAAATGGCTAACCTAACTATTTCAAATCCTGAAAAACATAAAAACCGTCGCAGCTTAGTGATGTTACTTGCCGTATTTTTACTCCCCATTATTTTAGCTAAATTGGCATTAGACAACCAATGGTTACAACTAGGTGTAACCAATCAAGGTAAATTGATTAAGCAACCCATGACCTTAACAACATTGAACATTGATGCTACTAACATTACTGATCAATGGGTGATTATTTATCGTCTACCAGAAGAGTGTACTGAGGTGTGTTTAACCAGCATAGAAACAGTTTACAACAGCTATGTTTCTCTTGGTAAAGATATGCCAAGAGTTACTCCATTACTGTTGGAGAATAACCTTTTTTCTGAACAACAAAAAAATCAACTAGCGCGCAGTCAGTGGCAAATACAGCCACTAACAGCAGTCATGAACACTGAATTACCTGAGCCACAAGTGCTTATTGCTGATCCGTTGGGCAATATAATTTTAAGTCACACAATACCACAAACCCTAGCGCAACAATCCGCTTTTAGTAAAGCCATTGTTGCCGATATGAAGAAACTGTTGAAATATTCTAAGGTAGGTTGAGCTTATGAACAGTGCTAACAAAGATTACAAACTTCTCATGCGCTTAGTGTTAATAAGCCTGTTGTTAACTATTGTTGTGATTGGTTTAGGCGCTTATGCAAGGTTAACTGATGCCGGTCTGGGTTGTCCAGATTGGCCAACCTGTTACGGGTTAATTGATGTTCCTCAAACAGCGTCACAAATTGCGCTAGCAGAGCAAGCTTTCCCAGAACGCCCCGTTGAACCAGTTAAAGCATGGAATGAAATGATTCATCGTTACTTTGCTGGTGCTTTAGGGGTATTGATTGCGATTATTGCTTTCGTATCGATTAAGGCACGATTATCACCTAAAGCAACCGTTAAGATGCCACTTTTACTGCCCTTAATAATACTTGCCATGGTGACTTTTCAAGCAGCACTTGGTATGTGGACCGTTACTTTAAAGTTAATGCCTATTGTGGTGATGGGGCATTTGCTAGGTGGCTTTACTACCCTGTGTTTATTATTTTTACTGTATTTACGACTCAAAGTAAGACATCCGATTTCCCCCCCTTCTAAAGTACTAAACCATCAAATGGCTGATCAAGAAGTAAGCAAGAGCCCGACCAAAAAATACGTAAGCTTTGGTCTTATTGGTATTGTTATTTTAACTATACAAATAGCCCTAGGAGGCTGGACCTCTTCAAATTATGCAGCAATGAGCTGTGTTGAATTTCCGATTTGTCAGGGAGACTGGCAAGCAAACTTAACCTTTGATAAATCTTTTGACATAGTCCCCCCTAAAAAAGACAGCTATGAGTTTGGCTACTTAGCTCATGAAGAGCGCATGACTATTCACGTAACACATAGATTAGGGGCTATTATTACCGCACTTTTTATTGCATGGTTAGCTGTTATTATTTTTATTCACTCAAATCGTGGCGACATTAAAAAAAGTGCATTATTAATGTTTACTTTATTGGTAATCCAGATCGGTTTAGGCATCAGTAATATTTGGTTTTCGTTACCGCTCAGTGTTGCTGTAGCTCATAATGTTGTTGCAGCATTATTAATGCTCAGCCTCATCGCGTTGACCTACAAATTAAAACAAAATAATCGGGAGTTAACCTATGAGTAAAACAATCGATAAGGCAGTTAATGACACATTACCCAGGGTAGCTAAAGCGCCGTATAATCTAACTTGGCCACACTTTATAACTAATTGGCGTGCATATTACGACATTACAAAGCCTAAGGTTGTTGCCCTATTAGTATTAACAGCACTGGTTGGTATGAGTTTATCTGTTCCTGGTGGTCTGCCATGGCAATTGTTAATACCAGCAATGTTAGGTATCGCCCTACTTTCATCCTCAGCGGCAGCCATTAATCACATTGTTGATGAAAAAATTGATGCGGTGATGGGCAGAACTCATAACCGACCTCTACCTGAAGGCAAAATCAGTGTGAATAATGCCATTATATTTGCTACCAGCATTGCCGTTCTTGGCTTCGTTATTCTATACAGCTTAGTAAACCCACTTACCGCATTTTTGACTCTTGCAGGTTTAGTAGGTTACAGCTTTATATATACTTTATATTTAAAGCGGGCAACCCCACAAAATATTACCATAGGCGGTTTGGCAGGAGCAATTCCGCCATTGCTGGGTTGGACAGCTATGACCAATGAAATAGCTCCTAATGCTTTATTATTAGTCTTAATTATATTCACTTGGACGCCACCACATTTTTGGGCTCTTGCCATTCATCGAAAAAATGATTATGCCAAAGTAAATATACCGATGTTGCCTGTAACACATGGCGTAAGTTTCACCAAAACACAGATTTTGTTATACACCGTATTACTTTTTGTCGTGTGTTTACTACCTTACCTTGTTGGTATGAGTAACTGGCTCTACCTTGTTGGCGCTTGTATATTAAATCTCGTATTCTTTGGCTATGCTTGGCAACTAAAGTTTCATGCCAAAGCAGACACAGCAATGGCGACATTCAAGTTTTCCATCATCCATTTAATGGCTTTATTTATCCTGTTATTGGTGGATCATTATTGGCTACCCATGTCGTAAATTTGTCATGGATATAAAGTTGAAGGTGCTGTTTTGCCTGTATTGTTGAAAACTTAGAAAAACTGTTTGCAATGCACATTACTTTGCAAAGAGGGAGTTAAATAATGAACAAGTATATTGTTATTATAATCGCGATATTATCAGTGAGTGCTGGTATCGTTGGTTTTCGCTTGATAATGCAAACTAAGCAATTACCTCCTCCCGAGTTTGCTTTACATTATCAACAGGCACGAACATTGGCTGCATTTAATTTAACCGATGAACAAGGTCATGTTTTTAATAATGCACAACTTAAAGATAAATGGTCCTTAATATTTTTTGGCTACACTTCGTGCCCCGATGTGTGTCCTATTACGTTGCAAAATTTGAATTTCATATACGACGAACTAAAAGGCATAGCTAGCAATACTCAAGTATTGTTAGTTTCGGTAGACCCACAACGTGATAGTGTAGAGAAGTTAGCTCAGTACATCGATTTTTTTAACCCTGAATTTAAAGCCTTGCGTGCTGAGCACGATGTACTGTTTCCATTTGCGAGAAATTTAGGCTTAATGTATTCAATTACGCAAGATACTCAGGGAGAGCAATTGCAATCAACTGATCAATACTGGGTAGACCACAGTGCCTCGATTGTATTGATTAACCCCAAGGGAAAAGTAACAGCTATTTTCAGGCCCGAGCAAGCCGTTGGTGAAGCGCCAACCATAAACAATGACAAATTACTGAGTGATTACCAGAAAATAGTCGCGTTATACTTTTCTTGACAGTAAACATGCTTTGACATTGATGGCTTCTATAGAGGGAACCAACTGCCATCTTCTTTTAAAATAAACCAGGGTTTAGAGAACCAATAATAACGCCCAGGCATAGCAATACTGGCAGCAGTGCAATTGGCTCTAACTCTGCCTATGGGTAAGTCTTTGCTAAATTTTAGGGTAAAACGTTGGTCTCCTTGCCATGTTATTTTTTGTTTCCCTAAACCAGATACGTAGCAATTAAGCGACGATTTATAAAAATCACTTGTTTCTACAGTAAAAGTTACCTCTTTGGCTTGCTGCCTGTTAAACACAGTTTTTGCTTGTGTACCTTCCAATTTAATCGTAAAGGCCAATGAGTTTAATTTATCACGCAAGCCAGACAGCTTATCGTAAGGTTGAGAAACGGGAAAGCGCGGAATGCTAGTTAGATCCGTGCTAAAGTTAACAGCACCTGATTGTTGTGAAAAGGCCACAAAGTTATTAGCTTTCACCCATGCTTGCACCGCAATATCGTATTCACCATATGGGTAAGCAAGATAACGCCAGCTTTGACCCGTCTTTTGTTTAATCAGAGCCTCTGCTTTTAACAACAATATTGTTTGTTCACTGAACCACTGTGTTTGCGATACACCCTCAGGAATACGTAACAGTGAGTCGTGCTCAAAGCCATGGTTAGCAATAGTAACACCTTCTTCAGCTAATGCTTTAAGTTGTTGCCAAGACAAATACTGTGATTTCTTTTTATTTTCATTGCGATTAATGATGCCTGGATTGACAAAAATGGTATACGGAAAGTTAAACGTATCAAGTAGAGGCTTAGCATTAATTAAATTATCAAGGTATGCATCATCAAATGTAATAGCAACCGTTTTATCTGGCAGCACTTTTTGCGACTGCATTGCACTAATTAATGCTGGAAGAGGTACAACGTTAAATTTGTTATCTTGTAAATATTGTAAATGTATCGAGAATTGTTGCGGTGAAATACTGGTACTTTCGGGTGTTTTGTCACTAACATGGTGATATTGTAAAATAACTGCTGCTTGCGAAGAAAACGCACTGAGTGTTAAAAATAGCGCAAAAATTTTCCATAATGAAGTTTCCATTGACTACTCCTTAAGTATTCCGTAATGCAATGATTAACGATTAACCTACTTACGACAATATTTTACAATATTTTAGGCTGACACAAGTATATAACAATAACGCTATACCTCATTTTTAGCTTGTCGATAATAATAGTCTATTATGCTGGCTATAATAACGCCGCAAACTAAACCAGCAAGGTTAGCTGCCATATCTAACCATTCACCATACCTGTTGACATAAGGTTGAATTAATTCAATTAGGCCACTAAAAACAATGAAACTGAATGCAATCCAAAGCCAGTGCCTTGGTTTTCTAAGTGCTAATGGAAGTATCAAAGCTCCATAAGCAAAAAAGTGATGTGACTTGTCAGTGCCTGGCACTTTAGGTAATTGTGCTGCGGGCCACAAAGATAATGCTGTAATGGCTATTAAGACAAACAATGTTATTGCCAGCCAATAATGTTTTATTAAATCAACTAGGCGCATTATATATCGCCATTGTGTCGTTTTTGGCACGCTGCTGATTTGGATAAATAATCATTAACCAATGGTTAGCAAACATTCACAAATCTCCTCAAACAAACAAGATAACTGCACAAAACACGTTATAAAGCTAACGGCTTGACAGGAAGAATAATGAAAATAACGTATGGTAATAAACGGCAGCCTGACAGCAAAAAAGCCAATAACACCAGTAAATAGGGTTAAACTACATGCTAAATTTTGGCCTAATTTCAAATAACACGATCATCATCACATCAGCATGACAATCACTAAATGACATTTGTTTGAATGACCACAACTTTAATAATAAGAGTGATCACCACGTTCATGTTCAGTAGCGTCTTTAACACCCTTAATTTCACCTGCCATTAACTCAACTAATTGAGTTTCAATGCCATCCTTTACAGTGACATCTATTTGCGCACAGCCGTTACAGCCACCCCCAAATTGCAAAACAGCGTAACCATCATCAGTAATTTCAACCAAAGTACATTCACCACCATGACCAGCTAACTGCGGATTAACTTCTGCTTGCAAAAAATAATGTACCCGTTCAAATAAAGGCGCATCGTCAGCAACTTTTCGCAATTTAGCATTGGGAGCTTTGAGGGTTAGTTGTGATCCCATTTGATCGGTGGTGAAGTCAATTTCGGCTTCTTCTAAAAATCCTTTACTGTCAGCATCAATCATCGCTGAAAAACCATCGAAAGGTAATTCAATATCGTCATCCTCTACAGCATCAGGCGGGCAATATGAAACGCCACACTCAGCTTTTGTGGTACCAGGATTTACAACAAAAACACGAATATGTGTACCTTCAGCTTGTTGTGCAAGTAGATTAATAAAATGCTTTTGTGCACTTTCTGAAATACTGATCATTATTTAACTCTCTTAGCTCTCTTGACTTGCCTCGCTTAAACACATAGAACAAGCACATAACAACATGACATAATTTTACTATTTTACTCTGCTATTTAATTATGTGCTAATGATTTTTATGGTTTTGTATAATAGCCATTATAGTCTGAGTGCTCATTTTGAATTGCATAACCGATTCGAGTAACGACAAAAATAAAATAGGCCGGTTAGTCTAATTAATGGCCTAATGCCAAACAAACTGAAACGACCGACACTGTGTTAACCCCTGCATCTTTTAATAATCGACTGACCTCACTTACCGTACTTCCGGTAGTGACAACATCATCAACAATGACAACATGACGAATATTATTAGTCAGTTTTTTTTGTAGTATAAAGGTGTTTTTTAAATTTTTTCGCCGCTGTTTACCCGTTTTACCCATTTGGCTTGCCGTATTTTTTGTCTTCTTTACAAGATCAGCATCGTAAGTCAGTGATAATTTTTTCGCAAAAAATTGACCGATTAGGTGTGCCTGATTAAAGCCACGCACTTGCCATTTCTTAGTATGTAAGGGAATGGAAATAACCAAATCAATCGCAGCTTTAGTCTCAGCATTTTGTTGCGTAAGCCACTGAGCTACCAATAAACTAGCGAACAACCCGGCAAGCTCAAATCGCCCTGAATACTTTAACTGCGCTAACCATGAATCAAATGGATAAATATAAGGTGATATGGCAAAAAGCCTATCAAAATCAATGTTGGGGAGAGTGTGGTTTACAGCCGGCCAATTAAGTAAGTTGGCATACACTATCTCTTGCTTAAAATAAGGTAAGTCATCAATGCAACATTGGCAGAGTAGTGCTTGATCAAGTGCTTGATTGTTAAACTGTGTTTTTCCGACGTATTGACCACACACGTCACAACAACTGACCTCATAAAGACATGCTTTCACATAATATTTTATCTTTGTTAACATTTGCATCCATGCCATGTTGCTTTCCTTTTGCTATTGCTTGAGATGAGATAAACTCACGTTTTATTTTTAATATAACGTAACAAGCATGGCAAAAAGCTTAGCATTATCAACTGCTGCCCTTAAAAGTTTAGTAAATAACCCGGTATTAGAAGATAAAATACCCGTGATACTTTTACACGGCTGGGGATTAAATTCTGGAGTATGGCAACCCCTTATCACTCGTCTTAATGAAGAGACAAAAAGCGACTATTGCTTTATTACTATCGATTTGCCAGGCTTTGGTAATAACCATAATGTTGACATTGCCCCTTATAGCTTGGAAAAAATTTGTGATTGCTTGGCCTTAACAGTAAAAAGGCCTGCCATTTATTTAGGTTGGTCTCTAGGTGGCTTAGTTGCTACAAAAATGACAACACAACACCCAGATAAGGTACTCGCTTTAATAACAGTAGCTAGTTCCCCCATGTTTGTTGAACAAAGTCAGCAAGATTGGCCAGGCATTAAAAGTAACGTGTTAGCCAATTTTCATCAACAACTCGCCGAAGATACTGAAAAAACACTTCGTGGTTTTTTAAAAATTCAAGCACTGGGTAGTCCACATATTAGAGACGACTTAAGACTTATCACTGAACTGGTGTTATTACGTGATTTACCTAAAAAGGCTGTCTTAGCCAATTCACTTTCTCTGCTCAGTGATAGTGATTTACGCCCACAACTGGCAACAATAACCCAACCTTTTTTGCGTTTATACGGTAAAAACGATAGCCTTGTCCCATACAAAATAACTGATAAAATTGCAGCGCTAGCGCCAAATAGTGAGGAATTTATTTTTGAACAGGCATCGCATGCGCCCTTTATTTCTCATTTAGAGCCTTTTTGTCAAAAATTAACTACTTGGTTAAATAAAACTGTTCGTGAAGAGCTTTAAATAACATTATTGCTCGAAAAATTTTAGAATGTTTTCATTCAAGCTAAAAATTGACTTTACTTTAATCTTGTTTAGGTCAATAATTAATCAATATTGGTTTTTTTTAAGAGGTTATGATGGAGATACCATCAGCGATGAACGCTGGATTAGAAGGGTTCCAAAATGCTAGACAACTAGCAGAAAAATCTGCTGCGGATATTGCCAGTAATATTGTTACGACTAACGATACTGCTACTACTGACAATCAAACTAGCCTCAACAGTAATTCCAAGCAAGAAGTACCAGAATTGAATCAATCTATCGTTAATTTGAAAGTAGCTGAATATCAGGCTAAAGCATCTACTGAAGTGATTAAAAGCGCTGATGATGCACTAGGAACACTGTTGGATGTAACTGCCTAAGTCAAGATTATACATTTTTGACGGGTGAACTTAATGAATATAGCACCTAACACAGCAAATATACCTCTTGCGACCGTTGTTAACCAGGCAACGGAAACTCTTCGTCGTGAAAATAATCAACGTGAAATCATTAGCCAAGTGGCCGCTACTAATGCAGCTGCGGCAGAAAAAGGCGTTGCTTCAGACAAAGAACGGGGCCGATCTCCTTCTCAAACGAATGAACAAGTTGACTTTGCATCTTTACAAAAAGAAGCAGAAAAAAATACCAATACCATCACTGAACAAGAAAGTCGTCAAAACCAACAACAAGGCAATAAAGACAACAGTGAAGATAACAATTCAACTGCTGATAAAGCTGAAGAAGAAGCTCAACAGTTAGCTGAAGAGAAAGTTATTAATCAATTAAAAATTCGAGATAAGGAAGTAAGAGCCCATGAAATGGCACATGCCAATATAGGTGGCACAACCACAGGTGCCCCCTCTTATACTTTCGAAGTTGGTCCCGATGGCAAAAAATACGCAGTAAGTGGTGAAGTTGATGTTGATTTAAGTATTGTTCCCGGCGATCCGCAAGCCACGATAGTAAAAATGCAAAAAGTATACGCTGCCGCATTAGCCCCAGTAAGCCCTTCAATTCAAGATACCCGAGTCGCAGCAAGTGCCACACAAAAAATCTTAACAGC
>JBELHN010000004.1:101025-134886 GCA_042091395.1 Colwellia sp.
ACAGAGGTTCAGCAACGCGCTGAACGCATTGAGTTATTTTACAATAGTGTTGGTCAGGGCATTAACAAACCAGATAATTACCAATTTGAATTACTGGCGTAACTCATTAATTAACAGGTTTGTTAGTAGTAAATCAGCTTAATAAATTTTATTATGATACTTCGGCTTGATATCTTTGCTGATATACATCACGAGCCTGATTAAGTTCACTGATCGCATGTTTTTTTGTATAAGGTCTTAACAAAACCAATATTTTCAAAACACCCTGATAAAAAACTCTATCATTGACCTCGTTAACGATGGTTTGTGTTTGGTGAAAACTCACCCAGAAGGTATTAATAAGTCTCAATATGCTGACAATATCAGCTAATTCTTCATCAGCAAAATCAATAAAGTCAGCACCACGCAATGACACCAGTAACTGACTAATTCGCTCAGTGATCGATTGCTGTACCTCAACATATTTTTCTCTGAGACTGGGGTTCTTATCCAGAAGAACGGGTAAATTACTGTAAAAAAACCTAAATTTCATTGTCGTTTGAAACACAGAGTCCATATATAAAACCAGTGAATCAAGTGGCTTTAATTCAGCAGGCAACTTAGGCAAAGTATCGAGCAGTAAGCTACGTGCGTACTCTTCGTAGATAGATAAAATAATGTCTTCTTTATTGCGGAAATGATAATAGAGGTTGCCAGGGCTAATAGCTAAGTGAGCAGCAATGTGGTTAGTGGTAACATTACGCTCTCCTTGCTCATTAAATAATGCAATACTGGCTTGGATTATTTTATCACGGGTTTTCATCTAGCTACTTCTTATTGTAATGTGATTATGATAGCAGCAATAATACTATCAAAATTCACTACATATAAAGTGTTTTGAGTAAATACTTTAAGATTTTTTACATTTTTATCTACTTAATTATTCATTTTGTTAATTAGTGCTGAAACGAAAGCTATTGAAAGGATAAAACTTGTCAGTTGCTGATGGTTGGCTTTACAATAAAACAAACTCACAGTTACTTATTTATCAAACGATGACAATTAAAGCTATTTATCCAGGTACATTTGATCCGGTTACCAACGGGCACACTGATCTCATTATCCGTGCAAGTAAGTTATTTAGTGAGGTCATTATTGGTGTGGCATCCAGCCCGAGTAAACAACCACGCTTCGATCTCACAAAGCGCGTTGCAATGCTCGAAACAGTTACGCAAGCATTACCTAACGTCAAAGTGGTTGGTTTTAAGGGATTATTAGTTGATTTTGCTAAGCAGCATCAAGCTAAAGTGCTGATTAGGGGGCTCCGTGCAGTGTCAGATTTTGAATATGAATTTCAACTGGCTAATATGAATCGCCGCTTGTCTGCAGATCTCGAGAGTGTGTTTTTAACACCTGCTGAAGAAAATTCGTTTATTTCATCAACTTTAGTCAAAGAGGTGGCCTTACATCAGGGCGATGTGAGTCAATTTGTTCACCCCGTTGTTAAATTAGCACTCGAACAAACATAAATTTTGGCAAGGTAAGTCAAGATAGCAAATAACAATAATAAGTTTTTAGCGTTTTTGGCATTGTGGACAAAACACCGTTGCCCGCCCTGCCTGCTTTATCTCCTGCAACGTCTCTTTGCAACTTACGCATGCCTTTCCACCACGTCCATACACTAATAACTGTTGAGCAAAATAACCTGGCTTACCGTCGGCTTGAGTAAAATCTTTTAATGTTGTGCCACCTTGCTTGATAGCTTGTGCTAAAGTCATTTTAATGTGCTTAGTCAATTCTCGATATTGTCTTTTAAGCACTTTACCTGCCGGTTTGGTCGGGTTGATACCCGCTTTAAATAAACTCTCGTTAGCGTATATGTTACCTACACCAACAACAATATGATTATTCATCAAAAAAGTTTTTATAGGCACTATTTTATTTCGTGATTTTTCATATAAACAGTCATCGGTAAATGCTGCAGATAATGGTTCGGGGCCAAGTTTTTTTAATAAGACGTGATCATTAATATTTTCTGTCACCCACAATACTGAGCCAAAACGACGAGGGTCATTAAGACGCAATGACAAACCGCTTGTCAATACCAAGTCAAAATGATCATGTTTTATTAATGGCGTGTCTTTGCTAATGACTCGAATAGTGCCTGACATACCAAGGTGTATCATTAAAATACCATTTTTGGTACTGAGTAATAGGTATTTGGCACGGCGGTCCACCTTGGTAATTACCAATCCACACATCTCCGATATGGAGGGGGTTATTGGCCAACGCAGATTCCTATTGCGAACAATAACCTGACTCACAGTTTGATTGAGGATATGTGGTTCTATACCACGTCGGCATACTTCTACTTCGGGTAACTCTGGCATAGTCCCTTCTTATTAATGAGTGCATAGTGCAAGATTTTCATGACTGCTTTAAAGACTGTTAGGTATTAACCGCTTGGTTGAGAGAGCTGGCAATGCTAACCAAACCTCCGCCTGTTGCTGATATATTAATAATTGATCTGGCAATGGATACAGTACGAAGCGATGTATATTTTCATCACCGGCTAAAGCAATTTCAACGAAAATACCTTGTGTCCCCTCAACCACAATATCAGCAGCTTGCATTAAGCCTTTACTTTGTTGCCAAGCAAGCATGGTTTGTTCAATTTGTTGATCAGTTTGGCTGAATATAAGGCCACTGGTTGTTAGCTTCCAATGACGGCCAACCCGTTCAATGTTAATTTTTTGTTTACCTGGCAGAATAATATTCATGGTTACCACGACACTGTGTAATGGTAATACCGACTGCAAAGCTTCTGCTTGGGTGCTTTGCTCAGAAAACAATTTATCATGGGTAACATTAATGAACAGAATAAAAATCATCACTGAAAAAATGATGACATTATTCCATGCTGGTCGCGATAACTTCATTTATACACCCGTAATATTAACATAGTGATACCATAACTAAATTCTAATACGTTGCTAATAAAATTGTTAGCTATAACAATATAACGTGATTAGACCATTTGCTAGATATAAAAAAACCCGGTATGAACCGGGCTTTTAGGGGAAGCAAAAGTTAATTACTTAATCTTCGCTTCTTTATAGATTACGTGCTTGCGAATGGTTGGATCAAATTTTTTGATTTCCATTTTCTCAGGCATAGTCTTTTTATTTTTATCTGTAGTATAAAAATGACCAGTACCAGCACTAGAAACTAAACGAATTTTATCGCGCATAGTATTTTCCTTAGAATAATAAAGTTATTAAACTTTTTCGCCACGGGCACGGATATCGTTTAGTACAACATCAATACCTTTTTTATCGATAATACGCATTCCTTTCGGAGTTAAACGTAATTTAACGAAACGATTTTCACTCTCTACCCAAAAACGGTGAGATTGAAGGTTAGGTAAAAAACGGCGACGAGTCGCGTTTCTTGCGTGAGAACGGTTGTTCCCTACGACTGGCTTCTTGCCTGTTACTTGGCAAACTTTAGACATTTGAGTCACTCCAAAATTAATTTCAGCTCGAGCTATATTTCCCCAAGACCGTCGCCTTAGGATCCTGAAAAAGGTGGCATATTATAGAGAAACTGAATTACGAATACTAGTGTTAATGACAAAATACTATAAAAACTATTGTTTTACATAAACATCAGCTAGTTAACTCGGATTAAATTAAGAAAATGCCGTCGCAACAGTAAGTTTTAGCCTGATCTATTGCATATAAAAGAAAACAGTCCAGGTATTATCATTTATTATTCATAACTCATTATGCTCTGCAAAAGAATAACATTGATGGCCAGCAATAATCATATGATCTAGGACTCGCACATCAATAAGCGCCAGAGCTTGTATTAACTTTTCAGTAATCTGTTTATCTGCAATGCTAGGTTTAGCAAGCCCAGAAGGATGGTTATGTGTCAAGATGACCGCTGATGCCTGATGTTTTAGCGTTTGCTCGACCACTACCCTAGGGTACACGGCTGCTGAATCAAGCGTGCCTAAAAAGAGTCTTTCAAAGCTTAGAATTTGATGTTGATTATCTAAAAAAAGCACGGCAAATACTTCCCTGTGCTCAAGCCTCAGTTCAGTAATCAAATAATCACGGGTTGCTTGCGAAGACGTTAAAGCACAACCACGGTTATTGATATTTTCAGCAAGATAACGTTTAGACATTTCTAAGCAGGCTTGTAATTGGACAAATTTTGCCGTACCTAGGCCACGCTTTGCACAAAATTCAGCCTCACTAGCAGAGAAAATTGCACACAAACTGCCAAAATTACTTAGTAACTGTTTAGCTAAATCGACAACGTGACAACCTTGTACCCCCGTTCTAAGGAATATTGCTAATAATTCAGCATCACTCAAACTTTCGGCACCACGGTGCAATAACTTCTCGCGCGGCCTTTCAGATTCTGGCCAACTCATAACCATGCCTCGTGGTTTAAATACGTTTAGTTTTTTTAACATACTTGCATCCTTGCTTTACAATTAATCGTGAATTTTGGCAGCTTATTCGCAACTCTTATTTTTCAATAAAGACAATAAATGTTATGTTATTGCACTTATTGGTCACATTAAGATTAGCAGTTTATGCAAATTCTTCAGGGTAAAAAGATAGTATTGGGTATTAGTGGCGGCATTGCTGCCTACAAAATCCCAGAATTAGTGCGTCGACTTAAAGATCATGGTGCAGATATCAGAGTTGTCATGACAGAGGGCGCTAAAGCCTTCATTACGCCATTAACATTACAGGCTGTCTCAGGCAATCATGTTTCAGATAGTTTACTCGATAGCCAAGCTGAGTTAGCCATGGGCCATATTGAATTAGCGAAATGGGCTGATTTGATTTTAATTGCGCCAGCAACTGCAGATATTATTGCACGTATTACTGCAGGTATGGCAAACGATTTACTGACTACTATCTGTTTAGCGACTCCGGCACCAATCGCTATTGCACCAGCCATGAATCAACAAATGTGGCATGCACCAGTGACTTGTGAAAATATCGACAGGTTAACACAACGAGGTTTTACTATATGGGGTCCCGGTTCGGGCGAACAAGCCTGTGGTGATATTGGTTTAGGACGCATGTTAGATGTTGATGATTTAGTTATTTTAAGTTGTAACTTTTTCGCTGATAAGTTTTTACAAGGACAACATTGGCTTATAACTGCTGGCCCCACTAGAGAAGCAATTGATCCTGTGCGTTATATTTCTAACCACAGTTCAGGAAAAATGGGCTACGCTATCGCTGATGCTGCCTTAAAGGCTGGTGCTAACGTTACTTTAGTGTCTGGCCCCGTCAACATTAAAGCACCCACAGGTTGTCATGTAGAATCTGTGACTAGTGCCGAACAAATGCATAATAAGGTAATGGCATGCATAGCAAAAGCAAATATCTTTGTGGCTTGTGCTGCTGTTGCCGATTACAGGGCTGCAGAGGTTGCTCAGGATAAAATAAAAAAAGACAACGCTCGTATGCAAATAGCATTAATTAAAAATCAGGATATTGTCGCCGATGTAGCGCAACTTGCTAACAAGCCTTACGTAGTAGGTTTTGCTGCGGAAACACAAAACGTTGAACAGTATGCTCTAGGAAAGTTAGTTCGCAAAAACTTAGATCTAATAGCCGCCAATAATGTTTCCGAATTGGGCCAGGGTTTTAACAGCGACACGAATGCAATTACTTTGTATAGCGCCAACGACAAAACTGAAATTTCGTTAACAAGTAAGTCACTTGTAGCAAAAAAACTTGTTGCTTTAATAAATAAACATTACATCGCTAAACAAACAAAAAGCCAATAAAAATTTTGTTTAAATAGGTAATCCTTCACGCAATTAACGAACACTATAATCACAGTAGAGAACAATGAACTATGGTCGCCACAAACAATAAAGCCGAAAAGCCTAATCGTAAGCATCAAATATTAGAATGCTTAGCGCTAATGTTACAAAATTGCCCCGGGCAAAGAATTACAACCGCTAAACTAGCTGCTGAAGTTGGTTTTTCGGAAGCCGCTTTATACCGTCACTTTCCATCAAAAGCACGCATGTTTGAGGGCTTAATCGACTTTATCGAAGAGTCAATATTTTCCCGTATTAACCTAATACTTGCCGACCATAAAGAAGTACTTGTTCGTTGTCATCACATATTACACGTATTATTAGTTTTCTCAGAGCGTAATCCTGGTATGTGTCGAATTTTAGCAGGTGATGCTTTAATGGGTGAGAATGAACGTTTACGTAGCAGAGTGCATCAATTCTTTGAAAAACTAGAGTCGCAATTCAAACAAGTATTACGAGAACGTAAGCTAAGAGAAGGTAAAACATTTACCATTAGTGAAGCTGCTCTAGCAAATTTATTGGTATCTTTCGCAGAAGGAAAAATGAGCCAATATGTTCGCTCAGGTTACAGTAAAAAGCCTAGCCAAGATTTTAATGAACAGTGGCCGTTTTTGATGGCTGACAAGTAATTAATTAACATTTCCTAAACACCACCATGTAAATTAAGCCGCAATTTTTGTTAATGGCATTACCCTATCAACACGCTTAGCATTTTATTGAGATATATTATGAATACTCTTTCACACCTGCATCCTCAACCACTATGGCAATTGTTTGAAAAAATTTGCAGTATCCCTCACCCATCAAAACACGAACAACAAATTTCATTATGGATCCAAGAGTGGGCACAAGCCACAGGCTTAATCATCAATGAAGATAGTGTGGGTAATTTATTTATTAAAAAGCCGGCAACTATTGGCATGGAAGATAGAAAAGGAGTGATCTTGCAAGCTCATATGGACATGGTGCCACAAAAAAATAACGATACCGCCCATGACTTTTTAACGGATCCCATTAAGCCTTATATTACTGATTCTGATAACTGGGTGACAGCTGAGGGAACAACGCTAGGTGCAGATAACGGTATAGGCTTAGCTTCAGCCCTAGCGATATTAGCTAGTGACGATATACCCCATGGTCCATTAGAAGTGTTAGTCACCATCGATGAAGAAGCGGGCATGACTGGCGCATTTGGCTTGCAATCAGGTTGGCTAGAAGGAGACATTTTAATTAATACCGATTCGGAACAAGAGGGAGAGGTGTATATGGGTTGTGCTGGTGGTATAGATGGTACTGCTCAATTCACATTAGAATTTAGCCAAGTACCCGAAAATTTTAAAGCCTTTAACCTATCCATTTCAGGATTGAAGGGGGGTCACTCTGGTGTCGATATACACACTGGTCGTGCTAATGCTAATAAATTATTAAACCGCTTTTTATTGATGGCCAGTAATGACTTTGACATTCGTTTAACTGAGCTTAATGGCGGAAGTTTACGTAACGCGATACCCAGAGAAGCCAATGCTAGTTTTGTTGTTGCAACAGAAAATATAGCGCCCTTAAAGTCTGCCTTAACGGAATATTTAACGACAATTAAAGCAAATCTTAGTGCCGTCGAAACCGATATTAACATGTTACTAATCTCACCAGAAGATTTTGATACATGTTGGAGCCAGTCAACACAAACAGCAGTTTTACATGCTATTAATGCTTGTCCAAATGGCGTTATTCGCATGAGTGATGATATACAAGGCATTGTTGAGACTTCATTGAATCTTGGTGTTATTCGAACACGTGGTAAAAAGTTAAGTGCTATGGTATTGATACGCAGCCTTCACGATGATGGCCGACTAGAGACTCAACAAACGATTCAATCAGTGTTTGAGTTAGCTGGTGCTAACTTGGTGTTTTCTGGCGCTTACCCCGGCTGGAAACCTAATCCTGATTCAGCAATTATGCAAATCGTGAACGATACCTATCAAACTCTATTCAATAAGGTTCCTGCTGTCATGGTCATACATGCTGGCTTAGAGTGTGGGTTATTTAAAAACGCTTACCCTGAATGGGATATGGTCTCTATTGGACCCACCATTAAATTTCCTCACTCACCAGATGAAAAAGTTGAAATTAATGCGGTAAGCCAATATTGGCAATTACTGGTAGCTGTATTAGCCAATATTCCCATAAAATAATCATTGCTGTTAATAATAACAATTACTGAATCAGGTTTTGCGCAATGAATTGTTATATACTGGACTGCACAACGTTATTCCTACCAGAATTTTTTGCCTTGTACATGAGCTTATCAGCAAGCTGATAAGCTTTGCTTGCGAGGATGACTTGTTGAGGCTGTATTACTAATAAACCTGCAGACACTGTCATTTTTGTTTTAATAATGCCTTGTTGATGCAACTCTTCGACAGCAACTCTGATGGCTTCGACAAGTAACAGTGCCTCACTGTCATTATTCGCTTGAAAAAGCATGGCAAATTCTTCACCGCCCAAACGAAATACTGCATCATCACTTCGCTGCATTTTCTCACTAAACAATTTTGCTAGTTCAATTAACGCAATATCGCCAGCAGGGTGGCCAAAATTGTCATTGTAGTTTTTGAAAAAATCAATATCGATAATAACGAGTGCAAACAGCTTGTGGTTGCGTTTTGCACTATTCATTTTTTGCGGTAAAAGTTCATCAAAATAGCGGCGATTATATAAGTTGGTTAAGGCATCCATTTTGGTTAACTGTTCTAGCTGCGCTTTAGCATTAATCAATTGACGTAACGTTCTGGATATTAACATTTCGACAAAATAAGCAAAAAATAAGGTAAAGCAAGATACCATGGCAAAGCGCACAAATTCCAAGACACTAATGGAGCTACCAACAAAAGAAAACATTAATAACAACAAAATAACTAGAAAACATGAGGCTATTTTAAAGCCGGTGCGATGACCATAAAGTGGCATCACCAAAAAAATATAAAGGAAATACCAAATCGGGGTATATTCTTGGCCTTGATTAAAGTGCACTACTAAAAGTATACCCAAAGCCATCACATGAAGAACGATATATGAAGCAAACTGTCGTTGCCTACCTGGTAAAGACAACATCAAAATCATGCTAGTAAATAAGCCAACATTAATATAAAACAGATCAAAGTTGTTAGAGATAAAGTTACCAATCATTAAACTAACAAGAATAATAAAAGACAGTAATATAATAAATTTACTGGTCACTCGCTTACGATAAGCGTAACTTTCAATGTTTTTATCTAACTGTAAATAACTCAAAACCCATCTTTTCATCAACGAAAATCCAATCTTCTAGATAAACAAGCGTAACCCTATCACATAAATGCGCTAATGCCACCAACCACTTTGTTAAAGTACTAAGCACACGTTTTCTCTTCGGCCCAAGTTTTCTAGTAAAAAATGAAAAAACAACGTGTCATTCAAGCAACTAAATAATCTCAAGTGGCAGTCAGATATCTCATAAACCATTGAAATGAATGTAATAACAAAAAACTATAGACAGTGCTAATTGGTAAGTGGTTATAAAACATAACTAATAGCCCACCATTGTGGAGAAAAATAGACATTTAGGCAGCTAACATGGTTTATTGTGAGATATTATTGTTATGCAAAAATAGGCAACTTAAAAAAGCACACTAAAGGGGCTAATCACATCACAACAAAATAAAATTGCCAATAATTCATGGCATTGGTTTGCTATTTGATGATAATTAATCAATGAAATATTATAAACAGGTTTTGTGTTCAAATAGTTTTCCGTTAGAATAAGTAATCACTCCTTGGAATTTAGACTATGGTCTCGCCAGATAAAATTATAATAGCTGACGATCATCCTTTGTTCAGGCAAGCATTGTTAGCAACCTTAACAGAAAAGTTTCAAAACACGGCTTGGTTTGAAGCACAAACCATAAATGAACTTGAATCTTTGTTGTCCGCTAATAATGATAGTGATTTATTATTACTTGATTTAAATATTCCTGGGGCACATGGCTTTAGTACCTTAATTTATGTGCGAAAGCACTTCCCTCAAATCCCGGTGGTTATTGTATCTGCCCATGACAATCAGGAGACTATCAATAAAGCTCTGGTCTACGGCGCTGCTGGTTTTGTGCCAAAATCTTCGCCTGTTGATGAAATTTACTCGGCAATAACTTCTGTTTTATCTGGAGAAATATGGTTGCCTGCTGCATTTACATTACAGCAAAGCAATAAAGAGGTGGTGGATATTGCTGACCGTGTGGCGAGTTTAACCCAACAGCAATATCGTATATTAAAAATGTTTGCACAAGGTATGCTTAATAAACAAATTGCTTATAACTTGCATGTATCAGAAGCCACAATTAAAGCTCATGCGACTGCAATTTTTAAAAAATTAGAAGTACGAAACAGGACACAAGCGGTTATTGCGATTGCTCAGTTAGATTTACCTGAAAATGACTTTTAGTCGAGATAATCAGATAAGAACATGTTTTAACTTAACCCAAAAGCCAATTCCGCGACAATTAAATAAAAGCAAAGGCATCCGCAAACATATTTTCAATCAGTGCACCTTGCGCGATAAAGTCACTGCGAATAGCACCCACCATATCAAAACGACCTGCTAAATAGATATCATAACGTTCAAAACTAGCTATATCCTGCAAGGCAGCTTGGTGCACTAAACCGGTTCTGCCTTGCCAAGCAGGCTGAGGGTTTTCAATAACAGGGATGAATTGTGCGTTGCTTAACGAGTCAACAACAGCTTTTGTTTTTTCAAGTTCATAAGCAGCACTTTCTTCGCGTAAGCCCCAATAGACCAGAATATGTCGTTGAGATTTTTGTTCCGCTAAGTATTCAAACATTGACTTGATATATGAGAACCCTGTGCCCCCTGCAAGTAACAATAATGGGCGTTCACTGTCAGTACGCAATTGTGCGTTACCTAAGGGTATTTCAATTGTTATAGATGTGCCTTTTTTATAGTGGGTTTTTATTTGTTCAATCACTTGCATTGGGTAACTATCAGCGATGAAAGCACCAATTTGTAACTCAATAAGTTCACTGTTTGGCGAGCTTGCAATTGAAAATGGACGTTTGTCTTTATCACCCATTACAACATTAAGGTATTGTCCAGCAATAAAATTTACCGACTCACTTGGCTTTAATAGTACCTTATATACATGTGGCGTTAACGAGGATAACGACTGTATTTGACAACTAACTGTCTTCATTCTTTTACCTTATTAGTTTTTTCTTAGCTCAAACGAAACCATTCAAAATAATTAAATTCAAGTAAATTAGCCAAGAATAATTATAGTAATAGTGCACATTATTTAATGTGCACTATTATCTTCATATTTTATAAAATTTCTAGTTCATCCCAAAGATTATCAACTTGATTTTTAATTTCATCTGACATCGTAATTGGTTCGCCCCATTCACGATCGGTTTCACCTTGCCATTTATTGGTGGCATCTAAGCCCATTTTTGAGCCAAGGCCAGAAACTGGTGAAGCGAAGTCTAAGTAATCAATTGGCGTATTGTCAATTAATACAGTATCACGACTGGGATCCATTCGAGTCGTCATTGCCCAAATAACATCTTCCCAACTTCTTGCGTTGATATCATCATCACATACAATGACAAATTTGGTATACATAAATTGTCGTAAGAACGACCAGACTCCCATCATTACTCGTTTAGCGTGACCAGGGTATTGCTTTTTCATCGTCACAATCGCTAGGCGGTAAGAACAGCCTTCCGGCGGCAAATAAAAATCCTCTATTTCGGGGAACTGCTTCTGTAAAATAGGTACAAAAACTTCATTAAGTGCTACTCCCAGAATAGCCGGTTCATCCGGTGGTCTACCTGTATATGTACTATGATATATTGGGTCTTTACGCATAGTAACATGCGTCACAGTCATCACTGGGAAATCATCAACTTCATTATAATAACCAGTATGATCACCGTAAGGACCCTCTGGGGCAGTTTCAACGGGGTCTAAATACCCTTCTAATACAATTTCGGCAGTGGCAGGTACTTCTAAATCATTACTTATTGATCTAGCTACTTCAGTTTTAGCACCACGTAATAACCCAGCAAAAGCATATTCTGATAACGTATCAGGCACAGGAGTCACTGCACCGAGTATAGTTGCTGGATCAGCGCCTAATGCCACGGAAACAGGGTATTTTTCACCAGGGTGCTGTTTTTTAAACTCTTGAAAGTCGAGTGCCCCTCCACGATGTGATAACCAGCGCATAATAATCTTATTTTTGCTCAACACTTGCTGGCGATAAATACCTAAATTTTGGCGGTTCTTATAGGGACCTCTTGTCACAGTCAAGCCCCAAGTGATTAACGGGGCAACATCCCCAGGCCAACAGGTTTGAATCGGTAACTTGGTTAGGTCAACGTCTTCACCTGACAGCACAACTTGTTGACACAGCGGTCTTTTAATCAGTTTAACCGGCATATTTAATACCTGTTTATACACAGGTATTTTACCAATAGCATCACGAAACCCCTTAGGAGGTTCCGGCTCTTTCAACATGGCTAGCAACTTACCTACATCACGCAAAGCACTAACATCCTCTTGACCCATTGCTAAAGCAACTCTATCAGGTGTACCAAATAGATTGGTCAATATTGGCATGCCATAAGGTGTTCCATCACGATTGATAGGATTCTCAAAAAGCAACGCGGGACCTTTTGCACGAAGGGTTCTGTCACTGATTTCAGTCATCGTTAGATGTGTTGAAATTGGTTTTGTAATACGTTTTAGCTGTCCAATTTTTTCCAGCTGACTAATAAAGTCTCTTAAATCATTGTATTTCATATATTTAACTACAAATAATAGCGTTTTACGCCAATAAAAGAAAAGTGAAACCTGCATTAAGTTTTGCTATGCGATGATGTATTTTCAGCCTAGTAAACAACAAGTAACATATAACTGTCATTTATACGTATTTTTTATCTAATGAGCCCATAATAACATGCTATTAATCGCTGATGTTATATAAAAAAACCAGTCAATAGACTGGTTTTCATTATTAAATAGTCATTTTACCTAGTGACTATTTACGTTTCATCGAATCGAAAAACTCGTCATTAGTTTTGGTCATGGCAAGTTTATCTATCAAGAACTCAATAGCACCTATTTCATCCATTTCATGGACTATTTTACGCAAAATCCACATTTTTTGTAGCTCATCAGGCTTAGTGATTAACTCTTCTCGTCGTGTACCACTGCGATTAATATTAATGGCTGGGAACACACGTTTTTCAGATATCTTACGTGATAAATGCAATTCCATGTTACCTGTACCTTTGAACTCCTCGTAGATAACTTCGTCCATTTTAGAGCCAGTTTCTACCAATGCTGTAGCAATAATAGTTAAGCTACCGCCCTCTTCAATATTTCGTGCTGCACCAAAGAAGCGTTTTGGCCTATGCAAAGCATTAGCGTCAACACCACCGGTAAGAATTTTACCTGAGGAAGGGATAACTGTATTGTAAGCACGGGCTAGGCGTGTGATAGAGTCTAATAAAATAATGACATCTTTTTTATGCTCTACTAAACGCTTTGCTTTCTCAATTACCATTTCAGCAACTTGCACATGGCGGCTGGCAGGTTCATCAAACGTTGAGGCAACAACTTCACCTTTTACCAAGCGTTGCATTTCTGTCACTTCTTCAGGTCGTTCATCAATCAGTAATACCATTAACTCTGCATCAGGTTGATTGTAAGCAATACTTTGTGCAATATTTTGCAACAGTAAGGTTTTACCTGCTTTGGGCGGTGCAACGATAAGACCACGCTGGCCTTTACCAATAGGTGAAGCTAAATCTAAAACACGCGCCGTAATATCTTCTGTTGAGCCATTACCACGCTCCATACTCAAACGATCTGTAGGATGAATAGGAGTTAAGTTTTCAAAAAGTATTTTATTACGGGCATTTTCGGGGCGATCAAAATTAACTTCAGTTACCTTCAATAAGGCAAAATAACGTTCTCCTTTTTTAGGTGAGCGAATTTTGCCTTGAATAGTATCGCCTGTACGCATACTAAAACGACGAATTTGACTCGGTGATACATATATATCATCAGGTCCTGCTAAATAAGATGAGTCCGCTGATCTTAAAAAGCCAAAACCATCTTGTAAAATCTCTAAAACACCACCCCCAAAAATATCATTATCGCCTTCAGCATGGGCTTTTAAAATGGCAAAAATTATGTCTTGTTTGCGAGTTCTTGCGAGATTCTCAAGCTTCATAGATTCTGCAAGTTTAACTAGTTCGTTAATGGATTTATCTTTAAGTTCGGTAAGGTTCATAGAGAGTTTCTTAAACTATTTTAAGTGAGGGTACGCTGGCGATTGCCGGTACTATTGTAATATTAATGTAATTTTTAATTAGAATTGAGATAGAGCGATGTAATTTTGTACTCAGGAAGTAAATTTAGCACTAAAAATTGATAAGGTAAAGGCGCATATGATCGGTAAACAAAAATTTTATAACTATAAATAAAAAAGCCTGACGTTTATCAGGCTTTTCTCTTTACTATAAATTCTTATCTAAGAATTCTTTTAATTGTGTTTTTGATAATGCACCAACCTTGGTATCGGCAATTTCACCATCTTTAAAAAGTAATAATGTTGGAATTCCACGAACACCATATTTAGGAGGTGTTGCAGAGTTTTGATCAATGTTTAATTTACCAACAGTGACTTTACCTTCATATTCAGTGGCAATATCGTCAAGCACTGGGGCAATCATTTTACATGGACCACACCATTCAGCCCAAAAATCAACTAATACTAAACCTGATGCTTTTAATACATCTGCTTCAAAACTATCATCAGTTAGCTGAACAATTTTATCGCTCATTATATTCTCCGTAGGTTATGGCGAAAACGCCTTTGGTTTAATTATACTTAGATTTACTGCTTTTCCAATACTGTTCTTTGCTTCATTAAGATTAATTACGCAGTAAAAAATTAATTAATTATTAAGCAACTATTTACTCAACAAAAATGTTAAGCTAGCGCCATGAAAAAAACACACTTAACCGAAACAAAGTTCTCTGACCTAAATCTTGCTCCGCAAGTCGTCACTGGATTAGAAGCTATGGGCTTCAATTATTGTACGTCTATTCAGGCGAAGTCTTTACCCGTTCTTTTGCAAGGCACTGATATTGCAGGCCAAGCACAGACAGGTGAAGGTAAGACTATTGCCTTTTTAGCCGCTACTTTCCATCACTTATTACTTAAGCAAGCACCTAAACATAATCAACCACGAGCTCTGATTATGGCTCCAACACGTGAACTTGCTATTCAAATTCACAAAGATGCCATTGAGATGGCCAAAAGTACAGGATTACGCCTTGGTGTTGTATATGGGGGCGAAGGTTACGAAAGTCAACGCCTTGAACTTGAACAAGGCGTTGATATTCTTATCGGCACCTGTGGTCGCTTAATTGATTATATGAAGCAAGGCGTTTATAACCTCAACAACATTGAAGCAATTGTGCTTGATGAAGCCGATCGCATGTTTGATTTGGGTTTTATAAAAGATATTCGTTACATGTTCAATAAAATGCCTGCGGCGACAGAACGCCTCAGTATGCTTTTTTCAGCAACCTTATCCTTTCGGGTAAAAGAACTAGCTTTTGACCATATGAACGAACCAACCAGTGTTGAAGTTGCGCCTGAGCAAAAAACAAATACCCGGATCAGTGAAGAGCTTTTTTACCCTTCAAATGAAGATAAAATGCCTTTGCTACAAACCTTAATTGAAGAGGATTGGCCTGAAAAAGCTATTATTTTTGCTAATACTAAACACGTTTGTGAAAAAGTTTATGATCATCTTATTGCCGACAAGTTACGCGTTGGCCTGCTTACTGGTGATGTACCACAAAAAAAGCGTATAAAAATCCTAGAACAATTCACTGATGGTAGCTTAGATATTTTAGTCGCCACAGATGTTGCAGCACGTGGTTTACATATCCCTAGCGTTACCCATGTTTTTAACTATGATTTACCTGATGATTGTCAAGACTATGTTCATCGTATAGGAAGAACTGGTCGTGCAGGGGCAACAGGACATGCTATAAGCTTGGCTTGTGAACAATATGTTTTCAATTTACCTGACATTGAAAGCTATATTGAACACGAGTTACCCGTGACAAAATATGATCATGATGCATTATTAACGGATCTACCTAAGCCAAAACCTAGACAGCGTCGACCAAGAGCTAGCGGCAACAGGCAAGGTGGTAGGTCAACAAGCTCAAGAAATAATCGCGGTAACCAGACAAACCGTAGTTCTCGCCGCTAATTTTTGAGCCTTGATGAGTTGATTATAGTGAACACCGACACACCAATACCACAGTACAGTGCTGACCATTATGCTGTGGTTGATCTAGGCTCCAATAGTTTCCACTTACTGATCACGCGTTTGATTGAGACCCCCGTCGGTCAATCAATGAAAACCGTCAATAAAGTTAAACAAAAAGTTCGTTTAGCAGCGGGTTTAAATGACAATTTATACCTCACTGAAGAAGCGATTTTACGGGGCCTGAATTGCTTAAAAATTTTTTCTCAACACCTAGCGAGTATTCAACCTAATAATATAATAATCGTTGCAACTGCAGCATTGCGTATAGCCAAAAACAATGACGTTTTTTTTCATACCGCCAATAAAATATTACCAAAAAATATCAAATTATTGAGTGGGGAACAAGAAGCTCAAACTATTTATGCTGGTGTGATGCATTCTCCTGCGGTGAAAAAACACTCTAACATCACTAAAAAATTAGTGATTGATATTGGTGGTGCTAGTACTGAAATTATTGTCGGTGAGGGGAATAAAGTAAAAAAGTTAGTCAGTTTAGATATTGGCTGTGTCAGTTTTTTAAGCCACTACTTTGCTGATGGGTTATTAACCATCAGTAATTTTGAATGCTGCACTCATGCAGCAAAAAAAGCTATTGATAAAGTAAGTAATCAATTCATTGCACTCGGTTGGCAAAGTGCTGTAGGTAGCTCAGGTACCATGCAAGCTATGATTGAGATTCTTCAACACCATAAACAAGAGCAAGTTATCACCTTGACATTTCTGTTAGAAATACAAAAAAATCTCATCGCTTGCAAAACGATTGATAATATCCATATTCCAGGTTTAAGAGCAGATCGCAAAGCAGTGTTAGCCAGTGGTCTAAGTATTTTAATAGCACTATTTAGATCTTTAGACATGCAAACACTTGAGCTTTCAGGAGGCGCACTGCGTGAGGGTTTATTGTTTGAATTAGCGCCTCAGGCACTTCTAGACCTCGATTTACCTCCGGCCTAAAAGTGTGATTATTTCTTCACTCCGTTGTTGAAAAACTATTAAAAGAAGAGTACGTGACTACAAATGAAACTTAAATGTCTTCTTCCTTAATCCACCTTGCCACTTGCTTAGCAAAATACGTTAAGATACCATCAGCTCCAGCCCGCTTAAACGCCAGTAAACCTTCCATAACACAGGCTTTTTCTGCTAACCAACCATTTTGAATTGCCGCCATATGCATTGCATATTCACCGCTAACTTGATAGGCAAAAGTTGGCACCGCAAAGGTATCTTTTACACGGCGAACGATGTCTAAATATGGCATGCCTGGTTTTACCATGACCATATCTGCCCCTTCGGCAATATCCTGTGCTACCTCATGCAAAGCTTCATTACTGTTAGCAGGGTCCATTTGGTAATTATGCTTATTACCCCCTTTAATATTACTAGCAGAGCCAACAGCATCTCGAAATGGACCATAATAATTAGAGGCATATTTTGCTGAGTAAGCAAGTATTTTAGTATTCACAAAGCCATGTTCTTCTAATTTTTCTCTAATAGCCCCCACTCTACCGTCCATCATATCAGACGGGGCAACGATATCGGCACCCGCTTGCGCATGAGAAAGAGCCTGTTTAACTAACACCTCTTTAGTAACGTCGTTGAGAACGTAACCTACTTTTCCAGCTCTGTTATCATCACTTTCACTTAAAATACCATCTTGACCGTGGGTTGTGAATGGGTCTAGCGCTACATCAGTAATCACGGCAAGCTCAGGAAAGTGAGACTTCAATGCCCTTACAGTGCGTTGTGCCAAGCCTTCTGGGTTATATGACTCTTCTGCTAATAATGATTTTTTGGCATCAGCTGTAACAGGAAAAATAGCAATCGCTGGAATACCCAACGCAACTAACTCTGCAGCCTCTATTAGCAGTAAATCAATACTTTTTCGCTCTACGCCTGGCATTGAAACTACTGGTTCGCACACATTTTTACCCTCAATGACAAATACAGGGTAAATAAGATCACTCACTGTTAAATGCGATTCGGCCATCAAGCGGCGTGTATGCTTATCCGCACGCATCCGGCGCATTCTTTTAGCTGGATAATGTGCAAGGGGTAAATTACGGTTTATCGTCATGAATTTTCCAAAAGATTTAAGGTGATTGTTCAGTCAAAATATATTGTTTAGTTTGATTACGGCCTTGGCTTTTAGCTTCATAAAGCGCTTTATCCGCGTAAGAGAATATTTGCTCTGGACCAATATCCATTTCTTGTTGGTAGGTAAAAATACCACAGCTAATAGTGAGGGAAATATCATTGTCTTCAATATTACAATTATGCTCTTTTACTGTTAAACGGAGTTTTTCCGCCACTAAAAAAGCACCATTGCTGTCAGTATTAGGTAGAATCAAACAAAATTCTTCACCACCATAACGAAATGCTATGTCAGCAGTGCGTTTAAGACTTTGCTTTATTAACTTTGCCACCCAGGTAATACATTGGTCACCCGCTAAGTGACCAAAATTATCATTCACTAATTTAAAATGGTCAATATCTATAACGACTAGGCTTAAGGCGGTTAAATTTCGACGACTGCGCCGGTATTCAGCTAAGATTTTTTGATCATAAAAGCGGCGGTTATGTAAGCCAGTCAACTCATCTAATACATTTTTACGTTCAAGCTCTTGGTTAGCACTTTCTAACTCCTGCAGAGCGATATTGAGTTCAAGGGTTCGCTCCTGAACTCTCTCTTCTAAAAGCTCTTGGTTATCCTGTTGCTCTTTACTTAGCGCTTGCATAGCCTGTTGTATTCGCGCATTATTTTTTTGAGCTCTTTTAAGGCGCAATAACATTCGCTGGTATTTTTTAAAGCCTTGGCGGTTTAAAAATAATGCCAAAAAACCTACCAGTAATAATCCAAGGCAAAAACCAGTAGCCAAGTAAAAGTACTGACTACTCTCCTGCGCTATTTCCTTGCTGTGCGCACTAAAAGAAATCAATATAAAAACATAGCCTACTAATTTAACGATAACTAGGTACCTAATTTAATTTAAAGGAGTTTGTGGTTAAGTAAATTTAAACACCTGTTTACTATTATGATTAGTTTGCCAAGCTATTTGTTCTCGGTCAAGACCTGTAATTCTAGCAATTTCTTCAACAATATAAGGTAAATAGCTAGGTTCATTACGGCTACTTTTCGGTTTTGGATTAATGGTTCTAGGAGTTAAATACGGTGCATCAGTTTCAATAAGAAGACGATTTAGTGGTATGAGTGGAATAATATCTTGCAACGCCCCTCCTCGGCGCTCATCACAAAGCCAGCCAGTGATACCAATAAACATATTGGCGGCTAAACATTGTAGCAATTCCTCTTTATTGCCAGTAAAGCAATGCGAGACCATTGCTGGTACTTTATCAATATACGGGGTTAACGTTGTAAACCAAGGTTCAAAGGCATCACGTTGGTGTAAAAAAAGGGGTTTTTGTACAGCAACAGCCAAACCTACTTGCTCACGAAACACTATTAACTGTTGAGCAGGAGCCGAAAAATTTCGGTTAAAATCTAAACCACACTCACCAATAGCTTTAACATGGGGATTTAAAGCAAGTTCACCTAATTGCTCTAAATAATCACTTGTTACGTTATCAGCATCATGTGGGTGAACACCTGCTGTACAGTGTAAATAATAGGGCAAAATATCTTGGTAATACTCACATAGAGTTAGGGCTTTTTGACTTTCTTCAATATCTGTCCCCGTGATAAGTAAGCCACTTACTGATGCCGATTTTGCTCGCTTGATAACCTCATCACGATCTTTGTCAAAACGTTTATTTGTTAAATTTACGCCGATATCAATTACTGGATTTGTTAATGGTGGGGGCAAAGACTGCTGATGATTATTCAAAATTAGCCTATTTAAGTCGAGTGACAAGAATCCGTTTATTCGTGTTGTCTTTCTTCAAAAACACAGAACCTAATACGCCTTTACTAAGCTGTACTTCATCACCCACCTTAAGCCGTAAATTTGTATTGTCTTTTTGCTGCCATTGTTGACCATTAGCAAAAAATATTTTCCACTGACCACGTAAACTTTTCGAAAGTTTACTAATTGTTAGACTAATGGTATTGACCTCAGCAGCTATTTGCTCTGATGTTTTCTTCACTTTTTCTTTTGAAAAATCATCAACTTGCTTAGCTGTTAATGGTTTCGTTTGGTTATCAACAAGCTTAGTACTTGCTATCAAGGTGTTTGTTTTATTTATTTCACTGCTATTGCTTTTACTACTATTGATTTTACTGTTTCGGCTAATTGTATCATCTTCAGTATCGGTGAAAACAAGCGCACTCTTGGTAACATCATCAAAACACTGCAACCTAGCTGCTTCTTTTTTTATTGTGATACAAGTTTTAAGATTATTAATCAAGCGAGTATCGCTAGCCATCACAGCCGTTGGCGTCAGTATAATAAACATCAGTACTGCGCTGGTTAATTTTATAAAATTCATCATGATGATTTTTCCTTTATACCGGAAGAGGAGTCTTGTTGATCTTGATCTTCTGTGTGATAAATTGAGGCTATAATAATACCTAGTTCAAACAGCAGCAACATAGGTATGGCCAGCATAGTTTGAGAAATAATATCAGGAGGGGTCAGCAACATACCAATCACAAAAGCCCCAACCACCACATAGGCGCGCTTAGCTCTGAGATTATCTGGCGAGGTAACGCCTGTCCAACACAGCAAAATAATCGCAACTGGAATTTCAAAAGCTGCACCAAAAGCGAAAAACAGCTTCAAAATAAAATCTAAGTAACTACTAATATCTGTGGCAATAACAACTCCCTCTGGGGCAACCGAGGTAAAGAAAGCAAAAACCACTGGAAAAACGATAAAATAAGCAAAAGCTATACCCGCATAAAATAACACCGTTGAGCCAAACATCAGAGGTGCTATTAATCGTTTTTCGTGACGATACAAGCCTGGTGCCACAAAGGACCAGATCTGATATAAAACAAAAGGCATGGCAACAAACAATGAAAGTACTAGCGTTAATTTGAATGGTGCAAAGAAAGGTGAAGCAACATCAGTGGCAATCATTTGTGAGTCTTGAGGTAAAACGGCCAGTAAAGGTTGTGCAACAAATTGATAAATATCTTGCGCAAAATACACTAAACTGCAAAAAACAATCAAGACAGCCAACAAAGCACGTAAAATGCGATCACGAAGCTCTAATAAGTGATCAAACAGACTATTATTAACGGAGCTTGGATCACTCATTTTGACAACTTATTTTGATTTTTATTGACAATATCATGGCAAGAATTTTTATCCACACTCTCACTCATCGTCGGTTTATCTGCAAATGATTCAGCATCCCTAGCTATTTCTGCTTGTTGTTTGAATGGCTCATTTACAGATTCAGCAGCCTGTTGTAATGTTTTTAAGGAATCTGCAACCTCTGGGCTTAGGTTTTGTAAGTTACTTTGCTCGGCCTTTTTTAAGTTAGCGTGAAGTTCATGAACGCGTAACTCTTCATTTAATTCAGTTTTAATTGAGTGACTAAATTGTCTCACACTCGTTAACCACTGCCTTACGGTACGAATTGCCACAGGTAAACGCTCGGGCCCTAAAATGAGTAATGCCATGACTGCAATCAGCACTAATTCCCAAAAGCCAATATCAAACATAAATTAAACCTGATCTGTATCCTGTCGTTTTTGCGTAGATTTTTGATTAGTATCTTTGAAGCCATTGTTGCTATCAGAAATTTTTTCTGTTGTCTTTTTAGCATTCACCTCGGCATTATTGTCATCATTAATAGCGTTTTTAAAGCCTTTAACCGCAGAGCCCAAATCGCCACCAAGACTTCTTAATTTTTTAGTACCAAACAAAAGCACCACAATAACCGCAATAATTGCTAGTTGCCAAATACTTATACCCATAATATTCCCCTTATCTGGAAAGCTGTCGCTTTACCTTATTTACTAATATTAATAACGCCATTATATACCTAAACAGTGCCGATTAACGAGAAAAAGCAACAAATGATTTGGTTACTATTGTTTTAAATCTCACGTTCATAATTTTAGTCGTTCACTATTTTTACTCAAAAAAAAACCGACACAAGTCGGTTTTTTTTTGAGCACTTAAATAAATTTTCAATCAAATACCATCGTATTTTTTAATTTTGACAAAGCGTTTTTCTCGAGTTGTCTAACACGCTCTGCAGAAATTTGATATTTATTCGCTAAATCTTGTAAAGTTGTTTTATCTTCTGCAAGCCAGCGTGTTTGAATAATATCCTGACTTCGCTCATCTAGGGATACCAGTGCAGATGACAAACGTTCATTTGCGTGGTTTTCCCAATTATTATTTTCAACCTCAACAGCTATATCAGACTGTTTGTCTTCAAGATATTGTGCAGGAGAAAAACTACTAGCACCGATGTTGTCATCATCATCTTTAGGTAGCTCAAACGCTTGGTCATGATTACTCATACGAGATTCCATTTCCATTACGTCTTTAGTGCTAACACCGAGACTTTCAGCAACGGTGCTGACTTCTTCATTACTAAACCAACCTAAACGTTTTTTATTTTTGCGTAGGTTAAAGAATAATTTACGTTGCGCTTTAGTCGTAGCAACTTTTACAATACGCCAATTTTTAAGAACAAACTCATGGATTTCAGCTTTTATCCAATGAACTGCAAAAGAAACTAAACGAACACCAACTTCCGGGTTGAAACGTTTTACTGCTTTCATCAATCCAACATTGCCTTCCTGCACCAAATCAGCATGAGGTAAACCATAACCTGAGTAGCCTTTGGCAACATGAACAACAAAGCGTAAATGTGACATGATAAGCTCTTGTGCAGCTTGAAGGTCATTATCATTGAATAGACGAGTAGCGAGATCATGCTCTTTTTCTGCACTTAGCATAGGTATGCTGTATGCAAATTGCATGTAAGATTCGATGCTACCACTTTGAGGTAAGGTAAGTTGCATTGTTTGACTCATAATACTGTCTCCATTAACGTCTAATTCTCCCGTAATTTTATCACATGTTTGTATGTGTTGTCACAACGGGGATATGAACCATAGCCTAATAGGCAAGGCCACACAAGGCTATATTTGATCTTTTTAGTGAATAAAATGTGACAAATTGTACCAAGTTATTTTGAAAGAATAAAAGTGATTAACACACAATACCTTAGGTTATCAATTTAGGTTCACTTTATTATCAATTCATCGTGAAAATAAAAAATTAACTCAGATAGACCAACACGAATTGCTTGATAAATACTCTTTCTATATTGAGGGTTTGGATTTTACAATAATTGGAACAACAGTTAAACAACTGTATTCAATCCGCATTGGGTTCTATGGTTTTAATGTGCTTATTAACCGAAATATAACTGCCTACTAGCGCCAGCAGAATGGCAAACACAATTAACCATATAGATTCAATGAACGATAAACCTTGCAATTGAAAGTTACTTTGATAAAGCTCACTTAAATTGTTAATACCGTGTCCCAAATACCAAGCGAGGATCGCTACAGCACAACATGACAACAAGCCTCCAAAAATGCCGTACCATATACCTGCATAAAGAAATGGGCGTTGAATAAAGTTATCGGTGGCACCCACTAACTTCATAATCGCAATCGCATCCTTTTCATTTAAAATCGCCAAGCGAATGGTATTACCAACAATAAGGACGACAGATAAACACAATAATAAAGCGACTCCTAACACAATATCTTCAATCAAGCGTGCAATGGCTTCTAAGCGTGTCAACCACTCTAAATCAAGCTTACCTTGCTCAACTTCGCGCTCTTTAATTAACTTTGCCAGTAACGAATTAGCTGCTTGAGCTTGACTAGCTCGCTGTGTTGGCGTTATTAATAAAGTTGCTGGTAGCGGGTTCTTATTGAGATACTCAAGCGATTGGCCAAAGCCTGATAACAGTTTAAACTCTTTTAGTGCTTGTTTAGCCGAAATGTAGCGGACGTTAGCAACATCGTTGTAGAGACTAATACGCTTAATTAAATTTTGAGCACTCTTTTCAGTGGTTGATAACTTTAAAAATAAGGTGATTTGTGAGGCACTGTCCCATTGTTCACTAATTTGTTGTGCATTTTTAACAAACAAGTGCAAGGTGGCTGGTAATGCTAGGCTTATTCCCAACACAAAAATCGTCATGGTTGTCGTAAAAGGCGTACGCCATAAATTACCTAAACTACCAACAGCTTGTTGAACATGACGAACAGGCGTAGCAAAAATGCGGTTTAAAAGACTTGAACGGGCAAATAAACCACTACTGTGGATCTTACTCATCAGACCCACCTTGAACATTTAGGCCGTCAACGAGACCATCGTTAATCATGCTACCTTCTTTAATGGTAAGAGTACGATACTTCATGCGAGCAATGAGGCCCAAGTCGTGCGTAGCTATAAGTACAGTGACTCCTGCAGCATTAAACTCCTCAAATAAACGAATAATCTCAAGTGACAATTTAGGATCTAAGTTACCTGTGGGCTCATCAGCAAGTAATATGGGGGGTTTATTAACAATAGCACGAGCAATACCAACTCTTTGTTGCTCTCCACCAGAAAGCATGTGCGGGTAACATTTTAATTTAGCACTCAGGTGAACTTTTTCTAATGCAGTGTCAACACGTTTGGCGATCTCACTGTGACTTACCCCTTCAATAATTAAGGGTAATGCAACGTTATCAAAGACAGTCCGGTCTTTTAATAGGTTATGATTTTGAAAAATCATACCTATGCCACGGCGAACAAAGGGGACTTGCTTATAAGCAATGTTAGCCAACTCAGTATGATTGACTTGGATGCTACCAGAGCTGGGTTTTTCCATTAATGAAATTAACTTTAACAGTGTACTTTTACCAGCACCAGAATGACCTGTTAAAAAAGCCATTTCACCACTATTCAGGCTAAAACTAACTTGTTTAAGCGCTAAAAATCCACCTGGATAGGTTTTATTTACCTTGTTGAAATTAATCATCTTATTTTCATGTTTCACGAGCAAGTAATTTAATTTAGCACACTTGTTTGTTTATATTCAGCTTAATGATTAAATAATGCCTCAATAAAATCATTGCCATTAAATGGCCTTAAATCATCAATGCCTTCCCCTACCCCTAAATACCGAATAGGGATATTGTATTTGTCGGCAATCGCAAAAATAACACCACCTTTTGCAGTTCCATCCAGTTTAGTAATCGTTAGCCCTGTTAAGCCAACAGCTTCATCAAATAACTTGGTTTGACTTAATGCATTTTGGCCAGTTCCCGCATCCAGTGTCAACATCACTTCATGAGGAGCTTTAACATCGAGCTTTTTCATCACGCGAACAACTTTTTTTAATTCTTCCATTAAATGTGCTTTATTTTGAAGGCGCCCTGCTGTATCGGCAATAATCACATCGACTTGTCGTGCCTTAGCAGCGCTTATTGCATCAAAAATGACAGAGGCACTATCCGCACCAGTGTGCTGAGCAATAACAGGGATATCATTTCTCTCTCCCCAGACTTGCAGTTGCTCAACCGCAGCAGCTCTGAAGGTATCGCCTGCTGCTAACATTACTGATTTACCTTGCCCTTGAAATTGTTTCGCTAGCTTACCTATCGTTGTGGTTTTACCAACACCATTGACACCTACCATTAAAATAACAAATGGTCCTTGCTCATCTGTTGGCTTTATAACCAAAGGTTTATTAACTGGTTCGATAACTTTCTGTAGTTCGACTTTAAGGAGGTCATGTAAAGCTGAGGCGTCTTTCAATTCTTTTCTGCTGGCACTTTTAGTTAAAGAATCTATTATTTTCATTGTGGTTTCTACACCAACATCAGCGAGCAGTAAATGTGTCTCTAATTCCTCAAATAACTCGTCATCAATTTGCTTGCCACGAAATAAATCAACTAAACCACCACTTAAATTTTCACTGGTTTTACTTAACCCTCGTTTTAAGCGGGCAAAAAAACCAAGCTTAACCTCTTTTTCGACAATTTCATCGCTTTCAAAGTTGTCACTTAGTTCAGCAGTTTGCTCCTTCTCGTCGCTAACCTCATTACCTGCTTGGGTAAAGTTACCACTCTCGGAGCTTGCAACCTCAACCTCAGGTTGTAAGTGAGATGCATCTTTTGTTGCGGCATTTAAAGGGCTATTTACTTCTGCAGTGATTTTCGCTTCAGTTAAGTTACTTTGTGTTACTTCTGATGAGTTTTCGATTGACTCAACCGCCACTTGGCTACTATTTTGCTCGTCAATAACTTGATCAGCATTGCTTGTTTGTTCTTCTTGCTTGCCTAGCCCCAACCAAGACAACATTCCTTTTTTCTTTGACACGTTAAGCTACCTAACTTTTTTAAGGATAAATTTTTTGACTGTATTAGCAAACAGATCAGTGAATCCACTTGGTATAACAGCCAAACAAGGATAAAATTGGCCATATATTAGCACTTAATAGCATCATTGTCAGTGATATGAATCAAGCAAATAGACGACACACACAAAAGACTACTTCAACTCACGGTCAAGGTAAGTCCACAGGTAAAATACGTATTATTGCGGGTAAATATCGAGGGCGAAAATTACCTGTTTTAATGGCTGAAGGTCTTCGACCCACAACAGATCGAGTTAAAGAAACAGTTTTTAATTGGCTTATGCCATATTTGAGTAACGCAAACTGCCTTGATTGCTTTGCAGGCTCTGGCGGTTTAGGTTTTGAAGCCTTGTCTCGCGGTGCTGCTCATGTCACTTTAGTGGAACTAAACAACGCTGCTGCACGACAGCTTAGCGCTAACAAAACTTTACTGAAAGCTGAAAACTTAACGATTTGTAATACCGATGTATTATCTTTTTTAAGCCTAGGTTCATCCAACACTAACAAAGCCTGTTACGACCTAGTATTTTTAGATCCACCATTTAATCAGCAACTAATAGAACACACCGCGAAGTGCCTGAATAATAAATTAAGTGAACAAGCACTAATATATGTAGAAATGGAAGCCAATAGTAATCAAGAAATACCAAATAGCTGGCACATGATCAAACAAAAGGTTGCTGGTCAAGTGGCCTATCAACTCTATCAGTATCGCCCAACCACACCATAATGATATGAGCATTTTGTCCTCAGAACGAATGGAACATTCAACAACTCGCTGCAGCGCATAAAGTATCTATTTACTATTATTTTATCTACTTTTGCGTTAAATTTACTGCTAATGATTTTGCTGTAAACACGAAATATTTTATTTCATTTAGCTAACATTTTACTGAGCCAATATACGATTAATTATTTTATGACCTTTTATACTGATTATTTGCAGACACCTTTAGGGTTATTGGAATTAATGGCTAATGAACATGGTATTGTTCAAACAATTTTTTGTGGTGATAAACCAAAAAGCCAACGCCATGTTGAAACAAATCATCATACCAGTGCCTGTAAGCAACAACTTTCTGAATACTTTGCTGGTCATCGCCAGCAGTTTGATTTACCACTGGCACCCAGAGGCACAAGCTTCCAGAAGTCAGTTTGGTGTTGTTTAACCGGTATTCCATTTGGCGCAGTTAAATACTACGGTGAAATTGCTAAGCTATTAGACAACCCTAAGGCCTCACAAGCGGTAGGAGGGGCAAATAGTAGAAACCCTATTTCCATCATAATACCCTGCCACCGCGTGATTGGCAGCAGTGGTTCACTTACTGGCTATGCTGGTGGTATCGAACGTAAATTATGGTTACTTAACCATGAAGGTGCTGAAATAAAAAACGATAAGCTTAATTCACAACAAGGTTTACCTCAGGTGATAACGCAAAGGCAATTGAAAACACAATTTCTGCGTTAGTACCTCAAATTGGCATGACCAAAAATACAGGGGCTAAGAGAGTTCTTTACTTTACACTGACAGCTCAAACTATCTCAATGCCTAAACTTGATAACCCTTCTGCAAGGCTTATTTTTTTTGCCAAATCACAGCTTTTTTTATTTTCGGCGGCAAATTGTAAAAAAGTTATTAACTCTTGTTGCGTATCTATTTCCCATTGCGTGAGTGGATGCGCATTAATAGTGGCAAGTGTCACCGATTCATTTGTAGTAAGTTCTTGCTGTAACAACAACTCAACATAATAACTAACACTGTTCAGTGATAATCGGCTTATACTCCGAATATCATCAAGATCAGCAGCAATGTTTTTATTTTTTTTCTGGGGTTTACTTTGCATCAACTGCCATAGTGCCGCTAATGCCATGCAAGTGTCTAATGCAGGAAAAACACCAAAAGAATCATGTTCATCTGGGTTAGGGGTTTCAATTTCAAGCTTCGCTAATTGCGCGTCAATATTAATCTTTGTGGTATTGGGTTGGCTAAGCCACTGCCAAATGATATCGAGTTGATTGCGCAGTAATTTGCTATTGCCAAACTCACTTACCTCACTAAACATCTGATAATTAGGAAGCATACGTTCTAGCAAGGCTGCAGAAAATGCAATTTGTTGCCATTGACTTAATTGAATAAAAGGTAAATTTATTGCCACTGTAAAAGTATGCTCAATAGTTAAATTTGACAAAAAGATTATACGCAAGCTTCTCAAAAATGCGAATAAGCTTGCGTTTAAAGATTGGTGAAATGAGAGTTAATAAATTAATTAGCTAATTGTTTTTGCGCGTATTCAAATTTTAGACGATATTCCGTTAGCTTATGCTCCAATTCATTAATTTTATCAGTGTACTCTGTGGTTTCTGCAGATTTAGCTGTCAGCAATTCATGATTTTCATCACGCAAAAATTTAATAGTTTCTCGCACCTTGGTGTTTTCTACTTCTTGCTTTTCGCGAGTGCTATTAAAACGCTCTAAAATGTTTTCTTGTCCATCCTGTGCTACCTTAAGTTGCTCAGTAAGTGTTGCCACTTCTTGTTGGTACAATTGGACGTCTTGCTGCTCAGTGGCTACTTGTTGTTCAAGTGTTGCTTTGATTTTTTCTAACTCAATAATATTTTGCTGAGCTGCAACTTGTAACTGTTTGCCTTCTTCGCCTGCATCATTAATGGTTTTGATTTCTTCTTGATGAGCTTGTTTAGCCTGTTCTGCTTGTTCGGTTAACTTAGTGATAGTTAATTGGTAGTCTTTGCATTCTTGCTCAATTCTATTAATTTTATCTTGTGCCGTGTCTGACGCTTTTTGCTGAACTGAAAGCTGTTGTTGCAGCTCAGCCTTACTCTGCTGCTCAGCTTTAACCTGAGTGATTTGTTCAGTGATTTTGGCTTCTAATGTCTTAATAGTTTCGTCACTATTTTTTTTCATATCCTCTTGAAGCTTGGTGTGTTTTTCTTCAAGTGCCTGATTCTTATCAATTAAGCCTTCAATTTCTACTTTAGTGTCTTTATTAGCTTGTTCTTTTGCGGCAAGCACTGCTTCACTGAGTTGTGTTTGATGAGATTGAGTTTGTTCATTTGCCGTTTTCAGTTCAGCATTTAACGCTGACTCTTTATTCATCAGTGTCGAGACTTGATCTTTTAATTTTGCTATTTCTTTAATTTTTTGTGCTAAGTCTTGCTCTGTGCTTTGTAAAGTTTGCGCCAGTTGTTCGTTACCATTTTGTTGAGCATCATGTTGCTCCGTTGTGGTTTTTTGTAAATTGGCGACTTTACTTTCTAATTGTTTAATTGTCTCGGTATAATTAATCGTGTTTTGAGTTAATTCGACTTGGAAGTTTTGTTGGGCAGTTTTTGCATCAAGTTCTTTTTCAGTTAACGCTTGGGTTAAACGGCTAATTTCAGACTGGTGCGCTTGATCTTTTTGCTCAAAATCTTTACTAAGTGACTGTTCTTTTTCAGTTAACGTTTTATTTTGCTGCTCACTATTTTTGCTCATCTCCGCTGCAACAGCCGTGGTAATCAAGTGAGTAAGTTTCTCTTCTACTTGGATATAAACATCACTTGCTAAGCCTTGTATTTGTTCTTCTATTCCCTTAGAAAGTTTATTTTTATCGACCATATTTATCTCATTATTTTAAATCACGACTTAGCTTAAATTAGCACAGGTAAATCAGCACCGAAATATAGAAAACGCATTTTTTTTACAAAACCTACAAAAAAAAGGAGCCTAAGCTCCTTTCGTTTGATTTATTAGCGTAATCAATTAACTTTCTGCAACCTGCTCTTGAGCTGCTTGTTGACCAACAGGCGCAATTTGAATACCAGCTATTTGCGCATTACTAGAGTTATTACGTAATTGCACTAAACGGTTAATCTGCCCCAAAGACCCTAACATAGCATAGATTGGCACAAATAAACCACGTTTATGGAAATCAATAACCTTTTCATCAGGCAAGGTTTTTACTTTGTCTTCATTAATAGTATAAAGGCCTGTTAGCTTTTTCTTTTCACCAGTCGCCAAATCTAAATTGAGTTCAAGCTCTTGCAACAAATCATTTTGTTCTAATTCGTTTACAAAACTTTCAGTCAATTTTTCATTCTCGTATAAACGGCCTAATGAGTTTTGAACATTAGTTAGTAACTCTGATTCTTTGCCATCGGCTTCGTATAAAGCTAAATCTTTATCTTCACCAACAAACGGGCTGTCCAAATCGATGCAAGCAGTTAGTGTATTTTCTCTATCTGGGTCAAGACCCAGTGAAAATGGTGTCATGCCAACACCCTGTGGAACTGATAAAGCTGACCACTTTTTATCAACGTAAAATAAGTTTTCGCTAGCTTCTAAACCTAACATAGCAACACTACGATAACGAGGAGAGTCCGGGTTTTTTACAAAAACAATAGGAAAGCTAGCTGATGCTTGCGCAAATTCAGCCGCTGTAACAGGTACAATATGTTGCCCTTCAAGATGAGCAAGATCACGCTTGCTAGCCAATTTAAGGTTTTGGTGTGATTCTTTTCTTACGGGTACAAAGTTGGCCATAATGTTATCTCTTGTCGATGCTATTAATAAGCATATCTAATAATGTTATAATTGAATGTCTACAATAAATTATTTATTGTGTTGATATTAGTAATGGAGACTCTTAATGTAGTTTCAATACCTAATGCAATTATATTTTTATATATTCACAGTAAACCTAGTTTTTTATCTTTTATGACAAGAAAAATATTGACTTATGGATGCTTTTTAAGCTCTTGCTTATTTATGTCACAGCTTGTGGCCATGCCAAAAATAGTCGTCAAGCACCAAAACAATCGTGACGGTTTTGCCATGATGAATGTGACCAACAAAACAACAGCTAAGCTAATTTGCTCTGTTACCATTGATGGCCATAAACGTATGTTCCGTTTAAACGCACTTAGACAGTCAGAATGGTTCACTGCAACAGACAAACGTTTTAATCATACCCACTTTAGTGTGTGGTGTGATTACTTATCATTACACCCTAAACATCAAAACAAATAGGTTGTAGCAAGTTCATTTTATGTGTTGCCAATTAACTTGTACTAACAACTATCAATCAAGATTAAATGTCAACCCATGCAGAATAAGCACAAACACGGCCTATTTTTTGTTCGTAAAACCATCAACCCCTCTTTTTTATAATAATTAATTATATTTTATAAAATTAATTATTTAAGTCTGATTGTTAGTGTATACCCCTTACTATGCAAGACCTTGCAAATATAACTTTTATTTAACATATTTTTATATAAGTATAAACTAGCCACCTAAACAAAAACAAAACAAACAAAATAAAACGATTAATTACAACACTTTAAAATAAAAACAGAGCATAAGAAATAATTTTTAAAGTCATTACATAAAATTGACGTATGTATATTTTATGTTACTTTTAAAGGCGTCACATAAAAATAACATTTTAAAATGTAGTAACGGACAGCGTATGAATCAGAGCAAAAGGTTAACTAATAGCAAAATTGTAAAGGTAAACGTGCCACGTTTATTACCTCTATCACCTAATGCTCGGCTTTATTGTCTTTCCAGTTTAACTGCATACAATTCTGCTCGAAAAAATCCAGATAATCCCTTAACCAATGCAACGAAAAAAAACCTCAAACCCAGCCTTTCGAATAAATATAACTATTCGAGCAACTGGCAAGTAGTGCAGCAAGGAGCAATATCTGGTTATTTTGCTGAGAAAATAACATTTTTGGTGACATTTTTTTTAACCACTGAATTTTCTTTTAAAACCCAAAATGACAACGCTGTCATTTTGGGTTTTTTGAATAAGCACAACGAAGTTATTCATAAAGATAAGTCGACTCCACATAATTCTAACAATAAATCTGCGATATATAGCCAATATGATTCGCTAGGAAAATACTATGCCCAATAACAACATCACATTGAAATGCATTGCCTTAAGCCTCGGGCTTACAGGTGTTTATGCCGATATGACTAAATCTATTTCAGCACATGGTTACATGCTTAACCCTATGGCTCGCCAAGCTTTTTGTGAAACTCAGCAAGGTTATTGGTGGCCAGAAGATGGCAGCAATATCCCTAATGCTGCGTGTCGAGCAGCGTTTTTAGACTCTGGATTTTTTCAATTTGTACAGGCGCCTGAGTTTTCAATTAACACCCAAGACTTTACCAACTTAGCTGCCGTTCAAGCCAACATTGTTGATGGTACCTTGTGCGCAGGTGGCGATAACATGAAAAAAGGTATGGACTTACCTTCACCGTTTTGGCAACGCAGTGAGGTGATACCCAATACGAACGGCGACATCAACATAAAATACCTAGCCAACACCCCTCACAATCCAAGTTATTGGGAGTTTTATCTCAGTAACCCAAGTTATGACGGTAACACCATGCCGTTAAAATGGTCTGATTTAACCTTAATACAATCTCATCAAAACATAGATTTTATAAAAGACGATCAAGATAGACGCTTATACGAAATGACCGTTGCTATACCCGCAGATAGAGTCGGCGATGCTGTACTTTACAGCCGATGGCAACGTGATGATGCAGCAGGTGAGGGCTTTTATAATTGTAGTGATATTACTATTGTTCGCGACACAGTTGCGCCAGAAACATGGTTCAGCGCTGGTTTTTATCTTAAACAAGGTCAAAATGCTAGCACAGGAGAAACGGTTACCGTTAGGCTATTTGATGCAACTGGCCAAGAACTTATTAATCAACAATTAACCATTACCAATGCAAACCAAGCCACGTGGCAGGGTGATTTAGCACAATCGTTAAATGTAGACTTTAGCTATTTAATTAACATTGGGGTTAATGATACTGCCAATAACATCAACTTTGATAATAACAACTTACTTAGCAATATTGTTCATGTAACCAATAAAGACTTTACCTTTGCCTTAAGTATCCAACCCGCAGCGGTCAATACTGCACCCATTATTAATGATTTACCTGCCGTAAGCATAGAAGAATTAACCACCATCACAATTCATGCACATGCCTTTGATGACGAACAAACAACCTTAAATTACAGCTGGCAAGTACCTGACCAACTTAGTTTCAGCGCTGAGGGGGCTAACATTACCATCACGGCTCCCGCAGTAACAATCAACACTGATTTTACTATTACTGTGGTCGTTTCTGATGGCACATTAAGCAGTGACAAGAGTTTTACATTAACAGTTTCTGATACTGGCGATGATAACGGTGGTGACAACAGCGGCGGTGGTGACGACAGCGGCGG